>CAZYME010000013.1:0-68067 GCA_964648115.1 uncultured Legionella sp.
TCCAGGAGATCTCTGGATGCCGTGGACAAGCCACGGTACGTAGGCACTTTAGAGAATTTGAGAATATGAATTGTCAACAGACCTTAAACAAACTAAAAACAATGGGGAGTTTTGATGAGAGCAATATTAGGTAGCTTGTTATTATTATGTTCACTATGCGGATATGCAGAGGAAACTACAACGATAACGGTAGATCCAAGTAGCAAACAATTTGTGGTAAGTTTGCCATCAAATCCAACCACGGGTTATCAATGGACAGTAACAACCTATGATAAAAGCCTGTTAAATATGACTGGTAGCCAGTATCTTCCTCCTAAGACAAAGCTCATTGGTGCAGGCGGTAACATGACGTTCACCTTTGCACTTATCAAAGGGAAATCTTACCCACAATCCACGAAAATGCTATTTACTTACGCTCGTGCATGGGATCCCAAAAGTGGGATGTTAAAAAATGTAGTGGTTAACTTTAAAGCGAATTAATAGGGCTTCGATTTCTTACATTTCACATTTAACTTTCAAAATTGCTGGGCTTTTCAGCCCAGCCTAGCGTCCTGCATGCTTTTTTGTCATCCCCGATGCTCTTGAGGCATTTTGGTAATCTTTGCTTTTACTGTCTACAATTTAAACATGAGACCGTTATTTGTTTATAGCGCAGGTAAGTAATGCGCTCATACAAGGAGGCTCTTCATGAATGATGAGCAAAAAATACGTATTATTCGTCGTTTTTTGCAAGAGAAAGGCATGGGTGAGAGCTCGCCGACAATAGGCGATGACGTTGTCTTAAGGGATTACAAAGATGTAGGTGTGTGTCTTGACTGGATAGAAGCGCAGGGAGCTGACGTTTTTGATATTGCAACCTTCGAAGGTAATCCAGGTAAATGGAGAGCATTTTCAAATATTTTGGATCAAGCTGTTAAATTTGAACCCGGTGATCCGCCGGTGCTTAAAAGCGCAGAGCTGAGTCTTTTAGAAAGTCCTTTAGCCTTTTGGCGGAGAGATTCCCAGCTTTCTCTTCTTCCAGGTTGTGATTATTACAATCGCAACACCGCTACAATGCGCCACGCAGATGAGTTGCGAGAGTTAATCGCTCGTAGCAAAGAAAAAATGCAACCAATTATCCATAGTTTTTTACCGGGTTTAGACATAAACAATAACGCTCAGGTCCAAAAAGAAATTCAAAAATTTAGTGCAAAAGTCAAAGCTACTCCAGAAGGTAGTCACGGGCGCACTGTTGCCGAATACAAACTGACTATTTTAACTGATCTAAATAAAATCAATTTACTTCAAAGTATCGATATTCCTCAAGAAGGCATGCCCGCATTGCACTATTGCACATTGGCCGAAAGTGCAGGTGGTGTTACAGAGAAAATATCATTAATAAAGCAGGACAAAGTAATAGCACAACTCCAGGCCTTGGTGACCGCCGAAATTACAGCGCTTGCGTATTACATTGAAAAACGGGATGAGTTTAAATTGAGCACCCAGGCTATTTTAAAATTACCGAAACATGGGAAAACAGAGGAAGTGCAACGAGAAGCAATGGCACTTAACATATCTAGGACGTTAGGGCTAACAACCACACAATCAACAATGGTAAGTCACCAGGGAAAACCAGCACTTTTTGTGCCATTTGATGATATTCGTTTGTTGAAAGAGGTTGCCACAGGTAAAACAATGCAGGCCTACTTATTTTCATTTGGTACATATACACACTACTCCACGCTCAATCCGGTTGGTGAAGGGATGCACCCAGAGAGATTTATTGATGATTTTGGTGCGGCTCTTGGTTTGTTTTATTTATGTAGTGACACCGATGCGATTGGTGGGTACAGTCAAAATAAGGCTTTGAAGGGAAATAATTTATTTATATTTGATCAGGTTTTAAGTGACAAAGATAAATTAGGGCTTGATTCTCGCTTGAGTATGCAACCGATTAAACTTTTTACTAGGCATACCCGACATGATCAGGGACGGAATCGTACATTAATTGAAGACGCATTCTTCGATAGTTCGTTTGAATCAGTGATGCAACTGAAAGACAAACAAGCAGAGCTCTTACAATATTGTGCACGTGTGGCGCATATCCACAGTACTAGGTTGCAGGAGTTGGATACATTGTATGCACATGCAGATAATGCGCAAGATCGCCAAAAAATAGGAGAGGAGATACGGGTTGTAAAAGCATTAAGAGATGATGCGGTATTACTTAGAACGAAAATTAGTGAACGTATAGATAAAATAGATGGTGTTCTGCCCCGTACAAGCAGAGAAGTTGACTCTGGGTTAATTAAGCAGGCACTTATCCTCGAACTATTGGTTAATCGACCTAAATTATATACCGATAATGGTAGACCCTACCGAGCTCCCTGGACTACTCGCAACAGAAATTATGTCTTAAGCGTTTTACCAATAGCAGAGCAGCCTGGGATGATGAAAATTGAATTTTCTGAAGCACTTCCCCAGGATATCCTCGCAATGTTAAAGCGCCAAGGTAACATTGATGTGCAGGTAGACCCTACTGGTAAAGCAGCAATAATTAAGGCTCAAGATCTGCGAGCGCTTAATGAAATTGTATTATTTCCTGAGCTGCAGGGTGGTTTAATTGCAAATAAAGACTATTTATCTCCTGATGATACTCAGGCAATTCAATCTGCGTATGGCATAGGTCATCGTGGCAGAATTATAGATGCTATTCAGGATTACCGCCTAGATATGGGTGCAGTCAATACAGATGCTAAATTGGCTAGTATGCAAGAAACAGAACAGGCTCTAAAGGCGTATATTGATACGGCTAAAGACAAAGGTTTTGGCATGCATATGCTGAAAAAATTATATTTTGATGTGCAGCAGCGATTGCAAAATATGATGCCCGTAGAAAGCCGGCCTGGTCAGATCAATGAAGCCTTTAGTGCTGCATTAAAACTGGATCAAGTTAGCCAGTTCAATAGAGTCGTTCAAGAAGCTGTTAGACAAAATAAAATAACTGACCCCGCATTTTTAGGGTTTCTGGACGCATGTATTGATAAAGTAACTAAGGCGAAAGATCATTTTGGTGCTTGTGCCTTAAGTGCAGAACTTGCTGCGCAGGCGGATGTTGTAATGCTTGAGTTGCAAAGACCATTACAACAACAGCTGCTCGTCCAGGCATTGCAGGTGGGTGAGGATGAGGAAGATCTTCTTAGTGGTGTAGATCCGGTAGAAGAATGGGTTATGCTTCAAGACGGTGAGCGGGTAGTATTGGAAGAAGGATTGCGTGTTTTACCAGAAGCGCCAGATGTAAGAGACGATCCTTCTCCAGCTATTGATATATCTACTTGAGAAAGAGACAGAAATGCCAACAATATTTCGAAATAAAGAGTTTAAAACGCTAGATTCCTATTTAAAGCAAAATAAGCACTCTGAAGCAATCAAATTAATGCAGTGCTGGCAACCTGCCTATTTGGCATTGTTTCAGAAGGAATATCCTAAACATCAGACCACATTAAGACAGGATGATTTTAATCTCTTTTGGCAAAAGAGCAGAGAAAATTTACGCTTAAATAGGTACCCCAATTTTTGTTTTATGCCACAAGCAGGGATAACAGATGCTGATTTTGTTACAGGGTATTTGTTTTATGTATTGGCATTAAAACGCAAAAAAGATGGAGACTCATCTTCAAATGATGACTTTATTTCGTATTTAGACCAAGCAATACAATTTTCTTCTATACACGCGGCGCAAATTGTATTGCAAACACTCGAAATGCGAAAAATAGAAAGTTTTGATTCATTTTGCAGGGAGTTAGCCGAATGTCTATTAAACCTTCAGAAGTTTGCTAATCTGCATGGAACTCCAGGGTATATACAGCTTGCAGTAGGGTACTTACATTTAGCGATTCAAGCGCGTAGTCATGGGACAGCTACTCAAAGTGCAGCCGCTTTTGCCAGTGTATGGAAATATTTACACCTGGCTCGCCTTGCCGAAAAAGATTCTGCAGCGGAAATCCATAATGGTTATTTTGGGTTAGGACTTAAGTTAAGTAACCCATTTAAAATCGAGAGCATCGATGCAATGCTTCAAGAGTGCCGTAAATTGGCAGGCGATTCTTTATCCCTTACTGAACAAGGCTTTATTAAACAACAAGCTACACAAGAATATCATGCTCTAAAGGAATACTCTCAGGCGGCGGGATCAACTCGCTTAAACGGCAAGTAACGTGGTTCCCAAAACAGAGTCTCGATCAAGCTCTCCAAGTCTTGATCTTGATTGCACTGAGCTAGCCCAGCATCAATAGCGCTTTTTGCTACAGCAACAGCGATATGTTTTGCGACAGCTTGAGCATCATCCAGCGATGGTAGCAAAGGAAGGAAACTATCTTTTTTGCTTGGGGAAAATTCAGTCAGAGCTTGTGAAGCTGCGTAAACCATGGATTTTGATAAACGGGAAGCACGCACAGCCAAAATTCCTAACCCGATCCCGGGAAAAACCAAAGCATTATTGCACTGAGCTACTTGCACCAAGCGTTTATGATATTCAATTGCCGGGAATGCAGTGCCCGTGGCAATCAGTGCTTTTCCATTACTCCAAGTTAAAATATCGATTGGCTGTGCTTCGCATTTTTCATCAGGGTTTGATAAAGGGAATATAATAGGGCGTTCACAATGGGAGGACATGGTTTCTATAATGTCTTGTGAAAATGCCCCCGGTTGCGCTGAGCAACCAATTAAAATAGTTGGTTTGACGTGACGAATTGTATCCGTTAATGAAGGGAATTTTTTATCGTGCGTTGCCCAATTAACCACTTCTTTTCGTTTTCGTGCAAAAGGTTTTTGCGCATCGGTCAGTTCAGGGTCGTTTTCTACCAGTAACCCCTGGCGGTCAATTAACCAAAAACGACTATGCGCTTGCTCTGGGGATAGACCTAATCCTACCATAGCATCTACAATTTGCTCACTAATCCCAGTGCCCGCAGAGCCAGCCCCGTAAACTACGATACGGTTTTTTTCAAGGCTCAGATCAGAAATATCACAAGCGGCAAGTAAGGCTGATAAAGTAACAGCGCCTGTCCCTTGAATATCATCGTTGAACGTACACAATTCATCTTGAAATTGATTTAAAATTCTTCTGGCATTACCACGGCCAAAGTCCTCCCAGTGCAAAAATGCGTTTGGAAAATGTTTAGTGATATTATTTACAAACGCATGAATAAATTTATCGTATTCTTTGCCATGAATGCGTGGCTGTCGGCAACCTAGATACATGGGGTCATCTAATAACTCCTGGTTATTTGTGCCGACATCAAGAAATATTGGAAGCGTACGGGTGGGGTCTATACCACCACATAAACTATAGACCATCAATTTAGCGACCGGAATTTCCATGCCCCCAATCCCTTGGTCACCAATTCCAAGCACGCCCTCGCCATCAGTTACGACAATCAAGTCAATCTCAGGGTTAGAGCGGTTATTAATAATTTCATCAAGTTGATGCTGATCTGAATGCGTAATATACAGGCCACGAGGTTGACGAAACTCTCGGCTAAATTGTTTGACAGCAGTTCCAACAATAGGGGTATAAATAGTAGGAAGCATTTCTGCCAGGTGACGGCTCAGTAGTTTATAAAAAAGAATTTGGTTTTTATCATGGAGATTGCTAAGGTAAATGTTCTGCTGCAACCGCGAAGTATAGCTTGCATATTGAAAGTAAGCGCGTTTCAGTTGTTCTTCTAAAGATTCTACACGATCCGGTAATTTACCTAGCAACCCAAACTCGTGGCGTTCCTCCTGCGTAAATGCCGTACCTTTATTGAGCTGTGGGGTGGTGAGCAGAAGCTTGCCATAGATGGATGTTTCTATGAATAACTCACTCGTTGATTTATCGCGGCTAACTTTAAAATCCAGCATGTATTATTTCTCTAGATGGATCAGAATGCCTTACGATAGCCAATCTATCTGATTTATTCAAACGAATAATTCTATAAAACACATGAAAAAAGTTCATTTGTATGATAATATGTTTATAATTTGTACGTTGATTGGTTTTGGTGTTTGCTGAAACTTATTGCAATATTTGAGGTAACACCATGACTTTTTCGACATTGGGTTTGTCTGAGCCCTTATTACGCGCAGTTCTTGAGCAAGGTTACGATACACCAACTCCTATTCAAGCCCAAGCTATCCCTGTTGTATTACGAGGGGATGATATCCTGGCTTCCGCTCAAACAGGCACAGGCAAAACTGCTGGCTTTACTTTGCCACTGCTTCAGCGTTTAGTAGACCAACCTCGTGCTAAAAGCAATCATGTGAAGGTGTTGATTTTAGCGCCTACTCGAGAATTAGCAGCGCAAATCCATCAAAGCGTAGTGCAATACGGTCAATATCTAAACCTGCGCTCAGCCGTGGTTTTTGGCGGAGTAAAAATTAATCCGCAGATGATTAAATTACGAGCAGGGGTGGAGATTTTAATTGCAACACCGGGAAGACTCTTAGATTTATTTTCTCAACGCGCTGTTCGTTTTGATGAATTAAATACATTGGTCCTCGACGAAGCAGATCGTATGTTAGACATGGGTTTCATTCATGATATTAAAAAAATAGTGTCATTGATGCCCCGTACGCGGCAAACATTATTATTTTCTGCGACGTTCTCAAATGAAATTTGCCAATTAGCAAAAGCGTTTTTGAAAAACCCGGTAGAAGTCAGTGTGGCTCCTCGTAATATAACGGCTGTGTCTGTATCGCAAAAAATTCACCCTGTTGATAAAGCGCGTAAGGCAGAATTGTTGAGTCATTTAATTCGCCATGACAGTTGGGATCAGGCTTTAATTTTTTCAAAAACCAAACACGGCGCAAACAAATTGGTTAAGCTCCTGGCATTAGATGGTATCGATGCTATTGCTATCCATGGTAATAAAAGTCAATCACAGAGAACGAAAGCGCTGGCAGATTTCAAGGATGGCAAGGTCCGTATTTTAGTGGCAACTGACATAGCGGCGCGAGGAATTGATATTGATCAATTGCCAATAGTCGTAAACTTTGATTTACCGAATGTACCAGAAGATTATGTGCACCGTATAGGGCGTACCGGCCGAGCTGGTTCTGTAGGCCAGGCTATTTCTCTAGTGAGTGCAGATGAAGCTCGGTTATTGCAGGACATTGAAAAGCTTATTAAACAACGTCTCGAACGAGAGGAAATAGATAACTTTTCACCTAACCATAATTTACCAGTGAATGTGACATCTACCGCATCTCCTGGCCAGGCAAGAAAACGCTTCCCAACAATAAATCCGCGTGGACGTAGTAATAATTCGAATCGCTCGCAAAAGACGACTGCACAACCACAAAAAAAGCACTTTTACAAGGCTAAGTAAGTACAAGGCGTCAATTTAAGACCTGTAGCCTGGTTGACGCGTTAGCGGCAGCCGGGGAGCGGGGCTTAAATGATGGCAAAATGTTTCAATCATTGTTAATCCAGTTTAATCACACACTCCCCCAGCCATGGCCTTCAGCGCTCACTAATGATACCATTCTGTCTTTTATAAGAGATGTTTAGATGATGAAATATATTGTACTAGCGATGATCTCCATATGGGGAACAGCCTATGCAGCACATGATGATTACTACTTCAGCCTGCATCCAAAAGTACTGCAGCAAGCTTTGCAAACATGCCCCGCAAAGCAACCTAAAGGCGTCAATTGCGATCAATTAAAAAATATTGCCCTGCGAGTTAACGAGTCAGCTTATCAATTACGCTTAGATCCTCAAGCATATGGCAAAAAAATATTATTATTACAGCAAACAATTGCCAAGCAGGAATCTGATTTACAACAACAATCTAATCAGCCTGACCTTCAAGCATCTATTAATGAAAATAAACAGCATCTGCAAGAGCGCCTGGCAATTGTAAAATGGTTAGAATCACCAGAAGGATAAACGATATGAGAATACTAGTCAGTAACGATGATGGTGTACTAGCACCTGGGATTCATGCCTTAGCGAATGAGTTGGCTAGTATCGCAGATATTCACGTAATGGCGCCCGATAGAAATCGAAGTGGGGCCAGTAACTCACTTACTTTATCGCGCCCGTTGCGCGTGAGGCAATTGGATAATGGTCATTATAGCGTAGAAGGGACACCCACGGATTGTGTGCATCTGGGGCTGACCGGGTTTTTAGAGCCAGGCGTTGATATGGTTGTGTCAGGCATTAATGACGGTTCTAATCTTGGGGATGATATTCTTTACTCAGGTACTGTTGCAGCAGCTATGGAGGGCCGTTACCTTGGCTTACCAGCTATCGCTCTTTCCATGGTAGGTGAAAATATCCAGCATTATGATACGGCGGCAGTGATAGCGAGACAATTGGTTTTAAAATTGCGAGATAGTTCCCTGCCTTCGAGAACCATCTTAAATGTTAATGTGCCAGATTTGCCGCTGAATAAAATTCAAGGAATCGAGGTCACCCGCTTGGGTACGCGCCATAGTGCTGAGCCTATTGTGAAAGAATTAGATCCGCGCGGCCACCATATTTATTGGGTGGGGCCGTCTGGGCCAGAGGCTGATGCCGGCCCCGGAACAGATTTTTATGCTGTTTCTCAGAACCGTATATCCATTACACCCCTACAATTTGATTTGACCCATTATAAAGCTTTTGAGCAAATAGCTGCGTGGGTAGATGGCATTACCTATGATGAGTAAATCTCTCAGTAGAGGGGGTTGCCTTTCAATGGCCCTGTTAGCACTTACTGGATGTAGTGAAAGGGAAGGGCTGGCTCCTGTTGTTGAGTTAAACTGGAAAGCAATTAACAGCCATGCTCGGCAGCATGTGGTCGTCCGCGGTGAGACCCTTTACGCGGTGGCGTTTCGTTATGATCAAGATTATCGACAACTTGCAGTAGCTAATCATTTACAAAGCCCTTATACCTTACGCGTCGGGCAAGTTTTGCATTTGAGACAGCAGAAAGCTCCTATAAATCCCAGGCAAACAAGTCCTGCTAGAAATGTGAACGCCACGTGGCATAATTACCAACCATCCAAAACTGAACCTAAACAACAATATGCCGGGGGTTGGTTATGGCCTGCTAAGGGTAAAGTGGTCGCCAATTATGTTCCACAACAAGGGAAAAAGGGCATAGATATTGCTGGTCATCAGGGTGAGAAGATTCAAGCAGCTGCAAGTGGTACAGTTGCTTATGCAGGGAATGGGCTAGCAGGCTATGGAAATTTGATCATCATCAAACATGACAACCAATATTTAACAGCTTATGGAAATAATTTACATAACCTCGTAAAAGAAGGTCAGCGTATAAAAAAAGGGCAAACTATTGCAGACATGGGCGTTGTCGATCGACGTTACTGGGGTGTTCATTTTGAGATCAGAAAGGCTGGAAAGCCGGTCAATCCATTGAATTATTTGCAAAAATAACCTGCGGCACTTGACAGGTAACCTGTTGTTGTTACACCTTAAGAGATACACTGTATCAAATAGCAGTGATATTGATAAAACAGGTGAAACCATGTGCCCAAATGATGACCAAGAAGACACTGTAGAACCCCAAAGCGAAGATATTGAAAACAGTATTGATGATACCGAGCCTATGGCGGAGGAACTGATTGAAGAGGAGGTTGCTGAGCTTCCTTCAGAAGACGCCGCGCCAGATTTTACTGATGAGCTAGCTTTTCCTACCTACCAGCGCGGTAAAACCTTAGCCAAAGCCCTAGATGCCACGCAAATTTATCTGAGTGAAATTGGTTTCTCGCCTTTGCTGAGCGCCCAAGAAGAAGTCCATTATTCGACACTTTCTTTAAAGGGTGATGTTGCTGCTCGTAAGAAAATGATTGAGTCTAATTTACGCTTGGTTGTTAAAATTTCACGTCGCTATCTCAATCGTGGTTTACCACTTCTTGATTTAATTGAAGAAGGTAATTTAGGGTTAATGAAAGCGGTAGAGAAGTTTGATCCAACCCGTGGTTTTCGATTTTCCACGTATGCGACATGGTGGATTCGGCAAACGATTGAACGAGCTATTATGAACCAAACTCGCACTATTCGACTGCCTATTCATGTGGTGAAAGAGCTTAATGTATATTTGCGAGCTGCAAGACAATTAACGCAGAAATTAGATCATGAACCATCACCAGAAGAAATTGCTGAAATGGTGGATAAGCCATTAGAGGATGTTCAAAAACTATTGGGCTTAAACGACAAGGTTGCGTCTGTTGATACCCCGATTGGTTTTGATGAAAATAAATCATTGCTAGATACACTTGCGGATGAAAACAGTGTTAATCCAGCAGAGTTGCTTACCGATGAAAATTTACGTGCGCATATTGAGTCATTATTAGATCAATTGACGGAAAACCAACAACAGGTAATTGCAAGACGCTTTGGTTTGCGTGGTTTTGAAAAAGCTACTCTTGAAGAAGTCGGCAAGGAAATTGATCTGACCCGCGAGCGTGTCCGTCAAATTCAAGTTGAAGCGTTGAAAGCATTACGCGCTCTTCTGGAAAAATTTGGTTTAACCCAGGAAGATTTGTTTTAACTTGAACCGAGCCGCTCCCTTACGGTCGAGGCTCGGATAGCGCTAGCTTTTTGGTATAAATTCGCGCTGCAATCCCTGCCAACAATCCGCATAATTTTTTTGCCTCAGTGAGTGGTCGAGGGCTGTTTTAGTGACCAGCCATGGTTCTCTTGATTCAAACATGAAGGCGAGGGTATCCGGGTAATGTTGAGGTTTGAGTTTTTGGTTGCTGGCTTTTTGATAGGTTATGGCGTCAGGTCCGTGTGCTGTCATGCAGTTGTGAATACTTACTCCACCAATAGAAAAGCCTTCCTCTTTTGCGTCATATTCCCCCGTTACTAACCCCATTAATTCGCTCATGATATTGCGGTGATAATAAGGGGGTCTGAAGGTGTTTTCGGATACCATCCAACGTGAAGGAAAAATGACAAAATCAAGATTTGCGATGCCGGGGGTGTCACTTTCGGAAGTTAATACAGTAAATATGCTTGGATCTGGATGATCAAAGCTAATTGAACCGATGGTATTAAACAGCGATAAATCATAGCAATAAGGGGCGTAATTTCCGTGCCAGGCGACAACGTTCAGTGGCGAATGATGGCTTTTTGCAACCCAAAGATGTTGCTGATATTTGCAGATTAAAGAAATATCGCCATCTAGCTCTTCAAATGCAGCTTTAGGGTAAAGAAAATGGCGGGGATTGGCTAAGCCATTCGCACCAATTGCGCCTAATTGGGGGAGCGATAAAGGCATGCCTTCGTTTTCACATAAATAGCCTGCGGCGTAAGAATCCAATAATTCAACTTTAAATTTGATGCCACGTGGAATAACAGCAATCATGCCAGGAGCAATTTCAAGGAGACCAAACTCCGTATGTAGCCGCAACTTGCCTTGGTAAGGAACAAACAATAGTTCACCGTCACTATTACTAAAATACCGTGTGGTCATTGATTGATTACATTGGTACAGATAGGTATTCAATAATCGATTGCCCGCCACATGAAACAAGCCATCAATAAAATCGTTATTGGCTTTAAGTTTGGGTAGAGGTGCCCAACGCATAGGGTTGGGTGCTTGTAGGGGCGCAAACGCTTCTATAATGCTAGAGCTATAAGGGGTATATTCTTGGTGAACCACAGATGGTAGTGTTCGATATAACCAACTGTGTAAATTAACATGCCGAGGCTGAGTAAAGGCGCTGCCATTGAGTTGTTCCGCATAAAGCCCGAACGCACATTTTTGCGGAGAATTTTGGTTGGTAGGCAAAGCCCCTGAAATTGCCTCGCTGGCATGGTAGTTTCCAAATCCTGCTAAATACACCAATTTCTCCTTTTTGTGTGACTTTTAAAGTATTTCGAATGGGATGACGCCACTCAATAATTACATTCAGATGTTCTGCCGTCAACGAGCTATCTTTATAGAAAACCCGGATGTCCGCTTCGCAGCCATCCAGGTTACGATTAAATAGAACTTATAAAGTTAGCATCCCTGAGGTAGATCCAGAAGCCCCAAGAAGATCATTCTTTTTTTGAGTTCTTTTTCAGCCATCGGCATTGTATAATTTGTCACATCTTATGTGTGAATAAATTATGGGGTGCTTTTCATGGCTGGTCATAGTAAATGGGCTAATATTCGCTTTCGTAAAGGCGTGCAAGACGCTAAACGAGGTAAAATTTTTACCAAACTAATTCGTGAAATTTCAGTTTCAGCTCGTATGGGCGGGGCTGATGAATCGTCAAATGCTCGTCTTAGAGATGCGGTAACTAAAGCGCTTAAGGCAAATATGAAGCGTGATACCATTGATAACGCGATTAAGCGCGGTGTCGGTGGCCTTGATGGTGCAAACATGATAGCTATGCGCTACGAAGGTTACGGCCCCAGTGGCGTTGCTGTTCTAGTTGATTGCTTATCTGATAATAAAAACCGTACTGTGTCAGAAGTTAGGCATGCTTTTACTAAGCATGGTGGCAATTTGGGTACAGATGGCTCTGTTGCTTATCTTTTTAATGAGCAAGGTGAAATTTTGCTGGCCCCTACAGAACGTGAGGAGCAAGCCATGGATGTTGCCATTGAAGCAGGTGCCGCGGATGTTCTGATGGATGAGGGCCAAGTTGAAGTGATTACGGCGGTTGATAATTACCACGCAGTCTTGACCGCTTTGCAGGCCTCAAAATTTGAAGTGGAGCATTCTCATTTAACCATGCGCGCTCAAACAACGGTACCGATGGATACGGAAACTGCGGAGAGCTTAGAAAAATTAATCGATGCACTAGAAGATTTAGATGACGTGCAAGTCGTGTATAGTAATGCTGAGTACCCAGAATCTATTATTGAATCAGCAGACTAATGACCATTATTCTAGGGATAGATCCAGGATCGCGCATTACAGGCTACGGTCTTATTAAGGAAAACCAGCAGCAATTACACTATCTAGACAGTGGTTGCATACGTACATCTGCAGGTGAATTAAGTGGTCGCCTCTTACAGATTTTCAATGGCATTTGTGAGCTCATGGAAAAATTTTCCCCCGATGAGGTTGCCATTGAACAAGTCTTTATGCACCAAAATCCTAATTCTGCCCTTAAACTGGGGCATGCCCGAGGGGTTGCAATGGTCGCTTGTGCATCGCATCAAATTAAAGTGAGCGAGTATTCAGCGCGAGAAGTGAAGCAATCAGTAGTGGGGTATGGGGCTGCACAAAAAAGTCAGGTTCAACACATGGTTGTGAATTTGCTGATGTTGAATAGTTCGCCCCAAAATGATGCGGCAGATGCGCTTGCAATTGCAATTTGTCATAGCCACACGCGGCGAAATGGGTTGCTGGCTATAACAGGACGTAGGAGGAAGTCACGATGATTGGTTGGCTAAATGGCCGAGTTGTGGATAGCCATAACCCTGGTAGGTTGGTAGTGGACGTGAATGGTGTGGGTTATGATGTTGAAACATCATTACCGACTTTTTTTCAGGTTGAGGCAGAAAGTGGCATCGTGGGTTTACATATCCACACTGTAGTGCGTGAAGATGCATTATTGCTGTATGGCTTTCTTGATCAGCAAGAGCGGGCTTTATTCAGAGCGTTAATCAAGGTAAACGGGGTAGGGCCAAAAATGGCAATCGCCATTTTATCCAGCATTAGCCCTGATGAATTTATTCAGTGTATTCATCAACAAAATACGACGTTATTAACTAAATTGCCGGGCATAGGCAAAAAAACGGCTGAACGGTTAGTCGTAGAGATGAAAGACAGGCTACAGCAACTGCCACACTCGGCCAAGCAGCAAGAAAATCAGCCATTAAAGCTTGTGCGTGAGCAAGATGAGGCAATCAAGGCATTAGAGTCGCTGGGATATAAGCAGCAAGAAGCTGCTAAAGCGATCAGTAAAATTGATGATGATGGCAGTAAAACGTGTGAACAATTAATCCGCCAAGCTTTGCAGATTTTGTCTAAGTAACTTAAAGCTATGTTTTGCAGAGAGAGTAATTAGTAGGTTCCTCGCCCATTGATGGGAGAGGATGCCCGACAGGGCAGGAGAGGGTAGATCAAATAAAAAAATACATTGTGTGTTATAAATTTTTTGATCACCCCTCATCCGCCCTGTCGGGCACCTTCTCCCCTCCGGGGCGAAGGACCAATATGATTGATCAATGTAGCCCGTATGGAGCGAAGCGGAATGCGGGAATGGCCTTGCGTTTTTATCCCGCTATATTAATCGAAAACCCACGTTAAGCTACGGATTTTTTGGCGGCAAAACACTATCAAGCTCTTCTGCTTGGAGTTGAGCGGCTATATCTTCGTCTTGAAGAGTCTCATTTTTACCAGCCTTTTGATCAGCCTCTTTTGCTTTTGTAGAAATATGTTCTCGTTGTTGAATGAGAGTAGCTAACTCAAGGGTATAGTTCTCATTCTTACCCGAAGACATAGACTTTAATACCGTTTGTTCCTGAGGAGATAGACTTTGTGTGATCTGATCAATTTGCTCTTGGACAGAGAGAGTGTCTGCTGGGCGAGCCGGTTCTGGTTTAGGTATAACTGCATCATGTAAACTGGTTGCCTCTTGGGGTGGGGGGCTTAGCTCAAGTGTATCTGGTAGGCTCGACATTGCCATAGGGTGTTGTTGTTCGCTTTGATGAGGAGCTACAGGTTGAGAGGGAGGCGCTATATCAGCCGTGTCTGTTACTATGGTTTCGCGGCCATCAGATGCAGCTGGCATGACTTTAGGGGTGGCAAGTATCTCATCTAATTGCGTCTCACTAAGCACGTCTACATCGGCTGCGTCTGCTATAGTTTCAGGCTTATCAAGCCTTTGCATTTCTATCTCTTCAGGAGGTCCTTTTTTTGGAGGAGTTCGTGGAGTAGCTGCTTCCAACCCCGTGAAGTCAAGCTGTCGCTTATAAGCTTCGTCAGTTAGTGCTATAGAGGGAGCAGAAGACTGCATACTGTCTTTTAACGAACGTAGGCGCTGCATAAGACCAGCATCTTGAGATTTTGCCCGGTTTTCTGAACTGATTTGAGCACCGATCTCAGCCATCACCGCATCGACCTGTTCATCATCTACCGGGCCAAGTACTCTATCCAATCCATCATCTAAGACTGCGAAACTTTCTTCTAAAGCACTAAATTGCTCATTAAAAGTCTTGAGAGCAGCATCAAAATTGTGCTCACCGCGTGCGAGCTCACCTTGGGCCCATGTCTCAAGCTCTGTCATATTTTTCTCTCGCGTCTTCATATCTAGCGATGGGTTTGCAACACTTTTTATCAAATTACCAACTTGTCGTTGATTTAGGCGTCGTGGCATTTCAACCTCTGAGTAGCTTTTCTTACTTTAAGTATATGCCGGAAATATTAAGTGATTATTATCCCCCACGTATTACTTATCTCAGTGGTGTAAAGGACTAATTTAGCTTTTGGATTTTAAGACAGGTATGGGGAAAAATACTTTCACAATTAAACCGGTGCCTTCTTTTGGTGATTCTAAAGCGACTCTGCCGTTGTGTAACGTACAAATTTGTTGAACAATTGCGAGCCCCAAGCCACTGCCAGGGCTTTTATTGCCTAAAACGCGGAAGAAACGCTCAAATACACGTTCTTGTAATTCATCTGGAATACCTGGGCCGTTGTCACGCACTTCGAGGACAACCTCGTTATCCTTACGGTATACCTTAACAACAACCTGGCCGTTTTCTTTGCAATAGCGAATCGCATTATCCACTAAATTACGAATTAAAATACTAAGGGCGGTGGGATTGCCGGCAATAACAGGTGTTTTTTCATCGGGCTCAAATTCGAGCTCAATTTGTTTTTCTACAGCGGCGGGAGCTAGCATAGCTAGTACTTCTCGAGTCGTTCTTTGTAAATTCACCTCGTCCAGATCATTGATGCTGGCAGCTTCGGGGACTAATTTACTCATGGTTAGTAATTGCTGAACAATATGGGCGGTGCGATTAACGCTGGCAATCAATTTTTGTAACGCTATATTCTTTTTCTCTACAACGCTGGTATTTAAGGCAACTTGCGCTTGAGCCTTTAGTGCCGCCAGAGGTGTGCGTAGCTCATGAGCAGCGTCAGCAGCAAAGCGTTTTTCACGCTCAAAACCTTCTTTTAATCGGAAAAATAGCTTGTTTAGCTCATCAAGGACCGGCTTAATTTCTTCCGGAACTTCTCTAATATTCACTGGCTCCAAATGACTGGGTGCTCTATTTGCCACTTCTTGGGCCACACGATCCAGACTGTCTAGGCCTCTACCAATGATGATCCAAATGAGTAGGCCTGACAAAGGAAACGTTAACAGCATAATATAAAGATCATCCTGCGCAATGCGATGACCTAACTCATTTCGAGTATCGTAGCGCTCAGCTAACACAGTGCGAATGCCCGCTTTGTTGTTGTATGCAGTAAATACGCGCCACTTTTGTTTGCCTATCCACTTATCACTAAAACCGTCTTTATCAGCAGTCAGTGGAATTTTAGGGGCGTTGGATGAGTGCAACAATAATCTGCCGCCGTCTGTCCAGACTTGAAAGTTAAACTTATCTAGATAATGCTCAGGAGGTTCATCGTCAAGCAAAGGACGTTGATAATAGGTCTCAACCTTTTGTGGAATGGTTTCCAGAGTATCCTGGATTTTAAGCAGAGGACGTTGGTGCAGGTCATCACCTAACAATGCTTGATAAGAGAGGGCTGAAATAGCCATTAGCGTATCCAGGTGTTCCTGAATATCTTTTTGATCTAAATAATAGTTACCAATAGCAGTCAATGTCGTGGTAATTGTAATTGCCAGCAATAAATTAATTAATAAAAATTTTCGTATTGAGGATTTCACGATCCAGAGGTGCTCTCATTTTTTTCAGCCATATAACCTACGCCTCTAATGGTACGGATAAAATTGGCATTAAGTTTCTTCCGTAGGTTATGAATATGTACTTCCAGAGCATTGCTATCAACGTCTTCATCCCAGCCATAAATGCTTTGCATTAATTGCTCTCGTGATAAGACATGGCCGCTGTTTTCTAATAATTTCTGTAACAAAGAAAATTCTCGGCGAGGAACATTGATAAGAACATCATCCACCATTACTGAATGGGCCGCAGGATCAAGCGTTATGTTACGGTATTGTAACGTAGTGTCAGCGCGCCCTTGAGAGCGTCTAATTAATGCGCGTATTCTTGCGCTGAGCTCATTTAAGTCAAAAGGCTTAATGATATAGTCATCAGCACCGCAATCTAAGCCTTTGACCCTGCTTTCAACCGATTCTCGGGCAGTCAAAATAATCACAGGCGTAGCATTTCCATCATGGCGCACGGCTTGCAATAGGCTTATCCCAGACAGTTTTGGTAGTCCCAAATCTAAAATAATCAACTCGAAAGATTCGGATCTGAGTGCTGCGCGAGCGGCCTCGCCGTCTTTTAGCCAATCGACAATATAACCAAATTGAGTGAGGCCTGTTTTAACAGCATCTCCAAGTAACTCATCGTCTTCAACCAGTAGCAATCGCATTTTTGCTCCTTAAATGGTTATAGGCGCGGGTTTCCAGATGGTTGCTTTTCCAAGTCTTTTTCGATGTGTCTAGTTAAATAAAGGGCTTGGAAGAACACAAATAGCAGTGTAAAACCTGCTCCGCCAAATAATTTAAAGTTAACCCAAAAGTCTGTATCATAATAGTATGCAACGTACAGATTTAACGCGCCCATTAAAATAAAAAATACGGCCCATGCCATATTTAAACGACCCCATATCTTTGGTGGTAAACAGACGTTTCCATCCATCATTTTCTGAATTAATGTTTTTTTCCCAATAAATGCTGAGCCGATAAACACTAAAGAAGATAACCAATAAATGCCAGTGGGCTTCCATTTAATAAACCAAGGGTTGTGGAAGAACAATGTGGCACCACCTAATACCATGATGAGACTCATGCTAATTAAATGCATTTTTTCATAATGCTGGTGTTTCAGCCTATAAAATACTACTTGCAACACGGAAGCGACCATTGCAACAGCAGTGGCCGTATAGATGCCAAAAAACTTATAACATACGAAAAAAATGAGAATTGGAAAAAAATCAAAGAGTAGTTTCATCATATTATTAATTATGGAACAGTATGTTAAGTATAACACATGATTTTAATTGATCTTGCAAGCTATACAATCCGACAGTGCAAACGCATCTAAATTTTGAGCATTTATTTGTTAAAAAATCCGTCTTTGCGAGCCTTGGCGAAGCAATCCAGTGACCTTAAGGACGCTAGATTGCTTCGCCAAGGCTCGCAAAGACGGTTAATCACTTTTAATGCTGCATTTAGATTGATTTTTAATCATAAGATGCGGTTGCCCTGTACAATCCGAGCTAACCTAACCGAATTTTTTGGCCCGGATGGAGATGATAGTCTTTCAATTCAGGGTTTAGCTTAATAAGTGCAATGATAGAAGTATTGTTTTGCTTAGCAAGTGCACTAAGGCTGTCCCCAGCTTTGACAACATACAAGCCTATAGTCGGAGTGTGCTTCCAAATAATAAGCTGCTGGCCAGGTAGGATTGTTTGCGTATTTAAATGATTCCATGCCTGAATATCATTAATAGTTACACCATATTTTTTTTGTATCTGCTCGTAAGATTCATTCCTCTGCACAATGTGAATGACTTTATATTGTTTCGCAGCGGTAAAATGTTGCGATTGGTTAGGTCTGAGCTTGACAGTTTGCATTGGTAAAATTTTTGTTGGAACAACCGTTGCATTGTTACTGCTAGGAATAAGAACGTATTGGCCATCTTGAACTGCAGTGGTTTTTAATTGATTTAGTTCTTTAATCAAATTTACTGTGGTGTGGTATTTTTGGGCAATTAAGACCAAACTATCCCCAGCACTGACTTTATGGCGTGTCCAGCTCACGCGCGCATCAATGGGAACATTTGCCAAATTTCGGTTGAAATCTTCAACCCTGCCTGTCGGAATGAGTAATTTATAGGGGCGGTAAGGTGCTGTAGCCCATCGGTTATAACCTGGATTTAATTTAATTAAATCTCTGTAGGAAATACCGGCTAATTTTGCGGCATGGTTAAGGTCAATCTGGCTACCAATGTTAACTTCTTCAAAATAGGGTAGATGTGGAATATCCGGTAGTGTTACTCGATAACGTTCTGGGTATTGAATAACCTCAGCTAGTGCAAGCAGGCGGGGTATATAGGCCTTGGTTTCTTGAGGAACGTCAAGTAACCAAAAACTGATTTTACGCCCAGTATACTGGCTATTTTTAATGATACGACCCAGCGCACCTTCCCCTGCGTCGTAGGCGGCGACAGCGAGCAACCAATCTTCATTAAAAAAATGATGTAAATATGAGAAATAATTAAGTGCGGCATCAGTAGAAGGGCGAATACTGCGTCTACCATCAAACCACCAGTCTTGTTTTAACCCTAAGTCAGTTCCGGTTCCTGGCATAAGTTGCCATAACCCAGCTGCTCCTTTGCCTGAGTAGGCAAACGGATTATAGGAGCTTTCAATCATCGGGATTAGAGCAAGCTCTCCAGGCATACCACGTTTTTTAATTTCAGTAACAATATGATAAATATAGGGTTCTGACTTTTTGGCTAAGTTTTGTATATAGCTTGGATGAGATGTAATCCAGCGAATTTGGTTTTGTACGTCAGGTTGGGTTATTTCATGGTTGAGTGATAATTCACTGCGTAGAACATCCCAAACGTTAGGCGTTGAGTAGGTATTTGCAACCGTAGCATAGACAGGTAGAGTAAATAATAGGCAAGATATAATCAGTGACTGAAACTTCAAAGTAACGGCCTGTTTTTATCGTGGGCTTAGCAGTCTACTAAAAAAATGGCATGCAAGAAACCCTGTAATTTTGGTGAGGAATAGGTTCCTCTACCATTGATGGGAGAGGATGCCCGACAGGGCAGGTGAGGGTAGATTAAATAAAAAAATACATTTTTTGTTGAAAGCTTTTCAATCACCCCTCATCCGCCCTTTCGGGCACCTTCTCCCCTCGGGGCGAAGGAACCATAGTTAATTGCTGGCGTTAAATAAACATATTTTTTTTCTCACGTAACAACTCAAAAATGGCAAGAGAGTTATGCGATTGAAGCCCTTGTTCATACGCAAACTCCTGCACTGCTGGGAGGTGTGTACGCATGAAGGGATTAATTTTTTTCTCAAGGGCGATGGTTGAAGGCAGCGAACAGCCTTCTTTTTCTTGCAAATGTGCGATGTAAGACTGAATAGTGTGGTTTTCTGGTTCAACACTAGCTGCAAAACGTAAATTTTGCAGCGTATATTCATGCCCACAATACACCTTGGTATCTTTGGGTAAATTCTTCAATAGCATGATCGAATGGTGAAGTTGTTCGATAGTCCCATCAAATACACGGCCACAACCCCCGGAAAATAGGGTGTCTCCACAAAATAACCACCCCTTGGTGGGCTCTTGATAACAAATATGAGAGCTGGTATGGCCAGGTGTGCTTAACACCCTAAATGCCAAATTATCGATATGCACAATATCTTCATCACGAACCAATCTGTTCACAAAGGGAATTCTTGCATCAGCTGGCCCATAAACGTGGGTTTCTGGGAAATGCTTCAGTAGTTCTGTAACTCCACCAGCATGATCATCATGATGGTGGGTGAGCAAAATGTTGTTTAAAGTAAGCTTATTATTTTTAGCATAAGACAAAACAGGTGCTGCATCACCAGGGTCAAGGCAGGCTAGAGTGTGTTTTCGTTCATTCACGATCACCCAGATGTAATTATCCTTGAACGCCTTTAGAGCAAAGATAGTCATGTATGACCCCTATTCTATAAGGTAGGAAGAAATCCCCGGATTAAATAATGTACGTAACACGTCCAAGGTTGATTTTAACTGGGCTTTTAGTACATAAGGCGGGTTAATAATCCACAACCCACATCCTGTCATGCCTGGTTTGTTTGCGCCCGTGAGATAAAATTCTATGCGTAAAGTACGCTTGGCATCAATATTTTTTAAGCCCCTAAGCAATTGAGCATGGAGTTTATTATCAACTAATGGATACCACAGACAATAAACACCCGTTTCAAATCGTTGATAGGCCGCTTTTAATAGCTCCGGCACTTCGCGATACTCCGTTTTAATTTCATAGGATGGATCAAGGAAAATTAGCCCTCGTCGTTCAGCAGGCGGAAGAGTCGATTTTAAGCTATCTAATCCATTGCTATTAGTAAAGGAAACGCGCTTGCCCATTTTGGGTAGTTGCTGTAAATATTCAAATTCACTGGGATGTAGCTCACACAGCACCAACCTATCTTGCTCGCGAAGCATTTGCAATGCAATCGATGGTGATCCAGGATAATAATGTAAAGTGTCACCCGGGTTTAACGGCTCAATTTGTTGTAAATACAGTGATAATACAGCTGGTATTTGCTTTCGCTGTGCCCAAAGTAGCTCAATTCCTTGCCGAAACTCACCAGTTTTTAAAGCTTGTTTATCATATAAATCATAAAGACCTTTGCCAGCATGGGTTTCTAAATAAAACATGGGTTTGTCTTTAGTGACCATGTAAGAGAGTAGGTGTGTCAATGCTGCATGTTTGACAACGTCAGCAAAATTGCCAGCGTGATAACCGTGTTGATAACTGAGCATTGTAGTCTTATGAACAAGAAGAGAGAGTGAAGTTTATCAGATTGTAATATTTAGGCATATTTAATACATGAATAATAAATTATAACTCCCCCAGGTCTTTGAGTTGGCCTTAAAGTATTCTTGAAAACGGAAGGCCTACGTACTGTCCGGTTAAGGCGTGGCGCTGAGTGTCAAGAAAGCCTTAAGGCTAATTGGAAGCCCCAGGTTCTGCATGATGAATTAAATTTACTACAGAGCAGGCTGCTCTTGAGGTATCATTTGAGGCTCGACGTCAATTAGATCTTCGACATCCTGTAAAAATTTAAGTATAACCCCTGCGCGCTCCATTGTTTTGTACTGAAAATCTTTCATGTCTCTTAAGTTTTTGCCTATCTTATCCTCTACTCTAAAGCTCATCCATAGACTCAAAGGGGCGACTATGACAAAACCAATGGCTGCACCCAACAAGGATAGCACAATAACAGGGCTACTACTCATTGCAAGGGCAGCTACAACTCCCAGCGCTGTAACTACGCCGAGGCTGCTCACAGTCCAGGTAACTCCTGAGCATACGCTGAGCCAAAATTCAATGTTTCGAATCTTGAGTTCCAAAGGATTATTTTCGGAGTCATTAATATACTGCTCAATACGGAGTTGTAAATGAAAAGCATCGACCATTAATTGTTCCTGAAGCGGATTCTCTAGGACTCTATTAGTCAAGCCTAATATATCGGTTAATAGTTCCATCTCTTTAGGCATTGGATGCTCAGCGCCACTAAGTATTTGAGGAGATGAAGTTGTATTGTCTTTAACAAGCGAGGCCAATGACATAGCTGCAAAATATAATTCAGCATAGAATAAGTCATTAAATAAAGGGTTGGTCTGTTTTTTTTCTTGAATAGTAGCGCGAAGGGTGGAAAGACGGGGGATGAATGAAGTATTGGGATCAACCACATCATTATCATTTAGCGTAATACTATTAGCCAGATTTGTCACTCCAGTCGCGGTTGGAGCTGTCCACGTTTGATATAAATTAAAGTCTTCACCATATTGCTCGGCTTGAAGCTTTGGATGCCCGTTTCTCCGTTGAGAAGCCAGGTCACCTTCGTCACTTCTTACATGATCCGCGTACATTGCCATACCATCGGTGTCGCTCTCTTTTAAATCTGCTGGTACCTTATTATTTATAGCGCTATTGAGTGCCCAAAATAGGTCCCGATGTCTAAAGGACAGAGGAGGCGTCTTTGTAAGTAGTCTGCGTTTAATAGTGAGTGGCATAATGGTTAATTTATCGCGAAAAAAAGTAATTATAATAGCACATTTCTTAAGTTAATATTAACAAGTGGTCAATCCTGTGAAAAAAGTTTACCGTGTCCTTATCCTCCATCGGATTATAAGTAAAAATTTGCACTATACTATGTTTGAAGATAGAGAAAATAGGGGGGAATTATGGGCTTGCATAAAGACTATGATGAGGGTCAATCTTTTTCTGATTTTAATTTCGAAGAAGACCCGGATGAACTTAACCATAAAAAACGCGTCCGACAAATGCTCGAGGAGCGCCTCGAACGTAAACGACTGAAAGAGGATCTAGATGATGAGCTCGAGGGTGAGTTTGATTGGGATGATCTGGATCGATAACAGCGTTTTATTAAAGAATATCTGCTGCTAGTATTGTATTTTGCAGTAGTGTGCATATGGTCATGGGGCCAATACCACCAGGAACCGGCGTAATCCATTTGACCCTCTTTTTTGCTTCGTCAAAATTGATATCGCCATGCAGCGTCCCATTTTGGCTGCGGTGCATACCTACATCAATTACAATTTGTTCTTTATGCAACCACTCTGGATGTACCACGTTATAAACGCCAGTCGCTACTACCACAACATCAGCCATACGGATATGCCGTTCTAGTTGCTTGGTGGCGCGATGACAAATTGTCACCGTAGCTTTAGCCATTAATAGTTCTAATGCCATTGGTCGGCCAACGATATTGGATGCGCCAACCACCACCGCGTGCTTGCCATGCAAGGCAAGTTGGTAATACTCAAGCAATTGCATTACACCGTAAGGGGTACATGGTCGAAGCAAGGGATTACCTTGAGCAAGTCGCCCAAGATTGTAGGGGTTGAACCCATCTACATCTTTTGAGGGTTTAATGCGCTCTATTATGGTTGCAGCATTAATGTGGGCAGGCAAGGGTAATTGCACTAAAATTCCGTCGACATCCCTACTCTCATTGAGAGTATCAATCAGCTCCAAAAGTTTTTTTTCGCTCGTTGTTGTTGGAAGATCATAGGCGTATGAATTGAACCCAACTTCTGTGCAGGCTTTGCGTTTATTATTAACATAGATATGCGATGCAGAATCATCACCTACAATCACAACAGCAAGCCCAGGTGCGCGATGACCTTGAGAGGTCTTTTCCGACACTATTTGCTTGATTCTATTTCTAATTTCACTGGCAACATGTTTGCCATCAATAATCGATGCAGTCATCACGCGATTATGGAGTAGAGTGTCGGGTAATGCAATGCGCCCCCATTCCACTTTTAAATCAGTTACGTTAATATCAATCGGCAGACATGGATAAACTGACAAGGCATAACTATACAGGAGATGTACGTGCTCAATTTGTTTAAATCTAAGCACCGCTCAATACTCGGTATAGACATCAGCTCCACATCCGTAAAAATTCTTGAAGTTTCCGCAGATAATAATGAATATCGTGTTGAGGGTTATGGCGCGGCTGTCCTGCCCGAAAATGCAATGGAAGGCAATGCTATTAAAGATATTGACGCTGTGGCAACCAGTATAAAAAAACTAGTGAGCACGGCACGCTTCTCTTGTAAACATGTCGCCTGTGCAGTTCCAGATTCATCAGCTATTAGCAAAGTTATTCAAATCAATAGTGGCTTAAGTGAGCAGGAAATCGAAGAGTTAGTTGTTAGCGAAGCTGACAAATATATTCCCTATCCCATAGACGAAATTAATATTGATTTTAATGTCATAGGCCCTTCTCTTAAAAATTCAGCAATGCTTGATGTGTTGATTGTTGCATCCAGAGCAGAAAACGTCAGTAGCCGTGTTGAAGTAATCACGCGCGCAGGTCTTGAGCCCAAAATAGTCGATGTTGAGTCATATGCCGTAGAGCGTGCCGCGCAGCTCCTGACATCCGATTTGCCTGCGGGTGGTGAAAAGAAAAATATTGCCATCATCGATATTGGGGCAATTTATACCCATTTATTTGTATTACATGGAATGCGAATAATTTTTTCTCGTGAAGAAGAGTTTGGTGGTAAGCAGTTAATTGACTCGGTTGTGCAACGATATAACATGCAACGTGGGGAAGCACTCCTGGGTATAGAGCAGGGCACCTTGCCGTCGGATTATGCGGAAGAAATTTTGCAACCGTTCAATGAATTAATTTTGTTACAAGTTAAAAGAGCATTACAATTCTTTTTTTCGACTAGTCACCACACTTTTGTAGATCACATTGTGTTGGCAGGTGGGGTAGCTAAGCAACCTGGTATCGCGCAATTGTTGCAAGAGCACATCAACATTCCCACCAGCATTGCGAATCCGTTTAGTGGTATGAGCATGGCAAAAACGGTTAATCTGGAAGCTATAACCCAAGATTTTCCTACATTAATGGTAGCGTGTGGTTTAGCGCTAAGGCATATCGAGTGAATCCATGACTGAGATCAATTTACTGCCTTGGCGCGAAAAAAAACGAGAGCAAGAAAAAAAGCAATTTACTCTTTATTTGCTAGTTGGTCTGGTTATGGCTGTAATAATAGTTATTTTAATTGACTATTATGCGAAATGTCTTGTGGACGCGCAGACTCAGCGTAACCAGCGGCTAAAAGACGAAATTACTCAATTTGAAAAGCAGATTAAAGAGATCGCCGAACTTAAGAAATTGCGGCAAGCCCTGATTGCTAGAATGACTATTGTGCAGAATTTACAAGCTACTCGCGCACTAACCGTTCGGTTGTTTGATGAAATTATTAAAATTATGCCTAATGGTGTGTATTTAAACCGTGTAGATCGGATTGGCAATAAAGTAACCTTATTAGGGTATGCTGAGTCAAATACGAATATTTCGCTTTTAATGCGTAATATTGAAGGAAACGCTTGGATCCAAGACCCTGAGCTCACCGAAATTAAAAAATCATCAGAAGGTAAAAAACCTGAAGAAAATGCATTTAAGTTGAGCTTTATCTTAAAATCTAAATCTATGCTTGGCCCTAAATTATGAAGAGCTTTAATTTAAATGAGTTAACACTAGATAATGTCGGACAGTGGCCTCAGCCCGTTAGGATAGGTATTGTGGCTTTATTATCTTTGCTACTCGTTGGTTTGGGTTACTGGTTGATTGTTAAAGAAAATTTTGAGCAATACGATAGGCTGAAGGCAGAAGAGGTAACATTAAAAAGTGATTTTGAGGTAAAACAACGCCAGGCTTCAAACTTGAATGCGTATCGTAATCAAATGGTCATTATGCAAGAGCGTTTTGGGAACATGCTAAAACAATTACCAACCCAAAATGAAATGCCAGGTTTGTTAGAGGATATTTCTAAAACGGGGATTGCCAGTGGTTTAACGTTTGAGTTATTTGCACCCATGCCTGAAGTTTCGCACGATTTTTATATTGAGGTACCCATAAAAATCGGTGTGGTTGGTAATTATCACCAGTTCGCTGTATTTTTAAGCCGTGTGGCCCAAATGAGCCGAATTGTTACGTTGCATGATTTTGTAGTTGAAGGAGTAACTTCTGACAAGCAAAAGACCAGCCCGGCGGGGCTACTGAGTATGCAAATGACCGCTAAAATTTATAGATACCGCACACGATGAAAAGCATAATGCATTGGATTGTTATGGGGTTTTTATCATTACTATTAGGCGCTTGCTCGTCTGATGACAGTGAGTTAAAACGCTATATTAATATGATAAAAACAAGGCCAGCAAGGCCTATTGAGCCCATTCCAGAGTTTCAGCCGCTCAAAAAATTTATCTATCCAGAAAAGGATAATCGTCGTAGTCCATTTAAGCCTGTGGTGGCGGAGCAAGAAGAATCATTTGCTCCTAACGTTAAACGCCCCAAACAGCCTTTAGAGGCTTTTCCCTTGGATGCCTTGAATTTTGTCGGTATATTGAAAGAAGGCCCTATGGTTTGGGCATTAATAAGCCAGCCCGGTGGATTTGTCTCAAGGGTTAAGGCAGGGGATTATATGGGGCAAAACTATGGGCAAATACTCAGTATTCAAGATAAGGCCATAGAGCTGGAAGAAACATTAAATGTAAATGGGAAGTGGGAGAAAAAGACGACCACACTTACCCTGCGGACCCCAAAATAGGTTGGCCCAACGTGAATTGTATAAGAGGTTTTGATCAAATGTAGCCCGTATGGAGCGCAGCGGAATGCGGGATTGGCCCCGGTATGATCCCCGCATTCCGCTGCGCTCCATACGGGCTAGAATGGGAATGGCACTTACTTAAGGAAATTCGGGCTAAAAATAGTCCGTCGCTACGCTCGCAATGACGATTATCCTCCTTAAGTTAGTGCCATTCGGCTACGATGGTGTTTTATTCTGTAGGTAGATGCACTGGCAGTTCAGGGAGAGTATATTGCGCAAAATTATTATCTTATGCTTGTTACTTAGCACATGGTGCGTTGGCTTATATGCTAAAGATAATGTCTTATCCGGGCTAAAAGTCATGCCTATGCCTAATAATAGGGTTCGCTTTGATTTTCAGTTCGTCGACCCTATTGATCAATTGCCAGCTAGTTTTATCACACAAGAGCCGCCACGTTTGGTCCTTGATTTCATCAGCACCAGCAACAGGTTAAATCCTGCTCTACAATCAAAAAAAATTGATGTAGGTTCCATCGCAGATTATAAAATTGTGGCCTTGGGTAATCGAGTGCGCGCTATTGTTAATCTGACAGATACTGTTTCTTATTCAGGAGAGGTTTCAGGGCATGTATATAGCTTAATAATCAGCGGAAAAGGTGAGCAGCTAATCTCCCCTAGAAAAGAAGTTTTTATTACTAACCGTCCTGTGAATGCGCGTTTCGGAATTACCAATATTGATTTCCGCGGTTTGGACAAACAAGGTGGGCGGGTTGTCATCGACCTGACGGATCCAGGAATTCCTGTTGACGTAGTGCAAACAGGAAAAGAGGTTGTTGTAAATTTCATGAGCACACGCTTACGACCACAGCTCATGAAGCGTTACGATGTGACAGACTTTCACAGCCCAGTTCAGACGATCAGCGCTGTACAAGAAGGCAAAAGTGCCCAAATTACCCTATTGAATGAAGGGGATTATGGCCATTATGCATATCAGGTAAATAAGCAATTTATTATAGATGTGTTCCCACTGTCTTCTGAAGAAATGCAGCAAGCAAAATTGAAAAAGAAAGTGTTTGTCGGCAAACGTATTTCCTTGAATTTTCAAGATATTCAACTACGAGCGGTTTTACAATTACTCGCTGATTTCACTGGTGTGAATATGGTAGCAAGCGATGCGGTTACTGGTAATATTACGCTACGCTTAAACGATGTACCTTGGGACCAAGCCCTTGATATTATCCTAACTACACAAGGCTTGGATAAACGCCAAGTAGGTAATGTCGTGCTAATTGATAAGGCTGCAGCGCTAGTTGCACGTGAA
Organism: uncultured Legionella sp.; assembly: GCA_964648115.1. Lineage (GTDB taxonomy): Bacteria > Pseudomonadota > Gammaproteobacteria > Legionellales > Legionellaceae > CAZYME01. Next base: position 28,284 of record CAZYME010000013.1, read on the forward strand.
ACTCAAGCCCTGAAAGAACAGCAGGCAGCGAAAAAACTGGCTCCCGTACGTTCAGATTTATTACAAATCAATTACGCAAAGGCCGCAGATATTGCTACTATGCTAAAGGATAAGTCAAATTCCCTCTTGTCGGATCGAGGCACCCTCAGTGTTGATGCCAGAACAAATACCATCTGGCTACAAGATACTGGCTCTCAAATTGAAGAAATCAGAGAGTTAGTTAAACAATTGGATGTTCCCGTGAAGCAGGTAATGATCGAGGCGCGCATTGTTGAAATGACGAAAGATTGCGAATTAGATCTGGGTGTTCGATGGGGTATTTCAAAACCAACGCATTTAAGTGGTACACTCGCAGGCGCAAATCAGTTAGCGCAAGGTGTCGCGCCGGCGGATGTTACGCCGCTTGCGGAGCGTCTAAACTTGGACTTGGTAGCATTACCGCTGGCTGGAGCCACACCTGCATCGGTGGGCATTGCTTTAGCAAAATTGGGCGATGGGGTTTTGCTTGATTTGGAATTATCTGCTTTAGAAAGCATGGGGCGAACTGAGATAATAGCGAGCCCTCGCTTAATGACCACCAACCAGCAATCGGCGGTGATCGAGTCAGGAAAGGATATTCCTTACCAACAAGCTACTTCGAGTGGGGCCACAGCAGTTTCATTTAAAAAAGCTGTGCTAAGCTTGAAGGTGACACCGCAAATTACGCCTGATGGTAAGTTGTTGATGGACTTGCTCATTACGCAAGATGCTGATTCACTTGAGCGTGTTCAAGGGGTGCCTATTATTTTAACAAAATCAATTCAAACAAATGTTTTGGTTAATAACGGTCAAACCATAGTTTTAGGAGGCATTTATAAGAAAGATAAAAATAATTCCGTTACGCGGATACCATTTTTAGGCGGATTGCCTATTGTGGGTCATTTATTTAGTAGGACACACACAGCAACTAACAATGAGGAGTTGCTCATTTTCATTACTCCTAGGATAATGACTAACAATTTGTCGATAACAGAGATGGAAGGAAAGCCTCCTTGTCTGGCCAAAGGTGTAGAATTGGACAAATTTGGAAAGCCGGTAGTGATACCGAACCATTAAACAATAAATATAGTTACACAGGGAATTCGTTTTGATTTCCTGTATATAGTGAAGAGGTATGTAATCAAAAATGAGTATCGTTAAAGTACGCAATATATTTCTAATAGGGCCTATGGGAGCTGGTAAAAGCACGATAGGTCGTACTTTGGCAAAAGAACTCAAGCTTGAGTTCTACGATTCGGATGAAGTAATTGAAGAGCGCTCAGGCGCTGATATTGCTTGGATATTTGATGTTGAGGGTGAGGAAGGTTTCCGCCGTCGTGAACAGAAAATAATTGATGAATTGACCCAAAAAAGCAATATTGTATTAGCCACGGGGGGTGGGGTCGTCATGACACCAGAAAACCGTAATGCTTTGGCTGGTCGAGGTACAGTGATTTACCTTAAAACCTCGCTCCAACAACAGTTCGAACGGACCAAGCGTGATACCAAACGCCCTTTGCTGCAGACAGATAATTTGGAAGATCGGTTGGAAATGCTGCGCGATGAGCGTGAACCATTTTATGAAGAAATGGCGGATATCAGCTTTGAAACCGATAAATTAACTGTAAAAGCAGTTGCTAATAACATTATTAAATATATCTATGGCGAAGTCTGATATTTACCATAAATTGGGTATTTTATGTGGCACGCATGAATATCCAATTTATATCGGTGAAAACCTTTTGTCTGATACTACTTTATTATGTCGGCATATTGAGGCGTCGCAGGTATTAATTGTTACCAATGAGACGCTTGCTCCATTATATCTTACACGAGTTCAGCAAGCGTTTTCCTCGAGGCAATGTGATGTTGTGGTGCTACCTGATGGGGAATGTCATAAAAATGAGAAAAATCTATTTGCAATTTATGACACTTTAATTAAGTATGACCATCATCGAGATACAGCTCTTATAGCCTTGGGTGGTGGGGTAATTGGGGATATAACCGGTTTTGCTGCAGCGACTTATCAACGCGGAGTAAAATTTGTTCAGTTGCCAACAACGTTATTGGCGCAAGTTGACGCATCTATTGGTGGTAAGACAGCAATCAATCATCCACTTGGTAAGAACATGATAGGGAGTTTCCATCAACCTCAAGCGGTGATAATGGACTTAAGTACGCTAACAACATTGCCAGAGCGCGAGTTTCGCGCTGGTTTTGGTGAAGTGATTAAATATGGTTTGTTGGTGGGAGGGGATTTTCTCAATACACTACAGGAAGTGCTGGAAGGGGATTTAACCACTATTTCAAAGAAACAGTTAGCGTCTCTTATCGCCCAATGTTGTTCTATCAAAGCCGTGATCGTAGAAGAAGATGAAAAAGAAAATGGCCGGCGAGCGTTACTGAATCTTGGTCATACCTTCGCACATGCGCTAGAAGCATATACAAACTATCAGCGTTGGTTGCATGGCGAGGCGGTGGCAATAGGTCTTTATTGTGCTGCGATGTTGTCGCATCAATTAGGATATTTGGACAAAGAGAGCTGTGCTCTTGTCGATGCCTTACTTACTGCTGCAAAATTGCCCCGTAGATTACCAAAAGAAATTGATCTATCAGAGTTACAGGCATTAATGCTTAAAGATAAAAAAATTAAGAATAAAATACTACGTTTTGTGCTAATGAGAGCACCAGGGGATTGTTACCTTGAAACTGGAGTAACAGAGAAAATTTTGCGCCATGCATTGATAAAGGCTGTTCAAGGAGACTAGAAATGAGCGAAGAAGTACAGGTTTTGCCAGAAAAGGCAGAAGCAAACAGGGTGATATTTAAGCCTGAGGCATGGCTTGCTACGGTTGATTTTGTTAAGCGCTTAGTTTTAGAAAATAATGTTATGATGGCCATCCTGGGCGAGCAGGGGAATGGAAAAACCACGTTTGCCCATTTGTTGAACACCGAGCTTTCCCCCCACATAAAGCCTTACATAATTCCTGCCAATCCCTTGTTTAATAGAGTGTTTTTCTTGCAACAACTGCAGGAGTTACTAGGTGTTGAGGGCGAGCCATCGATCTCCAATTTTATAGCACATTGTAAAGTACAAGAATCACATACTTTGATCATCATTGATGATGCACAACACCTTTCAGCGGTTTTTGTTGAGGAAGTGTTAGGGGAAATGCAACAATTAGGTGATACGAGCTATTTTCATGTGTGTCTAGTCTCTGATTTTTCATTGGTGCCTGTCTTAAATAAATTGGCGCAACATGACTATCAGGATAGGATTCATAGCATCGAACTAGGTGCTTTAACTGAAAGTGAAACTAAAACGTACTTATTACAGCACGTCATGCCTCGACAAAATGTTGAAAAAAGAGTAACTGATCTGCGAGTTAAGCAATTTTATCAATTAACTGCAGGACATCTTGTAGATATTAACCGCCAAATGGCACGCTTTTTCAACGCTAAGGCTGCTGCGCCAAAGAGTAATAAATTGTTTGGTCCTCTAAATATTGCTGCCAGTGTAGCTTTAATAGCTGTCGCTGCTTATATTTGGGGTCCAGAATATTCTCGCTCAATACCCATGGCAATTCTTGAGCAGCCGATACCATCTCCATCTGAGATGGATGAAAATGATATGCTTCTCTCTCAAATTGAGCCTGTGCTTTATAGTGTTATTCCATCTTTTGAAACCGAGGCTGTTCGACAGGCAATATTAGCTACACCTTTACGTAAAAATGAATTGGTTGCTTTCAATGAAGAGGACGAGGTTGTAGATGAATCGGAAGCAGTCCTGGATAAGGTCATTGTTGCTCCAAAAGTTATAGCTCACGAAGAAAAGCCCTTAGTTCCAGCAGCCCCAGTGGCCCCAGCGGCACCAAAGTTGGTGAAAAAAAATCCAATAATCAGGCCCATTGTAGAGCAAGGTCGATATACCATCCAGTTGTTAGCGAGCAAGAACAAGAAGCAGTTGGAGCGTTTTGCGAATGTTCATCACCTTAAAGGCAAAGTGCAATTACGTCGTTCTCAACGTCAGGGTGTAGCTTGGTATGTTTTGACTTTAGGAGAGTATCAAGAGCGCCAGCATGCAAAACAGGCGGTCAGCAATTTACCAAAAGATATTGTACAATTTAAGCCATGGGTGCGCGCAATTTCGGATTTAAAAATAGCGGGGTAGATATTTTCCCTATATTTCTGCTAATCTTTTAGATTCACAAGGAGAGTTAAAATGTACAAAAAGGTATTGTTTGCAACAGACTTCGATGATGTTGGCATTAGTGCCGCTCATAAAGCGAAGAAAATTTCTGATGAAAATAAAGCGGAATTAATTCTAGTGCATGTGGTTGAGCCCATCCCAGCTTATGCCTACCCTGGATTCGCAGGTTTTGCAGAAGTAGAGGTTTCGATACGTGAGCAAGCAGAAAAAGAGCTTAAGGCTCTTGCAGATCGTTTGGGTATAGATGCAAAGCACCAGCTAATTGAATTTGGATCTACAAAGAATGAGGTCTTGCGCGTTGCTCAAGAGCATAACGTTGACTTAATTGTAACTGGTAGCCATGGTAAGCATGGCCTAGCGTTACTATTAGGCTCCACCGCAAATGCCATTTTACATGGCGCAGAATGCGACGTGTTGATTGTCCGCTCTACGACAGTGGCGTGATGGTAGCTGGGTAATCTAATGGAGATTGCGGCCATGGGCCGAATGGCACTTACCTAAGGAAATGCTGGCTAAAAATAGCCCGTCTTTGCGAGCGTAGCGAAGCAGTCTAGTGGCCTTAATGTCGTTAAGATAAAGACACTGGATTGCTTCGCTACGCTCGCAAAGACGACTATCTTTCTTTAGGTAAGCGCTATTACGCCCAGAGCCTAACCTACAATCACACCCTAAAAGAACCCTACACTTCGCAACGCATGATTAAAGCGGTATACTCTAGCCTTTTGCTTGGTTTTTATACTCCAATGAAGTTATTGTATGGTTTTCAACAAATTGCGGAGCTTGGCCTAGGGTCAGTAGCTACTATTGGTAACTTTGATGGTGTCCATCGCGGGCATCAAGCATTGTTGGCTATGTTGCGCTCTCAAGCTTCTCGCATGCAGTTACCTATGGTAGTCATGTTGTTTGAGCCACAGCCCGGTGAGTATTTTTATGGCAAAGAAGCACCTGCTAGGCTTTCTAGCCTGCGAGAAAAACTTGAGATGCTCCGTCAATGTGGAGCTGATTATGTTTTTTGCCTGAAATTCAATCAAGAATTGGCCTCAATGCCTGCTGTAGCATTTGCTGAGCGCTTTATTTTTTCTTTACTTCAAGCTAAATACTTATTGATTGGAGAAGATTTTCGTTTTGGTCATGATAGGATTGGTGATGTTTCGCTGCTTAATGAGCTGGGTAGCCAACAGGCGTGCATTGTACAAAGATTCTCCGACTTTTTTATTGATACACAACGAGTAAGCTCAACAAAGATTCGCCATGCACTAAAAGACGGTAAGCTTGATTATGCAGCTAAGCTTTTAGGTCGTCCGTATAACATGTGTGGCCGCATTGTTCGCGGCGCTGGTCGGGGGCGGCAGTGGGGTATTCCTACCGCGAACGTAAACATGCATCACAAAGTGTTGCCCTTGACAGGGGTTTTTTGTGTGCGGGTGAGGAGACAGGGAAAGCCTTTATTAACGGGTGTTGCAAATATTGGATGTCGCCCAACCATTGATGGCACTAAAAATATTCTCGAAATTCATTTGTTTGATACAAATGAATCGCTGTATGGTGAGATGGTGCAGGTGTATTTCTTACATAAACTACGTGACGAAGTAAAATTTTCTTCAGTGGATGATTTAATCGTGCAGATTCATAATGATATAGCTGCAGCGAAGGTTTATTGCGAGCAAGGCTGTGAGATAGCTTGCGGGTTAGATTAAAAGTAGCCTGGATGAAGCGTAGCGTAATCCGGGAGGTTGGTGCGCCAGAAATCCCGGATTACGCTACGCTTCATCCAGGCTACAGTTCTTATGGCTATGAAAGCTTACGATTTTTTATTTATGTAAAACATTAGGTAAATAATATGACAGAGTACAAAGACACGCTGAACTTACCCAACACAGCTTTCCCAATGAAAGCAAACTTATCCCAACGTGAACCGCAAATGCTGGCGGAATGGGTAACAAAAGGCGTGTATGAGAAAATTCGTACTGTGCGAGCAGGCGGTAAGCGCTTTATTTTGCATGATGGGCCTCCCTATGCAAATGGTCATTTACATTGCGGTCATGCCCTAAACAAAATCCTTAAGGATATCATTGTTAAATCTAAAACATTTAGCGGTTATGACGCGCCTTTTGTACCTGGCTGGGATTGTCATGGCCTGCCAGTAGAACTTAATGTAGAGAAAAAAATCGGAAAGGCAGGCGTTAAAGTTAGTGCGCGTGAATTTCGTAGCAAATGCCGTGAGTATGCTGCCAGTCAAGTTGATATTCAACGTGATGAATTTCAACGTTTAGGGGTTTTTGGTGATTGGCAAAACCCTTATACCACCATGAATTATACCTACGAGGCAAACATTGTGCGCGCCTTGGCAAAAATTATTGACAATGGCCATTTGCATCAAGGCTTTAAGCCTGTGCACTGGTGTATTGATTGCGGCTCAGCGCTTGCCGAGGCAGAAGTAGATTATGAAGATAAAATATCATCTTCTATCGATGTTGCTTTTCATGCGGTCGATCCAAAAATATTGCTAGCCAAATTTGGCACTAATTTGCCACAAAAGCCAGTCATTGTACCTATTTGGACAACCACACCTTGGACGTTACCAGCAAATGAGGCGGTGTGCCTTCATCCTGATGTTCAGTACACACTTGTTGATGCAGGTGACCAGTATTTTGTTCTGGCTACCGAGTTGGTCGCACCTGTGATGACAAGATTTAATATTGCGAAATTTTCTGAGTTAAGCACCGTTAAAGGTCGTGTATTAGATAAGTTACCACTACAGCACCCGTTCAATGAACGTCAAGTTCCTCTGGTAATGGGGGAGCATGTGACAATTGATTCAGGCACGGGTTGTGTGCATACAGCACCCGCGCATGGGCCAGACGATTATCAGGTCGGTCAAGCGTATGATTTACCACTAATTAACCCAGTGCTTGCCAATGGTTGTTATGCGCCGGATGTTCCATTATTTGCAGGCCTTTCTGTGCTGAAAGTAAATGAGCAAATTCTTGACGTATTACGTGAGCATCAAACGTTATTGCACGACGAAAAGCTTAGTCATAGTTATCCTCATTGCTGGAGACATAAGACCCCAATGATTTTCCGAGCTACCCCGCAATGGTTTGTTTCGATGGATAAAAATGGGTTGCGTAATAAATTAATGGAACAAATTGGCCATGTAAATTGGGTGCCTGATTGGGGTAAAGCGCGCATAAGCAATATGGTGGAAAGCAGGCCTGACTGGTGTGTATCTCGTCAAAGAGCATGGAACACGCCTATGCCGCTGTTTGTACACAAATCTACCCGCGCTTTGCATCCTGATACTGTGCAGTTGATAGAGAAAATTGCTATGCGAATTGAGCAGGGCGGAATGGATGCTTGGTTCGATTTAGATATAGGCGAGTTTCTAGGGAAGGATGCTGAATTTTACGAAAAAATTAACGATACATTAGATGTGTGGTTTGACTCAGGCGTCTCGCATTACTGTGTCTTGAAGCAGGGAGATAGCTTGGGTATGCCTGCTGATGTTTATTTTGAAGGTTCTGATCAGCATCGTGGTTGGTTCAATTCTTCACTAACAACAGCTGTTGCGATGTATGGTACGCCTCCCTATAAAACCGTACTTACCCATGGTTATACAGTCGATGCTGAAGGCAAAAAGCTGTCTAAATCTAAAGGAAATTACATAGCACTGGATAAGCTAATCAATCAGCATGGTGCTGATATCCTGCGTTTATGGGTAGCTTCAACAGATTATCGTAACGAAGTTAGTATTTCTGATGAAATTATCAAACGCAATGCAGATGCTTATCGACGTATTCGAAATACAGCGCGGTTTTTACTAGCTAATTTATTTGATTTTGTGCCAGAGAAGGATAGCGTAGAAGAGGATCAATTAGTTGAATTAGATCGATGGGCTATAAAACGCTGTCAGCAATTGCAGGAAGAAATACTGAGCGCTTATGAACAGTATCACTTTCATGTGATCTACCAAAAAATCCATAATTTCTGTGCTGTAGATATGGGTAGTTTTTACCTTGATATTATCAAAGACAGGCAGTACACGACGCCTGTTAATAGTATCGCAAGGCGTTCATGCCAAACGGCAATGTATCATATCGTTAAGGCGCTAACATGTTGGTTAGCTCCGATTTTATCATTCACTGCAGAAGAGATTTGGCAATCTATTCCAGGCTTTAAGGGCGAGTCGATTTTTGTTGAGCAGTGGTATCAAGCTTGGCCTAAAGTAGGTAACGTGAAAATGAGTGATTGGCAGCAATTTCAGGCTATTCGCGATGAGGTTAATAAGGCTTTGGAGAGTCAGCGCCAGGCCGGTTTGATTGGTTCCGCTTTGGCTGCGGAAGTAACGTTATATGCTGAGGATGGTGTGCGATCAATTCTTGATAGACTTGGAGATGAGTTGCGGTTTATTTTGATTACTTCTGCTGCTGTGGTACGTCCAATGAGTGAGCGTACTGAGGACGCCATCTTAAATGAAGAGTTGGGAGTAGCTATCGGAGTTAAAGCTAGTGCTCACCCTAAATGTGGTCGTTGTTGGCATCGTTGTGAAGATGTGGGCACACATGTTGAGCACCCTGAGTTGTGTGGGCGCTGTGTAGGTAATATTAGCGAGAAACCAGAGTTGAGGCATTTTGCATGAAGAAATGGCCATGGTTTGTGTTGGTGCTTGTGGTTATTTGTCTGGATCAAGCGAGTAAGTATTGGGCCTCATTGGATTTAATGCTATATCATCCTAAACCTATTTTCCCGATGTTTAGTTTAACGCTTGCTTATAATACGGGAGCTGCATTTAGTTTTTTGCATAATGCGGGCGGCTGGCATCGGTGGTTTTTTACAGGTTTTAGTCTCATCATGAGCATCGCATTGATTATTTGGATCATTCGCTTGCCGTCTGTTGCACGTTTGCAGTTGGCAGCGTTGAGTCTAATTTTGGGTGGTGCTATTGGTAATCTAATCGATCGGGCTCTTTTTGGTTTTGTTATTGATTTTATTGATGTTTATTACAAAAATCATCACTGGCCTGTATTTAATATAGCAGATAGCGCTATATGTATAGGTGCGGTTTTGCTGTTGATTGATTTGTGTAAAAACAATCGTACTTAGCTTCTTTTTAAACTGCGTCTAAAAGTCGGTCCTGGTGCCTCACGAGCCCACCCTTCCGCGCCACCCTTCGTTTAAAATCGTAAGTTTTTTCTAGCTTAAGGACAGAGATTCCCGTACCACTCCCTTTTAAATGTAGCCCGTATGGAGCGAAGCGGAATGCGGGAATGGACTCCCGGTTTGACCCACTACAATAGCATTAAACCTACACTATCCAGGTTGTGGTCTTAGAATCCATCAATGCTTGCAATTGTTTATTTTCAGGATTAATAACACTAACTGCAGCAACAGCAGGCAAATTGAGGAAATGCTCTACTTCATCCCATTCAACTTCGGCGGGGAATAGTCGAAGCAGTGGTAGGTATTTATTTAATAACGTACAAAATCCAAGATTGGCGGGGAAAGGCCTAACTTGTTGGCACCCTACAGCAGCTGCTCCCATGGCTTCGGATAGCGTCGCGACGCCGGGCAGGTAATTGATAGAATAAATGCCTGCTGTCTGTGCGATTGCTGGGAGGAACCCTGGGCTAGTGACGAAGTGTACGCCTGCTTTATAACAGTCTTCTAGTTGTTGGGTATTTACAATGTTTCCCGCACCAATGCGTAGCATGGGGAAATGGTGTAAAGCGCTGCCTAATAAACTTTGATCGACGCAATTAATTTCAACTGTTGCAAGCCCTAACTCCGCAATTTTATGAAGTTTATCAAACAAGAGAGCATCAACATCAAGTGTAATAATGATTGGTTGATTGCCAGTTATTTTTTCCATAATTGCATCGTTTCTCATTCTACAAGATTTTATTATGGTAGAAGAGTTGGGTCTTGTTGGCAATCGATTTTTAGGTGTGCACTAGTGTTTGATTGTAAAATAATACTGCCATACAATTTACGAAAATTTTAACCATCAGGATTACAGTGATAATCAGTACCCGTGCATTCTGGACCCTTCTAGCAATGACTGTCATGGTCGCGCTTTATAATGCCTATGGGACGCCTATGCACCCTGATGAGCCATATTATTGGCAGTGGAGCCGTCATCTAGCTTTGTCTTATTATGATGGCCCTCCATTGATGGCTTATATCATTCGTCTTGTTACATCACTTGTGGGAAATACCCTATTTGGAGTAAAACTAAGTGCTGTGCTTTGTACAAGTACAGGTGTGTTTTTTGTCTATCGATTAGCGCGGGTCATGTTTGATGAGACAGTAGCTTACACTTCATTGCTGATAGTCATGCTGACACCTATTACTCAAGCCTGGTATCTATTTAGCTTATTAGATCCCGCGCTTTTTTGCTTTTGGAGTGTCACCTTATATTGTTTTTATATGGCGATTGCTGAAAATAGCAATAAGTATCGTTATTTAGCTTCTATCAGCTTGGGGCTAACTGTTTTAGCCAAATACCCCGGGGTATTGTTAGGTGTTTCTTTTTTCATTTATTTAGTCATTTCAAAAACGTATCGCAAAGAATTAAAAAACATACATTGGTATGTTGGAGTGGTTATTGCCCTATTGGTGGTCAGCCCGGTGTTTATTTGGAATTGGAAACATGATTTTATCGGTTTTCTTTATCAATATAACCATGGTATTGCGCAAGAAAAAATATTCCAATGGCGTTTGATGTTAGCTTTCATCGGCGGGCAAATGGGGGTGGTTAACCCGCTTTTCTTTATTGGGGCATGCTACTCTATCACCCGTTATTGGAAAGAAGTGGTTCGAAATGAAAAGCTACTTTATTTAGCAATCCCTTTTTTGGTAACGCTCCTCTTTTTCTTATACGAGGGGGTATACAAAAAATCTCAAGCTCAATGGTCTTCTTGCGCCTATATCAGTATAACCATCTTGTTGGCTTATGTTATTGTTAATTATAATAAAAAGAAATTTTATAAAGCGCTTATCATATCAAATATCGTACTCATCATTGCTATGCGCTGCGTGGTTTTAACCCCATTCACAGCCTTTAGTAAATATTTATGGGATCCGACGTTAATAGCACAAGCTAATTCTGCGTATCATAAAGGTGATGTCATTATTAGTGATCACTATGTAACCGCCTCACTTTTTGCCTTTTTTTTAAAAGACCAGCCGCAGGTATATATTCTTGATGATACGCAGGAGTATCAGTATTGGAGCGACTCTATATTACAAAAAATTCGCTCAGGGGAGATTAATTCAGCGGTATATATTGGCTCTCCAGACAACATTCAGCGCATTGAGCCATTTTTTAAACACAAACTATTAACACAAGAGATCCCTTATCGCCAGTATCAAAAACAACATGTAGTAAGTATTTATAAGGTGTGGAGCTGAATCAAGGACGTCATCAAAACAATATAGCGAGTATGTAGCGAAGCGGAATGCGTGATTACTGCTTCGCTACATACGGGCTAGATGATATATTTATTACGCCATCCCACGTGGTCTCGTACTGAAAGGCGACGGAGCCGTAGAGGGGGTTTTTAAATCTTGCTCTACTATGTCGGGTTTACTAGTATTTAACCAAGCCCGCCCTACAGATTTCATAGCCAATAAATTAGTCATGGTTGCTGGTGGAATAGGCATGCCAGGTTTTAATTCATTTAATTGTTTTTTGAGTGCAGGGCTAGTCTCTACACCTGAGAGCGTAGTTTGGAGCCACTGGATAGCCCTAGGTGTGGGGCTGCTAGCCATTAAACGAAGAATATGCCGATAGCTCTCTGTGAGCTCCTCTTTGTTTGCGGCAGGGCGTGGAGAAGGTGTAGGTGCAGCAGAAGGAGCAATTGGGGTCATTTTTAAAGCAGGAGCCTTTGCTGGTGGCCTTAGTGCTAACTCAGCTTTTGAGCTGGCTTCTTGCAAAGTTGAAAGTTGCTTTGCTAACAATAATAGGTCTCGCTGCAGTAGGTCACTTTGCGCAATTAAAGCATCACGCGGAGCATTTTCCAGTTGGTGGTTATGGTGGACTAACCGTCTTACGCTCATTGTTTCTTCTTTATTCAGCTGCTTAAATCCATTTTCAGCGGAGTTCCTTTCTTCAGCGGTCATACCCTCAAGTTCTTGCCCCACTCGAAGTAAATAATGCTTGCCATTATCTTCAACGATTTTATTTTCCAAAGCTAAAACGTACGCTGCGTTAGAAAAAGACGTTGTAGGTTTATGTTGATCGTCATACATGATGCTCTTTCCTTCCGAAACGGAGAGCATTTCACGTAACATGGCAGCTTGTAGGTTTAGCGCATTACCCGTATTCATTAATATCCGCGCTTGCTCTTCTTGATCATTTTCCAGAGCGGCAGATACTGCATCGGCATTTTCAAAAATCTGCTGTGTAATAGCTTTTAATAGAGTTTCAGTTTTTTCAGCGAGGGAAGAACCTTCAGTTGAGGATGTTTTAGGCCCTGATTCCATTAGCGCTGCAAATTTGGCATGCGCATCATCAAGATGTGAATTGAAAGTAGCATATTTTGCCTGAGTTGCTTGGTGTATGGGTTCCATCTCAGCTAATTGTTTTTCTAACTGTTCAGACTGGGCTATTGTGTTATGTAGCATTGCTTCAACTTGAGCCGCAGGGCTTGTATAGTTATTCAATTCATGTGACACGTTCTCTGCAGGGGTAGCAGCTTGTAGATGTAGCGTTTTTTCGCCATTCAAGGCTTTCGAGAACTCTTCTAGAGCATGATTAATTGATTCATGCGCGTGTGCATTGCGTTTGTAAAGTAGGCCAAGCATTAGGAAAGCCGCCCATAATTTTTTATGGAGTAAATGCTCTCGCTGTTCAAATCGTGCATTTTCTATGGCAGCGATTTCAGCCAAGGCCTCTTCAATCATGGCCTCTAGTAGGGCTTCACCGGCAGGGGACTCTGCAAATAAACGGGTTTCTTCTGGGGTTTTTACGCCGAAACGGGCAAGACGCTCAAGCACAGGAAGGTCAGCTTTAGGCATCTCTTTATTTTGAGCACTCCATTGTTTAAGCTGTGCAATTACAGATTCAATTTGTTTTTTATCAGCATTTTTCAGCTGTAAAATCTCTTTAAAATCCTGTGCAGCTTGAGTGGCTTTAGGGTTTCTTCCTGGCATTTTTGAGCCCTTTGAAAAATGGTATTGCTATCATTATACACGATACAACTGTATATTCAATATGCAAATTGGTTACATGAAAGCCTCCAAGAAAATCTGGCCTGCAATTATAATGAGGCACTACGTTGAGTGCCCAGTATTTTATATATATGTAGGTTGGGTCATCGACCCAACAAGTGCACGTAGTGCCTCATTGAGACTAAAGGCAGCACTATAAAAGATAAGAAGATACTGATAAAATGTTTTAAAAATAAACAGGATTAAGTAGTAATGACAACATATTGTGGTTATATCGCTTTGGTAGGGCGTCCTAACGTGGGTAAATCAACGTTGCTCAACCGAATTTTACAACAAAAACTGAGTATTACTTCACGCAAGCCCCAAACGACTCGTCATAGTATTTTGGGTATTTGCACCGAAGGGGATTATCAATTTGTCTATGTAGATACGCCTGGAATTCATCAAGGCTCAAAAAAAACCATGAACCGGATGATGAATAAAACGGCTATTAGTGTATTGCGAGATGTGGATACCGTTGCCTTTTTGGTAGATGGGACGCACTGGGAAGACGAAGATGAATATGTTCTAGAGTTGATTAAAAAAACCGATGTTCCCTGTTTTTTGCTGGTTAACAAGGTTGATAAAATAGTAGATAAGACAAAATTGCTGCCATGGTTAGAGACATTGAGTCAACGCCATAATTTTAAGGCTATCATTCCTATATCTGCCAAAACCGGAGTGCAGGTTGATACTTTGCAGCAGAAAATACAAGAATTGTTACCCGAAGGCCCGCATTTATTCCCAGAGGATCAATTCACCGATCGCTCCACGAAATTTTTATGTGCCGAATTATTACGTGAGAAAATTTTCCGTCTATGTGGCCAGGAGCTACCTTATTCAACTAACGTTGAGATAGAGTCATATAAAGACGAAGGTGCTGTAATCCGTATTCACGCTTTGATTTTAGTCGAAAAAGAGAATCATAAGCGCATGGTGATTGGCGATAAAGGCAAGAAGCTTAAGGAAATGGCAAGTACCGCGCGTGTTGATATGGAAAAAATGTTAGGGAAAAAGGTGTTCTTACAATGCTGGTGTAAAGTAAAATCAGGATGGTCTGATGACGAGCGACTACTAAAACAACTTGGTTATGATAACTGATACGCTTCAAGCATGGGTTATCCACAAATACTGGTCTGGCGATACCAGCGCTCGCGTCGTCTTTTTTACTCAAGAACATGGCTTGCTTAATTGTTTGTATAAAGGTGGTCGCACGCCTAAAAAACAAGCATTGCTGCAGGCCTTTTTACCACTATGTTTAACAACGGATGCCCGAGGGGATGCTCATTTTGTTCGCCAACTTGAAATAGCTGAAACTCCTATTCAGCTGGTTGGAAAACCGCTTTTTGCGGGTTTGTATATTAATGAATTGCTTTATCATATATTACAGCCACATGATCCGCATGAGTTACTCTATAGTGCTTATGTTCAAGCTCTAAGCGCTCTTACGACAACCTCTGAACGTTTTGCTATCGAAGTTATTTTACGCCGTTTCGAATGGGTGTTATTAACCACTTGTGGTTTTCACATGTCTCTTACGCATGATGCGCGATCTGCTATACCTATAGATACGAATAGCTTTTATCGTTTTGTTGCTGGTGAGGGGTTTATTTTGGCAGGAGAGGGTGTAAGCGGGGCACATATTACCGCGATGGCTGCGGATCAGCTCGAAAATGTTGCTGTATTAAATGTTGCAAAACAAGTCATGCGCCGAGCCATTGATCATGCTTTGGATGGCAAAGAGATAAAAACCCGCGCATTGTATCGTCAGAGTCTTTGTGACGTTGTTGCATAAATTATGCCTCAGGGGCGAGGGTTAGGATAATTCTTAACTAATTATTCTCCTTAGTTTATTATTCATCATCTGATAATTGAGATAATTGGTAGTGAAGATTATGAACAAAAATATATTATTGGGCGTTAATATTGATCATATTGCTACCTTGCGGCAAGCACGTGGCACACGCTATCCTGATCCGGTGCAAGCGGCCATTGATGCCGAAGAAGCTGGGGCAGATGGAATTACGTTGCATATGCGTGAAGATTTACGCCATATCCAAGCGCGTGATGTTAGGCTAATCAAAGCCGTCTTACAAACCAGAATGAACCTTGAATTAGCTGTTACCCATGCAATGCTGGATTTTGCTGAAGAAATCATGCCAGAGCATGCTTGCCTTGTGCCAGAAAAGCGCGAGGAATTAACCACAGAAGGTGGGTTGGATGTTATTGGCCACTACCCAACCATAGAGCATGCTGTTAAGCGCTTACAGAAACTTGGTAGTGAAGTATCCTTATTTATCGATCCCGATATAAAGCAAATTGATGCAGCCAAGGCTGTTGGTGCGCCAGCGATTGAATTGCATACCGGTTGCTATGCCGATGCAATAATTGAGGCAGATCGACTTAAAGAATTGGAACGTATTCAGGTTGCTGCAGAATATGCTGCTAGCTTGAAACTTATCGTCAACGCAGGCCATGGATTGCACTATCATAATGTCCAATCCATTGCTAGTATTAAAGAAATACATGAATTAAACATTGGCCATGCCATTGTTGCCAGAGCACTGTTTTGCGGCTTGAAAGAAGCTGTGAAGCACATGCGCGAACTCATGCAAGAAGCGAGATGCTATGTCAATGACTGACGCTATTGTTATTCGCTTAACCGGAGACTCCGGTGATGGCGTGCAATTAGTATGAGAACAGCTGACCATTACTGCTGCTTTAACGGGTCGAGATGTTCGTACATTACCTGATTTTCCAGCTGAAATTCGTGCACCTGCCGGGACCGTCGCGGGTGTTTCAGGTTTCCAACTTGAAATAGCCGCAGCCCCTATCCAGCTGGTTGGAACACCGCTTTTTGCGGGCTTGTATATTAATGAATTGCTTTATCACACATTACAGCCTCATGATTCACATGAGGTACTTTATAGTGCTTATGTTCAAGCCCTGAGTGCGCTTACGATAACCTCTGAACGTTTTGCTATCGAAGCCATATTGCGCCGTTTCGAATGGGTACTATTGACTGCTTGTGGTTTCCCCATGTCTCTTACGCACGACGCACGCTCTGCTACTCCTATAGATACTAATTGCTTTTATCGTTTTATTGCTGGGGAAGGGTTTGTCTTGGCAGAAGAGGGTATAAGCGGAGGGCATATTGCAGCAATGGCCGATGATAAGCTCGATGATATCTCTGTATTACAGGTTGCAAAACAAGTTATGCGTCGGGCAATCCATCATACTTTGTGCGGGTGAGAGGTAAAGTCGCGCGCATTGTTCCAGGGTAGTCCAAGGGACATTAAAAAATAGGCTTCTTTCGGAGCCTACATATATTTTATTCTTGATGTTTGTTTCTTATTCATTATTATGTTAATATGTTCACAAATACTCCTTTGTGTTAGTAATTACTACACGCCGGTGTTTGAGGGCTTAATGATGGCAATTGTACCAAACAATTATGAAAGTTTAATTCTTGAGGGAACGAATAGACCATTAATGATTGGCTGCAGTGGTGGCGCGGGTCACAATTCAGCTATAAAAGGCATTGTTAATTTTTTACAGGACACACTAGGTGCTAATGTAGAGTTTAATACTCATAGGCCAGTGTTGCTTGGTGAAAAAGCACCCAATAGGAATAGAGCAGAAATCCAAAGGGGTGTCGACATGATGTACATCCCATTCGTCGGCCCTGTTGTCCGAGAAACAGTTAAGCTTTCTTCTTTTCCACTATTACCCAATACCACCGTTTTAACTCAAGAAATGCGTAGCTTAAGCGCTAATGAAGAGAAGTTAAATGGACGACGCCAACACCTCGATATGTTACTTGATGTGTATCCAGCAGGTTATGAAAGCGCAGCCATTTGGAATGTTTTGCAACGAAATGACGAGGTGGGTACCTTAAAAAAACTAATCGCTCTACAGCATAGAAGCGATGATAGTAATTATCAAAAAGTCTACAATTATTATCTTGAGGCTCTGCGCACGGCGTTTGATGCAGGAAGTCCGTATACAGAAATTATCAGTACGCAAGCAATGGCGCTGCCTGCTTTGTGCGATGCGGTACAACAATATAATTTAGAAAAAAATCCTAATCCTCCTGTTATCGTCCACCAATATATGACGGACTTACCAACCCCAGGAGCCGTGCATTTCTTTAATGTATTATCAACATTGACACCTGTACAGCAAGAACAAATGAAATTGTACGGGGTGGGAATGGAAGATGGCATTATGCAGCATTTCTTTCCTAAAGGTTTTCATTTCCATGGTGTATATAATATACCAGCGGATGATAATCCTATGGTGAGAAGTGGTTTTAAAGATAATAATTTAGACAATAGTAATAAATTCCACCAAGATTTCACACTTGATTTAGGCTCGGCGGGTTCCTATATTATTCCCGAATCAGAACGAGTCGCATCGATTATGCTGGGTAGCCAAGCAAGTCACGATACAGTGGAGTATATAGAAAGCTTACTTAAAACTGGTGTGCAAAAAGTATTTGTTTTCGGTGGAACGAGTCCGCATATCCTTGAAAAAATAAATGTTATTATTGCTGCTCATCCTGAGTATGCGGCAAAGATCATTCCTTTAGGCCCTATGGATGATAAGCAAATTGCGCCGCTTTTTACGCGTAGCAATATTATTATCACACGTAGTGGCGGTTTAAGTGTGATGGAACAAATGGCAACAAGCCATTCGCCAGAACAAACTGTGCTAATTCATCACGCTAACTCACTTGCGCAAGTGCTGACCTCAGGGATTAGCTGGGAAGATGATAATGGTACTGCTTTATTAAACGACCTCATGCAAAGAAATGTGTATGCTGAAAAAACGTGCCCAAATCGCGCCGTAAGGCACCTTGAGCAGGCAGAGATCATCGCGGCTATAAAAAGGAAAGAGTTAGGTATAGATATGGAAGTATTTATCCCGTATCTGAGGGGTCTGTCATCAACCACGATTAATCAATACAGAAAATGGTTGGAACAAGATCAAGCACGATCCCTCGTGAAGCATTTTAATAAAATGCAAAAGGACACATTCAATGCAGGGATTTGTGAGCAATTAAATACACTTTGTGAAGCTTACCTTGCTCATGTTAAAAGCAAAATTTTAGCTGATATAAATCGATATGAGATAAGTCAAGCAATGAGATACGATGAGAATCACGCACTCGTGCCTGGTGAATATGATCTTGATCGGTTCTTAGATAATCGTGATGAGTACCTGAATGGTAATAATAATGTTCCTCACACGTTGCAGCAATACTTGATGAATTATAATGCGATAACCGTGTTAAAAAACACGATTAATCCCGAAGGCATTGGTTCGCCAAGGCGAAAACTGCGGCATTTTGAAAGAGCATATAGGCATGCAGAGACAAGGAACGGATTACTTACGCATCAAGACTCATTTCTGCAAAAAATAATTGATGAGATACTTTATCAATTAGGTAGATTAACAAGAAACCAAAACTTGTTTAACAATGAGCAAAGAATAAGAAGAAGGGTGGCACTATTCAGCCCAGTCGATTCTAGCTCTACGGAAGATGATGAATCCACTATGGACGAAGAAGACACCACACCTGCTTCGCCAACAATCTCTATGGATGAAGAAGACATCATACCTACTTCGTCAATAATCCCTTAACTAATCAGCGCCGTTCGTTTATTATTCACCATCTGATAATTGGTGGTGAATATGAACAACGATATATTAGAATCTCATTGTCAACGTAGGCCATGGATTGCACTATCATAATGTCCAATCCATTGCTAGTATTAAAGAAATACAGGGGCAACTCCATATAGACAAAAATTTGTTTTGAGCACAGCTAGAGAATTGTAGGTTCCTCTCCCCTCGCGGGGCGAAGGGCTCACATTGTGTATATGAGAGTTGTAACCAGAAATACATGAATTAAACATTGGCCATGCCATTGTTGTTAGAGCACTGTTTTGCGGCTTGAAAGAAGCTGTGAAGCACATGCGCGAACTCATGCAAGAAGCGAGATGCTATGTCAATGACTGACGCTATTGTTATTCGCTTAACCGGAGACTCCGGTGATGGCGTGCAATTAGTATGAGAACAGCTGACCATTACTGCTGCTTTAACGGGTCGAGATGTTCGTACATTACCTGATTTTCCAGCTGAAATTCGTGCACCTGCCGGGACCGTCGCGGGTGTTTCAGGTTTCCAACTGGCGATGGCCGAAGAAGCTATTTTCACAGCAGGGGAGGCACTTGATGTATTGGTTGCATTAAACCCCGCTGCATTAAAAAACTCATTGCAATACCTTAATCAAGGTGGTTTGTTGATTGTCAATGAAGACAGCATGCAGGAGAAAGATTGGGAAAAAGCCGGTTGCAATCCTGATATGTTGAAAGATGCGTCAGAGCATTATCACATTGTTTCCCTGCCCTTAATTACGAATACAGTAAAAGCAATAGAAGAGCTTGGTATCACGCATGCGCAAGCTAAAAAAGCGAAAAATTTTTATGTGTTAGGGCTAGTGTTGTGGTTATTTGATTTGCCTACAGAGAATTGTCTGGCTTTTATCGCCAAGAAATTTAAAAGCAACCCAGCCATTGCCAAAGCGAATGAGCTGACATTGTTGGCAGGCTACAACTATGCAATGACATTAGAGCTAACGCGGCGACATTATATGTTAGGTCAAGTCAGCCGCCCTCAAGGTGATTATCGGCAAATAACAGGTGTCGAGGCAGTAAGCCTTGCCATTGCTACGCTTGCTGTTAGCTTGCGTGTGCCAATGTTTGTCTCGGGCTATCCGATTACTCCCGCATCAGCAATTTTGCAAGAATGCGCCAAACTATCTGATTTTGGTGTACAACTGTTGCAGGCAGAAGATGAAATTGCGGCTATTTGTGCCTGCATAGGTGCAGCATATGGTGGTTGTTTAGCCTTAACGTGTACCTCAGGCCCTGGGCTAGATTTAAAAAGCGAAGGTTTAGGATTGGCGGTGGTTGCTGAATTGCCTTTAGTCTTGTTGGATGTGCAACGTGCAGGCCCATCGACAGGGATGCCCACCAAAACAGGCCAAAGTGATTTGCGTCAAGCACTCTATGGACGACACGGTGAAGCTCCCTTGCCGGTATTAGCTGCAAAAACTCCTTCTGATTGCTTTAACACAATTATTGAGGCGTTTACGATAGCGATTAAATACATGACACCGGTAGTGGTGCTGTTAGATGCCTACCTAGCCAATGCTGCTGAACCTTGGAAAATACCTGAGCTTGATACCTTAAAGTTGCCAACCATTGATTTCAATCGCTTCCCCAAACCTTATCAGCGTGATGAGGTATTGAGCCGCAGTTGGAATATTCCTGGCACAGAAGGGTTTATCCATCAAATCGGTGGGTTAGAAAAGCAAGGTGACGAAGGGCGTGTAAGTTATGATGCGGCTAATCACCAAAACATGGTCAATACACGTCAGCAAAAAATAGCTGGTATTGCTAGAGATTATCCGGATTTAGTGCTGGAAGGGGATGAAAATGCGCCAGTGCTATTAATTGGATGGGGCAGTACCTACGGCAGCTTTAGATCCACTTTAGTACAGTGTCATACCGAAGGTGTACAGGTAGCATTACTCCATTTGCGCCATTTAAATCCATTGCCGCAAGGGTTAGGTAAATTACTAAAGCAATATAAGCATGTGGTGGTTGCGGAATTAAACTCAGGGCAATTGTGCCAGCTTTTGCGAGCACAGTATTTAGTTGATGCGCACTCTATCAGTCAATGTAATGGCCAGCCTTTTACTACTAGCCATTTGGTTGATGCGATAAAAGCGATTATGCAAGATTCCGAAATGGAAGTGAGCCATGAATAAAACCTACAAACGAGCAGACTTTGTTAACGATACAGAGGTTCGTTGGTGCCCTGGTTGTGGTGATTATGCTATTTTAGCGGCGTTGCAGCGCATATTGCCAGAATTAGGCTTGCCACCGGAACGCCACGTTTTTGTTTCCGGTATTGGTTGCGCAGGCAGGCTCCCTTACTACATGAATGCTTATGGTTTTCATACGATTCATGGCCGAGCAACAGCGGTTGCCACTGGTTTAAAAACCATGCGCGATGATTTATGCGTTTGGGTAATTACAGGCGATGGGGATGCGCTGAGTATAGGGACAAACCATTTAATTCATTGTTTACGCCGTAATGTGAATGTCAAAATTTTGTTGATGAATAACCAAGTATACGGTCTCACCAAAGGGCAGTTTTCACCGACTTCGCAAAAAGGTCAAGTCACAAAAACATCTCCACAAGGGGTGACTAACCAGCCCTTGAACCCATTGATGTTAGCTTTAGGTGCAGGCGCAAGCTTCGTAGCACGTGCGGTTGATAAAGATCCTAATCACTTAGGTGAAGTAATTAAAAAAGCTTATGAGCATCAGGGTTGTGCTTTCATAGAAATTTATCAGGATTGTAATATTTTTAATAATGGCGCTTTCGATGAGTTTGCGCTTAAAGCTAATCGCTCGAAGAACACCGTTCTTTTGGAAGAAGGGCAGACCTTACGGTTTGGTGAAGAGCAGGAGCTAGCTCTAGCATTGCGTAATGAGCAATTGGAGCGCGTTGCGGTTTCCGAGGCGGGAGATTATTGCCATGACTCTACAGATTTAATTTCCGCAATGCGCCTCGCACGTTTAACCTTTCCAGATTATCCAGTACCTCTGGGTGTTTACTATCAACAAACCAGAGAAATGCTTGGGCAATATTGTGAGTTCAAAAAAACCACAGCTGATTTGCCAGCGTTATTTCGTGCGAGAGCAAGTTGGCAACAGGGGTGAAAAATACGCAGCTATTTTATAAAATAGCTTATTTTCCTTTCGTCCCCTCTTAGCTCATAGGCTCAACTTAACGAAACTGTAACTACCGACTCCTCTCGCTGATGTCTCGCGGTTTGACCGCTATCCATTGATGCACCTAGCCGGTAGCCTTCATCAAGGCTAAGGTTTTATTTCTCCCAAAGAACCACTTGGCTGATCTTTTTTATCCATCCCAACGTGGGCGGCAACTTAAGTTGGCGCCTATACGTCATTTCGTGAATAAGTACTAGTTAATTGAAAAAATATTGTGTGGAGAGTTAAATTAAAGTACAATTAGCAAAATTTAATAACCTGTCTATGGGTTAACTGATCTAACCACAATATGTTGTGTCTGAAATTACGATAGGCATACGACCTATAGTACTCATGATGGTCACTGCATAGGCAGGTTAAATAAATTACGGGGAAATCATGCAGAATAGGAATGAACACATAATTGGTTTTGCCAGCTCTATGTTTCAAACATCAGGGCCTGATTGCGGACGATCAAATTGGACTGAAGCTGCTGAAAGAGGACGTGTCCCTGATTCAACACAGCCAATTTCGCATTGGGATCATTTTGAAGAGGATTTAGATTTGATGGCAAAAACTGGCATTAAATCTTATCGAGTTTCAATCGAATGGAGTCATATTGAACCTGTAAAAGGAAAATATGATGATGAAGTAATAGCTCGATATCAAAGGCTCATAGACGCTTGTCTGGAGCGGGGAATCGTTCCTATGTTAACACTTTACCACTTTAATGAACCATTCTGGTTTACAGAGCTTGGTAGCTTCGAGCGCGAAGAAAATATTGAGCATTTTGTAGAGTTTAGCAAACATGTATTTTCAGTATTTTCACCTAAGGTTAATTTATGGTGCACAATTAATGAACCCGCAGTTCAAGCGTTTATGGGTTATTTTCTTGGCAAATTTCCTCCACGTAGAACGGGTAGTTTTACTCAGACAGTCGAGGTGCTTAAAAATTTGCTTAAAGCACACGTTGATGTATATCAGGCGCTTAAACCATTATCTCCAGAGTCTCAAATTGGTATTGTTCACAATGTTTTACGATTTAAGCCCTTATATACGCACGATCCAATCGCATATTTTCTTACGAATCTTTTTACGCCGCTTACCGATGACATCGTTATGAATTTTTTTAGAACGGGTCGTATCGATTACCGCGTATTCAATAGCAGAGTCGTCAATTACATAACATGTCGTAGAGAAGGATTCCATTTCCAAGATGATCGCGCCCCCCATTCCAATGATTTTATTGGTTTAAATTTCTATGCTAATCCTATTGTTGGCCCGAATAGGAGAAATGGATATGGCCCAACATGTCGTGCAGGTCAAGTTATGGGAGATATGTATTTACCACTTGATCCGGAAGGTTTTTCTGCGGCAATCGATCAAGTAGCAAGTCTTGGTAAGCCAGTTTACATTACAGAAACAGGCGTTGCTGATAGGAGCGATGTATTACGCCAACGACTTTTGCCACTATACTTTGCAGTGATCGACAGTAAAATTGCTGAAGGTGTTGATGTTCGAGGCACCTATCTTTGGTCAGCTTTTGATAACTATGAATGGAATGAAGGGAATACAAAATCATTTGGATTTTTTGATGCACATCGTAATCCTAGAGATAGCGTTGATGTATTGAAACGAATAATAGAGGAGCACCGGACACTGGGCATCCCTTAATTCTATATGTATTGTATATGTTTGAACAATGCATAAAAACTAAGGGGCCATTTTGGCCCCTTAGTTTTTAAAGATATTTAGTTCTTAATCACGGCCTGAAAAAGCACCCAACAGATTCAACAAGCTGATGAACAAGTTGTATATAGATACAAACAAGGAAACCGTTGCGGAGATGTAATTGGTTTCGCCACCGTGAATGATTTCACTGGTTTGAAACAGAATCAATCCAGAGGAAATCAGTACAAACGCTGCAGAGATAGCCAGAGACAATGCTGGTATTTGAAAGAAGATACTGGCAATCATCGCTAAAAACGCGAGCATTACTGCAACAAACAAGAACCCACCTAGGTAGCTAAAATCTTTGCGTGTCGTTAATACATAACCCGACAGGGCAAAAAATATCAAGCCAGTACCACCTAATGCTGTGGCTATCAGTTGTGGCCCGTTAGAAAAGCTAGCAATGTAGAAGCTAAGAATCGGCCCCAGGGCATATCCCATAAAACCGGTAAAGGCAAAAACACTGACTAAGCCCCAAACACTATTTTTAAGAGCGTTGGTTAAAAACATCAAACCATAAACACCAACGATAAAAAGAATAGGATTAACTGGGCGTGCATGTATTGCAAAAGATGTATAAGCTGTGAAGGCGCTAAAAAGAAATGTCAGGCCTAACAACATATACGTATTGCGTAATACTTTATTAGTAGCCAGCGCAGATTCTGTGCGGCGACTTAATACTGAAACGTCATTTCTGTTCATGAATAACTCCAGATTGTTTATATATATAGTTTAGCATAAATGAGGGTGCATTAGAGGTTATTCAAGTCTAACTGGAGTAATTTTTATTGACAAGCCCATGAGTAGGCTACTAGCGCCAATTTTGTTTAAATAGGATAATATGGGCTTTTATCCTGGATAACATCATGGCTCGTGTTGCCGTAGTTCAAATGAACTCTTCACATATTGTGAAAGACAATCTGCGCGAGCTCGAGCCATTTTTTCAAAAAGCAAGCGAGGGCGGTGCTGAATTGCTTGTCTTGCCTGAGAATTTTGCCTTCATGGGAATCCAAGCGGGCGATAAATTGCTGATTGCAGAAGAGCCTGGCGAGGGTGAGATTCAACTCGCAGTAAGTGCGCTTGCTAAGCGTTATAGCATGTGGGTTATTGCGGGCTCAATATTTATGTCTTATTCGAAGCAGCGGGTAAAAGCTAGTTGCATGGTATACAATCATCACGGAGAAACGATTGACCGTTATGACAAAATTCATTTGTTCGATGCTAAGGTATCAGAGCAAGAGCCGCATCAAGAATCGCTAACGATTGCTCCGGGAAATAAACCCGTGGTTGTCGATACACCGGTTGGCCGCATTGGATTGAGCATTTGTTATGATTTACGCTTTCCTGAATTATATCGCCAATTGGTTATAGAAGGTGCTGAGCTATTCACGGTTCCTTCCGCATTTACCGCAATTACCGGGGCGGCTCATTGGGAGGCTTTATTAAGAGCTCGTGCCATTGAGAGTTTATGTTATGTTCTAGCGCCGAACCAAGGAGGCCTCCATACAAATGGTCGCTATACGCATGGGCATAGCATGATTGTTGATCCCTGGGGTAAAATAATAAGTGAGCAACCAGAGGGGGTAGGCGTTATTTTTGCCGATATTGATTTAAAACGCTTACAGCAACTCCGCCAACAATTTCCTTGTAATGATCACCATATACTTAAATAGGTAATTTTATGAAATTAGCATTGACTATAGCCAAAGATTTATTACTAAAACCTGCTTCTATTGACGAATCTGGTATCGAAAAATTGATACGATCCATGTTAAACAACCATGTCGATGATGCTGATTTGTATTTTCAAAGCTGTAGTTATGAGTCCTGGTATTTGGAAGACTCTGAAGTAAAAAGCGGTAGTTATTCTATCGATAGAGGGGTTGGTATTCGTGCAGTAAGCGGTGATAAAACAGGTTACGCATATTGTGATGATATTTTATTGCCTGCGATGGAACGAGCTGCTGACGCTGCCCGTTCGATTGCTTTGTTGGGGGCTCATCCTTCACAAGCGATAAAAATAGAGAGCTCACCCATTGCCCGTTATCCCGGCATTAACCCTATTGAAGGTATGAGTAAGCAAGAAAAAATAGCCTTGCTAGAGGCGATTGATAAAGAAGCAAGACGCATGGACCCTCGGGTTATCCAAGTGAATGCTTCTTTGAGTGGTTGTTATGAGGTGGTCATGGTTGCGGGTATGCATGGCCAAATGATTGCAGATATTAGGCCGATGGTGAGTGTGAATGTAAGCGTTATCGTCGAAGATAAAGGGCGGAGAGAATCTGCGCGTTCAGGAGGGGGGGGCCGTGTCGGTTACTCATTTTTCCTTGAGCAAGATCGTGCGTTGGTTTATGCACGCGAAGCAGTGCGTGAGGCGCTTATCAATCTAGATGCGGTGGATGCCCCTGCAGGAATGATGCCTGTGGTGCTAGGCCCTGGGTGGCCTGGGGTATTGTTGCATGAAGCTGTGGGACATGGACTAGAAGGGGACTTTAATCGTAAAGGTCTTTCTGCATTTTCAGGACGGATGGGGCAGCAAGTAGCAGCTCCTGGTGTTACTGTTGTGGATAACGGGACCTTAGCCGATCGACGTGGTTCACTTACGATAGATGATGAAGGCACGCCAACGCAATGCACAACGCTGATCGAAAATGGTGTACTGGTGAATTACATGCAAGATAAGCTAAATGCAAAATTGATGGGCATGCAACCAACTGGTAATTGCCGACGTGAATCTTATGCAAACGTACCTATGCCAAGAATGACTAATACGTATATGTTAGCCGGCCCGTATAATCCAGAAGAAATAATTCGTTCTGTAGAGCGCGGTTTATATGCAGTAAATTTTGGGGGCGGCCAAGTTGATATCACTTCAGGGCAATTTGTATTCTCTGCAAGCGAAGCTTACCTCATAGAAAATGGCAAAGTAACAACTCCTGTAAAAGGAGCAACATTGATCGGTAATGGGCCTGAAGTGATGAAGCAAATTAGTATGGTGGGTAATGACTTAGCATTGGATGGTGGTATCGGTGTATGCGGAAAAGATGGCCAATCAGTTCCAGTAGGCGTAGGTCAACCCACGTTAAAAATTGATGCTTTGACAGTGGGCGGAACGCGCTAAACAAAATGATGCGACAGCCAAATAACCCAAATATTTATTGGCTGTCGGAATAACACCACTCCGGCTAAAACACCTAACACAGCGTACCGATTAATATAATAAAGCGCCCCTGTAGATGTGGTGCAATAGGGTTCAAGTTGGGTAATCCACCTACGAAGAGCAACGCAAACCGGTAAATAAAATAGCACCAAAATTTCATTAAATAAACGTGCTTCCATCAAATTGCCAACCAGCAATAACCCTGCAAAATAAAATAAGGCCACATACCGCAAAGGCCTATATTGCAAAGGGATATAATCATAAAACGCAAACCAGAACAGAGGTAAGCCCGCAAAACAGAACAAAAACAGTAGTATATGTAGGTCGTTGAGCAGCCAAACTAAGTTGGCCTCATAATAGGTGTGCTCAGACGCACGGAAATACCATTCCATTATAGGCCCAGGAAGCCCATGGGTGAACGTTAAAACCAAGCCACGTGCAAAGCAATAAGCCAATATAGCAAGCAATAATGGAACTATCACTGACCTCATTTTTTGCCAATGCAGTGCTGGGATTATCAACACTAGCAAAATACTGCTTTCGCGATTAAATGTTGCGAGAAATACCCAAGGAATAAAGTATATCCACCGCTCTCGCAAGCACAATAAGAAGCCCATAGCCATAAAAAAGAGAGATGCGGTGTCACAAGGGTAAAAAAAAGTAGCTTTACCTTCACTTGTAAATCGATAGTTGATAACGGTCATGAGCGGTAACAGTAGAATACAGAGCCAGCTAAGCAGCTGGGCTTGCTGAGGAGTAAATTCATACTCCAATAATTTGATCAGGGTGAAGTAAAACAGGCTTATAAATAACCATTCCATTAAAAAAAATAGATTATCAACGGAAAGTGGTAAAAAATAGATTAAAAAGTGAACAATAGCGGGAACAAGTAATCTCTGCCCAAACGGTAATCGAGCAGAAAAATTAGCCATATCTGTGAGCGTTGTATCAACAAATACGCCTGTAAGTTTGATGTGAATAAAAACATAACCAAGCAATAAGGCAAAGGTTATGAAGCGCGATTTAAAACGGAGAATATCCTTATTCATGTATTGTCGCGGAGCAATAAAATAATAGATCGAGACTACCCTATGTATATGTATAAATGCAATTGCATGAATGAGTCCCGCATTTCGCTGCGCTCCATACGGGCTACATGGTTAAATTAGATCATGTAGCCCGTATGGAGCGCAGCGAAATGCGGGATTTCATTATTTACATTGAAATTCTAAGCGCCCTATTTATAATGATCATTGGGCCTGACGATAGCAGGAGTTTCAAAAATGACAAATGGTTGTGGAGAAGCATGCGAAATTGGAATAACGGCCGGAAGTATCGTAGGCGGCCTTGCCGGATTTACTGCTGATGTTTGCTTATCTATATTTTATGTACGACCTTTTATTGATCATTTAACCGATACAGACAGCCAGACAGAGGAAATAATTACCGGGGTTATTGCTCTTCTTGCTCTGCCGCTATTTGTTGTCCCGGGTGCGAAGCTTGGCAAAATTGTAGGGGCGCCTACCGCTGTCGCTCTACAAGGCCTTTATGCCTGCGGGTCAGCAGGTTTATCAGCATTGAGTAGCCTCTCTTTATTCCGCCATCAACCTCCGGCAACAGCGCAAGTACCAGGTGAAACGAGCAAACTAATTTCTGAGGCCTCGGTGGTTTAATTATGCAGCTCTCAATGAGTCCCGCATTACGCTGCGCTTCATACGGGCTACATGGTTAAATTAGATCATGTAGCCCGTATGAAGCGCAGCGTAATGCGGGACTTCATTTCAAGTTAACTTACCCAACAGCTCTTTAATCTCATGAATCCGTTCTTCGTGTGACGTGCTATCCAACGTGAATTTTAAGCGAGAAGGGCCGTCCATTTTATAACGCTTGGCGTGTACTTGAATTAAATTAATCAACACGCTGGTATCGATATTCGGAGCGTCATTGAATTCTATTTTCCCTTGAAGCCCCGATGCGGCGATGCGGGTAATGCCTAATTTAGCCGCCGAAAATTTTAATTCAGTTACTAATAACAAATGTTTTACTTGCTGAGGCAATAACCCAAAACGGTCAATTAATTCAATTTGTAAATCATGTAATTGCTGTTTGTCTTTGGCATTTGCAATGCGCTTATACATAATCAAGCGCGTGTGAATATCTCCAATGTAATCGTCAGGAATAATAGCGCTGATGCGCAGGTCTATTTCAGGTCCTGAATACATGGGTGCTGCAAGCTCTGGTGTTTTACCAGCTTTTAGATCATTAACAGCTTTATCAAGCATTTCCATAAAGAGATTAAAGCCAATAGCATGCATATTACCGCTTTGATCATCACCCAATAATTCACCAGCGCCTCGAATTTCTAAATCATGCGTTGCTAAAGTAAAGCCAGCTCCTAAATCTTCCAAAGACACAATGGCTTCTAGACGTTTAACAGCGTCAGGGGTTAATAGCTTGGCATTAGGCGTTAACAAATAAGCATAAGCTTGGTGATGCGAGCGACCAACGCGTCCACGCAATTGATGCAGTTGTGCTAGACCAAATTTATCCGCTCTATCAATAATAATCGTATTTGCCGTGGGAATGTCGATACCGGTTTCGATGATGGTGGTGCAAACTAACACATTAAATCGATGATGGTAAAAGTCAGACATAACACGCTCAAGTTCACGCTCATGCATTTGACCGTGTGCATTGTGAATCTTAGCCTCTGGCACTAATTTTTGTAGATCTTGGCAAACACGAGCAATGGTTTGGACATTATTGTGCAGGAAAAAAACTTGCCCGCCACGTAAAATTTCCCGCAATATTGCTTCTCGTAATAAAGGCTCATTGGTTTCCTGCCAAAATGTTTTAATGGCTAAGCGTTTAGCCGGGGGGGTGGAAATGAGCGATATATCTCGAATGCCCGCCATCGCCATGTTTAAAGTACGTGGAATAGGGGTAGCAGTCATAGAAAGAATATCAACATGCGTGCGCAAGGATTTGATATGTTCTTTTTGTTTTACCCCAAAGCGATGCTCTTCATCGATGATAAGCAGCCCTAAATTATGGAAACGAATATCTTTTTGAAATAATTTATGCGTGCCAATTACAATATCAACACGTCCATTTTGTAATGACTCAACAACACCAGCAGATTCTTTCCCGCTACGAAAACGCGATAATAGTTCAATGTTGATCGGGAACTCAGCAAACCGGTCACGAAAGGTTTCAAAATGCTGACCAGCTAGCAGCGTTGTTGGAACTAACACACAAACTTGTTTGCCATTTAGAACTGCAATAAAGGCGGCACGCATGGCAACTTCTGTTTTACCAAAGCCCACATCGCCGCAAATTAGCCTATCCATAGGGCGAGAAGATTGCATATCCTTAATAATTTGATTTATTGCTTGTAGTTGGTCAGTGGTTTCAGTAAAGGGAAATCCACTGGCAAAACGTTGGTAATCGTTTGGGCTGAATTGATAAACATACCCGGGTTTTGCCTCACGCTTTGCATAAATATCCAATAGCTCAATAGCGACATCATGAATTTTTTCAGCCGCTTTTTTCTTTTCTTTTTGCCATTGGTCAGTACCTAGCCGATGCAGAGGGGCATGCTCTGCATCGGCGCCAGTATAGCGACTGATAACATTCAATGCGGTGACAGGAACATATATTTTATCTTCTCCTGCATAAGTCAAAACTAAAAATTCGTTGGCATTGCCATTATCGTCAATGTACTGCAGGCCTTGGTAACGGCCTACACCAAATTGTAAATGTACAACAGGTGCACCAATGCGTAACTCTGCTAAATCACGAATGATCAGATCAGGGTCAATTGATTTTTGAGAGCTACGCCGTTGGGGCACACTTTGCTCACCAAACAGCTGCGCTTCAACAATGATGGATATGGAGTGATCGATTAATTCTGTTCCATAAATAAGCGGGCCCGTAGTGATATTGATGGGAGCGTCATCTTCGAGAAAAGTAGACCAAGAGGGCTGGACTTTAGGTATTACGTTGCTAGGTTTAAGCAAATCCAGCAACACTTCGCGCCGTCCGGCACTTTCAACCACTAATAAATATCGGTGATTTTTTTTGCTCATATAAGTACACAGCTGCGACAAAGGTTGCGCTGCTTGTCGTTCAACGGGAAGTGCAGGGGCTTTATCTATATTAAAATTAAATACAGCTCCTTTCTTCTCGATAGGCTTATGGTAAACACGCAATTGCTGATACTGATTGGCATGCGTCATTATTTCAGTAGGTGTTAGAAAACAAGCCTGGGGAGCCAGCAGTGGATGAGAGATATCATAACTACGTTGCTCATACCGTGCATTGAGCTCTTGCCAGAATTGTTCGGCTTGTTCATGAATAGCTTCAACAAGGCATATGGAAGCATTGGTTGGTAAATAATCAAAAAAAGTAGCCGTTTTTTCAAAGAATAAGGGAAGGTAGTACTCAATGCCGCTTGGAAACTGCCCATCGCTAACTGCTTCGTAAATCTGGCATTGGCTAGGATTACCGGTAAATTGCTCTCTAAATGCGCGCCGAAATAGAGCGATACTTTGTTCATTTAGAGGAAATTCACGTGCTGGCAAAACTTGGATACGCTCGATTTTTTCGATCGTACGCTGATTTTCAGGATCAAAACGGCGCAAGCTATCCACAACATCGTCAAATAATTCAATCCGAAATGGTAATGGACTGCCCATCGGATAGAGGTCAATGATGGAGCCCCGCACCGCAAACTCACCATGTTCGAGAACCTTGTTCACGCAATGATAGCCCGCTTGCTCCAGTTGTTGCCTAAATTGTTCTATACGTATAGTTTGACCTTCAGAGAGAACCAGGCCATGTTTTGTTATAAACTGCGGTGGGCACAGCCGGTGCATCAAAGTACTTGCTGCACTAATGACTATTGCATTAGTGGTTTGTTGGAGACGGCTTAGTGTGTATAAACGCTCAGAAATAATATCTTGATGAGGTGAAAATCGATCGTAGGGTAATGTTTCCCAATCAGGGAACAGTAAAATTTCCTGCCCACTTGTCTCATTTCCAATAAAAAATTGCAGTTCTTCTAGTAATTGTGCAGCAGACAAATTATCAGGTGCGATTAATAATTTCACCCCGGATGCATGCTGGCAATATTCAGCTAAGGCCAATGGCAGGCTACTACCATATAACTGCCCCCAAGTTTGCTTGGCGTCGATTTTAGCGGGAAGAAGAATAGGTTTGGCCATGTCGTTAACATATAAATATTTTAAGGCCAGGAAGTATACAATAAAATTACCCAGCTTGCAGGATGGATAACTAGATCATCGTTAGCGAAAAAAATAGCCGACAACAAACCCCGCGATCAAACCAAATAAATGCCCCTCCCAGGAAACGCCTTTTTTACCAGGAAATACGCCCAAAAAAATACCTGCAAAATAATAGAGGCTTAAGACACCCAGAATAATAGCGGTCAATGTACCTTGCTGATATATATCTGCAACTAACAATGCCCAATATCCAGTAATAAGAGCACTTGCTCCTAAATGAATACCTGGTTTAGCAAAGCACCAAATCAAGAAGCCGCTAAGTAAAGTTATATATAAAGTAACGTATAGAAAATAATCTAAGCCATGAATAAGAAGAAAATTACTTAAAACGAGCAAAGGAATAGAATTAAAAAAAATGTGATTGAAATTAGCATGTAAGAAGGGCGCAAACACGATACCAGGCAACCCGTATAAGCGTCTTGGAATGATGCCTAATATCAAAAGACGTTTACCGGTTAGGTTACTGATAAAAAAAACCATCCATGGAATAGCCAAAATAATTGCTAGATTATGGGCATTTAGTTGGGTTTGGCTAACAATCAAAGCCAAGCTAGTGTTTAATTGCTCAATCATGATGAGTTCACCTGATATAGATTTGCTGCGTTTTAGCAGATAGTGAATCGTAGGCTCCTCTACCATTGATGATAGAGGATGCCCGACAGGGCAGGTGAGGGTAGATCAAATCACCCCTCATCTGCTCTGTTGGGCACCTTCTCCCCTTGCGGGTCGAAGGGACTATTTTGCCCAATAATTTTACCCGTCAAATTACCCCTAGCTAAACGAATATCTATAACATCTCCCACATTAACATCTTCGCTATCTACTACAATTTTATTTTTGCATGTAGCAATAGCATATCCTCTGTCTAGTGTAGCCAAGGGGCTTACTGCGTGCAATGTGGCGAGCTGATTTGTAAATGCTTGTTTGAGGCGATTAATTTTTAAGGATGCCTGCTGAATAAGACAATTTTCTAGATATTGTAAATCCGTCGCTGCTTTTCGTAATAAAATGACTGGGTTTTTGGCATCTAAGCGATTGTTTATCGCCTGAAATGTATGTTTCTGTTGCGCTAATAATTGATGTATTGCGTGATGTAAATGGTTTCTTAAATAATCCAGTGACTGCCAATATGTGCTAATCAAATGCCTGGGCGATGTCATTTTTTGTGTTGCATGCTGGAGTAGCAGTTGCTGGTGTCGCATGAAATGGTTGATTGCTTTAAGAAGCCGCGCTTCATAAGTTTGAAAAAGAACCAGCAAATCGGGCAGGTTAGGGGTCACAGCTTCCGCCGCAGCTGTCGGGGTTGCTGCACGTAAATCAGCTACAAAATCTGCTATCGTAAAATCCGTTTCATGTCCTACGCCTGAAACAATAGGAATCCGACTGTTGGCTATCGCATGGGCTAAGTGCTCGTCGTTAAATGCCCATAAATCCTCAATACTACCGCCCCCGCGAGCCAAAATAAGCACGTCACAGCGTTTATCATGATGGGCGAGGTTTAATGCTGCAATTAATTGCTGGGCTGCTTGTTTGCCTTGCACCTCACTAGTGTAGATAACGACAGGTGCAACAGGGAAACGGCGCGCTAAAGTAGCAAGAACATCACGTAAAGCGGCTCCGGTTGCGGAAGTGATGACTCCAATCTGCCCTGGAAAAAGTGGCAATGGTTTCTTACGCGTAGGATCAAATAATCCCAGAGCAGCAAGTCTGGCTTTCAATAACTCAAATTGTCGATATAAATCTCCTTCGCCCGCGTCATGAATTTGTTCAACAATTAATTGATAATCACCACGCGCTTCATACAGGCTTAAATGGCCCTGAGCGCGTATTTGTTGTCCATTTTGCAGTTTGTCATTACTTTCATGACGGTTACGAAAATAGACACAACGTAGCTGGGCTGTCGCGTCTTTGAGCGTAAAATAAACATGCCCCGATGCAGGCTTGCTTAAGTTGGATATTTCACCTTCTACAACGACGGCGCCCATTTCATGCTCAAGCCATGAGCGCACTTGTCGGTTGAGTTGGCTTACGGTCAGCACTGGTGGTTGGGTGAGCATAAGATTTAGTCGTTTTTTAGCCGGTGTATGGCTAGTTTAACAAGCAGGACAGAACAAAGGAATGCAGGAAGTGCCAACATGTTTTCTAGAAATCTGAGCAATGTGTTTTATTGTGAACTAGATCTTAAACGAAGGGTGGCACGGAAGGGAGGGCTCCTGTCGCGCGCAGCTTGCGAGCACGACGGGATACCTGCAGTGAAAGGACCCTGAGGCATCAGGACCTCATTCAAGCTTCGTTTAAAAAGAAACTTAATTTGTTTTTTTAGAAACGAAAGGCAACCCCGCCAACAATAGACTGAATATTAAAATTCGCTTTCCCAAGCGTTTTTCCAAGAGTGATGCCTCGGACAACCGTGTTATTGGTGTATGTATCTTTCACTTGAAAAGCGCTATCTCGGTATTCTACAAATGCGCCGATGCGTTGCGTTAAAAATAATATTAAGCCGCCACCTGCTTTCACGCCTAGCGAGGTGTACGTGCTAGATTGCCCTGGCGGGATGAAATTGTCCGTGTCTTTGAGTGTGGAAATGAATAACGCTGGTCCCACAGTCAAATAGGGTTGAACTCGACCTTTTGTAAATTGTGTGGAGGTAAGTAGAGGATAACGGAGCATTACATCAAACCCTATGGAGGTAATATTGTTATTGAATTTCTTGATGTGCTCGGGAGAAATGGAGCATGGGTTACTCCCTACACATAAATTGGTCAAGGAAATCTGGTCTTTCTGATTTGGGCCAAAAAAATGGGAGGCATCTACTCCAAAACCTAAATAGTGGAGAGCGTCAATCCAGTATGCTCCTCTACCTCCAACAATTGCTGCGGAATCAAATGCGAGAGCTTCGTGGGTTCCTGAGATATTTGCGTCGGGTAGATTAACCGAGGCGTTATGTTTTTGGGTAAAGCCGGTGCCGCCATAGAGCTGCGCTGTTAACTCAGCTTTCACTTGAGGTGAAATAACTAGTAGCAGAATTAAGATGGCGCTTATTTTGACGATAGAAGTTTGAATCCATTTTAGCATGTAAAGTTCGGTCTAAAGGCGTGTCTTACTGACTTTAGCATACTAGTATTTTGCAGTGAAGTTAGGCAGAATAATGGTTGGTTTTTGCCGACGGGTATTTATTAGAGATTAAGGGGATTGTTATGAAGATTAAATTGATCGTTGCTGCCATGGGTTTGGCAATGTCAACGGCAATCGTTGCAGCTGACACCACTACACTCAACACAGATGTTGATAAGCTGTCGTACAGCATAGGCTCTGATCTAGGGAAAAATTTCAAGAGACAAGGTATTGAAGTAAACCCTGCAGTAATGGCTAAAGGCATTCAAGATGGTATGGGTAGTGCGCCTTTGTTATTAACAGATGATCAAATGAAAGACGTTCTTACTAAGTTCCAGAAGGATTTAATGGCTAAACGTACTGCTGATTTTAATAAAAAAGCTGAGGATAATAAGACCAAAGGTGAATCTTTTCTGAGCCAAAACAAAACCAAGACAGGTGTAGTAACTTTACCTGATGGTTTACAGTATAAAATTATTACAGCCGGCACAGGTGCAAAACCAGCTAAAGAAGATACTGTAACGGTTGAGTACACTGGTAAACTGATTAACGGTGAAGTGTTTGATAGCACGGAAAAATCTGGCAAGCCTGCTACATTTAAGTTGTCACAAGTAATTCCAGGTTGGACCGAAGCATTGCAATTAATGCCAGCTGGATCCACTTGGGAAGTTTACGTTCCTGCGAATTTGGCATACGGTTCTCGTAGTGTTGGTGGACCTATAGGGCCAAATGAAACATTAATTTTCAATATTCATTTAATCTCTGTTAAGAAATAAAGTTAAGTCCTAACTTAGAGTAAATCCGTAGCCCGGATGGAGCGCAGCGTAATCCGGGAGGTTGTGGCACGGAAATCCCGGATTACGGCTTCGCCTGCATCCAGGCTACGGTTTTTTTTTAAGCTGATACTGATTTGTGGATGGTTCTCACCGTTCCATAGGTAATATGAAGTGTAGCCCGTATGGAGCGTAGCGGAATGCGGGATCGTCCTCAGCGTGGATCCTCCCATTCCGCTACGCTCCATACGAGCTACATTGTTTAAATTGACGCAGTGATTACCCCCCAACTATGAATAAACGCCTACTGATTGTTTTTATCCTTGGATTTTCTTCAGGCCTCCCGCTAGCATTGATCAGTAGCACTTTACAAGCATGGTTTGCTGATACGGGCATGTCTGTTTTAGCCACTGGATCGTTGAGTCTTTTAGGTTTGCCTTATTTATATCGTATTATCTGGGGCCCTCTGCTAGATCGCTACTCTTTGTTGTCACTGGGTAAACGCCGGAGTTGGATGGTGGTTATGCAGCTACTGCTATTGATTGGTTTTAACGTCATGGCTTGGTGTTCACCTACCACATCTCCTCGACTTATGGTCACAGTTGCATTTCTCTTAGCATGTTTTTCTGCCACGCAAGATGTAGCTATTGATGCACATCGTACTGAGTATTTACCCCAAAAAGAGCATGCAATAGGCGCATCTTTGGCGGTCTTTGGTTATCGCTTGGCTTTATTAGTGGCGGGTGGGGTGGCATTAATTATTGCGCAACATCTAGGATGGGCAATAGCATATCGAATTATGGGATTTTTAATGTTGTTTGGCATGGCGGCAGCGTTATGGAGCCCTGAACCATCTTCGAAAACGCCTGAAGAAATTAATTTATATCAGTCTTTCATCGCACCTATTAAAGAGCTTTTATCTCGGCGAGGAATTGTAGCACTATTATTTTTTGTATTTTTTTATAAATTAGGCGAGGCATTTACTACGACTACTAGCGGCATTGTCATGCCTTTTCTGATCCAAGGTCTTGGCTTCTCTTTAGATACAATCGCCTATGTGAATAAAATCATGGGTATTGGGGCAATTTTGCTAGGGGGCTTGACCGCAGGTCTTTTGCTACTGCGATGCTCTCTATATAAAGCATTATTAGCTTTTGGTTTGTTACAGGCGGTGACAAACGTACTTTTTGTAGTACTCGCCATTGTAGGCAAAAATGTAACCTTATTTGCTGTTGCTGTAGTGTGTGACAATTTCGCAGCCGGGATGGGTTCAACTGCGCTTGTAGCTCTATTTATGAGGTTGGTTGACAGAAGGTTTACCGCTACGCAATTTTCATTGCTCGTGGCAGTTTCAACCTTGCCACGAATTTTATCTGGCCCGATTGCAGCGTTGTTGCAATCATGGCTAGGATGGGTAGGGGTTTATCAATTATCGTTCGTACTCGCTTTGGGGTTTGTTCCATTTTTATGGATTATTCACAGGCAATTAACCTTCGATAGTCCTCAAATTGATGAAAACAAGGCCTCTGAACAGAATTCATTAGAAAGCAGACCCCTATAGTTATTGACATATTTATCAACAAGCAAAATTAGTGGTCAAGTTGTTATAGTCGTTTGGATTTTCAATAGGGCTTTTTATAGCAAGGTTTTGAACCGTAGGGTAATTTTCTCTCAAATAAATAAATTCATTTTGCTTTAAAGAGTTTCTATACTCGTCTATTTGTAATAGGTGGAGAGCCAAATCAGATTGAAGCTCAATTAAACTAAGTATCCAATGGGGTAGATCATCTGGTCTGTGTTCTATAAGTATGTTTTGGCAACATTTATCTTCAACTATCATCATTGCGTCTTCGGGATTGTTTAAAATATGTTGTAATAATTGGAAAAAATTACCAGGACTTGGCGTATTCAATTTAGCAATAACTCGGCTTTGAATACGTTCTTTGCTGGCTAGTTCGGCGAGCTTCGTAGGCAGTATTGAGTGCTCGTTGCTAATGTCAATTTCCAAGCTATCACAAAGCTTCCGCAGTGATTCGATAGATAAATTATTTATCATAAAAAGATCCCTATATCCGTCCGTTATTGCGAAACACGCGTTACTTTTTTCGCTTGCAGTGAAGCGTAATAATTCGTTAAGAATTGTCTATTATACTAAAGTAAGTACAAAATAAAACCATTACAGTGTGTTTATTTTACAAAATGGTAGGTAAATAATTTAGTTATAAGGAAGGGTTAACATGCCATCATCAATAGGTGAGCTCTTTACAGCCTCGCGCTTGATTGCAAAAACAATAAATAGAATTGGCCTAGAACCTGATCGGGTTGATCTTCAGGATTGGCGAGCTGAGGCAAAATTATTGTCTAGCCCAGGTGGATCTTGCTTATCATCAGCTACCCTTCTTATTAAGGGGAGCCATGTTCCTACCTATGGGATTGATGGCCGTTGTTATGGTTTTTTATTTGATGCGGAAAAATGTAATATTTATGATGTAAGCTCTTTAGATTCGAACTCTAATAGAACATCAAAGCTTGAAAAGCGCACAGAGCGAAAAGGGGAAAACCTCCTTACTTCAAACGCATCAGGAGCAAAAACTCTAGATGAGCTTGCTACGGAGGTTCGTGCGGGCAATGATGGTAAAATGAATGAGATATTGCTTGATGTTTGGAAAAGCTCTTGCGCAGGGTTATTTGTGCGTAAAATCGACCTGGAAAATGCTAAACCGTCTGTATTAAAACATTACTACCAGTCGTTGCTCGAAATAAAACTTGTTCAAAAATACCTTATCCAATCTTTTGGTTTTCCCGAGGATATTGAAATTTTTCAATATAGCGAAAGGGAAGGTAAATTGTTCACATTTAATTCAAGCATGAAAGAACTGAAACTCTATGCAGGGATGCATGGGTTTAATGAAAAGACATATCCGGAGTTATTCAGATTGTTAGATGACCGTCATCAGTTTTCACCTATCCAAGCCCCAATCACAGTTGGTGACTATCTTCAGCATCAGAGCTCGATAGATATAAGTTTATTTAAAGATGAAATAATTAGTAAATTAGCATCCGAGTTTACTCCTTTTGATGCGAGACCCGTTGACATAAATAGTATTTTATCAGAGCCGGTTGATAGTATCATCGGTGTTTCAGAGCATCATATTCAGGAAGTAATCAGCGCATGCCACGATATTCACCAATGCAAAGAGCGCATGCAGGGGATCAAGCTGGATTTGCAGAATTTTTGTAAAGATGAGGATCAAGATGATGTAATTAGTCACACACCCAGTTAGATAGCGGCATGCTCAAACGAACCTATTTTAATGGTACCGAGGGTGGGACTCGAACCCACACGGTGTCACCACCACCGGATTTTGAATCCGGCGCGTCTACCAATTCCGCCACCCCGGCACGGGCGC
>CAZYME010000014.1:0-68062 GCA_964648115.1 uncultured Legionella sp.
CGCTGGCAGGTATGGCTGCAAAAGCGATTGCTAAATCGGCGCCGGTTTTATTGTGGAGGTCATTATGGCTCAAATCAAGCGATGTCACGTCGGCAGGTATAGCTGCTATAGCAGTTGCTAATTGGGCGCCGTTCATGGTGGTAACATTCTGTGGTCGAAAGTTCATAATTAACCTCTCTTGGGATTCTGGCTCAAACAAAGCCATGCTGCCAATTAAATTGTCTAATTATATCCGATTGAAACAATTTTGTACAGTAATTTACGCAACAGGAGGCTACCAGGGCGAGGGCGTCAAAATTTTTTTAAACAATAATCATTCAACCACATCATCCCAAACATAATGAGGGATCTCCTGCCAGCTGCTGGATATTCTTAACTAGGTTCAGAATGACGGACAACTTCGTCATCCTGAGGGTCGTCAAGGATGACGTGCCTGGAAAGCCACACTTTCTGTGTTGATAGCTATATCTCGCGGCAATTGTTGTCGATCAGCGATAGTACCAGGGTTGTGTCGTACAAAAAACGCAGCACTTACTTTAAGCGGTAGCGGTTGGCCGCGAAGGAGACTTAATAGCGGAAAAGGATTCATTTCTTGGCCAAGTGTATTTATAAAACGGATTTTTTCAGGGGGTATAGCTCTTAAGAGTGCTTTAAACTCATCAGGTATAGCTCTTAAGAGTGCTCTATACTCATCAAAAGAATTAGGATGAGCATTAGTTTCGGGATCGAAAAAATACATAATTCTTTCATAAGGTATCAATACAAGCTCCTTGTCTGCGCATCTTCGAATTATTTCGTCGGTAGGTCTACAATATAAATCTGGGTCCCTCAAATCTAGAGTGCCTGACAATAATTGATGTTTAATACCATTTTTATCTATTAAATGGATGTTTTCAGCAGGTATAACACCTCGAAGCGTTTCAAGCAGATCAGGATGCATAAGATTACATTCCTCATAAGTTATCAATACCCTTGTAACACTGTTTAGCCTGCCTCCCCATGTTTTTAGTTTGTCGACAGAAAGAAGATGCAACTGGTTTTCCCTTAAATCAAGCTCTCGTAGTGCAGGGGGAAGATTCCCTATGAATAGAGCAGAATGCATCCATAAGTGATTACGTCTCAAATCAAGCCTCTCTAACGATCGAGGTAGGTTTTCTATAAATACAGGTAAGAGTTCACCTAGTGTGCTTAGAGAATTGCCCGCTAAATTAAGCCTCTCTAACGATCGAGGTAGGTTTTCTATAAATACAATTAAGAGTCCACCTAGAGTGGCTAGAGAATTGTCCGCTAAATTAAGGTACCTCAGGTGTTCTGGTAGAGCACGAGCTGCCCGTTGTATTGCGGTATGCCTATCTATTCTTTCACCTTGTGGGCCGACAACGTGTATTTCAGCTTGAGTGAAATGTCTCGGAATCTCGTTTTCACTAATGTCAAGCTCTTCTAATTCGCGTGGAAAAACAGCAAATGTGCGCTCCATTAGGTTATATTCCATAGTTTTATTTATCTTTAAAGATAAATTTCTTTTGAAGAAAAGAGTCCTCAAAGTTGGGGGGAGCAAGCCTAGCATCTCGTGTAACAAAAGCATGGCAAAAGGGTCAGCACAAATTATGCCGAAGCTGTTATCACTTAGATTAACTGATCTGATGCTATCGGGATTGATCTTTTTCAAAATCGGACCCAGACTAGCAACACCAGTTGTCAGGTCCTGCCAATTCCCACTTAAATCAATTGACTCTATTTGCGGCAGAGCAAAATTTTCTAATGCCTCAGGTCGGAGAAAATGTAGGTTGTTCCAGCTTAAGTCTAGGATTTCTAGGGGCGGAAGACCTACAAATAATTGAGAGAAATGCATGTTCGGGTCATTCATTCCGTACATTCTGCAGCCACCATGAGAATTGTTCGCCAAACTAAGCTTAGTAATATTTTCTCGCAGAGCAGCAAATATCAGTGGAGAACCCCTAAAATGGTTGAAATGCCACTCGTTTGATCCAAAATTAAGCTCAGTGACGTGGGGAGGAACGGCCATAAAGATTGTGGCTGCTATTTGATCCCAATTAGCACCATTTCTACCTCTTGAGAGTGCATAGTCCCTTACTTTACTATTAAAAAGAGTTATTGGTTTCGGATAGTCGCTGATGTCTCCGGTAAAATCATTTCTGAAGTCAATTGCAGTGATTTCTTGTGGGAGTTGTCTAGCCGCACTTACTAGCGAGGAAACCTCTTGATCTACTGCAATTAAAAATGACGGCTTCTTCGCCTTAGAGAAAACACGAAGGCATGAAAAAAATATCCGCTGGAAAAACCAAGTTTTGTTAAAAAATGCGTGGTAAACGCTATGAGCAGTTATAGGGTAATCGAGCTCATAGCTCTGTAGCGCCTTACTAAGGACAGATGGGAAAAATCTCCTTTTCCATGGCGAAAGCCGATTATATCCTTCCCGTAACTCCGTGATTGCAACAGACATTTCTGGAGTAACTTTGGGTGTTGGCATTATAAATCCGTTTGATAAGAAAAAACATGTTTTATTGTACACGCTGTGGATATTTTGGTCAATTTATTTGCGTTATTTGCCCTGATGAA
Source organism: uncultured Legionella sp. (assembly GCA_964648115.1). Taxonomy (GTDB): domain Bacteria; phylum Pseudomonadota; class Gammaproteobacteria; order Legionellales; family Legionellaceae; genus CAZYME01. The sequence continues at coordinate 2,581 of CAZYME010000014.1, forward strand.
TTCCCGCTACAATGTCATCTCGGTTCATGACAGATTTTTTTGTCATGTACCGAGCAATGTCATTAATAAGCCTGCAACATCTCCTTCTTATATGTTAAAATTCTCGACTTCGATTCAGACAGGTTTAAACCATGGATAAGACGTATTCCCCAGAGACCATTGAACAGGCTTGCTATAAAAATTGGGAAAACCAGCATTATTTTGAGCCTAGGGGCGATGGCAAACCCTTTTGCATTATGCTGCCTCCACCAAATGTTACAGGCAGTCTGCATATGGGCCATGGTTTTCAACATACACTTATTGACACCGTCATCCGTTATCAACGAATGATGGGCTCACGTACTCTGTGGCAACCTGGCACAGACCACGCTGGAATTTCCACACAATTAGTCGTGGAAAGCCAACTTGATAAAGAAGGATTGTCCCGTAAAGACATGACGCGTGAGCAGTTTTTAAAACGCACATGGGAATGGAAAGAGGAGTCCGGTGGTGAAATTACCCGCCAAATGCGCCGTATTGGTTCTTCACCTGCTTGGTCTCGTGAACGTTTTACCATGGATGAAGGCCTGTCCGCCGCAGTACAAAAAGTATTTGTGCAACTACACGATGAAGGGCTCATTTACCGTGGCACACGTCTAGTTAATTGGGATCCAAAATTAGGCACCGCTATTTCTGATCTAGAAGTGCTTTCTGAAGAAGAGGATGGCTTTCTTTGGCATATTCGCTATGCCATCGTAGATTCTGATGAATCTCTAGTCGTTGCAACTACAAGGCCTGAAACCATGCTAGGAGATACAGCTGTTGCTGTTCACCCTGATGATCCGCGCTATAAACATCTTATTGGCAAGCAAGTTCACTTGCCCTTGTGTGACCGCACTATACCCGTGATTGCCGATGAATATGTTCTCCAAGACTTTGGTAGCGGCTGCGTTAAAATCACCCCCGCGCATGATTTCAACGACTATGAAATGGGGAAACGTCACCAACTACCACAAATCAATATATTAACTAAAAAAGCGACTTTAAATAAAAATGTTCCCGCCTGCTATCAAGGTATGGATAGGTTTATTGCGCGTGAACAGATCATACAAGATTTGGAAAAAGCCAATCTTTTAGTTAAAACCGAGCCACATAAGCTCAAAGTTCCTCGTGGCGAAAAATCAAATGTCGTTATAGAGCCGCTGTTGACAGATCAATGGTACGTTAAAACCAAACCATTAGCACAGCCCGCCATTGACGCAGTAAAAAAAGGCACTATCCGCTTTGTCCCTGAAAACTGGAGTAAAACCTATTTTCAATGGATGGAAAACATCGAAGACTGGTGTATTAGCCGCCAATTATGGTGGGGGCACCGTATTCCAGCCTGGTATGACAACCAAGGGCGGGCATATGTTGGCTATAGTGAAAATGATGTTCGTTTTAAATATAAGCTAGATGCCGCGCTAACTCTCAAACAAGATGAAGACGTTTTGGATACGTGGTTTTCTTCAGCACTTTGGCCCTTCTCAACCCTTGGTTGGCCAGAGCGCACTCCTGAACTTGAACAGTTTTATCCAACATCGGTGCTATTTACTGGATTTGATATCATCTTCTTCTGGGTAGCGCGGATGATCATGATGGGGCTGAAATTTACTGGAAAAGTCCCGTTCAAAGAGGTCGTTATCACGGGCTTAATTTGTGACAGCGACGGCAAAAAAATGTCTAAATCAAAGGGCAATGTCCTTGATCCCATCGACATTATTGATGGCATCGATATCGAAACCTTGATTGCTAAACGAACCAGCAACCTCATGCTTAATTCTGTGCGAGATAAAATCGCCAAAGCAACCCGCAAGCAATTTCCGGAAGGAATCCCTGCTTTCGGCACAGATGCATTGCGCTTCACTTACTGCTCTCTTGCCTCTAACGCCCGTACTGTTCGGTTTGATATGGGCCGGGTAGAGGGTTATCGCAATTTCTGTAATAAATTGTGGAATGCAGCGCGCTACGTCCTACTCAGTACGGACGAAGATCGAATTGATTTCGGAGATGGGGCTTTTCAATACAGCCCAGCAGATCAGTGGATTCTATCGCACTTACAACGAACTATTGCCCTATGCCACCAGCACTTCGCTGCTTACCGCTTTGATTTATTGGCAAACACCTTATATGAATTTGTCTGGCATGAATACTGTGATTGGTATTTAGAACTCTCAAAACCTGTTCTATATGACGAAAATGCCTTAAGCGCGATGAAACGAGGCACACGGGGAACGCTGATTCATGTTCTTGATCAAATCCTTAAGTTATTACACCCGCTGATGCCATTCATCACCGAGGAAATCTGGCAGCGTACCATTAAAGTATTGGGTGAAAATGGCGAGAGCCTCATGTTAAGCCATTACCCACAGGTGGATGAAAAGCTTATCAATGAGAGCATAGAAGAAGAGCTAGACTGGCTGAAAAAAATTGTGCAATCGATTCGCACCATCCGTAGCGAGATGAATGTCAGCCCTGCAAAATTAATCCCTCTTAATTTGCGGAATGTTTCTGAAGCCATGCAAGAAAGAGTACAAAAATACTCTCGCACGCTGATGTCATTAAGCAGGTTAACTCAAATTCATTGTCTGGATGCAAATGAAACCGTCCCTGCATCAGCGTCCGCTGTAGTAGGTGACATCGAGTTGCTTATTCCCATGGCAGGCCTCATTGATAAAGAGGCAGAATTAGGCCGTCTTGAAAAAGAGATAGCAAAACTCGATAAAGACATCACTTTTATCGAAGGGAAATTAAGTAACCCCAAATTCACAGATAAAGCCCCTGCAGATATTATCAGCAAAGAAATAGAAAAGCTGGCTCAGGCCCGAGCAGTTAAAGAAAAATTGCTCCACCACCAGGGAACGATTAAAGCACTATGATCTCATAATATTTCCCTTCGCCCCGCGAGGGGAGAAGGTGCCCGACAGGGCGGATGAGGGGTGATTAACAATGTTTCAATACAAAATGTATTTTTTTTGATTTGATCTACCCTCACCTGCCCTGTCGGGCATCCTCTCCCTTCAATGGTAGAGGAATCTTCGATTAGCTATTTGAGCTGAATTTGAGACAGTATCAAACGCAGTTTTAACATTGATAGTAATTCTTAGCATATAATCTCTTCATTAGTATTACTATTTCAAACGCCATATCGTACTTTAATTAACTAATCTGAACAAACAATGTACGCCTGATCATATGTGATGAGGAGATAATCTTAGACATGAAAACCAACTACTTTCTCGGCGCATCAACCGACGGTTTCCATCGAGTCGCATACAGCGAATGGGGCCAACCTAATCCTACACAACCTACTGTATTTTGTGTCCACGGACTTCTTCGTAACCGACACGACTTTGACGCCATTGCACAATTTTTAACCATGCAAAAACGCCATATATTCTGCCCCGATATCGCAGGACGCGGCGATAGCGATTGGTTTAAAAACCCCCAACATTACACCTTTGAACAATACATCGCTGATATGACCGCCCTCATCGCCAGATCATCCGCTACCCAAATTGACTGGATTGGCACATCAATGGGAGGATTAATTGGCATGATGATGGCCGTTCTACCCAACTCACCCATCCGCCGCTTAGTGCTAAACGACGTAGGCCCGCAAATCCCTCTCCATGGTTTACGACGTCTATCTAAATATGCTGATACACCCGTTATATTTTCAAGCAAAGAAGAAGCGAAACAATATTACCAAACCATCTATAAAGATTTCGGCGATTTAAGCGAAGCCCAATGGACGGATTTCACCGAGCACAGTATTTCAGAACGAGCAGACGGCCAATACACCGCCAAATGCGACCCCGATATCACCCACAACAAAACCCACACACAATTTATGTGGGAGCTCATACACCACCCCCACAAAACCTTAGAAGGAATCTTGTTTGACATCGATTTATGGGCAATATGGCGCCAAATAAAATGCCCCGTGCTCATCATCCACGGCCGCCATTCAGACATTTTGTTGCCAGAACACATTGCCAAAATGCAAGAAATTCACCCGGAAACAGAATTAATAGAAATAGAAAACGCAGGGCATGCACCGGCGTTATTGGAATTGGCGGAGCATGAGAAAATTATGCGTTGGTTACAAGGATCGTAGAGTGGGGAAAGGAGAACAAGCGACGTGCCCACCGCCTGGCCATTCCCGCATTCCGCTTCGCTCCATACGGGCTACATTTGATAAATGGCGCATCTTCAACGAAAGGTGGCGCGGAAGGGAGGGCTCCTGTCGCGCGCAGCCTGCGAGCACGGCGGGATACCTGCAGCGACAGGACCCTTAGACACCAGGACCTGCTTTCACGCTTCTTTTAAAAAGGAGCTATTTCTCGGTTTTACCCACAACCCGCCGCTCAATCCAAGCTGCCAAAAGCACCGTCGTAACCACACCCAAGAAAACGCTATACGTATGCCATTCTGCCCCGACCAAACACAACGCATCAGGGCTCTGCAAAATAGAAAATGGAATAGCAAGAAACACATCAATCAAGGCAGACCCAGCCACCAACCCACAAGCAATCAACGTACCAATCTGCTTGCGCTGATTCTCCTCAGGCTTAACTATCCCCTTCTTACGCAAACGCCACTCCACAAACTTGGCCATCATCCCCCCCAAAAACAAAGGAAGCGAGGACGAAATAGGCAAATACATACCAATCGCAATACCAAGCACAGACAATTGAATATAACGCTGCAACTTAAATAAGTGATTACACACAACCACCGCCAAAATAATCAGCGCACCAATAAACATCATATTCCAAGGCAAACTATGACGAAACACCGCCTCGGTAACCGCTGCCAATAATGCCGCCGTTGGTGCAGGCAAAGACTGGCTCACATCCATCCCCTCATGAGGCATCACGCCAGCTATACCATACACATTAAACAACACTTGCATCACTGGAGGAATGACCAAAGAAGACACAACAACACCTATAAGCAACATCACTTGCTGCTTCCACGGTGTTGCCCCCACCAACTGCCCTACTTTTAGATCCTGCGTATTATCATTAGCGATTGCTGCAATCCCTGTAACCACAGAACCAATGATAATCGTGATTGCCTCAGCAGCTTTAATCTGTGAATGGCTTAGTGGGAGCGGAACTACCATATTAATCACACTTAATAACAACCACGCGGCAAATAATATACCCGCGATCACCACGGAACTACCCGGGCTTGCGGTAACCCCCACCATCCCCGAAAAATAGGCCGTAATAACGGAAAATAAAAAACCAATAATCAGCACATACAGTACCATGCCAAAAACCAAGGTTGGTGAATAATCCCCATCAAGCCCCGCTTGTTGCAATGGAAAAACAAATTGAAAAAATAAAAATAACACAGCGGCCATAATGAGAATGCCAATCATAATAAATGGCATAGGAATGTCTTTATCAGTGCGTGGCAATTGCAAATTAGCATGATTTTTTGCCATAAACGCACGAAATGAAACATGCATACTATTGAGCAAGGGCTTAGCTAATTTGAGGAAAGTCCAAGTTCCCGCGAATAACATCGCTCCAATGCCAAGATAACGCATCTCACTATTCCACAGCGAAACGGCTGCTGTCTGTGGTGGATAATGAAGCAAAAACTCAGGATAAAATTGACTAACGATGGGCAAAGCAATTAACCAAGAGATAACCGCGCCCAAGAATATGCTGAAAGCCATTTCATGGCCTACCAAATACCCTGCCCCAATCATCGTTGCCGAAAATCCCGCACCAAAACCAAACAATGAGCGCTTTACAACAAACCAATAGCTCCAACTGCTTGCGATAAGCTTAAAACCCACCTGCAACAATTCAAGCGATCCTCCAATAGCTCCGCCTAAAACAATATCGCGTATGCCAACTTTCTGAGAAGAGGATTTTAATACTTCTGCAATCGCACGCCCCTCTGGGAATTTTAAAGCAGGCTCGTTAACCAGTACTCGTCGCAAAGGAATGGAAAATAATACACCAAGAATTCCCCCAGAAACGGCAATAAAAAAATTGGTAAGATAATCAAACCCTTGCCAGTACTCGATAATGATTAAAGCCGGAATGGTATAGACAATCCCGCCTGCTACAGCCTCTCCTGCAGAGGCTGCGGTTTGTACGGCATTATTTTCAAGAATAGTAGCGTTTTTAAATAACCGTAGAATGCCCATAGAAATAATGGCTGCAGGAATCGATGCTGAGGTTAATATGCCCAATTTTAACGCAAGGTAGGCATTGGACGTTGCTAACAATGCAGCCAACAAAATAGCTAGTATAACGCTGCGAACTGTAAGCTCAGCGATTTTTTCATCGGCAGAAATAAATGGCGCCGGACTCCCCGTTACTTCATTCCCCACATAACCTCCAGATAACAACTCAGGCTTACTGCTATTGACTCAATAAAATATCTACCATCCCCGCGAAGGCGGGGATCCATCCACAAAGCAGGATCACACTGGGGGCCATTCCCGCATTCCGCTTCGCTCCATACGGGCTACATTAGATTACTTCAGTCCACTCGCCGGCAACCATCGTTGCATGAGCCATGGTAGCCCGTATGGAGCGCAGCGAAATGCGGGATCATACCGCGGGCCATTCCCGCCACATTAGATTACTTTGGTCCACTCGCCCGCAATCATCGTTGCATGAGGAACCGGATACCCAAAGTAATAACATAATTGTGCCGCATCACCCACTGACCACCGCACTAAATCTGCATCCATACCCGCCGCAAGTATGCCTATTTTTTCAGAAATTCCAAGTGCTCTTGCTGCTTGGTACGTAACCGCTCTTAACACTTCAGGCACAGTAAGTGAAAAAAACTGACAAGCCATATTCATCACCAACCGTAGTGATGCGGTGGGCGAAGAGCCTGGATTACAATCTGTTGCTATCGCTATACCCACACCCGCATCACGCAACAAATCAATCGGCGGTTTACGCATTTCACGCAAAAAATAATAAGCACCCGGTAATAAGACCGCAACCGTGCCCACTTTTGCCATTGCCGCAGCACCCTGCGCATCAAGATACTCCAAATGGTCACAAGAAAGCGCATTAAAACGGGCAGCTAGAGTTGAAGCGCCTAGATTAGATAACTGTTCTGCATGGCACTTAATGGGTAATGCCAACGCTTCTGCCTTCATAAATAATTGTTCTGTCTGCCCTAAAGAAAAAGCAATAGACTCACAAAACACATCCACGGCATCAGCAAGCCCCCCCTCAGCTACAGCAGGTAATACTTCATCACAAAGATAATCCACATACCCTTGCCCATTACCTTTGTATTCTGGTGGTATCGCATGCGCACCCAGAAAAGTAGTCTTCACCCGCACACCAGTATGCTTACCTAGTTGCCGCGCAACGCGTAGTATTTTTAATTCGCTATTTAAATCAAGACCATAGCCCGATTTAATCTCCACAGTAGTCACACCATCAGCGTGCAATGCTAAAATTCGAGGTAGCGATTGCTGAAATAGCTCTTCTTCTGAAACCGCACGCGTTTGCTGAACCGTGGATAATATCCCCCCACCCCGGCGGGCGATCTCCGCATATGAAAAACCTTCTAGGCGCATTTTAAATTCATCTGCCCGGTTCCCTGCATAAACCAAATGCGTATGGCAATCAATCAGACCCGGTGTAATCAAATTACCTTGGCAATCTACTACTTCATGATTCAGGCCAGGCGAGGATATAAACTGCACGTACTCCTTCGGCATTTCATCCATATCACCGCACCAAGCAATGCAACCATCAACAATCACCAATGCTTGGTTGCTCTTTTGAATACCCGCTTTATCGATTGTGGCTGCATTGAGCAGTAATTTCATAAGGCTTTACTCCAAAGGCGGTACACTGTGCGGAGGTACAAGCCACGCATGATGATGAGTTTGATCGTAAATATCCCATTCTTGGGAAACATATTGTGCCGCATCAATATCCAACAGCAACCAGCACAAAAATTCTGCCACAGTAGCAGGGGAAACCAATTGTTTGTCCTGGTGCAATTGTTTAAAAAAATCGGCTTTCTCAACGTTCATATGAGATGCATTGCGAATCTGTGCCTGCATATCCGTATCAATAATCCCGGGCATCACGCTAGCAAAAGCGACGCTATCGCTCTCTAATTGCCAACAACGCGTTAACATGGATAAAGCAGCTTTGGATGTACAATAGGCAGCCCACCCTTCAACAGGAAAATATGCAGCCCCTGAGCCAATATGTAAAACGCGACCATTCACCAATTTATCATGTAACAGTTGGCTTAAAAAAAGTGGTGCTTCAACATTTGTCGCCATTACCTGTCGCCACCCTGCTTCATCAATAGCGGTAATAGGTAAAATTGGCTCTATAACACCAGCATTATGAATCAAGCCTTCAATAACAGGCTCCCTCTCTAAGCACGTCAAAACCTGCTGCCGGCCTTTAGATAAGGAAACATCAGCACATACATAGTTAATTAATGAAGAAAATTTTGCTGTTTCAATTAAAGCAGATTCTCGACGACCAATGATTAATACTGATTTATTACGCTTAGCCAACGCGTGAGCAAGGGCTCTACCAATACCGCTGCCTCCTCCAGTGATAATAAACACAACTTCTCCAATAAATGAATATATATTAGTCACGCATCAAAATAAAAGGCCTTAATGTTCACGTAATGTACTGATATTATAATAAAGGTAACCCTATTTTTATATAGACACTTTATCATGCCAAGAAGAACTGAGGATAGCCGGAAAGAGGCGTTAAATGATGAATTAGCATTATTGGAGGAAAGCCTCTTTGAAAAAGATCGAACAATAGCTGAGCTTCGCGAAGAATTACTAAAGAGAAGCGATGAAATACAGCAAAGAGAAACACAACTCAAAACACTGCATGATGCTAAACAGGAATTTGAAAGATTAGCTCTAGAAGAAAACTACGAGCTCTCAGCAGATTTAAGTCAGACTGAAGATAAGCTCAAGGCTGCGCAAAAGAGCTACGATCAATTGTTCACTCAGCTTGAACTGCAAAAAAAAGTGGCCCAAGAACAAGAAAACGCAATGGATAAGCTTATTTCAAAGATAAAAAACTCTGAGACGTTAGTCAGCACCCTTCACAAAGAAATTGCTCGATTGAAAAAAGAAAATATACAAGACCAAAAATTATCTGAGAGCATTGCTGCGGGTAATAACGAAACACAACAAAATGCAATTAAAGCTTTAGAGCTAAAAATACGTGAACTTGATGCAGGACTGGTTGATCTTCGAGAGAAACATGCTGAAGAATTGAAGGCACAAGAAGCTGAGCTAAAATTACAAATTTCAGCACTCACGAAAGAAGAGGACGCCCTTCGTCAACAATTGAATGATGTACGAGAGATTGCAGATGCACAACAGAAGCGCTTGGAAGAACAGGAAGCCGAAATATATCAATTAAGTATAAATAATGGTGTACCACTATCACAAGAATTAGAAGCTGATCGCATATCAAAAGAGCTGGCTAGAAGAAGTGAAGCGCTTTCAGCAGAGATAAGAGACCTTGGCAACACAGTTAAACAAAAAGAAACTCAACTAACGGTCGCCAAAAAAGAGGTAGAAACCCTGGGTTCTCAATTAAAAACAGCTACGACTTATTTAAGCCAGGCAGAAGCGAAAGTAGCAGAGCTGCAAGGTTATATCACAGCTTTAACTGATGCGCATGCGAAGGAATTGGCCGATCAAGAGAAATTGATTGCTGGGCTTCGCGAAGAAATACAGCTTATCTCGCGTGAAAAAGATGGTGCTACTGCAAAAGCAGAAAGAGCAGAGCAGGAAAAAGCAGTGGTAACTGCAGAACTGCAAACATTACGACAAGAAAATGAGCAGTTAAAAGCGCGTGTTGGCGAGTTAGATGCTAGTGAGGCAGAACTGAAAGCAGACTTAACAGCACTTAGAAAAACCCTAGTTGCAAAAGAAGGTGTGTTAGAAACCGCAGTACAAGCAATTGAGGATCTTAATGCACAACTTCGTGCGGCCAAAGAGGGTTTATCAGCTGCTCAAGCCGATTTATCAGCACTACGAACAGAAAACGCGCAGTTAAAAACACGTGCTGAAAGGGCGGAAGGTAATAGCGAACAACAAGCAGCACAGATAAAAACACTTGAAGCAACCATAAGAGAAAATGAGCGTAAATTACAAGCCGATGGAAAAGAAATAGCAAAACTTACTAAGCTACTCGATAAAGCCAATAGAACATTATCAGCAGCAGAAGAAACTATAACAAGTCTGCGACAAGAGAATAAGCAACTTAAAGATAGCGCTAAAGATTTTGCAAAAGAAAAAACCAAACTGTTAGACATGATAACTGCGCTTGAAGCAACTGTTCGCGAGAGCGAAGAGGCGTTAGAAGCTGCAGAGCAAGAAAATACCACACTTAATGAACAACTCGCTGCTACCAAAGGACTATTGTCAACTGCGCAAGATGATTTAGCGAGTCTCCAAAAAGAAATGGCAGCTTTAGTTCAAGAGCATAAACAAGCCATTCAAGAATTGACTGCTCATCTAATACGTGAGCGCGATTTGAATGCCACTCTTCGCCAAGAAATAGAGGCTACCCGAAGGGAAAAACGCCTCTCTGATGAGCAAGCCGCTGCAGCGAAACTGGAGAAAGAAGCAGCATTAGAAGCACTAGCAGCTTCGGAAGCGGAATCTCATAGATTACAGACTCAACTCGACGCAGCCTTAGCAAAAATAGCAGGCTTTGAAACTCACGAAGCAGATGATGGAGTTGACACTGAGCATTCTGATTATAGTGATACGCTATCACCAGACGATGAAGAAGAATCTGGAGACCTATTCACGCAACCTCATGGAGAAGATGACGATTTGGCAGTACCTGAAGCAATACACGAAGAAGAGCCTGATGCAAGAGGCTTCGTAGCTGCCGACGACCCCGTAGTAGCGCCGCCGCTTCCTAGCACAGCTGCACGACGACCAACAGCACGTGACGAACACCGCGAAGACGCGCCACGACCCAAAGCTGCTGCATCTTGGGATTCATTCCTACAGCATGGCGGCGTCATGGCTACCCATTTTAAGGATACATTAGTTCGTGATGGAGAAGAGGAAGCGATTGAGGGTCCGGCAGATATTGACCGTCTGGCTGTTAGCCGAGCAGGTGGAACTGAACCAGAATTTGAACTAGTAAAGCTCAAAGAAGGTGATTGCATTCATTCCACAGCTAAATTTGGAGGAGGAGCAACAGGCAAACTAGTACAAGACCATACCGGTAAAGTAGTTAATAGAACTACAGATAGGCTCACAGAAGGACAACAAGTCATTATGGCCCTCAGACAAGCTGAGATGACTTTAAATAATTTCAAACCTACAGGGAAAGATGATGACGCTATCGTTATTAGTGGTAATGAAAGCAATGCAGCTCAGGGAAGAAAACTCGTTGCTGCCCTGCTTCTACTAAAAAATCACCCAGATCATCGGGAGAAAATGAAAGGCATCGAGATTATATCCAAAGTGCCAGGTTGTGAGGTACCAAAACCAGCTAATAGGAGACTCAGTCTTATCACAGGCAAAGAAACCCAGGATGAGGCTAATCAAAAATTTATTGCTAAGTTCTTACCAGCAACCCCAGATGTGTCAGAAGATCGGAAAGAACGCTTGCAAGACCAGGTAGGTCAGTTTGCAAAAGGAAAAACAGCCTATTTTGATCGCGTGCACACAATGAAGAAAGCACTGCATGAAGGCAGGGAGACAATGAGTACAGCGGAAAGACAGGCAAAGACGCAAGAGTTAGAGGACGCAACGCTTAAGCCCGGCGATAGAATTGATATTCGTGGCGACAAAACGCCTAGAGGTTAATTTATTTGTCACCCCCGCAAAGACGAGGAGCTGCGTTTGCTAATCTTTGCGCAGATAATAAATCGAAGGTTCCTCTCCCATTGATGGGAGAGGATGCCCGACAGGGCAGGTGAGGGTAGATCAAATCAAAAAACACACATCATTGTTAAAAATTTTTGACCACCCCTCATCCGCCCTGTCGGGCACCATCTCCTCTCCCGGGGCGAGGGACCAGTAATAGGGCTCGAGGCGCTAACATCCCGCATTTTGCTTCGCTCCATACGGGCTACAAATCAAATATTAACTATCCTCTATAAACCACACAGCTATCATCTTGACTCTGCTGTTGAGGTGTAGATTTGCGATCAGAGAATACACCTAAAAATTGTAACGCAGGAGTCCTGAACGCACCGTATAAAGAGTCTGAAGTGGGAAAAGCTACCGGCGCCGGAGGAATGAGACGCTTGCCTCTTAAATAGTCCAGCAGAGGAAATTGTCTATCAATCTCTAAAAGATCCCTAACGCTTACACCCCGGTAGGTTTTTTCCAACTGCTCGAGCGTAATAAGCCCTGCTATTGCAAATTTTCGGATGAGCGTAAATTGTCGTTTACTTGCAAGAATCCATAAAACAGTTTCACCGCTCTCTACCCCATCGATTTGCGGCGAAGCATCCAATTGAGCAGAAGTAAGTACCCTAGCTGCGAACAATTTTTGGATAAAATTAAATTGTTGGGAATTAGCTAGATGCCATAGCGCATTAGTGCCCGCATAATCACCGACTTGAGACCTTGCCGCCAAATGGGCAGAAGTGATGCGCCTCGCTATGAGTAACTCATCGAGCAGAAAAACCTGTTTCATAAAGGCTAAAACCCATACTGAATTTTTACCCTTACGCTCTCCACTTTTGGGTGCGTCCCCCAATTGCTCAGAAGTAAAAAACCCTCTTCTGAATAATTTTTGGACCAGAGAAAATTGTTGGTTATCAACCAAAAGCCTTAGAATGCTCATCCCCATGCCTTCTTCAACTTGGGGTAGCGCCATCACTTGTTCTGGAATAAGGCATTCCGCTATAAATAAATCCTCAATTAAAGAAAATTGTTTATAAAAAGCTAAGAACCATAGTGTATTAGCCCCTGCATATTTTCCGCCTTGGAAGGTTTGTGCCAACGACTCCGGAGTGATCAAATTTTTAGCAAGAAATCTACGGATTAAGAGAAATTGTTCTTGACTAGCTAAGAGCAATAGGACATTGCCACTCAAAGATCCGGCGGTTTGAGTCTTTGCCAGCAAAGATTCTGGAGTAATAAGATTTTTAGTGAGGAATGCATCGAGCAAATCAAACTCTCGCCAAATTGCTAAATACCATATTACATTAACACCCTCAGATTTAGAGATTGCCGACACGTGATCTGGCCTGAGAGACCTGTCTGCAAATAATCTCCTGATCAGAGGAAATTTTTGGCGAGAAGCTAAGAACCAGAGGAAATTAATATTTTCATCCTGCCCAGTTTGAGGGGCCAACCCTAAGTGATCTGAAGTAATGAGTGGGGCTAGCTCTTCAATTAGATCGAATTGATCTTGAACGGCTAAGAACCAAAAGACATTCTTGCCCACGTGCTCCCCACCCAGGGGTGCAGCCGTGAATTGCTCGGAAGTAAGGCGCCCTGACTTAAATAATTTTTTGATCAGGTCAAATTTTAGGTCAGAAGCTATGAGCCATAGAGCATTGATGCCTGCATTAACCCCCGTTTGCTTTCTTGCGGTTAAATGGGAAATAGTACAAAACTCAGAGTTTAGCAGGGCTGTGGCTATAGCATCAAAGCCTGACTCCATTAACCAAAGTAGAATATCTTCTGCTTGAGCTATAAATGCTAATAATTGCTGACTGCTATCAGGGAAAGTAAGCATCAGATCTTGCAAAATCAAGCAATGTGCTAGCCGTTCCGGAGAATCAGTAGCGGGCGCTCTCATTGTTACAAAAATATCCGGTGTGCAAGCATGTATAGTGTCTTGTTGGTTAACCCAATAAAAACCTGTGTTAAAAACTAATGAGGTCTCGCTAGCACCCTCAGGTCTAAATACATACTCCTGGCTTTCTCTGAGAAACATTCTATTAAAACCACAAGCTACTTTGGCATGGACAAACGCTGCATTATAAGGAGCAAGCACATATAATCCTTGCTCGTCTTTTTCTTGAAAAATATCATTTGTTGTAAAGCTAAATAATGGATCATATCGACTTTTCCATTTTGCTATCAATTCATTTATGCTCATGAAGTCACCAGCATCAGAGCCATCCTGTGACATTTTTCTTATGCTTGTTCCATCAAAAAAAGTAGTATTAATTTTCGCTAAAAACGCTTGAAACTCTCCCGCCACAACCTCCACTAGGGCATTCAACACAATTTCTGGCGAAAATTCCCGCTCCATAATGTCTGAAAAGCAGTCTAATTGCTCAATATCTATCCCGAGGGAATGGGCGTAGCTTTCGTCGTATGGGAGCACGCCATATGTATGGGCCACATAATTGACAAAAGAATTCGCGAAATGAATCTCGTATCCAGCGTCAATATCCGGGTACATTGATTTGATGATATCTAACGCAAATTGCTGCATTATATTTCTCTTTGTGTTTTGAATTGTACAAAATACCCCGGTATATGCCAGTAAATCACTCTTGGCATCAGTTATATTTGTGAGCACACCATCAGAACATAGAGTAATACTAGCTTGTAAGCTTTCTAATACAGAACGCTTTTTATCCAATGGTACGTCATCATTCCAAAGTAATAATAAGAGCTCCTCTAATGCTTGTTTCCCTTCTTTAAATAGGATAACTGCCCTCAAACTATAAAAGTCATATTCTCCAAATAAGTGGAGCTTAAATAAATCAAATGCAGGGATTGGCTCCTCCTCCGCCACTTCTACTGCAGTTGCCCCTTCATCCGCAACAACTTCTGCATCAAGCGGAATGTCGGGAAAATATAACTGCTGAATACCCTGCTGCAAACACCAGTCATTAAGCCCGTGAAGCAGTTTTTCGTATTGTCTTTTAAAATTTTCAAACTCTGGGTGTAATTTAAATGCTCGTAACTGGTCTGCTGTATCACCATCACCCGGAACAAAGTAAATGGGGTCTTCTTGCCCGCCATAAATAGACATTATCTCTGCACGAGTTACTTCTGGGGGAACAAAAACACGTAAAAAATCAGGATTGAATGCTAAATGAGGCATAGAGGGCTAGCGCAATGAATTTGAGCGCAAGTATATCATGTGAAACAGAAATATACAAACTGAGCATTTTATATGTATTCACGGAACATTCTGGGGCACCAGGATTTCCGCTCCCTGACGGTCACGGCTCGTGATAGTTCATGCAGCAATTTTGCCCAGGACCCACATTGACAATTCCAACTTACCTCTAAATAATGCTGATCAAATATACTTTTGATTAAGACTAAGAAATGTTCGCTGATGTGCTTAATTATGAACCTACTGACAAAGCTTTGTGGCAAGGCAGAAAAGACAGCTTACCCGGCGAGCGTTTTTTTCATCAGGTTCAGTGCGTAGACATTCGCTCTCATTCACTCAAAAATTCAAAACAGACTGTTTTTTTGGGATTTCGCAGCGACGAAGGCATACGACGCAATGAAGGGCGCGTTGGTGCAAAAGCTGGGCCAGATACCTTACGCCAGCAATTAGCCAAATTAGCGTGTCATAGTAGTCAGCAATTTCTGGATGTAGGCAATATTGTCTGCCATGACCAACAATTGGAAACAGCACAGCAACAATTCGCTAACTTGCTCAGCCATTGCCACCAACATGGCCTAAAAACGATCGCTTTTGGCGGGGGACATGAAATAGCGTGGGCACATTTTAATGGCCTAGTCTCTCACTACCCTAAAATAGGCATCATTAATTTTGATGCACATTTCGATTTACGCCCTGTGCTCGATGGGAAATCCGCAACTTCGGGAAGCCCATTCTGGCAAATCAAACAACACTGCCAGCAAAATCAATTACCTTTTGACTACTGTTGCTTAGGTATTCAACCTATTGCCAATACCCAAAGTTTATTCAAGCGTGCAGATGAGTGGCAGGTTAAATACATAACCGCAGAACAGATGAACCAGGAAAGTTTTGCCTGGCAAAAAGCGTTTCTAGATAAATTTATGCTGCACCACGATTATTTATATCTAACCATATGCCTTGATGTATTCGCAGAGAGCTTTGCCCCAGGAGTCAGTGCGCCACAAGCATTAGGATTAAATCCATGGCAAGCACTACCCTTGTTGAAATATATCGTACAAACTGGCAAAGTGGTAAGTATTGATGTCGCAGAGCTTTCGCCCCTGTTAGACGAAGAACAAAAGACTTCTCGCTTGGCCGCGGTTATTATCGCAGAGTTATTAAATTTAAAGTAAGGATATGATTAATGAATAACACTATGTTGTCTACTGCGTTATTGTCTATATTGTGTACCACTGCCTATGCTGATAATGCCGCACAACCAGCACCTGCAGTAAATGCGACGGCTCAACCAGCTGCTACCGCAGCGGCCCCGGCAACCCCGGCTGCAGCAACAGCACCCACAAATCCATCTGCTGTAACTACACCTCAACCGCCACCAACCATCGATTGCCAATACCGTATACCAGCAACAACGAACATCGAGCAGTCGCTCATATCAACCTGGGCTAAAAAAGCGGCTGTACAATCTTTCGAATTCAACCCAACCACTATTGATGAAGAACTCGTTGTACTCAAAGCCTGTTACACAGAACAAGGTTGGCAAGGTTTTAATGATGCTCTGCAAAAATCTGGCAACATCAACGCAATCAAAACCCAGCTTTTGACAGTGAATAGCCAAGTGGACGGTGAGCTAACCATTACTCCATCTAAAGATAACCAATGGAAAGTAACTGTACCCATGCAAGTGGTGTATCAAAACGACAAAGAAAAATTAACGCAACTACTATCTGTTGAATTGTTGATTGGGCGCAAAATATCAGGTGATCTAGGGATTATGCAAATGATTGCCACACCACGAACTACAGTGACTCAACAGCCTATGGACGTAGCCCCTGCAGCGGCCGAAGCAAAGCCTATCACAACAGAGCCAGGCCCCGTAATGCCTGCAAGCAGCGCGCCAACTCCACAAACACCACATCCTTAATTATTTATGTGGTTCCTTCGCCCCGCGAGGGGAGAAGGTGCCCGACAGGGCGGATGAGGGGTGATTTAATCTACCCTCACCTGCACCCTGAGACACCAGGACCAGCTTTCGAGCCTCTTTTAAAAAGGAGCCCTCTGTAAAGACCTAAGCTGGATCCCCATCCCCATCCTCGTCCTCATACGACAATACCGTAACCTGCGTGCCCAACGTAATAAACTCTTCATTCAGCCATTTAGCAGCGCTTGGAAATACCCGAATGCAACCATGGCTTGAGTTATAAGGAGGAACCTCATAAGCCGCATGAATAGTAAACCCGCGGTAGAAATACATACAGTAAGGCATTTTTGCCCCACCCACTGTCTCTACTGGATACTCTCCTGATTTACAGTTTTCTCCACGCTTGTTATAAACGCGAAAATTTCCCGTGACCGTCCGGCAAGGTTTGCCCACATCCTCGCAAAACTCCTTACCACCGGATGCACTACCCGTCATAACACGCTGACCTTCCGTATCATAAGCAGCCCATGCAGATGCCTTAGGATCAAAAATAAATTGCTTATGCCCTGTGCCTTTAATCTGCAACGGAAAATACTCTCTTCCTCGTTTATCCTTTAAATAAGCAATAGTGCGATGAACAACGCCATTATCGTCGGTTACCAAGGTTGATGGGTCAACCTCCATACAAGCAGTAAACCCAAGACATAGCGATAAAACCAATAACAGCTTATACATGAAACAAAATCCTCTTAATAATCAACCCTTTAATCGACGATACTTAATGCGCGAAGGCCGATTCGCCTCATCCCCTAATCGTCGCTTTCTATCCTCTTCGTAATCCGTGTAATTTCCTTCAATAAACACCACTTGCGAATCACCTTCAAATGCCATGAGATGCGTGCAAATCCTATCTAAAAACCAACGATCATGCGAAATAACGATAGCACAACCAGGGAAGTTTAAAATAGCATCCTCCAGCGCCCGTAATGTTTCCACATCTAAATCATTACTAGGTTCGTCGAGTAGTAAAACATTCCCACCACTTTTTAGCAATTTTGCCAAATGAACGCGATTACGCTCACCACCTGACAACTGTGACATTTTCTTTTGTTGATCAGACCCCTTAAAGTTAAACCGGCCCACATAAGCACGCGATGGCATTTGAAACGCACCAACTTGCATAATATCATGCCCATCAGTAATCTCTTGCCAGACCGTTTTATTGTCATCCAGGTGATCACGCATTTGATCTACATAAGCAAGTTTTACAGTATCACCAATTCTAATTTCACCCTGATCCGGCAGTTCTTTTTGCGTTAACATTTTTAAAAATGTAGATTTTCCTGCGCCGTTCGGCCCAATAATCCCAAGCACGCCGCCTTTGGGTAAATGGAAATTCAAATCATCAAACAGCAACCTATCCCCAAACGCTTTGCGAATATGCATACCCTCTAGTACCAAATCACCTAATCGCTCACCGGGTGGGATATATAACTCATTGGTTTCATTGCGTTTTTGGAATTCTTTCGAATTCATTTCCTCAAAACGAGCAAGCCGCGCTTTATTTTTAGCATGCCGCCCTTTTGGAGAGGTCCTCACCCATTCAAGCTCTGCCTTGATAGAGCGCATATGAGAAGCCTCTTGTTTTTGCTCTCGCTCTAAGCGCTCATTTTTTTGCTCAAGCCAGGCGGTGTAATTTCCTTTATAAGGGATACCTTCACCACGATCCAACTCTAAGATCCACTCGGCAGCATTATCGAGGAAATACCTATCATGCGTGATCGCTACAACTGTTCCTGTGAACTCTTCTAAATACCGCTCAAGCCAGGCAACACTTTCCGCGTCTAAATGGTTGGTTGGCTCATCGAGCAATAACATGTCCGGGTTAGATAACAGCAGGCGACATAAAGCGACACGACGGCGCTCTCCCCCAGACAGTACGTTTATTTTCGCGTCCCATTCAGGTAAACGCAGAGCATCTGCTGCGATATCTAATTTGCGGTCCAGATCCCAACCACCCCCGGCTTCAATAACGTGCTGCAATTCACCTTGCTCTACTAGAAGAGCATTCATTTCATCATCGCTCATAGGTTCTGCAAAACGCATGCTGATTTCATCAAACTTGACTAATTTTTGTTTCATATCAGCAACAGCTTCTTCTACCACTTCACGAACGGTTTTCTCTAAATCCACTTCCGGTTCTTGAGCTAAATAACCGATTTTAATCCCTGCCGCAGGTCTCGCTTCACCCTCAAACTGTTGATCAACACCAGCCATAATGCGCAAAAGGGTTGATTTACCGGAGCCATTTATACCCAGCACTCCAATTTTGGCTCCTGGCAAAAAACTCAAAGAAATATCTTTTAAAATAAACCGCTGGTTTTCTACAATCTTACTCACGCGATTCATGGTGAAAATGTACTGCGACATAGCTTATCCTCTTAACTCAATTTATATTTCATACCCAATCAAGAATAACTTTTCCAGATTGTCCGGAGGCCATAATTTGGAACGCTTCCTGATAGTCTGCAACCGGAAAATGATGCGTAATAACGGGTGATATATCCAGGCCGCTTTGGAGCATGGCTATCATTTTATACCATGTCTCAAACATTTCTCGACCATAAATGCCTCTGACGGTTAAACTCTTAAAAATCACCTGATTCCAATCCATCGGTGTTTCTTGTGGGGGAATACCCAGCATAGCGATACGGCCACCATGATTCATGGCTTTAACCATGTCATTCAGTGCCATAGGGTTTCCACTCATTTCAAGGCCAACGTCAAATCCTTCTGTCATACCAAGCTCATCCATAACATCCCGTATGGGTTGATATTTTACATTAACGGCCCGAGTAGCCCCCATTTTGCGTGCTAACTCTAACCGATGATCATTAACATCGGTAATAACTACATGTCGTGCACCAACAAATCGTGCAACAGCAACAGCCATTATTCCAATAGGCCCAGCGCCTGTAATTAATACATCTTCACCAACCACATCAAATGCTAGAGCACAGTGGGTAGCATTACCGAAAGGATCAAGAACTGAGGCTTGATCCCCTGTGATATCCTCTGGCAAAGCTAATACATTCTCAGCAGGCAAGGCTAAATACTCGGCAAAACACCCAGGGCGATTGACACCTACACCTAACGTATTACGGCAATGGTGTCTTTTTCCTGCACGGCAATTTCGACACAAACCACAGGTAAGATGCCCCTCACCTGAAACGCGCTGGCCGGGTTTAAACCCTTTAACTTCGCTGCCCACTTCTACAATTTTGCCATAAAACTCATGTCCAACCGTCATGGGAACTGGAATAGTCGCTTGCGCCCAATCATCCCAAGAATAAATATGAATATCGGTTCCACAAATAGCGGTTTTTTCAATTTTGATTAATACATCATTCACACCATATTCGGGTATAGCAACATCTTCCATCCAAATACCGGGCTCTCGTTTTGCTTTGACTAATGCTTTCATATTTATCCTCTTTCAATAATACCTAGCTCACAACCCACCTTTTCAAAAGCAGCTAATGCTTTATCTAAATGGTGTAGCTCATGAGCTGCTGACATTTGGGTGCGAATACGAGCCAATCCTTTCGGAACAACGGGGAATGAGAAACCAACTACATAAATCCCTTCTTTCAACAATAGCTCGGCCATGCGACCCGCGAGCGCTGCATCCCCTAACATCACTGGAATAATCGGATGTTCTCCAGGGATTAACTTGAAACCGAGTTGAGTGAGGCCTTTACGGAAATACTGGCTATTGCGTTTTAGCTTCTGTAATAACTCACTATTGCGCTCTAAGAGCTCAAGTACTCCAATTGAGGTTTCGGCAATCACGGGAGCTAGACTATTGGAAAATAAATAAGGTCGTGAACGTTGCCGCAACCATTCAACTATAACACTATTAGCCGCTGTATAGCCGCCAGAAGCACCGCCTAAGGCTTTACCTAGCGTTCCCGTGAGTATATCAATCCGGGAGGCTACGCCAAAATGTTGCGGTGTACCCCGACCAGTTTCGCCCATAAATCCAACTGCATGCGAGTCATCCACCATAACCATCGCATCATATTTATCTGCCAGGTCACATATGGCTGGCAAATTAGCTAAGATGCCATCCATAGAAAACACACCATCTGTCGCAATTAAACGAAAACGTGCATCGCGTGTTGCAATTAATTGTTTTTCTAAATCCTTCATGTCGTTATTGGCATAGCGATAGCGCTGCGCTTTACAGAGTCTAATACCATCGATAATGCTGGCATGATTTAAAGCGTCACTGATAATAGCATCTTCTGGCCCGAGCAATGTTTCAAACAAACCTGCATTCGCATCAAAACAAGAAGAATATAAAATAGTATCCTGCATGCCGAGAAAGGTACTTATTTTCTTTTCAAGCAATTTATGTGGTGTTTGTGTGCCGCAAATAAAGCGCACGGACGCCATACCATAACCATATTTTGCTAATGCACGCTGACCTTCGGCAATTAAGTCCGGATGATTTGCGAGGCCTAAGTAGTTATTAGCACATAGATTGATTACTTCATGTTCATTAACACTGACTGTTGCTTGCTGTTGGCCGGAAATCACTCGCTCTGGCTTAAATAAACCCTCATCTTTTATCTTAGTTAGCTCATCTTGCAAAAATTCAGTGAAGCGATCGTGCACAGCACTCTCCTTTAGCCTTGTAAATGCCGGCGATGATAGCAAATTTCAATCACTTTCACTATATTTCACAACTAGACATCAGGGCGAGAGCATGAGTGACACAAATATAAACAATACTGCGATAAAACATTATATCTAGTCTCTATTTCTACGTCATGCGGCTTGACCGCAGGATCCAGGAATCTAGCAAAATTTATCGATACCGCGCATAAAGCGCTGTCCGTAGACATTAAGATAAATAATGATCACTCATGATCTGGCCCTGAACTAGACATACGGCTGTCCCAAGTTTCAGAATCGCCTCAATGTGTCATCCCCGCGGAGGCGGGGATCCATTTCTCCAATAGCTCCTAACCTAAATCAGGGATGGCTTCCCGCCTTCGCGGGAATGACGGCATTAAAACTTAGGACAACCGTAACTAGACAAAGCGTGCGTTGACAAATGGATTTTTTTTGCTCAAAATGGGCCAAAACAAACATTTAATACTGATTATGCCTAAAAAACCCAACATATCTTCGGAAAAACTTAAAGAAAATATTATTTTCACCCACACAACGTGTGTCTTGCCTCCTGGAGGAATTATGACCCCTGGCAGTTACGCACCTGAATCTAGAATAAAAACCCAACCTGCAAGATTTTCTTTGCATTGGTATATGCAAGGCCTAACGCCACCTCATGCCTTATGGAGTGACAAAAATAAACCCTACTTCATTGCAGAGCCTGCCCGTCATTTGAGGGACAGTTTCTATGGTGGGAACGTAGAGGACTGCTTTAGTTTGGGGCCCTATCGTCTAAGTGAAGAATCCGTTATTTATGTACCAGAAGTAGATTTTCTTAATGCTCAAAGCATTCTTTATCCTGGCTACGCAGGTAGACTGGTAAGCTATAATTCACGAGATGAGGTTGCAGTGTTGTTGGCTGAGTTTATAGCAAAACATTGCGCACCTACATTCAAATTAGAAATCCCTCCTAATCAAACAATAGATATCGAAACTCCAGTTGTAGCAGCTTTAGCTCTCATCAATGATCCTTCGATGTCAAAGCAGAATAAAGCGGCTATTCTTGCCGCACAGAAGAAAAAAACATCCACCGTAACTCTTACGATTGATGCTCATCCCAGGGATGTCAATGTTATTTTCAACGGCGAACATATAAAAAGCCAACAATTTTTATCTTCCTGGATAAAAGAAGGTTTTGTATTTTGTCTTCATAGTGAAAGTGATTTTGATGCTTTAAGTGAAACTTTTTTGAATATTTCTTGTTTAGCACTCGATGACGGTTCGACTAGGGCAGTAATGGAGTTTGAAAGCGCTGTGAAATTGCTGCGTACGTTGATTGCGGAAGTCTATCAGACTTTAAAAGATAAAAACTTCCCAAAGCAAGTGATTGAAAGTTATGAACAGATTTTTTGTTTAGATATAGAGAGTTTTCTTTTGCCTGCGTTTCAAGAACTTGCCGCCGAAAGAATAGCAACTGAGGTAAAAATGCAAAAATTGATGGAGGCGTACTCTCAATTAACGACTTACACAGCCTTGCGTACCCCAGAGAATCCTCCTGCATATGAGGCTGAGCCTCTAGAAAGACATGTGTTACTTTACGATCTTGCAGAAAAAAGTCGCTCACAGCTGCAGGTCTGGAATGCTTATAAGCATGGGGGCAAAGATGCTTGCTTAGTAGATGCTGTTGCCGAAGTACCGAGCAAAGGAGAGCAGGAATCAATTCGAAGAAGTTTACAGCAATTCGGCATCTTTTCTTATGTAAGAGAAGCGCGCCAAATTATAGTTCCTGATATAAATACTCCCGGAGTAGCCCGCGCAATACAGAATTGTTAGTAAGGCTACCTGATTTGTTTAAAGTATTTTACAGGACATCTATTTAGCCACCCTCCAGGCTTGAAAGATTGGAGGGTGGAGAAAGGAGCCGCGACGTGTCCATCAGCGCTCCTGTTTCAATAGCCCCCCGCCTCATTAAATAATCGCACCTTTGCCGGATTCTTGCTAAAATCCTTACAATCGTTTTAACTTTTCAAGAATTGGGTAAGGTGAGTTACATGAGCGGTCAATCTACACGCATCAATATGATAAAACAGCAGTTACGCCCAGGTGATGTTCTCAATGACACTATCCTCGCTTTATATGCAGACATCCCTCGCGAGGATTTTGTACCTAATCAATTTAGCCATTTTGCTTATTCTGATATGCAAATTGATTTAGCACATGATCAGCGCATGATGACACCGCTAGAAGAGGCTAAAATTTTGCAAGCACTAGACTTGTCAGGTAATGAGACGGTCTTGGAAGTTGGTACAGGAACTGGCTTTCTAACCGCTTTACTAAGCCGTCTTTGCAAACAGGTCATCAGTATTGATTATTACGCCAGTTTTACCACATCTGCCCATCGCAAGCTTGCTGAGCACCAATGCACTAATGTTGAATTATTGACAGGCGATGCATCCAGAGGCTGGGTTGAGAAGGCTCCTTACGATGTAATGGTGTTCACAGGTGCCCTTGAATCTCTAACCGATACACATCGATTACAACTGCTACCAGGCGGAAAGCTATTTGCCATTGTTGGCAAAGACCCTGTTATGCAAGCTCAGTTACATATCCTTGATCACAACGGCACATGGCAAACAAACGTCATTTTTGAAACGAATATACCGCCATTAATTGATAAATTAAAACCGATTGATTTTGTTTTCTAGGATATATTTTTCATGAAGAAAAAATTGACGAGTTTGGTGCTAAGCATCTGCTTCACAACACTAGCCCAAGCTGCCGATCTATTAGATATCTACCACCAAGCCTTAGAAAACGACCCCATATTTAAAGCCGCATATAGTACATTTATGTCCAAAACGGAGGCAATTCCTCAAGCGCGCGCGGCACTTTTACCGCAATTAACCGTAGGGGCGCAGACAAGCTACAATTATCTGGATGTGGATGTACCAGGGACCAATAGTCTTGATGGGCCTGAAAAGTACAGCTCTAACCAGTGGAGCCTTCGTGCCTCACAAGCTATTTTTAACTACCAGTCCTGGGCAAAAGTTCAACAAGCGAAGGCATCCGTGAGAGCCGCTCACGCCACCTTCAACAATGCAGCTCAAGATCTCATTTTACGCACCGCAAAAGCCTACCTAGATGTCTTATTCTCGCGAGATACGCTTAGTTTTGCAGAGGCAAAAAAACGTGCGAATAGCCGTCAGCTTGAACAAGCTCAGCAGCGCTTCAACGTAGGTCTTGATGCTATCACCTCTGTTTACGAGGCAAAAGCAGCCTACGATCGGTCCATTTCTGAAGTCATTTCCGCGAAGAATAATCAAATCAATCAAAATGAAAATTTACGTAAACTAACCAACCATGTATACACCTATTTATCACCACTACGTGACAGTAAAATTCCCCTGATTAAACCTGAGCCAGACAATGTAGATGAATGGGTAGCAACAGGGCTGAAGCAAAATTATAATTTGTTCACGGCAAAATTTAATTTACAAGCTGCACGAGAAAATGTAAAAAGCCAAGCAGCCGGAGCCTGGCCAACCTTGGCAGTACAAGGAACCACTGTTCAAACGCTTAATGGTGGGAGTAATAACTTTTTCGTGCCAAACCGGCAACAATCTGCAAACGTAGCGCTTGCTATGAATTTTCCCGTCTTCCAAGGTGGTCTAGTTGAAGCAAATACCAAACAAGCAAAGTTTGATTTCCAAACATACAGTGAGCAATTGGAAAAAACCTACCGTGACGTAGTCGTAAACAGTCACATTGCTTTTAACACTATTGTTGATGGCATCAGCAAAGTGAGAGCTGACAGGCAAACCGTTAGTTCACAACAAAACTCCCTAGAAAGCACCGAAGCTCAGTTTCAAGTAGGCACCCGCACCATGGTGGATGTGGTTAATGCTCAGCAAAAGCTGTTTGAAGCACAACAACAACTTGCTGCTGATCAATACGGTTTGATCAACGCCATGCTGAATTTAAAGTATTTAGCTGGTTCATTAAACATCAATGATTTACAAGAGGTTAATTCCTGGCTAACAACCACCCGCATCTCAGATGTAGCGCCTGGGAAGAAGCTTTGTAATGTTGCAAAAAATCTCCCAAAATAGGCGTTTATAAAAATCCATACTAAAAAATGATAAATTTGTCGTATAATACGTCACAAATTTTGCTTACTCAGGTTGTAAACCATGGCACACGTACCCACGATTACTGAAAAAAAATTGTTGCACTACACTGGCAAAGGTATCGCCGATTTCAATATGATTCAGCGCGGCGATCGCGTTATGGTTTGCTTATCCGGAGGTAAAGATTCATTTACCCTGCTCACCATATTACACAGGCTACGCAGTCGCTCAAACAACAAATTCGATATCTTTGCGTTTACACTAGACCAAGCTCAACCAGGCTGGGATGACCGCGCTTTACGTGCTTGGCTGCAAGAACGCAATATTGAACACGAGATTCTCACACGAGATACATACAGTATTGTCAAAGAAAAAATCCCCGAAGGTAACACCTATTGCTCTTTATGCTCACGACTACGCCGCGGCATTATTTATCGTTATGCTGAAGAGCATGGTTTCAATAAAATTGCACTTGGCCACCACCGAGATGATTTAATTCGCACCCTAATGATGTCTATTCTTTATAATGGCGACATCCGTTCAATGCCTCCCAAATTACTCAGCGATAATAAAAAACACATTGTCATTCGCCCTTTGTGTTATGTACAAGAACGCGACATCATAACCTACGCCAAAGAACAAAATTATCCCATCATCCCCTGCACCTTATGCGGTTCCCAAGAAAATTTAGCCCGAAAAAAAATTGGCCGTCTCATCGACCAATTAGCCGAGGAAAACCCCAAAATCCCTAGCAACATATTACATGCGTTACAAAGCATTAAACCAAGCCAATTAATGGATCAAGATTTGTGGCATTTTAGGGAATTAGAAAAAGACTTGCTTACTGACAGACCTGCAAACAGTGAAGCAGTATTCTTACCAGAAGAGATGGAGAGCGAAGAGGGTTAAGCACCTTTTAAAAAGTAGGTTGGGTCATTGACCCAACAAACGCACGAAGTGCCACATTTATAGTTTTCATGGACTTACAACATAAATTCCCCCAAAATAACATAAACATGCCTGCATGAGAAAAAACGATGACACCCAGACAACTGACGTACCCATTGTTGGGCTTGTTACAAGGACTCTTAACCTATCTTTGGCTAAGCTACCCTAATCCCGTGCCCACGGACACCTTACACTGGACGCTATTGTTTATTATTCAATTTCCTCTGTTCGCCCTCCAGCTCAAACTGCCTGGAAAGAATATCACCATAGGAATAGGTATCATTACCATCCTGACGCTCGTTTACGGAGCTTTAGCCTACCACCTCATTGATGACATGCTACATCTGAATAACCCTGAAATAGCAGCTAGCTTAAGTTTACAATGCGCACTCAGTCTTTTTATTTTTTATGTATTTTACTGCGTTATTGTGGAAGAAAACCGCTTTGCTTTTCCTTATACCACGCTCTTCAATGAATTTTGGCAAATCCCTATCAAACTTTTTCTGGGAAGCATCTTGGTGAGCCTAACGTCTGGATTGTGCTTGCTTGCAGCCACCCTCTTTAAACTCTTAGACCTCCCCATTGTAGATGATATTGTCACGAGCCAACCTTTCCGGAGCATCACCCCACCCTTCTTTTTTGGAATTGCCATGTGTCTTTTGCAATATCAAACTGCGCTGATCACCAAATTGCGCAGTATTGCACTTGTATTTTGTAAATTCCTCTACCCAATTTTTATCGTCATTTGCACCGCTTTTCTCCTCATATTCCCGTTTACCTCGAGCACTTTGAGCTCCCTTTGGGGCATCATTATTCTGCTCGGCCTCCTCCATCTTCTATTGTTGAATGGGGTCTTTCAGGCAGGACAAGTCCCCTCCCCTTACCCCAACTGGTTCCTAGGAGTAATCTACCTATTTTTTGTCTTATTAAGCGGATATACCTTTTTTACGTTATCTTTTCCATGGAATAAATGGCAAGCTGCAACGACTTTTCTATCAATCCCCTTACTAGAACTGATAGGCATTCTTATCCTTTTGTTTTACCATTTTGGCTACGTAGTGGCTATTTTTAGAAGCAAAGGTGGGTGGCTCAGTCTTATCAAGCCCATAAACACTTATTTAGCATTAGGATTAGCTATATTGTATCTTTTTATGGGAGTACTTTGATACGCCATCATGTTTGGTGGCGCTTCGTGCAGTTGTTGGGTCTTTGACCCAACAACTGCACGCAGTGACACATTTATAATGGAGGCCCCCTCAGCCAAGTAGATCTTATTGTCCAATAAATAACAATTTATTGCTAAAAAAACACAATTTCCAGTTAACAAAATACCCGTCTTGGTATACTATCTTCATTACTAAAACTAGCAGACCATGAAAAAATGACTGAAGTGTTGATGAATAATTTTCGTAAACTGCGTATTTATAAGAGCCGCAATCTGAAGTTTGACTTTATTGCTGGGCTCGTAGTTTTCTTAGTCGCCATTCCCCTATGCCTCGGGATAGCGCTTGCTTCCGGCGCCCCGCTTTTTTCAGGCATTTTAAGCGGTATTATTGGCGGTATTGTTGTTGGGTGTTTAAGTGGATCACATGTAAGCGTAAGTGGCCCTGCTGCAGGCATGGCAGCTGTGGTCGTTACTGCAGTTAGTCAATTAGGGGATTTTAATACGTTTTTACTCGCGCTGATGTTAGCAGGTGTATTACAGATTATTGTTGGCAGTTTGCGTGCTGGGTTTATTTCTGACTACGTACCCTCTAATGTTGTACAAGGCCTATTATGTGCAATAGGAATTCTATTGATTGTCAAACAGCTACCTCTAGCCTTCACGCTATCGACGGATCTTGCTGAACTTAAATCGCACTTACTAGATCTTGAAGAAGGTTTCACATTTCAACCCCTATTTGATTTGTCTTTCCACATTAATAGCGGAGCAATGATCCTTTCCATCACTGCGCTTGCTCTGTTAATCTTTTTCGATAAGACTAAAATCAAATGGCTCAGTGTTATTCCAGGCCCCATTGTTGTTGTTATCACGGGGATCTTGCTTAACGATCTTTTCATTTTTACTAACTCCTACCTTGCACAAAACAGTCCTCAATTAGTACATATACCCCACCATGACGGGTTTGCTGACTTTTTATCTCAAATTCAAGGCCCTAAATGGTCGGCCTGGACCAATCCCAAGGTATACCTATACGCAGCAGTGCTTGCTATTGTCGCCTCACTGGAAACATTGCTCAACGTTAAGGCTGGCGAAAAATTAGATAAATCACGCCCGCCCTGCTCTAAAGATCGCGAGCTACTCGCGCAAGGGGTTGGTAATTTAACAGCGGGGCTTGTCGGCGGTATTCCCATTACTTCCGTAATTGTACGAACCTCCGTCAACATTCAATCTCAAGCAAAAACTAAACTTGCCACCATTTTACATGGCGTATTTATTTTAGTTGCAGTAGCTTCAATTCCACAGACTTTAAATAAGATTCCTTTATCATCACTGGCCGCCATCTTGATTTATACAGGTTATAAATTAACTAAACCTTCTATTTACGTTGATATTTACCGCCAAGGAGCAGACCGTTTTATTCCTTTCATCGCTACGTTAATCAGTATTGTTGTACTCAACCTTCTTGCCGGAATTCTCGTAGGGCTTATGGTAAGCTTGTTTTTTATTTTGAAATCTAACAGCCAAGTGCGCTTAGATATCATTAAAGAAATCTACCCCAATGGTGTAACCAACCGCTTGGTTCTTCCACAACAAACGACTTTTTTAAATAAAGCCTCGTTAGTTGCCGAACTTGCATCGATTCCTAGTCATTCTCAGTTAATTATTGATGCGCGCTATTCCGCTTATATCGACAAAGAAGTGGTTGAATACATTAAAGAATTCCAGCATGAACAAGCGCCTCTCAAACATATTTCGCTTAATTTAATCGGTTTTAAGCAGCACTATAATATTCACAATTATATTGATTTTATTAATGTCACCACCTATGACGTGCAAGCCACTCTAAAGCCTTATGAAGTATTGAATATTTTGAGAGAAGGTAATCAACGCTTTCTTGGGGATACGCAAATCCACCGTAGCCTTAAAATTGATATCAAACACACCGCAACGACTCAACACCCTATTGCGGTAGTATTGGGTTGTATTGATTCAAGGGTTCCTGTTGAAACCATTTTCGACATGAGCTTTGGTGATCTCTTCTGTGTACGCGTTGCAGGTAATGTCGTTAATGATGACGTCCTTGCTAGCATTGAATATGCCTGCAAAATAGTAGGTGCTAAATTACTTGTAGTTCTCGGTCACACGCGCTGTGGAGCAATTCAAGCAGCTTGTGATGGCGTGGAAAAAGGCCACATTACCCAACTACTAGCTAAAATTAAACCAGCAATCACTGCTGAAACAGAGACAAAATCTGACCGCAATGGCACAAACGACACATTTACCCACAACGTTACCGAGCTTAATATCGCTAACACCCTACAACAGGTTTACAAAGACAGCCCTATTTTACGCGAGCTAGTGGACGAAGAAGAGATCGGTTTGGTTGGTGCTATTTATGATGTTAATAGCGGTAAAGTTATATTTAAAGATTTTTCACAAGACATAAGCCTGTTTGGAAAAGCAAAAACAACCAAATTAAGTGAAAGCTTAAAAAATCTGATGAACTTAGGAACAGGTAAGAAGCATAAATAAATTGTTGGGCCAATGACCCGAATGGCACTGACCTTAAGGAAAATAATCGTCGTTGCCCCAACCTACCCGCTCTAAAAGCAAAGGAAAGAAAAAGAAATGCGTGCCTCACAATGGTTACTAACCACCCTTAAAGAAACACCCAACGATGCAGAAATTGCATCCCACCAATTAATGTTAAGAGCCGGCATGATTCGCAAACTGGGCTCAGGCTTATACACTTGGCTACCTCTTGGATTAAAAATACTACGCAAAGTTGAACAAATTGTGCGTGAAGAAATGAATCGTTCCGGTGCCATGGAGCTATTAATGCCCGCGGTGCAGCCCGCCGAATTATGGCAAGAAACCGGCCGTTGGGAAACGTTTGGTGGTCAACTCCTAACGATGCAAGATAGCAACGGTCGTGACTATTGCTTCGGGCCTACGCATGAGGAAGTGATCACTGATTTAATGCGTAACGAACTACAATCATACAAGCAATTACCCGCTAATTTTTATCAAATTCAAACCAAATTTCGTGATGAAATAAGACCACGCTTTGGTGTTATGCGTGCTCGGGAATTTATTATGAAAGATGCGTACTCTTTCCATTTGAGTCAAGATTGCTTACAGCGTACTTATGAGGTCATGTATGAAACATACTCCCGTATATTTGACCGCTTGGGTCTTAAATACCGTGCTGTAGAAGCAGATACAGGTGCCATTGGTGGGGCTGTTTCACACGAATTTCAAGTATTGGCTGATTCAGGCGAAGATTTGATTTTTTATAGCGATAACGGTACTTATGCTGCCAACATTGAACAGGCTACAAGCCTCATCCCTGCTAAAGCAAACGCTCCCTCAAATGCAGCTATGCAGCAGGTCGCAACACCTGGACAAAAAACGATTGCTGATGTGTCCAAGTTTTTACAAGTCGCTCCGGAAAAAACAGTTAAGACATTGATTGTTAAAGGTGTAGATCATCCTTTAGTCGCACTGGTACTACGTGGCGATGATGAATTAAACGAGTTAAAAGCAGCTAAACATCCTCTCATTCAGTCACCTCTACAATTTGCCGATGAAGCTGTCATCCTTAAAACACTGGAAGCACCAATTGGCTCTCTAGGGCCAGTAAAGCTTACTATCCCAATTATTGCCGACCACCACGCTCTCGCTATGACTTCGTTTGTTTGTGGCGCCAATCAAGACGGACAGCACTACACTGACGCCGCCTGGGGGCGTGATGCTCAGTATCAAGATGCATATGATCTACGTAACGTTAAAGAAGGTGACACCAGCCCCGACGGGAAAGGCAAATTAAAAGCATGCCGTGGGATTGAAGTTGGCCATATCTTCCAGTTGGGTGGTAAGTACGCAGAAGCAATGAAAGCAGCTGTCATCAACGAGGCAGGAGCACTGCAAACCATGTTAATGGGTTGTTATGGGCTAGGAATTACTCGGGTAGTAGCCGCAGCAATTGAGCAACATCACGACCAAAACGGCATTATCTGGCCACAAAACATCGCACCGTTTCAACTGGTTATCATTCCTATTAATGCCCAGCGCTCTGTGGTTGTTAGAGAAGCGGCCGAGAAACTGTATCAAGAGCTCACAGCACTTGGCTTGGATATACTGCTAGATGACCGCAATGAACGCCCTGGAGTCCTATTTGCCGACAGTGATTTAATAGGCATACCCCATCGACTGGTCGTTAGCGAACGTAATTTAGAGCAAGGAGCGGTTGAGTACAAAGCTCGAAATGGTAATGAAGCAAGCTTGATTCAAATGAATGAGCTTACCTCGTTTATTTCAAAATTATATTAATGTAGCCCGTATGGAGCGCAGCGGAATGCGGGGATCAAACTGCTGTGCCATTCCCGCATTCCGCTGCGCTCCATACGGGCTACATTTATATTTTATTCAACAAATAGGTTAACATATGCGCATATTAATCATCGGCGGTACCGGCACTATAGGACAGGC
This sequence comes from uncultured Legionella sp., assembly GCA_964648115.1. Lineage (GTDB taxonomy): Bacteria > Pseudomonadota > Gammaproteobacteria > Legionellales > Legionellaceae > CAZYME01. Next base: position 35,005 of record CAZYME010000014.1, read on the forward strand.
TGTTGTTAATGAACTATCCCCTCGCCATGAAGTAATCATTGCCGGACATACACATGGCAAAGTTTTAGTAGATATCGCTGATATAAAATCAATAGAAACCATGTACAAAAACGTAGGTAAAATTGATGCCGTCATTGCCACCACAGGTAAAGTTCACTTTGGCAACCTCCCAGATATAACTGAAGCGGAATATTCTATCGGTTTAAATAATAAATTAATGGGACAGGTTAATCTGGTTTCTATCGGCTTAAAATACCTAAACGATGGCGGTTCTTTCACACTAACCAGCGGAATTCTAAACCGCGATCCGATTCGCATGGGCGCCTCTGCAGCAATGGTCAACGGCGCTATTGACGGCTTTGTTAAAGCAGCAGCTATCGAGATGCCCAGAAATTTGCGTATCAATGCAGTGAGCCCTACCGTAATAGCTGAGTCTATAGATAAATATGGAGAATTTTTTTCAGGGTTTTTACCGGCGCCAGCTGCAACTGTTGCCTTGGCTTATGCTAAATCAGTGGAAGGAGCCCAAACTGGGCAAGTTTATTACGTTGGTTAAACTACGACGAAATAGATCAAAGTAGCCCGTATGGAGCTCAGCGGAATGCAGGGATCAAACCTGGGGCCATTCCCGCATTCCGCTGCGCTCCATACGGGCTACATTGATATTTTATTCAACAGGCCAGTTGGGGACCTCTAGGATGATGGGCTTAATGGGCTTGGTGGGCCATCTGAGTGACCACTATCATCGGCCTCTGACCCCGTCCTAACACTGCCTACACCCTCACTTAGGTCGCTATTACCGTCGGAACCAATAGCAGAATCAGAACCACTCTCTCTTCGCGGCGTCCCTACTACAGGACTAGATGCCGCATCTCCCGGCTGTACCGGATCATCATTGCCACCCGCATTAGAAACAGCTTCTCTAAAGCCTGTTACCAATTTAGCCAACCCGGTCTCACGACTTTTTCTAAAAAATCCCGCACCAGCTACGCCGGCTACCGTAATAGTTGCCGCAGTAGCAGCGATAGCCGCTTGCATTCCAACGGCACCCGCAACAACCAACAATAAACTAGTACCCCCAGTAGGAATAGCAGCTAATATCCCCACTGCAACCAATGCTAAACCAGCAAAAACCAAAAGTCCTATACCTAATTTTTTCAAACGTGGAGAGCCATGCCCTGAAATCTCTTGAGAAAGCGTTGCAAGCTCACCAATGTGCCTCTTAAACTGATTTTCATCATGTCCAGAAATTTTAAGTGCATTTGTACATGCTTTGAGTACCTTACTCATCTGAGCTAAGTTACTTTCTTGAGGATCATTTTTTATGACGTCCTTAATTTGTTGCAATACTTCATAACCTTGCGTATAAAGCTTTTGTTTATCAGCTGCAGTCGCATTAGAATGCTTGTTTAATTCTTCCTCAAACGCTTCTAAGGCTGTCACATATCCATCTACTTTAGCAATACTACCGGATACGTTTGCAAAATTATTTGCTCTTACAACAGCTTGATCATTAAGAGATTGCCTAATATTTTCAACAATGGTCTCTAAATATCCTGTACCATTAACATGAGCTGCTAGCGTCGCTAAGTCACGAGTATATTTTTTATATTTTAGTGCATAGGCATTTAAAACCCTGATGCGTTCAAGAGCATCACTAAAATCATTTACAAAAAAATCCGGGGCTTGCGCATTTTGCCTAATTTGCTCTACATCATTTGTTAAATATACGATGTCTCCAGCACTCCGTTCCAACTCACCAAATTTCTGATGATATTCTGCAACCTTTGCTTCATGCTCAAGTTGAGCTGCGATAGGTCCCAGTGCGTTATTTTCACGGGTGGCATAATCTAATTCTGCAACAGCTGGAAGAGGAGCATCTCGTTCTTCACGAAGTCTTTGTGCCTCCGCTAACATAGCCTGTCTTTTAAAGTTATTACTTTCGCCTACTAAATAAAAAGCCTGTAATTCCAGCTTAATTGCAAATAAAGTCAATTGAGCTTTATATATAGCCATGGCTTTCTCATCAGCATTCATCTCCTGATTCTCGCCAATTAGGGATTGAGCCGTCTCAAAGGCTTCCTGAAGCATGCTTGTAAACCTAACTCCTTCGAAGAAATTAGGATCGTTCAGAGACCGCGTATTAATATCAGCTAGATAAGTAGCTGGTAAAATGCCCCTTGTATTATCGGCAAATTCTTGCAGTTGTATACGTCTAGTATCGCGATCATCCAAATTTATATTAGAAAATGCGCGTCTTTTAAGCTCGCTGAGTCTTTCCTCTGAAATTCGGCCCTCTGCGTCTAGCAGGCCATAAGTAAGGGCACTCAACATGCGCGAGTTTAATGCAATCTCCATCTCATGAGGCAAAGCAGCCATATCAACTGCTTCCCCAGCACCTTCGCGGCACAACTCTTCATGAGTAAATAGCGTGGTTTGCCTTGTCTCTATGCCGGCCGGTGTGTACCGATCAATTTTCAGGCTCCAGAGATCAGGTTTTTCTTTGTTGGAATAGTATCCCAATCCACATAAATTTCCATTATCATCACGATATGCGACTCTTAATGAGTTTTTATTATTACCACCAAACCACACAGCCTGAAACTCATTGAGTTCCGTGTTTATTTGCTGGAGCCTGGCTTCTAAATCACTGCAGTCTTGTCCCGCACCTCTCCGCTCTGCTAGGGTCTCGTTTAGTCTCTCTATCTGACTATATAAATCTGATTGTTTGTTGAACTTGTAGATTGTATAAATATCTTCTACCCCACCCCCATCTGTATTGCCCTGGGCGTAATGCCTTTGATACACTTCTTCTTTTTCAAACTCTGCACGAAAAGCGTCAAACGTTCCGGTAAAATCAATTAGAGCGGTTCTTGGAAGATCTACGCCAATCGTCGTTTTATTGACCTCATAGCCCCTATTACGCTCATAATCATCAATATGCGTTTCTGCGAGGCCCTGTTCTCTCATCACGCCAACAACCGTACCAACAATTTTTCTGACCATAGCGATACACCCTCAACTTCAATCTTGTAGGTAGTATACAACGCTATATGTTAAGGAAATATTAGCACGCTGGACAATAATTGACCTGTATAAGGCTGTTTTGGATGTAGCAAAATCTGCTCCACACCCCCACGCTCAACTGCCTTACCATCACGCATTACTAAAACATCATCCGCAATATAAGACACTACTCCCATATTGTGCGTAATAAATAAATAAGTCAGGCCGCATTCTTGTTGGAGTGATTTCAATAGATTAAGAATTTGGGCTTGCACTGACATATCTAGTGCGCTGGTGGGTTCGTCACATATGAGTAACTCAGGCTCTGTAGCGAGCGCTCTAGCGATGCAAATACGCTGGCGCTGGCCACCGGAAAATTGGTGGGGGTAACGGGTTAAGCTATTGCGGGGTAAATTTACCTGATCTAACAGTTCATATTGTTTTGAACGAATCTTTGCCGCGCGCATGCCCTGGGCGAGCATCCCCTCGGCGATAATTTCGTCTACTGTCATGCGTGGGTTCATTGAGGAGTAAGGATCTTGAAAGATAATTTGTACTTTTTTACGAAAATTTTTCAAGGCCTGTCCACGTAACTTCGCTACATCTTGGCCTTGATAAAGAACATGGCCAGCAGTAATAGGTTGCAGACGCAATAAAGCGCGGCTGGCAGTCGTCTTCCCGCATCCAGATTCCCCGACTAACGCTAATGTTTTGCCTTTGCGAAGTACAAAAGATAAACCATCTACGGCTTTAAAAACGGCTTGCTTTGGTCGAAGCACACTGCTTTTTGCACCAAAATAGACTGCAAGATTATCCACTGATAAGAGAATTTCACCTTGATCTGCATTTACTGCCCAATCCAGGTTATGCGCAGATAAAGCTGGAGGCACGCTGTGCTCTGGGTATAAATGGCAGCGGACTGTTTCCTCTCGCAAATTCTGCAGCTGAGGCTCAATTGTACTGCAAGGTGCAAATGCATGAGCACAACGTGGGTGAAAACGGCAACCCGGAGGCATGGCATCCAAAGTCGGCACACTCCCCATAATTGTTTGTAGTTGTTGTGCTCGCTGGGCAAATGATGGGAGAGAAAGAAATAACTGCTGTGCGTAAGGATGTAATGGTTGTTTAAAAAAAGTCTTAGCTGGGGCATATTCCACGATTTGCCCTGCGTACATAACACAAACGGTATCCGCCATTGCTTTCACCACACTTAAATCGTGAGTAATCAGCAAAATACTCATTTGATGTTGCGATTGTAATTTTTTAAGCAAAGCTAGAATTTGGGCCTGGATAGTGACATCAAGAGCCGTGGTTGGCTCATCAGCTATCAAAACCTCGGGATTACTAGCCAACGCCATAGCAATCATCACACGTTGTTTTTGGCCGCCAGATAATTGGTGAGGATATTGACGTAAACGTTGTTCAGGTTGCGGTATTTCTACTTCCTGAAGCAGAGCTAGCATACGGGATTGAACTTCAGATCGCGTGAGGTTTTGGTGTTCTTGTAATGCCTCGGCTAATTGTTCCCCAATACTGAGTACCGGGTTTAACGCCGTCATAGGCTCTTGAAAAATCATCGCCAACCTACGCCCTCGCAAACAGCGCATGACCCGCTCAGGTAAATTCAACAGATCGGAGCCCGCTATATTGATAGCACTCTCTTGACCGTAAATCCCATTGCTGGGTAATAAACGCATTATCGCAAGCGAGGTTAAGGATTTTCCACAACCAGACTCACCTAGCAGAGCTAGCGTCTCCCCTGAATTTAAACAAAAACTCACCTCATCCACAGCAACCATCGATTGCGTAGAAGTTTTAAAAGCGACCGTCAACTGCTTGATCTCGGCAATCTCTGTCATAGGTAATTTTTATGAGGGAGGAATCTGAAACTGTAGCGCAAGTTGCGTAGCCATGCAAAAATAATACATAGAAGCAGGGCAACCGCATCTAAATTTTGAGCATTTATTTGTTAAAAAATCCGTCTTTTCGAGCCTTGGCGAAGCAATCTAGCGTCCTTAAGGTCACTGGATTGCTTCGCCAAGGCTCGCAAAGACGGTTAATCACTTTTAATGCCGCATTTAGATTTATTTTTAATCATAAGATGCGGTTGCCCTGTGCATGCATGGAAGTTAGCAATTCTCAATTTTGGGCTTATTAATTGCACAAATATCGTAGGGATTTGTCAGCCCGCAGTATCCAGTTGGTCATATGTTACCAACCCGAATTACACAGAAGTAGGGCCGCAGTAGGGACGAGTTGTCACCCTAGTCTCCGCAGCGCTTTGAAGCTCTTTAACCGCATGCTCTAAACGTGCTGAGCCACAGGACTTTTCTAACATTTTGTAATTAGGATCTTCTTTAAATTTGGTTATGACCTCGTCAACTTGCGACTCTTTATAACAGTGATTAAGGCTATGCTCCAGCTCGAGTAATTCTTTTCTTTGAAATATATGCTCCTGCGCTCTTGCCTGTGGTTTAAATAAACCACTAGAGGAACTGCTAGACCGTGAAATTGTAGGAGGCTGCGGTAAAGGATCATCGGTTTCACTGCTTCCTGCCTCATCTAATTGAAACACGGGTTCCCCCTCAGCATAACCACTATCAGCTGGGCTAATATCATCATTTACCCGGCCCCCTGTAGCAGCTTCAAATTTCGCTTTAGCTTTAAAAGAATTCGATAGAGATTGAAGGACTTCAGGACGCTGTTTTTTTTCAGTTTTGGCTACTATCCAATTACCAAATTGGCCATTTTGAAGTTGGTCACCAATTGTCGCCTTGGTTTGAAAAGGGGAAAATGCAAAATCTATAAGGTAATCGGTTTCTTTGCCCGGGTATTCTTTTGCAACCGCGATCGCCGCTTTAGCCATTTCATAGGCCCCAAGATATTTGCCTGTTTCACCGAACTGTTTGGCTGAATACTGAGCCGCTAAGTTGATATAGGCTATTATTTTCTGGCTCGGTGAGAAATGTTCACTGACAGGTATGGTGCTTTTTAAAACAAGCCAAATCGGATTATGATCCTTTTCAAATAATTTTTGTAACATCGCTGGATTAAAATTTTTCGGATCATACATCTGCTCACTACTGTCAGGATCCACACCTAAAGCTTGCTGGCCTTCTAATGAAGTTAAATCAATGCTGTTGGCTGTAGAACCAATTATTAGCAATTGCGTAAGATAGGTAGGGAAATACTCACCCCGCGTTTTATAATCGCCTGTAACAGGATTGTGCGCATTAATTTTTAAAATTTCTTGGCATAAAGCAACCGAACCACTTCTACCAGGGCTACGGAGCTGCTCTATAACATGCGCTGGGATATCTACCATGTCTTCCAGGACAGCTTCTCGTCTATTAACGTCATTAGCAAATTCTTGAGCTCTATCAAATAATTGTGTGCTTACTGCGGTACCTAAATCGTCCGCTTGTTCTAAATCTTCTGCGTGTTCTAACTTGTGTAACTTTTTAAAATTTTTATCGATCTCTTTCGTCATCAGCGGAAGTCTTGTTATATATTGATGGGGTGATGTTAAAGGAGCGCGTATATCGAAGAAGTTGCTAAAGCCGACTTCTTGACTAATCTTTCTCGAAATTTGGTCCCAGCTAGCTTTTCGGGGCAAGTACATGCCTTCCATCGATTTTTTTGAATGAATCAATTTAATTTCAGCCTCAGTAAGCTTAGTGAACTCAGGGCTTAAAATTTTATTTTTCAATGCAACTAACGCTTCTTCAGGGGATACTGAAGGCGTGAGTGTGTCCTCTGTGAGGTTTAACTCCTGAAAGGCCAATATGACTTCCTTGATATGTTTCATATATTGGTCGTACATAAAAGATTCTTCATTGCCTAAGTCTGCAGTAGAAGGATCTGTTCTAAGCCTTTCTAACATCTCAAGTGTGTTGCGCAAAGTTTGCACATGCTCTAGCGTTACTTTAAAAAATTCGTTCACTGAACCAATTGTTTCTAGAAGCACAGCCTTATTCTTTGGCTCTAATTCTTGTGATAGCGCGGATTCTCTGCAGGTAGAATTCCAAGCGGTCAGTTTTTGCATTCCTCTATCTATACTAGCTAAAGCATTCACATGAGAGTATTTCATAATATTTGCTCACAAAGATCCAAATTGGTGATTTAAGTTTAATTTTAGATCAATACGCGCGATTGTTTTTGTTCATTTTATGAAATAAATGCAAATTTTGTGTAAAGAAATGTCAATAAGGGTGTAATTTGGCATCATGGTACACTCTGATCCACACGCATAAGCATGCAGGTTCGCAGGTTTAACTCTCTTGACTCTATAGTTGCTATATACCTTATCTTTCAGAATAAGGAGGAAAAACGATGACTCAATGGTACGTAAAAGACTTAAGCAAATTAACCAATGTATCGGTGCAAACATTGCATCACTACGACCGGATTGATCTGTTAAAGCCATCCGTGCGATTAGCGAATGGTTATCGCGTTTACTCCGAAAATGAAGTGCTCGATGATATGTATGGGGACGACCCTCTGCGAAAAAAAGCGGTCCTTGTTGATGTTGCATTGCAAGATGACAAGATAAGCGGGGAGGCGAAAAAATGGTTACAGGGTTTATCTAAATCATTATAGGCAAGAGCTCCTTCGCCCCTTGAGGGGAGAAGGTGCCCGACAGGGCGGATGAGGGGTGATCAAAAAATTTCCAACCTAAATTGTATCTTTTTGATTTGATCTACCCTCACCTGCCCTGTCAGGCATCCTCTCCCATCAACGGGCGAGGAACACACAATTAAACATCTGTATGAATCAATCTCTTAAACCACCAAAATCTACTATATATCTCACTTCCCGTGTATAATGCCGCCACCCCTCTTGATCAGAATGGTTTATGTTGCAAGTACTTATTTTTACTGGATTATTTTTACTATCTTCTCTTGGACTAGCTAATCCATCCTCTCAACTTTACCAAGTAGACATGATTGTCTTCACCCATTTGCAACTGCCTACCACATCAGCCGAGTCATATACACCTATAGCTCCGGATACGCAAAATGCCATTCCACTAAAAAATACAATCAGTAGCGCGCGAACCCCATACCATGCATTACCAGCATCAGCCTCCCAATTACGTGACGAATACTGGGCATTAAACCGCAAACCACAATACCAGATACTTTTTCATCGCACCTGGTTACAACCTGCTAACAACCAACGACCCATCGCATTATCTGAAATGAATACGGGCGGTTGGAATGTAGAAGGCACTTTAAAAATTAGGCAAAGCAATTATTATCTACTAGACACAGAGCTGCTTTTTTCGGCTCCGAATAGCAAACAAACCGCGTTTGTTTTCTCCCAAAAGCAACGCCTTAAACCTGGCGTAGTCTATTACCTTGATCATCCACATGCTGGCATGTTGATTAAAATCCACCAAATCACTTAATACATTATGATTGCTGTTCCCACTACACTTACCCTACGATCATCTGCGCGCCTTTGTATTTGGCTCATTGGCGTATCATTTGTCTTGTTTCAATTTTTTCTGCAGCTATCATCCGGCGTAGTAATTGGCACCATTATGCATGAGATGCAATTAACAGCACTCACTGCTGGCATATTAAGCAGCGCCTTATACATTGTATACACTAGCTTGCAAATCCCGGTGGGCATTCTTTATGACAAGAAGAATACACGCACCTTAGTAGCAGTTAATGCTCTACTATGTAGTATTGGATGTTTCGTGTTTGCAGCAAGTCATAGCTTACTTGGCCTGTTTATAGGCCGTCTACTCATAGGGACGGGGTCGGCTTTTGCTTTTATTGGTTTATCCCATTTGTTACGCCAACACTACCCGCTAAAGCAATTCGCATTCATGATAGGTTTATCAGAAACATTGGGCTTTGCCGCTACTGTCATCGGTATGATTGCTATGGGCGCACTCATTGCAAAATGGGGATGGCGTAGTTTTATCAATACTGCCGGCATCGTAGGTTTAATCATTGCATATATGGGCTGGAGCTATATCCCCGATAGCCAACCACATGCTCAATCTAATCGTCATTATGGCAAACAACTTTTACAAATTATTACAACTGGAAAAGCTTGGATTAATGGCTTGTTTGTTGGCTTAACATTTACCGTTGTTACCACATTTGGCGCATTATGGGCGGTGCCTTTTCTTCAAGTAAAACTAAACTGTGGGTTACAACAGGCGAGCTTGATTAACGCTGTTTTTTTTCTGGGCACAGCTTTAAGCTGCCCCCTTTTTGGAATGCTCTCCTCACATTTTTCTAAACGAAGACCCCTTATTTTAAGCTCCTGCCTATCAACCACTATCTTGCTGCTAGGCATTCTATATTTGCCGATAAAAAGCCCTATGATGATGGGGATCTTAATGTTTATGATGGGGATTTGCTGCGGTGCGTATATGCTTGCTTATACCATAGCTAACGAATTATCCCCACCAGGCTCCCTGTCAACCTGCACAGGCTTCACTAATATGTTAGCAATGATTACAACCCCTTTATTACAACCTCTCATCGGTTTCCTTCTCGACTTCTTCAGTCAAACTGGTGAGTACACTCTAGCTAACTATCAAATGGCTCTTTTGGCAGTTCCTGGATCATTGATAATAGCGTGTGTCTTAGTGTGTTTTTTGCCAGAAAAAGCGTGATATATACATATTAAACGGAGCTTGGACAAGGGTGATTAGATCAATAGAGCCCCTATGGAGCGCAGCGGAATGCGAGAATAAGATTTTTGTCAAGCAGCGCGAACCCCACTTTCCGCTGCGCTCCATACGAGCTATGTATTAGTGTTATTTTAAACCACTCCAATCAATCCCTTGCTCAGCATACAAAAACCTGGGGTGGTCCCTTCCGCAACAAAACCTGCTGCTACCACCGGATCTTGCTTGATGACATCCGAAAGTATCAAATGAAGGCTGGGCGATGCAAGGCGAATATGCCATGGGCCTTCAGGAGCTTGCTTAATGTTAATAAACTGCGACATCATCGCAGAGATGCCCTGTCCGTCCTGCCAACCTGCCACAGCACCTTGGAGAGCATCAGATTCATTCATATTTACAGAATAAAAACCGCTGCCATCGTTAAAGCGGCATAATACTCCAACGAATGGGTGGCCCTTGCTGGGCTGGTCGCTCAACGAAAGCTGGCGAAACCAGGCATTTTTAGCGGTCACAAACTGCTCTTTACTCTCATCACCTATTTGCACGTGCCCATTTAACCGACTAGTTTGGCTTACTAATAATTCAACACCAGGGCGCAGCTCTTGAGCAATAGGATTATTTTCTGGCTCTTTCAACATATCAATTTTAAAATTAAATCCTTTTTTATCCTGATTTTGCAGACCAAAAATCCAACTATCATTAATCGGGTTAAACCGCATAAAAGCACGGCCTACATGCCAATCATACGTCGATGGATCTGGGATAGTAGCATGCGCCTCATCAAGGAGTATCACTGTCTTGTTCTGAGCATCAAAAAGTGCCGCAATTGTATTAAACTCTATGCCGTCTCGTTGCATCTGAAAAAAATATCCGTAATTGTCGCCACTCTCATTGGTTACCAAACCTGAAAAAACCCAATTTGCGTGGGCAGAGTTTGTAGGCAGAAAATTACTTTCAACACTTGTAGCTCCTGCATAAATGGAGCCAGTGAGTGTAAGGCATACAAACAACATCCTCAGTCGAGCAAAAATCATATTAATCCTTGTAGTTGTTTGTGTGACCATAAAGCATCCCAAAACTTGTCTGAAACAGCCGCTTCCACTGGCAAAAAATACATTGAATCAGTCGCAAACGGTTCGCATTTTACCGCATCTTTTTCAGTCATCACCACTATTTTATCAGGTATGTCCAATTCCTCAGCTGTAAAACAATGATGATCAGGAAACGGATACGCCCTAAACGCAAGATCCATTGTTTTTAACGTCTCAAAAAATCGTCGAGGATGACCTATTGCAGCCACAGCAGCTACGGGCTCCGTCAAATCCGCTAGTGCTAAAAATTTACCGGTAACCAGTTGTTGGATTTTTCCTGGCATTAAATCCATACGATAGGCATCAGGTCTTGTCCCACCATTTACTACCAATAAATCTGCATCTTGTAGGCGACGTGGGCCTTCGCGCAAAGGACCCGCTGGTAAGCACAAACCATTCCCTAAACCCCGCAATCCATCAATAACGACGATTTCAATTGCACGGCCCATCTCATAATGCTGTAGGCCATCGTCACTAATAATAATTTGGCTTTGATGATGGTCAAGGAGATACTGCACGGCTTCAGTACGTTTGGGAGCAATAACAACCGGACAGCCAGTTTTTTTAGCTAATAATAAAGGTTCATCACCTACTGCACGCGCCTGGTCTTCCTTGCTAACTTCATGCGGAAAATGACCAATACTAGCACCATACCCCCGGCTGACAATGCCAACTCGCAAACCACGCTCTTGAAATTGGTGTGCTAAAGCAATAACTAAAGGGGTTTTACCCACCCCACCCACAGTGAGATTACCTACAACCACAATAGGAACAGAATAGTGTTTTTGACGAAATCGTTGTATATAAATACGGCGAAGATGAGTGATCAACTGGTATATCTTTGAAAAAGGGAGTAACACCCAACGCAATGGATGAGAGCTGTACCAAAGCTTGTCAATGAGGGTTTTGATCTCCTCCTCAACCGACATCATTCCAGGATTAGTGCGCATCTAAACAATCGCTTCTTCTTGTTCCACATTTACAGGATGAACCCGATACAATTTAGCATAATGACCATCCATTGCCAGCAATTGTGCGTGATCTCCCTGCTCCACTACTTTCCCTTGATGCATGACAATAATTTTATCTGCACCTTTGATAGTTGACAGGCGATGTGCAACCACTAACGTAGTGCGGTTTTTCATTACTTGCTCAAGAGCGGCTTGAATGTAACGCTCTGACTCACTATCCAAGGCTGATGTCGCTTCGTCCAGTATCAGAATAGGCGCATCCTTCAAAATTGCGCGTGCAATTGCCATGCGTTGTCGTTGGCCCCCCGATAACAGCACGCCATTATCTCCAATTTGAGTATCGTATCCTTGTGGTAAATTTCTAATAAATTCATCGGCATATGCCTGTTCTGCAGCTTTAATAATCTGTTCACGGCTTACGTCAAAACGGCCGTACGCAATATTATTTGCCACTGTATCATTAAATAACGTCACATGCTGCGTCACCAAAGCGATTTGCTCTCGCAAGCTACTCAGGGACAATTCATTGATCGGTACTCCATCTAGGCTAATTCTGCCCTGAGTCACATCGTAAAATCGTGGCAACAAGCTAGTAATGGTGGTTTTTCCACTACCAGAATGCCCTACTAAGGCCACTACTTCACCAGCGTTTATATTAAGATCAACTTCATGTAATACCCGCGGGCCCTCTCGATAAGCAAAAGATACTTTTTCAAACTGAATAGCCCCTCGTACTTTACGAGTGATTTTTTTGCCTTCTGGCAATTCTACAACTTGGTCAAGCAAAGAAAAAATACTTTCTGCACCAGCTAGACCACGTTGAATACTAGCGTTTAAGGTGGTTAAAATTTTTAAAGGCCTAATGAGCTGCAGCATAGCGGCAATAATTGCGAGGAAGGACCCAGCAGTGACTGTTATTACGGCTACAAGTTTGATAGCAACAAAGATAATCAGGGCAATACCGATGGCAATAATGGTCTGCACACCCAAAACATTAATTGCTTTGCTAACAGCCACTTTCATGTCATTTCGGAAAGAAGATTCAGTGGCTTTATTGAACTTATTTACTTCATACGACTCACCACCAAAAATACGTACCACGCGATAACCTTCAATTGCTTCACCCGCGATTTCCGTAACTTCTCCCATCGATTGTTGCACTTTATGACTAATACGTCGTACACGCTTGTTGGTATAGTTAACAATCATACCAATAAAAGGAACCGTCACTAAAAATGCCAGTGACAATTGCCAGCTAATCATCATCATTACTGTTAATAATCCAACGACCAAACATGTATTTTGAACAAAATCTGTGAGGGCATCAGCACTGACTTGTGCTACCTGCTCAACATCGTAGAGGATTTTTGACAACAATTGCCCAGAAGTTGCTTGGTCGTAGTAATCGGCAGGTAGGCGAATGATATGGGCAAACACACGCTGTCGCATTACATTAACCACCGAGCGCGCCACCCAAGTCATGCAATAGCTACCCAAGGCATTGACTAAGCCGCGCACTGAAATCCCTAACAATATATACATGGGAATTTTTTTAACGAACTCGACGTCAACATTTATAAAGCTTTTATCAAGCAGCGGTCTCATCATATAGGTGAAACCCGCGTCAATAGCAGATGCAAACACGTTGGCAAATATACCCAATACCAATACTGGCCAAAACGGCTTTACATGCGTAAATAAACGACGGTAGATAGGCCCTGATTTGCCATGTGTGTGTTTTTTCATAGGGGATGCAGCTTGGTTGGTTTTAATTTTGACGAATTGTACCTCTTATTACATCGGAGTGCCAAAGAAACATAATTAACATTAAATAAAATACAGTGTAGCCCGTATGGAGCGCAGCGGAATGCGGGGATTATTAGGGCGCAAATCCCGCTGCGCTCCATACGGGCTAGATTGATCTGAACCTAATTCGCCACTTGAATATTAAGCGCGTTAGTAGCAAAAGCTGGTTCTTCAGCTACTGCACGCGACCCACAATATGTTTCTTTAAGAAACATCGACAAAATAGTACCCAGGGCCACACCCGCCGGAATAATACTTAAAGCATAAGTATAATCACTAGCTGTATAAACATGCGCCCCATTGATGAGTAGGCTCTGCGTGTGAAGATCCAGTAACTTGCCTACAATTGGTGGGAAAAACATGCCACCAAGCATAATGAACATATTGGTTACTGCAACAGAAGTTCCTGCCATGCGTGGTGAATTATTTTCTTTACCCAAGGCAAAACACAAAGGATGCGCGCCACAGCAAATCCCTGCGATAAAAGCAATCATAGATAGCTGGCCTGATGTTAAACCCGGACAATAAAAAATTACATACAACAAAATAGCAGTCATGGCACTCGTAAGTATTAGTGGTAAGCGACGACGTCTAATTTTGTCAGAAATCCCACCCATTAGAGGTCCACCAATAATCCAACCAAGAAAAGTAAGCGCAGATATATTTGCTGCTTGTTGTGCTGTCATTTGGTGCGCCGCTTTGAAATATGAAATTCCATAGACATCCAAAAGTACGATAGAGGGAAGATAAAGCACGCATCCTATCATACCTATCAACCACATCTGAGGGTTCTTAAAAATCACACGTAATGCACCTAGGAGCTCTTTAATACTCATGGGTGCATGCTGTTTATGTGTGGAGTATTCTTGTGGACGCTTTCTCAGTGTAAAAAGGATTAAAAGACTTAACGCGATGCCAACTATTACAGCTGTCTGAAGAATTGGTTTGTAACCCACTCCTTCAACTACTCTTGCAAGGTATTTTTGTGAAAGAGCACCAAGTGTCATGCCAATGGCTGTTGTTAAACCTGCGACAACAGCAAACCGATTAGGAGGAAGCCATATAGAGGCTAATTTCAACACACCTATGTATGAAAATGCAGTCCCTAATCCAATCAAAAAACGCCCAGCACAAGCTAATCCAAAACTATCAGCCGAAGCAAAAATGCTTACGCCTACGACTGCAGCTAAGCACGCGAAAAATAAAACAAATCGCACACCAAACTTATCGTAAATCATCCCAGCTGGAATCTGCATGGGCGTATAAGCAAAGTAATAACAAGAAATGAGGGTCCCAAATTGAGTAGCCGAGATATTAAACGATTGTATTAAATCATTTTGCATAACACTGGGGGTGCTACGGAGAAAATAATTGAAACAGTAAAACAACATTCCAACAAAACAGATGATCCAAGGTAAGAGATTAGTACCGCGTTGATTATCTTTAATCATACAAACTTTCCTTCACTAATTATAAATTTTACTCAATTATTACGTGCGGCAGACATTCTATCATCAAAATTGATTTACGTAAGGATTATCTGTAAGAATTGGAATATACCTATACCCCGGCTGCCGTTGCGCGTCAACCAGACTACCATCGTTATCACACAGATAGTAGCCTGGATGGCCGAAGGACATCCGGGTTTTCTCTATCCGCGCTTGCAATTAATGATATTTCCCACAAGGCCGGGCCCTTGATAAATCAACCCTGTATAGACTTGCAGCAAAGATGCTCCAGCCGCAAGCTTCTCTTTCGCAGCAGCAGGACTATCAATCCCCCCTACTCCAATCAAGGTAACATCATCACCAACGACCCGCTTAAGTACTTTCAAACAATGCGTTGATAAGGAAGTTAGAGGCCGCCCGCTCAAACCACCCACCTCATTCCCATGCTTTAATGTACTTACATCTTTCCGATCACAGGTAGTGTTAGTGGCTATGATTCCATCTACCCCCAACGAAACAATCACATCAGCTATCTGTTTTAATGTTTCATCTGTTTCATCAGGAGATAATTTAACCACTAACGGCACATAGCGTTGATGCAGATCGGATAATTGTAGTTGCTCTTCTCGCAGTGCATTAATTAAATCTCTAAAATACGCCCCTTGTTGTAGCTGGCGCAAATCCGGTGTATTAGGCGAAGAAACATTGATGGTAACGTACGAAGCATGCAAATATACTTCCCGTAAACAATATAAGTAATCCTCCGTAGCCTTTTCCAACGGCGTATCTTTATTTTTACCAATATTAATCCCTAGAACACCTTGATAGCGGGACTTTTTAACATTGTCCACCAGCGCGCTGACCCCATGATTATTAAACCCCATGCGATTAATAATGGCCTGAGCAGGAGGGATTCGAAACATGCGGGGCTTAGGGTTCCCTTCCTGTGGTCGCGGTGTCACTGTTCCTAATTCAATGAAAGAAAAACCCAATTTAGCAAGAGCATCCAAGTGCTCTCCATTTTTGTCTAAGCCTGCGGCTAGACCCACAGCATGAGGAAATTCAATCCCCAAGGCATTTACTACCTCTCCTTTCGGTTTTGCAAAACAAAACCTAGGCAAATAATGTAATGCAGTTAGCGTTAAATGATGCGCCTTTTCAGCATCGAGACTAAATAACAAAGGGCGCAACAATTGATACATTAAGATTCCCTCAATTGCAGCCACTGCAACTTCCATAAATCATAAAGAAACAGCTGATCGCTTTCGTGCATTAATAATCGCTCCAGTTCAGCTATATCCAACTCACGATGATTTGCAACATACTGAAATAACTCTGTCGAGACACCGCTAGTTTCCCAAACGCACCCATTAATAAATAGCTGATTGTCCGTGTATGCGATCCGACATGTTGCATCACGCAAAAGCCCTGAGCTATCGCGAAGCGCCTGAATAAACGCCGACACATCCACCCAATCCTCTTCTTCAAGGGGAAACGGCATATGCTGCTCAGCCTGTTGGTCTAAGCGTGTAGCAAAACATCCAAACCATGATTTTAACAAGCTGTCATCTTCCAACATTTGCTGCATTAATTTTTTTGCCTGCAACCATGCTTCAGGTGGTATTGCAGAAGTGGCCTTAAGCGTAGCCCAATTTGGATCTATATAAAGAGGAGTAACGGTGTGCTGCTCCGATAAATAATCACCTAAACTATCCCATAACTCTTGGCCTTGATAACTACGATAACCAAAAGAATACGTTATACAATCATCATCTAACGATACGCCGTGATGTCCAACATGCGGAGGGAGATATAACATGTCTCCTGGCTCAAGAATGTGCTCCTCTTCTACCTCAAAGGTTTCCATAATACGTAAATCTACATCTTTTAGCGCATTCGATGTATTACAATTTTTAGTTGTTAAAGACCATTTCCGCTTTCCGCTCGCCTGGTATAAAAACACATCATAATTATCGTAATGCGGCCCCACACTGCCGTGTTTTACGGCATAACTAATCATGATGTCATCTACGCGCCATTGTGGAATAAAATTGAAATGATCAAGCAGACAAGCGACTTCAGGAATTACCTGATCAACTGCCTGTACCAACAATGTCCAATGAGTTTGGGGTAATTTTGCAAAATCAGATTCAACAAAAGGCCCCCGCTTCAGCTGCCAACCAGGAGCTTTTCGAGGTGTTTCGAATACCATTCGACTTTCGATATCTTCATCCATCGCAAGACCCGCCAATTCATCAGCACTCAATGGGTTGATGAAATCGGGTAAAGCTTGGCGAATCACCAATGGTTTTTTTTGCCAGTATTCACTTAAAAACGTTTTTATATCTATAGATTGAAAATAAACCATATCAACTCAACTGACATTGTTGTGCCCACACACGCAACATCGCATTGCCGTTGGATTGCAAATCGGAACTCACATCTCGCACTTCTACTCCATAACCCTCTTTTTGCAAGCCAAGTAAGACAGGACCTAGGAATGGAGAGAGTTGGCCATGGCGATCTGTTAAAGGAAAAATCCGGACCTCTTTTGCCACACGTGCTAGCTCGCGAATAATTTTCAGGTGAAAATCGACATCTTGAGCATGCAAATCGACAAATAAATAATGTGAGCTCAGAGCAAAATCAAACTCAAAATCTGTGAACGGTAGCGGGCAACCAGATACAGGGACATATTCCAACAATTTACTAGTAAGCTCTGCATCAGACAAAGCAAATTTTTCCTTATACCCATCAACCTGAGCCAGTTTACGCATTACATCTTCTCCATATACTGTACATAAGAGTAACAGCCACTATTGCCTATGATATCTTCACAACGTATGTTATCAAGCGTATAGTTTAGCGTATTTGCTGACGCTTAAGGAAGTTATGTATGTATGATGGTCTCCAACATCAATTAGGCGAAACATATGATTTATTACGGGACAATGTTTACAACTTTGCCCGTCGCGAAATAACCCCCATAGCCGCACAAATTGACGCCGATAATCTTTTTCCTCACCCACTGTGGCGAAAGCTCGGTGAAATGGGGCTCTTAGGTATCACGGCTAGTGAGGAATATGGTGGCGCTAACATGGGATATCTAGCTCATGTTATCGCCATGGAGGAAATCTCACGCGCATCTGCTTCTGTAGGATTAAGCTACGGCGCTCATTCAAATTTATGTGTGAATCAAATCTTTTTAAACGGTAACACCCAGCAAAAAAAACGTTACTTACCAAAATTAATCAGCGGTGAACATGTTGGCGCTTTAGCAATGAGCGAAGCAAACTCTGGCTCCGATGTGGTTAGCATGCAATTGCATGCACAGCAACAAGGCGACCGTTTTATTCTAAATGGCACTAAAATGTGGATTACCAACGGCCCGGAAGCCAATGTCCTCGTTGTGTATGCAAAAACGGACAAACAAGCAGGCAGTAGAGGCATTTCTGCTTTCATTATTGAGAAGGATTTTAGTGGGTTTAGAACAGCTCAAAAACTAGATAAACTTGGCATGCGCGGCTCAAATACTTGTGAACTTGTTTTTGAGCATTGTGAGGTTCCTGCAGAAAACATCCTAGGAAGTCTCAACGAGGGCGTAAAAGTGCTGATGAGTGGCCTTGATTATGAACGCACGGTTCTTGCCGCAGGCCCCGTGGGTATCATGCAAGCTTGTTTAGATGTCATTTTACCGTATGTACATGAGCGCAAACAATTTAATCAACCCATTGGTGAGTTTCAATTTATTCAGGGCAAAATAGCCGATATATACACTGACCTAAACGCCTCTCGATCCTATCTTTATGCCGTTGCCAAAGCATGCGACCAAGGTATCGTGAGCCGTAAAGATGCCGCTAGTGTCATTTTATATACTGCTGAAAAAGCCACGCAAAATGCCTTACAAGCCATCCAAATTTTAGGGGGCAATGGATATATCAATGAATACCCAACTGGGCGTCTGCTTCGAGATGCAAAATTGTATGAAATTGGTGCTGGAACTTCTGAAATTCGTCGAATGTTAATTGGACGAGAGTTATTTAAGGAAAATGCTAATGAAACAAGATGATATCGTAATTGTTGCCGCAAAAAGAACGCCTGCAGGCTCTATGTTAGGCGGCCTATCGGCTCTTTCTGCTCCCGAATTAGGAGCAATTGCCCACAAAGCAGCTATTGAACAAGCTGGTATGTCCCCCAACGATATTGATGAAGTTATCAGCGGTTGTGTCTTACAAGCTGGCATTGGCCAAGCCCCTGCCAGGCAAGCTGCAATAAAAGCAAATATCCCGGATGCAATAGGCGCTACTACCATTAATAAAATGTGTGGTTCTGGGATGAAATCCGTGATGCTAGGCCACGATGCAATTAAAGCGGGCTCAGCTAATGTTGTGCTTGCCGGCGGGATGGAAAGCATGAGCAATGCCCCCTATTTATTAAGCAAAGCTCGATCTGGCTACCGCTTAGGCCATGGCGAACTCAAAGATCATATGTTTTTAGATGGCTTGGAAGATGCGTATGAGCGTGGCAAGTTGATGGGATGCTTTGCTGATGCGACTGCTAAGCATTTTAACTTCAGTCGAGAACAGCAAGACGCCTTTGCTACACGCTCCACAACGCGTGCATTACAAGCACAAAAAGATGGTGCGTTTGACGAAGAAATTGCTCCTGTTACTATTGCTGGGCGCAAAGGCGACATTACTACCATTACGCAAGACGAAGGCCCTGATGCTGCAAAGATGGCGAAAATCCCCCAATTGCGCCCTGCATTTCAGGCTGATGGCACAGTAACTGCTGCGAACTCCAGTTCGATATCCGATGGAGCTGCAAGCCTTATTTTGATGACTGCTGAAAACGCTGAAAAACGTGGCATCAAACCGCTTGCCAAAATCGTAGCTCATGCAAGCTACGCGCAAGAGCCACAATGGTTCACTACAGCTCCTGTAGAAGCAATTCGGAAAGTTTTAGCTAAAGCCGGCTGGCAAGCTGACGACGTTGACTTATATGAAATCAATGAAGCCTTTGCAGTCGTTGCGATGGCAGCGATTCACGAATTGAAATTAGATATAGACAAAGTAAATATTCATGGAGGTGCTTGCGCTTTGGGCCATCCGATCGGTGCTTCAGGCGCGCGCATTTTAGTAACCTTGATCTATGCGCTAAAACACGCAAAAAAAACCAGAGGCGTTGCTGCATTATGTATTGGCGGGGGTGAAGCCACTGCAATAGCGATAGAGGTATTGTAATGCTCAGACAAAGTATTGGTTATCTTCTACTAAGTATTATTGTCGTATTATTTGCCAAATACGCCCATTTATTGATTGTCTATATCGATATGTTTTATACCTATGTCAATGTCACTCTAGCGCCTGTTTTTAACAATAGTGACTTAGGTATTTTAATTCGTAAGATCCTGACGTTGGTATTGTTACCAGCAGCAATCGTAGGCATTCCAGCTCTCATTTACCTGGCAATTAAAGGCAAACGCATGCCTTATTTCATTGAGATAACTTGGATTGTTTGGCTTGTTATCGTGCTTAGTAAAATACTCATTCGTTAGGAACAAGCCACATGACACAAATTATCAGCCAGCTTCATCCCACCAGCAGTGAATTTATTGCCAATCAAACTGCTATGCAAGAATTAGTCGAGCAACTACAGCAAACCATTACCCAAATCGCTTTGGGAGGTGATGAGAAAGCACGTGCTAGGCATTTAAAGCACGGGAAATTGTTGCCTCGGGAGCGGTTACAACAACTCTTGGATCCGGGCAGCCCTTTTCTAGAACTATCTCAGCTTGCAGCTTATCAAGTATACGATGACATCGTCCCCGCCGCAGGCCTTATTACGGGTATTGGGCGCATCTGCGACCAAGAATGCATGATCGTGGTGAATGACGCTACTGTAAAAGGCGGTACGTATTATCCACTCACGGTCAAAAAGCATTTGCGTGCTCAAGAAATAGCACAAGCCAATCATCTCCCGTGTATTTATCTAGTCGATTCAGGCGGGGCTTTTTTACCATTGCAAGACGAAGTTTTCCCTGACCGCGACCATTTTGGGCGCATTTTTTTTAACCAAGCAAATTTATCAGCCCAAAATATTCCACAGATCGCTGTTGTAATGGGTTCGTGTACAGCGGGTGGTGCGTATGTCCCGGCGATGGCCGATGAATCTATTATGGTGCAAAATCAAGCCACTATTTTTTTGGGCGGCCCACCATTGGTTAAAGCAGCAACGGGTGAAGTAATCAGTGCTGAAGAATTGGGTGGTGCTGATGTGCATTGCCGTCAATCAGGCGTCGCTGATCATTATGCGGAAGATGATACACATGCTCTTTATTTGGCGAGACGGGCTATTAGCAATTTAAATCGCAGTAAACCCGAAACCATAACTCGCATAGCTAGTTGTGAACCTGTTTATGACGCAAAAGAATTAAATGGAATTATTCCAACTGACGCACGCAAGCCGTTTGATATTAGAGAAATCATCGCTCGAATTGTTGATGGTTCTGAATTTGACGAATTCAAGGCTTTGTTTGGAACCACATTAGTGTGTGGATTTGCCCATTTATATGGCTTTCCAATTGGTATTGTGGCTAATAACGGCATTTTGCTAGGTGAAAGTGCTTTAAAAGGCACCCATTTTATTGAGTTATGCACCCAGCGCAAAATCCCTTTGGTTTTTTTACAAAATATCACAGGTTTTATGGTCGGTAGTAAATATGAAGCGGCAGGCATTGCAAAACACGGCGCGAAAATGGTGACTGCTGTTGCTAATGCGCAAGTGCCCAAATTCACGGTGATTGTGGGCGGCAGTTTTGGCGCAGGTAATTACGCTATGTGCGGCCGCGCGTATTCTCCTAGATTTTTATGGACATGGCCTAATGCGCGTATTTCAGTGATGGGAGGCGAACAAGCCGCTAATGTGCTCGCACAAATTAACCGCGATAAGCATGCTAAAGAGGGCACGTCGTGGCCCTCCAAAGAGGAAGAGCAATTTAAAACAAGCTTGCGTGAACAATATGAGCAGCAGGGAAACCCCTATTATGCAAGCGCCCGTTTATGGGATGATGGGGTAATAGCACCGGAAGATACGCGTAAGGTTTTGGGGCTGGGGTTGTCTGCAGCATTGAATGCTCCAATTGAAGCAACGCATTTTGGTGTGTTTCGAATGTGAGCGATGGGATTGAGCCCCTCTCCCTAACCCTCTCCCCAAAGGGGGCGAGGGTTAGGGACCACTGCCATTAAGTTAAGAGATTTTGTCATTCCCGCGAAGGCGGGAATCCATCCCTGACTCGGGCTAGGAGCCATGGGAGAAATGGATCCCCGCCTTCGCGGGGACGACAGTCTTTCCTTAACTTAATGGTAGTGAGGGTTAGGGAGAGGGGGATAAAAAATCCCTCAATTTTCAGGATCAACATGACTAACATATTAACTGAATTACAAAACCACATACTGCTGATAACCCTAAATCGGGTCAGCAAACACAATGCATTTGACGACACCCTCTTGACGGATTTGCAACTCATCCTCGATAACGCAAAAGACAACCCAGACATACGCGCTATCATACTCAAAGCCAATGGCCGCCACTTCTCCGCAGGTGCTGACCTCGCGTGGATGCAGCGTATGGCTCAGTATAGTGAAGAACAAAATCTAGCAGATGCCAACATCCTAGCAAAGTTAATGTTTACCCTGCACCAACATCCGAAACCTACAATCGCTATGGTGCAAGGAGCTGCCATGGGTGGTGGTGCTGGATTAGTTGCTGCTTGTGATATAGCAATAGCTGCTTCTACTGCAAGCTTTTGCTTCTCCGAGGTTAAATTAGGCCTGATTCCCGCTGTCATAAGCCCCTACGTAATCAAAGCCATCGGAGAACGAGCAACGCTCGGATTATTTATGAGCGCTGAAACCTTTGATGCCAAAAGGGCATTGGAATTACAACTGATCCAACATTGTGTAACTGAAGAAGAACTTTTATCCTATACACTTAATTACGTACAACAAATAACACAATGGCCAGCAGGCGCAGTTAAAGCGGCTAAATCTTTAGTGCGACAAGTAGCAAATATGCCTATAAACGAAAAATTACAGCATCTAACTGCAACTTTAATTGCCAAACAACGAGTATCGGATGAAGGCCAACAAGGGTTAAGAGCTTTTTTAGAGAAATGAATTCCAAATAATTAAGACCCTACGTACCGCGGCTTGTCCGCGGTACGTAGGCATTTGAGGTTGAATAAAGGATCATATGTTTAACAAAATTCTTATAGCAAATCGCGGTGAAATTGCCTGTCGCATCATCAAAACCGCTCGAAAGATGGGAATCGCGTCAATTGCTGTTTACTCAACTGCAGATCACGACAGCCTGCATGTCTCACTAGCGGACAACGCTTTTTGCATAGGACCACCCGCAGCAACTGCTAGTTACCTCAATATTGACGCTATCATTGCCGCCGCCGTAGAAAGTGGCGCCGAAGCCATTCACCCTGGCTATGGGTTTTTATCTGAGAACCCGGACCTAGCACGAGCATGTACCAAAGCAGGGATCATCTTTATCGGACCCTCTGTGGAAGCAATGGAAGCAATGGCCTCTAAACAATTAGCCAAACAACGTCTTGAAAAAACTACCATCCCACTAACACCCGGCTATCATGGCAAAGATCAATCAGATGACCGCCTTTTAAAAGAGGCAAAACAACTAGGCTTCCCTGTTCTGCTTAAAGCTGCCAGTGGCGGCGGCGGAAAAGGCATGCGTTCTGTTCATGAAGAAACTGACTTTTTCAAAGATCTAGCAAGCGCGCGTCGAGAAGCAAAAGCTAGTTTTGCAGACGATACCATGTTGATTGAAAAATTAATTACCAATCCACGCCACGTAGAAATTCAAATCATGGCAGACAATCACGGTAATGTAGTCCATCTCCACGAGCGAGACTGTTCAATTCAACGCCGCCACCAAAAAATCATTGAAGAAGCACCAGCACCAAATTTATCAAAAGCCTTACGAGAAGGCTTAGCCGAAGCCGCAGTCGCCGTAGCACGCACTATTGACTACCGCGGTGCAGGTACCGTGGAATTTTTAGTAGATGGCAACCATTTTTATTTCATGGAAATGAATACACGTTTACAAGTAGAACACCCCGTAACAGAGATGATCACAGGGCTCGACTTAGTAGAATGGCAATTGCGCATTGCTGCAAATGAACCACTACCCTGCACACAAAAACAAATCCAAGCACAAGGCCATGCCATCGAATGTCGAATTTATGCGGAAGACCCTCAAAATGGCTTCCTTCCATCTATTGGTCAATTGCATTTTCTAAAAGAACCTACCGGAACCGGCATACGCATAGATAGCGGGGTTACAAAAAACTCCCACATCACTATGTACTATGACCCCATGATTGCTAAATTAATTGCTTGGGGAGACTCGCGAGAACAAGCTCTACAACGCCTGCAACAAGCACTAAAGCATTACTACATAGGTGGAGTTAAAACCAATATCCCTTTTTTACAAGCCATTACCCAACACCCTCATTTTACCAAAGCCAAATTAAGCACTAACTTTTTAAGTCAGCAAAATATTGAAATACACAACGTTGATACACAAACGGCCTTGCTTATGGCAGCAAGCGTAGACTATTTGCGCCTATTTACATCTGATGATCCGCTACGTACTGATACCATTGCCTGGCAAATGCATCTTAAAAGCCATTGGTGCTCACGCTATACCCTCAATGGTGAGCAACACAATATTACCGTCATACCTACTAATGCTCATGAGCTCACCCTCAAACTCAATGATGAAACTATCTCACTACGCGTAAAACTATCCGATCAGCGATTATCCATCGATGACGGAAAACACCGCCAACAAGCATGGGTAGAATGTTTTAATAATCAGCTCTTTTTTTACACAGAAACCGGCCCCATTATTGTCGAAAGATTTGCAGGCCAACAGCTATTTAGCCATCATCACAGCACTGACAACCAATTAACCGCCCCCATGCCTGGAACAATTGTTGCTATTTTAAAAAACAAAGGCGACAACATAAAAGCTGGCGAACGGCTAATGGTATTAGAAGCGATGAAAATGGAACATACCATACATGCACCTTGCGATGGTCTCTTAGTGGATATTTTTTACGCTATAGGCGCACAGGTAAACGAAGGCGCAGAGTTAGTTGCCCTGCAAGCTACTGAAGTATAGGACTACCATGAAAAACTCACCGGATGTGACGATTATCGAGGTTGGGCCACGGGATGGTTTACAAAACGAGCCTTCATTTGTTGCCACTCCAACAAAAGTACAATTGATTAACCTCTTAAGCCAAAGTGGCTTAAAACAAATTGAAGTTACCAGTTTTGTTTCAGCCAAATCGATCCCACAACTAGCTGATAATCAAGAGGTTTTTCTAGCCATTGATAAGCCTAATGGCGTGCATTTTTCAGCATTAGTTCCCAATGAACGTGGTATGCAAACAGCTCTGGATATTGGCGTTAAAGATATCGCTATATTCACCGCGGCCAGCGAATCATTTAATCAACACAATATTAATTGCTCAATTGCTGAAAGCTTTGCGCGCATGGCCCCGGTAATGGCCCTTGCCAGAGCGAACAAAATTCATGTTCGAGGTTATATTTCATGTGTACTAGGCTGCCCCTATGAGGGGACTATATCCCCAAAACAAGTCGTACAAGTCGCCCGACAGCTAGTTGACCTAGGAGTAGATGAAATCAGTCTAGGAGACACTATAGGTGTAGGCACACCAAAACAAACTAAAGAGTTACTAACTGCAATCACCGAATGCTTCCCTTTATCGCACGTTGCCATGCATTTTCATGATACCTACGGGCAAGCAATTGCCAACATCTATGCATCACTTGAAGCAGGCATAACCCGCTTTGACAGCTCAGTAGCAGGCCTTGGTGGTTGCCCCTACGCGCTGGGCGCTACGGGCAATGTAGCAACTGAGGACGTGCTCTATCTACTTCATGGCTTAGGTATAGAAACAGGCATCGATATTTATAAAGTAGTACTAGCGGGAGACATGATTTGCAAAGCGCTAGGCCGTAAAAACCAATCAAAAGTAGCCAATGCACTGTTGTCAAACTATGGCCATAAGTAACAAACTATACCGGAGATACAGACAGCTCCAGGAAGTCTGAGGAGCTGGTGTTGCGACGCCGACTCTCTTGAGAGTTAAAAAAACCATACTGACTCAAATCACTGCAACTTGCTCGCCTCCTGATCCCACTTGTCCTATCAACAGATACTGACACCACACTAAATTGCAAGAATTCAGGACACCTTCGTGTTGTGAAAGAGATCAGGTTATGAAGATAATTCTTCGTTTCAGTATGCTTATTTGAAGATGCCTGGCGAGATGCAGACTGGATTTGTAGATGATCTGGTGGATTTAATTTTAAACAGTACATTAACATATCCAAAGTTCCGTACTGTGCTGCCCATTGAAATGCTTTTGCGGTAACGTGAGGCCTGACTAATGTAGAGAGATATACCATAATAGGAAGCGCATCCGATTTTATTGCTAAAAATAACGCCGTTTCAATTGATTGCTCTCTAAAAAGGCTGGGCTTTAAACCACATAATAAACGCACACAATCTAGGCGCTTTAAATTCACTAGATGGTATAGCGCTTGTTCTGCAGCGACATAACTTGGGTAGGATAATTTTAAATCAAACATGAACCCAATAGCATGGAATGATTTACACTTCACAGCTAAATCTAGCCCTTCATCAATGATATTCTGACGTAAAGCGACACCTGGCAAGCTGCAAAAATATCGGGCAAGGGGTAAATTTCCGGTTTTTATAGCACGTATAAAGGCCTTTTCGATTACTTCAAGACGAGGACCATTGAGTAAGTGGCATAGCTGTTCAATGATGATTACTTGGTTATGAGCGACCGCGTGCATCAATATACTTTCAACTGCGCACTGCAATATGGGGCTTTCAATCAAGTTCCCCAGAAACGTTATACTTTCCAAATGCCCATGTTGCGCAGCTATTTTGAGCACATTAGCTAGCATTGTAGCGTTCAGTGCCTCATGATTTAAATCCCAAAGGAATTGCATAATATTCACATTTCCATTCCTTGCAGCACAAACAAATGCTTGTAAAATATTCTTCCCTTGCAAACGCTTAATAGAATAGTTACATAAATATTGTACAAGCCCCAGCTGCCCCCCCTCCGCTGCGAATACTAAAATCGACTTATAAGTAGTTTGAGACAAAGGACAAGATTCGCAAAGATACTGAACAACTTTCCATTGCGCCGTTTCAGCGGCGATAAAGGCTGCCGATTTCAAAGCGGCTGGAGATAAACACAAATTTGCATCTAACCATTCGACAATACCCACATTATTCTGTCTAACTGCCCTGAAAAAAACATTTTCTCCACCATAATCTCTATCCATCCACCTTAAGCCAGTGGCTTTATAAGTCTCTAATCTTTGAATAATTTCGGCACGCAATGCTTCATTATCAATAGCCGTTAAAATCTCAATCAGTAATTGTTCATACTGATTAATGCTACCCTCAGAAAATTCTTGGGGTATTTCTAACGCCTGAAAAAAATCATCCAGGTTAAAATAGTCTGGGTATTTAAAAAGATAGGCTTTCGCAATATAAACCTGAAATGCGTATTTATTTCTTGGGCAATGGTGCGTTATTGATGTGAGCGAATTTAAAGCATGTAATTGTTGTGAAATATTGTGCCAGCAATCTTCAAGAACATGATAACTATCGATATTCAACGGAGCCTGTGCAACTTGTGCATCAATAAATTCATCGAATTTTGCTTCTAGCTGCTCGCATTTGGCCGTAACAATCCTATCTTTCGCAGAGAATTTTTTTAAGAGCTTTTTCAACGCCATATCTTCGACGAGGTCTAAGCGTTCTAAAGCTAAATCAAGAATTACTTCATAAACTAGAGCAGCTGCTGATTTATTAACACCACAGAAAACCTCGAACAAAGTCATAAATTGAGAAAGCAGATGAAATACAGGGGTGTCTCCAGAACGCACCTCCTCAAGATAAGATATTATATTACAGCTGCTTAGTTGATTAAGGAGTGCTGGCTTATAAGGCAGGAGATGTAAAACTGCACCATTATGCTGTGTGATAAGGTTTGCAACCGACTCATCAGTAATGAGAGACGCAAGCACTTCCAGTTTTGTTGGTACTTGCGCTGCAATATGATTGATGAATTCCGACAATTGCCCCTTATCTCGGTTTAAAAAATCAAACAAAATCCCTCGCCACAACACTGATTGATATTCTGCGTATCCTTCAATAGCTAACTTCAGCAAATCGAATCCAAACAATCGATAAAGCGTATCAAAATTTTCCACTGAGGGTCTTAGAAACAACGCAGGAGGCATTATTTCAAGCGGTTCCAAAAGCTCCGGTGCGGGACGATCTCCTGTTATAGCATATGCATTAAATCCCAATCCCAACCCTTCGCATGCAACATGTCCTGCCGCTTCAACAAGTTCTTTCGTGTCAGAAAACTGGTTAAGCAATTGGTATAATTGTCTAATTGGACTATCATCCGAATTTAAAAATGCAGCATGATAGTCCATAAATTTTTGTAACAAATTTGTTTGGAGAATTCGTTTGGCAGGCACGCGCTGAGATAACCAAAGTACAGCGGCTGCGAATTTCTCCGTATCATCAATCAGTGGAAAAAATAGAGGGGCAAGGGTTACCGCATTTTCTTCCCCGCTTAAGAGCGGTGTTAGCTGCGCTAAATATGCCACAGTCTGATCGGTAGCAATAGCAAGCTCAACCGCAACATTTATTGGCTTACATTTATCTAATTCCCCTTTATTTTTCGTGTAAAAATCAAGAGCCGTTTCCTTTTCTTCTTTTAATAACAGCAGGAAAACTTTGTTAATACTTGATATTGTTGCATCAGAATAATGCCCGTTCTCTGATAAGGATAATAAGTATTTTAATGCAAGAATAAGCGAGTTAGCCTCTCCATGAGCAGTGAGATCTTGCTGGCAAGCTGCCATAAATCTCATGTACGCATCATGTTCCTCTAAACACTTAACTGATTCACTTAGAACTTGTGGAGGGGATGAGCCAAATTTTGCACTACGGAATTCGACAAGGAGCTGTTTGCGGCGCTTTAGGCCAAGTTCATGCTCAGAGTTAAAACCAAGCAGAGTAATTGTCTCTTGATGAAAGACAGGGGATTCGTCTTTAGCGCACATCCAGGAAAATAACTCGTAAAGCACGATGATCGCTCACTTTTTTATCCTCGATGATTTCATTATTAAGACAAGTTATGGTCAAGGTCAAGATCAAACCTTATACCAAATCGTGCTATACTGTTGACCCTTGACATTGCTCGATACCCCGCTTAGCATGCATTCATTCTTTCTACGAGGAAACACGATGGAAATTCACCATTTGCGAGCATTAGTAAATGGAGATTTTGAAGCGGTTAACGCTTTAATCATCGAAAAGATCCAGTCTGAAATTAGCTTAATTGATGACTTGGCTAACCATATTGTACGAAGCGGTGGTAAACGCCTGCGTCCTCTTATAGTGCTATTAGCAAGTCATGCCTGCAACTATAAAGGCAAGGATCATATTCTTCTTGCTGCAATGGTGGAGTTTTTTCATACAGCCACACTATTGCATGACGATGTTATAGACGAATCAACCTTGCGTCGTGGCCGGGAAACTGCGAATGAAATATGGGGCAGTAAAGCTAGTATATTAGTTGGTGATTACCTTTTTACACAATACATGCAACTTATGATCCAGGTGGGTGATTTAAGCATTATGCAGATGCTAACGGACCTAACACTGGAAATTGGTTGTGGTGAAATCCAACAACTATCAAACCGGCATAATACTGCTCTTACCAACGAAGAATACTTTGAGGTAATTCGCCGCAAAACCTCCCTCCTTTTTGCCATGTCAGCTTCATTAGGTGCTATGATAAGCAAAGCAGATGAAGCTGTACAAAAAGGTTTGTATGACTACGGATTACACATAGGAAACGCATTTCAATTAATTGATGATGCCCTTGATTATTGTTCAGATGCTAACACTATTGGTAAAAATATCGGGGACGATTTGGCAGATGGAAAAGCTACCCTTCCATTACTACACGCTTTAAAACACGGCACCCCCGATCAACAGCTAAAAATCAGAGAAAGCCTGGAGCAAGGCACCTTAGAATATTTACCTGAAATACTCGAAACTATCGCCTCAACGAAGGCCATTGATTACACACGCGATGCTGCCGCCAAAGAGGTAGACAACGCAATTTCCGCGTTACAAATTCTACCCGATTCAGAGTACAAAGATGCTCTCGCCGATCTTGCAAGGTATGCTCTTCAGCGTGATCATTGAGAAAGCTTAAAGCTTGCTCGAAAGAAGATGTAAGGCAGATACTTAATGCTATATTGAGTTAAACGGAGTGTAGCTCAGCCTGGTAGAGCACTGCCTTCGGGAGGCAGGGGCCGCAAGTTCGATTCTTGTCACTCCGACCAAAAAATTAACGCAAAGGCGTTATGCTAGATTGGAAGTTTCATGAGCTTTTTCGCATTCAGATAGCAAACTTTTTCTCGCGTCAAATCAGAAATACTTGCATTATTTATCCACTGAACAGCAACCTCACTATTTTCATAAGGGTAATCTACAGAAAAAAGCACATGCGTCTCCCCCAAGCTTAACAGAGAGCAGATAAGAGGCGCATCATCACATTGTCCTGAAGTAGTTACATATAAATTTTGCTTTAAATACATGGAAGGAAGCATCTTCAGTGGTCGGGTTTTTTCAAGTAACTGCGTACGGCTATCTAACCGCCATAACTCGAATGGAAGCATTTCCCCCATGTGACCCAAAATAATCTTTAATTTGGGGAAACGATCAAAGACGCCGGCATAGACCAAACGTAAAAAATGCGAGGAGGTTTCAAAGTTCCATTCCCAAGTGCATTTTACAAGCTCGTCACAACCTTCAAGTACATAGGGCTTAATAAACGAGTCTGTAGGATGTAAGTAAAGTGGCACATCTAAGGCTTCCATACGCTCCCAAAAAACATCATATTGCGGATCATCAAGATATACACCATTAGTGTGCCCGTTCACCATAGAGCCAAAAAAACCAAGCTCTTTGATAGACCTTTCCAATTCATCAGCCGCTTCTTTAGGCGCTTGCATAGGAAGATGGGCAAAACCCCCATAACGATTGGGTTTCTTGGAAACTTCATGCGCGAGCACGTCATTAGCATCTTTTGCTAATTTAATAGCAAGTTTCGCGTCACTCTCTGCTTGTACACCTGGACCTGAAATTCCAAGAATTGAAAAATCAATCCCTGCTTTATCCATTGTATCCAAACGCAAATCATCAAAACTACTTAAATTAGCAATAATCCTTTTTTTACCTTCGGCAGAAACAGCCGGCATTGCTTTGACACAGTAATCTAAAAGCGCAGGCGTGATAAAATGCTCTTCAAGTGCTATTTTCATAGTGCCAGCATCCTCGTTATTTGAGACATTGTTGAATGATTATATATAGCGCTTTATCTACCCTCAAAGAATGAAACTTTAATTTCTTTTGGGCCTTGCCAGGCTTTAGCCGCAGTTAAGGTGGCATCTCTTAATGTATAACCAAGTTGAAGTAAGCGCGCACTATCCTTAGCTTCAAGCTTACCATAGGTTTCAATCATCCACACGCGCCGCTCATAGCGGCCTATTTTTATCTCAGGTAAATAATCTACCGTGAGAATTCCCACGATTGCCCCTGTTTTAAAACAAACCCGATCCCAAGCTAATAAAGCTTCCTGCAGTTCTGGGGTGAGCATGCATTTAAGAAGTGCTTCGTTGTTGGTACGTAAGACAAATTTATTATCAAAAGCACTATTACCGATTTTAAGATCGGCAACACCAAGCATGCCAGCTGCAGACGCAATAGGGTCAAGCGAAGAGATATAAACATAAAATGGAGTAGGAGCGCCAAACAATTGCCAAATGCGCGTCATCTGAGCATGACTACTTGACATCACAGGATAGTCAAGCACATAGCCCTGCGTTTGTAGTTGTCGGGTATGATCAGCGTTCATTTTTTTGACCTGCTTGCCGACAAAAACATACGCAGTAGCAACAGCAATAACTATGGCCACGAACAATAATATTTCAGGTATCAATTCAATCATACTTTTATATTAGCAAAGATTAGGGCGCTCTATAGCAATACAACATATTTATTCACGGCTGTACCATTAAAAATTTGACAGCCGTGCGCCGGAAGGTATAGCTGCGATAGCAGTTGCTAATTGGGCGCCGGTCATTGCGGCAAGATCCTGTAGTCGTAAGTACATAATTAACCTCTCCTGGGATTCTGACTTAAAATAAAGCCATGCTGCCAATTAAATTGGCCCATCATATCCAATTGAAACAATTTTGCACAATAATTTACGCAACAGGTAGGCACCTAGGTAGTTAAAATGTCTTAAGATAACGGCTGACCGCCTCAGTCACGACAGAATCACCTGGGTATGGGCTCGCCTGCGCCCCGGGCTGAGGCCTTGTAAGAAAGCAATGAGCAGATAGTGCTTTAAGAGATGGCACTTCTCGAAAAAGAGAAACAGCTAGCTCTGCTCTTCCAGCAGGCAGGCGATTTCCCTCATTATCGAGAAGAATGATGTCTCTTGCTTTAATGCGAGGAAAAATATTTTTTAGAGCGCGGCGCTGGTCTACCGTCATAGCTTCTATTTCAGACAGTTTTAGAATAACAGTTGTTATATGTTGTAAGCTGCCCGCCATGGCAGCTAATTCCTCAGCAGTTTTAAGGTGAAGATCATTCCCGCTCAAATTAAGCGATGTCACGCCGACGGGTATAGCTGCAAATGCGATTGCTAAATCGGCGCCGGTTTTAAAGCCGAGGCTATTCCCGCTCAAATCAAGCGATGTCACGCCAGAAGGTATAGCTCTAAAAGCGATTGCTAAATCGGCAGCGGTTTTATTGTTAAGTCTATTCCAGCTCAAATCAAGCGATGTCACGCCGGCAGGTATAGCTGCAAAAGCGATT
>CAZYME010000015.1:0-65225 GCA_964648115.1 uncultured Legionella sp.
GGATGAGTCCATATACGTAGGCGTAGGGGATGAATTGTAAACACGCCCTAATTCAATCATAATTTGTGCTCTTTCTTTTGATAAACGATGTGGGCTCAGATGGCTAGCAAGGTGGCAGAGTTATTAAAGCAATCCAGGAAAGCAGAAATGAAGGTTAGCTGCTTCTCAGATACAAAGCAATTTTCTGTTGAGGTTGAATCATTGCGGGGCATTGCGGCTCTATTAGTTCTAATGGGCCATTTTTACTTGGGTACTATTCTATCGAAGTTTCATCTTTCATCACAAATCTTGTCTACATTCGTAGGTTGCATTTTTAACCCACAACCTGCAGTTTTGCTATTTTTTACTATAAGTGGCCTTGTATTAGGGAGGCAATTACGTAAAGAACCTGTGAACAACTTCTTTACCTTAAGTGCTTTTTTGTGTCGACGCGCCTTTCGCTTGCTTCCCTTAATGTGGGCATCAATAATATTTTCTTTTATTTTGAATTACTTCAATGGGATAAATACAGGTTTCTCGGTTCTTTATGGTAATCTCACATTAAAAGATATTTCTCTAAATGCGCCTATATGGTCATTGAAGGTAGAGATTTACTGTAGCATTTTTTTTCCTATTCTTTTTTGGCTTTTTTCAAAATGCGATATGGTTTGGAACGTTTTATTATTTATAATATTATGTGTAATGAGTTGTATTTGGCAAAATTCTAATTTTTTTCAATTTTTTGTTTTTTTTCATGCTGGCTTGCTTGTTGATCATCTGAATGCTAACTACAAAAAAAAACATCCTTTAGTTAATCTTTGGGTACTTATATTTTCTTGCCTGGTGTTTAAGCTAGCTCCAGAGTCTTTTATTGGGGGGAAATACTGGCAATTCTGGCTTTTACCTGAAATTTTAGCTTGTTCCTATATTTTATTTTTTATTTTACATAAGTGTAATTCATTGTTAAATCGTTTCTTGTGCTTATCTTTAGTAAGATATTTAGGGAAAATTTCGTTTAGTGTCTATTTGTTTCATTATCCATTGTTGTATTTTCTGCAGTCTAAACTTCTGGCTCACTGTAGCTTTGTGTGTTTTACCGTAGCTTATCTGGTATCTACCCTCCTAATATCTGCCTTTACCTACCGTTGGATAGAGCTACCTATAAATCAGTTTGGTAAGTTTTTATCTTCCACCCTATTTTCAAGTAATAAGAGCCGTAGTATTGAGGAAGCTGCATTTATCTCTAATGGGGGCCTTGGTGTAAGTAAATAGTGGAGCAATTACATTATCTAAGCATCTGAAGCGACTCTATTTGTTAGGTGTGCTTCGAGCCTGACCTAATCCATTCGAAGGTACTATCTAAACTTGATTCAAATGATAGAGAGGGTTGGTGGTTTATTTCTTGCAACAGAGTAAGATCGGGTACCAGTTTATCTGGTGGATTTAATTTTCCTACGGATTGGTAGAGTGGGGCTTGACCATTAAAATAACGAAGTGAAATAATGTTTGCTATCTCTTCAATGGAAAGTTGGATTCCCGATCCAGCATTTATAACTGGTATAGAATGCTTTATCAGTAAGTTAACTAATATTCCTGCTAAATTTTGTACATGAATATAGTCACGAATACTATGTGGATTCTGTAAAATGGGTATTTTCCCCTGCAAATAGGAAAGAAAAATATAAGGGATCAAGCGTTCTTTCTGCTCGTAGGGACCATAAATATTAAACAGGCGTACCCAACAAAATTCAGCTAAATTTGTTTGCTGCATTTTTAGTTGATGCAAAAGGTCGAGGGTTTGCTTTTTGCAAATTCCATACAGAGTATCTGGTTTTAAGGGAGTTTCGTATTCTTCACAAACGGAATATGCGCGATCGTACTCAGCGCATGTTCCTATAAATAGGGCTTTTCTACCTCCTTGGATGCTAAATTCTTTATATAGGTGAAGTGTGGCTCTTTGGTGGTCAATGTTTTTATTAGATGTCCAATAGATTTTATGTTCTACAATCCATGCTAAGTGGAGTAGATAATCTGGTTTTAAATTACTTATTAAAGCAGAAGTTTCATTTAAATTTAAAACATCACAAGAGTGCCAGAAAACGTGCTTGGTATTAATAACAGGCCTATTGTGGTAGGTGGCGTGTACCTCAATATCAATCTCTTCAAGTGCTCTTAAGCAGGCTCTTCCGATAAAACCTGTGGCTCCTGTGACTAATATGCGTGGCATTTTAATTGCAATAAGGTAGAGGCCATTTCAATGAACTTATTTCATCACTGAATGGTGAAATTTCTCGCGCTGATTCTGGTACATAAACCGTATCCATCATATAAAAAACCTCGCTATTATTTTGCAAAACTTGAAAACCATGTGCAAAATCTTTAGGGATATATAAAGCCTTACCATTAGAAGCAGTTAGCTCTACTGCGTAACATTCTTTATAAGTAGGTGATTCTATTCTTAGATCAACTAGAACGTCGTAAATAGCACCTTGGGTGCAACGTACTACCTTAGTTTCCTGATAGGGGGCTGCTTGATAATGTAACCCTCTTATCATTCCTTTATGCAAGTTAAAAGAGGTGCTACACTGAACGAATTGGTGAATCAAACCATGTGCTGCAAACTCTTTTGCACAAAATGTTCTTGCAAAATAGCCCCGTTTATCAGTGTGAGGGTTAAGCTCAATTAAATATGCACCTCTGAGGGGCAGCTCTGTGTATAACATTTTAAACCACGCTCATTTCTGGGATTGGTATAATAAATTTACCGCCATTTGCACGGTATTCTTTTTGTTGCTTTAAAATCTCTTCAGAGAAATTCCATGTTAGTAGTAGCGTATAATCTATTTTTTCTTTTGATAAATACTCAACAGGGTTAATTTTTAAATGTGTACCTGGTGTGTGATACCCATGTTTAAAAGGGCTTAGATCCACTACAAAATCAATGGTATCTTTTCCTATTCCGAAATAGTTTAACAGTGTGGTACCTTTAGCAGAGGCTCCATAAGCAGCAATTCGATTTTTTTGTTTTTTGAGAAGGTTCAATTGGTTGCATAAAGTAATTTTTAAATCGGAGATATTCTTGGCGAACTGTTGATAATAGGAAAACTCACTTACCTTTAATTGCTTCTCATTCTGCTTCATATCTGACACCGCTTTAGAGACATCATGTTGATCTTGATGTCCAACATATATTCTTAAAGAGCCACCATGAACAGGGATTTGTTCAACATCAAATATCGTTAGTCCATGTCTGGCAAATAAAGATAGTAAGGGTGATAAAGAAAAATAATATACGTGTTCATGATAAATAGTATCAAATTGTACTTTATCAATTAAATTAACTAAGTAGGGAACTTCGATGATTACCTGCCCTTGCGGAGCGAGTAGTTTTTTTATCCCAGATGCAAAATCATTGATGTCTGGAATGTGTGCCATGACATTATTAGCATGAATAATATCTGCTTTAATATGTTCCTGTTCTAGCACCTCAGCAAAAGCTTCAGTAAAAAATTCACAACGTGTTGGTATACCTTTTGCGTTAGCATGCTCGGCAATATTTTTGGCAGGCTCAATCCCAAGCACTTCAAATCCTTTCTTTTGATAATACTGGAGTAAATAACCGTCATTGCTAGCAATTTCAACAATTTTGGCAGTTTTAGATAAATCAGGCGTAATTCTGTCGACTAATTGACTAACTGAGTCTAGCATTGTAGCTGCATTTGAAGAGAAATAGAGGTACTCACTAAATAAAGTCCCGGGATCAACAATATCTCTTAACTGAACAAGGCCGCAAGCTTCGCATAACATAATTTCTAAGTTATATTTAGCCTCTACCTCATGCAGTTGTTCAGGCTTTAGTAATTGATTTGCCAAAGGGATTTCACCAAAGGAAAAGATAGATTTAGTGATTTTATTTTTACAGCTCCGGCAGTTCATAGTCTCTCCAAGAAATCGTAAACAAGACAATTTAAATTTTCGTTCCTAAATTATACATGTTTTAGTGAGGTTGTTATTAGTCTATGTATCTAAATTCATTGTATCAGGCTCGTTAAAAACTGGCTTATATTTATTTCTACGCAGCATGTACGTAATTAGATATACAAAATTTACTGCTATATGCTGTAAAATATATGGAGTTACAGCTAACCTAACCCTCATTCTAGAGGGTACCTTGCCGAAAATTCTTTTTTGGATGCGTTTTGTTTCGTAAGAACCAATATCTGTTGCTGCCGAAGTTTTTTGATTAATATGAACTCGAAATGCACCAAGAAAATAGGGGATATGTGCGAATTGAGCGCCTGCATCGCGAAAACGTATCAGTAGGTCCCAGTCCATTGCAAAGCGAAAAGACTCATCAATCTGTCCGCCTATTTTGTCCCATATGCGGCGGCGCCAGAATAGGGTTTCTTGCGGGATAAAATCAGCCCATGATAGAGTGCTATTACTATGACGTGGCAAAATCCATCTTCCTATTTCCGAATTATTTTCGTCAATCAGAAGGCGATTTCCATATAGAACATCAATTTCAGGGTGTGCGTTAAAATATTCAGCAACACAATGGAGTGCTTCTGGTAGCAGTAAGTCATCAGAGTTAAGCCATGCCATAATTTCGCCGCTTGTATGTGAAAAGCCTACGTTTATGGCATGGGACTGCCCATTATCAGGGGTGGAGCTCCAATGGGTTAGCTTCTCTTTGTACCGCTCTAATATCTCTCGTGAGTTATCTTTGGATCCCCCATCTTTAACGACATACTCAATATTGGGGTAGTTTTGCTGTAACACGCTCTGTATTGTATTTTCAAGGTATCTTCCTTGCTCAAAAGAGGGTGTAACAATTGAAATTTTGGGTGGGTTCGGTATTTTTTTCGCTATCAACTTTGGTACTGCCAGACTTTGCGGGTGGTATTGATATAAATTTCCCAGTCTTGGTTGAATAAGTTTTCCCAATTTACCAATCCAACACATGCCGGGAATGTACATGGTTACTTGGTATTGACGCAAATCATACTTTAATGCCCGAAGAAGCTGTTCATTCTTTTCAATAGAATTTATTTTCAAGGTATGTTGCGCTTCAAGTTGCTGGACTTTCTTTTGAAAAAAATTATGGATTATTGATAAATTGTCTTGGAAGGAAATCAGAGTGTTACTATTACTAAAATAGAGATAATCTAATTTGGCGTTAAAAAAGCAATCTATAGTTTCTTCGAAGGATAGGGCGGTATTTCTCTTTTCAATGCAAGGTAGTTGAATCAAGGGAGTTTTTAAAAGAGTTTCTTCTAGAATTGCGCTGATTAAGATATTTTTTTTTAAATTCATCAAATTTAGAGAATGGTTAATCTCGGTTACCTTTGTCAAAATATAATAATTGGTTTCAAACACTACCAAGATAGCAGAACCCTCAGCCCACAAGCTTGCTAAATTTATTGCCGGATCGTTAAGAACAGAAAACTTGATATTTTCTGCTTGCAGAAGCTCTCGAATTGGTTTAGTTGCGTAGAGTTGCACATCCACAGATTGCTGCCTCGTTATTTTAAAATCTTAATTAATTCCATTTGCGTAATATTGCAAAGCTTCGTCCACTGACCCAATGTATTTTATCAAGCCTCCATCTAATACAAGGGCTTTATTACAGAATTGACGCATAATCTCTTCAGAGTGGCTAGTCATAACAACTATGCTAGACATGCTGAGCAAAGAAATCATTCGCTCGCGTGCTCTTTTTAGAAAGTCGGTATCTCCTGTTCCAAAGACCTCGTCAATCAATAAAATTTCAGGCTTGATACTCGTAGATATAGCAAAAGCTAAACGCGCTAACATTCCGTTAGAGTACGTTCTAACGGGCATGTTAAGAAAATCACCTAGACCAGTTAAATCTGAAATTTCATCAATCTGTTTTAAAATTTCCTTTTTAGTAAGCCCCAAAATAATACCACGCATAAAGATATTTTCGCGCCCGGTGGCCTCATGCTCAACGCATTGCGTAAGCTCTAGCATGGATGAAACATGCCCTTCGATTTTAATATTGCCAGAGGTAGGCTCATAAATTTTTGCCAATAAACGCAGCATGGTGCTTTTGCCAGCACCATTATGTCCTATTAGTCCGATACGGTCCCCATGCTGTAGTGACAGGTTAATGTTATCTAGTGAGCGAACTACTACGCGCTGGTTTGTATCTTTAAAAACACTCCCACCCGTGGCTAAACGAAGAAATCGCTTTTTTAGCATGCGAGAGCTTACATTATAAATAGGGAACTCCACTGTCACGTTTCGTAATTCAATAGATGCCATAGTAGTCTTCGTTTATAACCAATAAATAATGCGTTTTCGATAGTGAGACAGTAGCTGAAAACTTATTAAAAACCCAAATAAAGTAATTGCTAATGCAACGATGATGTTTTTTGTGCTGGGAAGGTGGCCTAGCAAAGGCTCACGAACTAACTCAAGGAAAATATACATGGGGTTGAGATCAACAATGATATGTTTTTTTCCTATTAATGCTTCAGGGCTCCACATAACAGGTGTAATAAAAAATATCACTTGCATTGTGCTTTTTATAATGGGGGGGATGTCTCGATAACGGGCACAAGCAATGGCGATAACAAGGCCATAAAAAAAGGCATTAACATAAATTATTCCTAGGGCGGGTATAAGAAATAATGTGTGCATATTAATAGGGGCATTATCATGAAAAATGATAAAAATAGGAATCATGATAATAATATTATGTAAAAAAATGAGTATATTGCGAGCAAGAATTCGGTGTATGTACAAACTATATGGTAGCTTTATCTGTTTAATGAGACCGTAGTCATTTAGAAATCCCTCGCTAAAATCCAACACGAGTGTTGAAATAAAAGTCCAGGCAACCATCCCGCTGACAAGGAATGGGTAATATTCTGCTACATCGGTTTGAAAAAGCTGGGAATAAATGTATCCCATCGAATATACCGTAATGGCCATGCTCAATGTTAACCATAATGGCCCGAGTGTGGAGCGTTTATATCGGAATTTAATGTCTTGAGATGCCAGCATCATCCAAATTCGCCATGCTATTAAGCCTTCTTTGAGATCTAACCAGGCGAGCTTTTTGGGGGTTGTAGATGGAAATGTAATGCCGTGTCCATTAGGCTTATCGGTAGCATAAAGAGGCTCTGCCTCTGAAGAGGGTAGGGTGAGCTGCTCCATGGACATAATCAACAATACCTTTAGTTAAATACCAGCTTGATTTACGCATGCGAGATTACCATGCTTGCTAAGTTAGGTAAATATTAAATAAATTGAATGTCATATTTTTAATTAACAGGATAAGTAACTTTGCACACAGAACTGTCCACCCCTGGATTTTTCGCGCCATAAAATAACCCTTCTTCTAATAGCTTGCAGACCGACTCACTGGTTAAAGTATTCAGGCATTTGTCCAATATTTTGCCGCTACACTGCGGAAATATATGCTTCATAGCTTGATAATGTTTGTTACTCCAGTGAGCATCAGCAGTAGTGTAGTAAGTTGTATAGTCTTTGACTCGCAGATTATTATCCAGATCAAAAATCTTCATAGCCGAGTAATTATAATGAATTCGGCTAATAGAAGGTGTCGCATATGCGTAGATATTTGTTCCATCAAGCAAATGAATTTTACGAATATCATCCATATGCGTGTGGGAGGTTAATAAACTG
Organism: uncultured Legionella sp.; assembly: GCA_964648115.1. GTDB lineage: Bacteria > Pseudomonadota > Gammaproteobacteria > Legionellales > Legionellaceae > CAZYME01. The sequence continues at coordinate 7,657 of CAZYME010000015.1, forward strand.
ATTTGGCCGTAGCGTTTATGAAAGAGGTTTAATAAATTAATAAATTGCTTTAAATACTCTTCTCGCCAGGAGCGGCGCCCATTGTAATTTGTGCCGGGAGGTATATGCATGGCTATTATTAATTCTTTGGCATGGTGGGTTTTTAGTTGATTTTCTAGCCATTTCAATTGTTGTAAAGCATCGCTATCTTGATTGGGATAAGGGAGAGTAAAAAAAGGAGGCTTTGCAAATTGTGTGGAGTTTAGAGCAATCAGTACAATCTCTTTATTCCCTGGCACGACGTAACTAGAGTAGTAGCCATCATTTTGTAAGTGCTTTCCATCGATAAGTAATCCTGCGCAATGCACGCAAGCACCTTGCCAATCCTTGGCTAATGATAAAGGAGATTGACCGCTCCAGGAAAAAGGTTGGTAATTGCCATGTAGCGAGTCATTGTTGCCGGTAATGTAAAAAATAGGTTTTGCAGCGGTGTCTGCTTTATATAATTCGTGAAATACAGTGCTAATAGACGCTGCTTTATTTGCAGAATTTATCCCGTGGGTTGCAAAATCGCCTAGGGTTAAAATAAAGTCCGCTTTATTTGCAAGTTGTTGAAATTTTTTCAAGGATGAGGCTAGTAGTGTAATGCCAGTATCATTTCCGTCGCCTGGCTCATTCTCACTGCCATAATGGATATCTGAAATGGTCAAAAAACGAATATCAGCCAATGCAGGTTGGATCGGAAGACATAATAAAATGAACAAATAAAGAAAAGTACGCATGGAAAAAATTAAAAGGAAGCCAGTTGAGAAACTAATTAACTTAATTATCTATGTCAAGAATTTTTAAAAGCCGTTATGATGCTCCAAAAAAAAATTATAGGGAAGGTATGCACATAGCTGGTGTGGATGAAGTTGGAAGGGGGCCATTGGCTGGGCCTGTTATAACTGCAGCGGTCATTTTAGCTTCGCCCATAGAGGGCGTGACCGACTCAAAGCTGCTTACCCCAGCAAAGCGTCAAAAATTGGCTATACAAATCCGAGAGCAGGCGCTTTGTTATGCTTATGGTAGGGCAGAAGTAGACGAAATTGATCGATTAAATATTCATCATGCAACTTTATTGGCAATGAAGCGTGCTCTTGAGGGGTTGTCTATTCGCCCGGATAAGGTTTTAGTTGATGGTTTATACGTTCCTAAAGTATCTATGCCGTGTCAGGCGATTGTAAAAGGGGATAGTTTAATCACAGAGATAGGGGCTGCATCCATATTAGCAAAGGTACTTCGCGATGAAGAGATGGAGTATATGGATACGCTTTACCCGGGGTATGGTTTTGCACAGCACAAGGGTTACCCAACGAGCGCTCATCGGGCGGCTCTAAAAATATTGGGTCCTTGTGCTATTCATCGGCGAAGTTACGCGCCTGTTGCGGCTTTGGTTACCGTCTAAGGATTGCGTTATTTTTACATCGATGCAAACGTGTTTGCTCCTAATTGTTCTTCCTCTTTCGCTAACTTTAAGAGCTCTTTGCCCAAAGCATCTTGTTTCACTTTATTATTCCAAAATTGAAGATGTCGATTACTTGTTATTTCTGGCTTAATTTGCTCAATTTGTTTATCAGTAAGTTCATTTGTATGACGATAGTATGCATAAAGTTGAGCACATATTTCCTCAATTTTTGCCTCATGACTTAGTTGCTCATTCTCTGGCTGTAGGTGAAAATCAATTAAACAACAGAGTTTGGCGCGTACGTTATTGGGATGAAACCCAGAAAAAAATGCGCGATAAATAGTACTATTGCGAATCAACAGAGGAATTAAGGGATTTTGTAAAGACCAGAAACCATCTAGTCTAAAAACATGAATTGGTATTTTATGCTGTAATGCGAGTTTAGCTGCGCCGGAATAGACTCTATGTGGCTTTTCGCCTAATAGTGAAAAATTACCTTGTGGAAAAAGTGCAACACAACCTCCTTCGTCAAGTGCTTTATTAGCCAACGCTAACGAGCCTGTATTGGATGAGCTTCCATCACTTTTAGTTGGATTAGCTGGTACTGGTATGGCTTTAAACATGCGTAGAAAATTAGCTATACCAGGTATGTTATCAAAAGAATCCGTAGCAAAAAACCGGGGTGGACTGCCACGCATTTTTGAGGCTAAAGCAATGGCTTCCCAGCTAGTTCGATGTGGACCGATAGTAACGATTTTTTTTTCTGTATTAGCAATCTCTAAATCTCCCTGACTTGTATGCATTGCGCGCATCATAAGCACCAAGAAACCGGCCATTATTCGGGCAGGTCTGCTTTCATAGTCAAGGCGATTGATAGACTCCGCAAGTCTTGCAAGCGCAAAGGGTGTAAGACTCATCACAATACCCATCAGGAGAAACAACAGAGTATAGTTACTCGATTCTTGGGCATCGTTTACATCACAAGTATCATCTGGGTTTAAAAAAAAATCATGGCCAGGCATATTAATTACCCCTTTAAGGATTAAATGTATTTTCGCTGCATGATAAAGGGATACTCAGCCACTTTTCAAGTGGTTTAAATGATACATTTTGGGTAGCCCTTAACGGATATTATTAAACAAAATACGATGCGAACTAATCGACATTAAAACGCCAAAGCCCGCAAGAAACGTCACCATCGCCGTACCTCCGTAGCTTACTAGGGGTAAAGGGATGCCAACGACGGGAAGAATACCCATGACCATGCCTATGTTTACAAATGCGGATAGAAAAAATGTCATTGCAAGGCTTGCGGCTAGTAAACGTGTAAAGCAAGTTTGAGCATGTCTCGCAATGTGTAGGCAACGCAGCGAAATCAAAACCACAAAAACCATGAGAATGACGCTGCCGACAAAGCCAAACTCCTCGCTGCTAACCGCAAAAATAAAATCTGTGGCATGCTCTGGTAAAAAATTAAGATGAGATTGGCTACCAGCTAACCATCCTTTACCGAATGCGCCTCCCGATCCTATGGCAATTTTCGATTGAATAATATGGTAGCCTGTTCCTAGTGGATCTTGCTCTGGGTTTAATAAAGTAAGAATGCGTTGCTTCTGATAATCATGCATTACATGCCATAACAGTGGAGCGGTTAATCCTAATCCAACGCTAATAACCATCACAATGCGTAACGAAATTCCCGCCAAAAAAATCACGCAAATACCTGAAGCTATTACCATAATTGCCGTGCCTAAGTCAGGCTGTTTAGCAATTAAAACCCCAGGTATGAAGATAAGCAGGGCGACGATACTCAATGTTTTTAAATCAATGGGCATGGAGCGCCGGTCTACATACCAGGCCGCCATCATGGGAACCGCCAGTTTCATGATTTCTGAGGGTTGGAATCGGAAAACGCCCAAATCTAGCCACCGTTGAGCCCCTTTACCGATTTTACCCATTACCATTACAGCAATGAGCAAGGCTAAGCCCACACCATAGAGCCAGGGAGTCCATATTTTGTATTTATGGGGTGGGATGAAAGCAAATATAACCATGATAGCTAGAGCGAATACTAAGCGTAACGATTGGCGTAGTACCATCCCGACATTTTGATTGGAAGCGCTGTATAGGATAAATAATCCCAAACAAATTAATAGCAACAGCAGACCTAATAAAGGAAGATCAATATACAGTGATTTACCCGTAAAGCGGTACAGAGGGCGTGAATTATTTATTTTCATTTGGTTTTAACTCAAAATATGCGTCCATTACTTTCCGGGCTATAAGTGGAGCAGAACTATCATTTTCCATCATAATAGCAATAGCTATTTCAGGTTTTTCCACAGGGGCAAAAGCAATAAATAGCGTGTGATTCCTTAATGCGACAGGGATATCATTATAAGCCTTTTTTTCATATTGATTGCCACTAAATACTTGGGCTGTACCTGTTTTTGCGGCAATGGTGTATGAGGTATTTCGTCCGAAGCGGTAAGAGGCAGTTCCTTCTGGGCTGCTGATAACAGCTTGCATTGCGTCAGCCACAATTGACCAATATTCCTCGTCTTTTAATTGGACTGGATACTCTTCTACGGGTTTAAATTTGTGCGCTTCCCCATGATCTTGGACTGTTTTGCCTAATATATGTGGTCTAAAACGCCGCCCATGCTGGCTTAAAGAGGCTGTTGCATTAGCCATTTGTAGCGGTGAGGCTAACATAAACCCTTGGCCAATCGATGTGATTAATGTATCTCCTGGGTACCAGTGCACACCCTTGCTGCGACGTTTCCAGGCGGGGCTAGGTACGAGGCCTGGGGCTTCCTCAAAGAGGTCAACATGGCTAAGTTGCCCAAAGCCAAACTGGGTCAGCATATCTTCTATTGCTGAGATACCCATTTTATTCCCTAACTGGTAAAAATAGGGATCACAAGATACGGTAATTGCACGTTTGAGGTTAACAACCCCATGCCCAGTGCGTTTCCAATCCCGGTAAAGATGGGTCACGTTAGGTAGCTTATACCAGCCTGGGTCATAAATTTTAGTCTCAGTGGTAACTACACCTTTCTCCAAACCAGCGATGGCTATGAAGGGTTTTACAGTTGATGCCGGAGGGTATAAACCTCTCACGGCACGATTATATAATGGCCGGTCTGGCGAGTTGGCTAATTTTTTATAATCTTTACTACTAATACCGTTAACAAATAAATTTGGGTTGTAGCTAGGCGAGCTGACCATTGCCAAAATATCACCATTTTTAACTTTCATGGCAACTACTGCCCCTCGTTTTTCTTCCATAGCTTCATAAATTGCTTTTTGCAGACGTGCATCGAGAGTGAGATAAATCTTTGCTCCAGAAACTGGGGCTTGTTTACTTAAGATGCGTAATGTTCTACCGCTTACGTCAGTTTCTATTTGCTGGTAACCAACACTGCCATGTAGGATGTCTTCGTAGTATTTTTCTATGCCTGCTTTGCCAATAAAATTGGTAGATCGATAATTTGTGCTGTCAACTTGCTGTAATTCTTGTTCATTAATACGCCCTACATAACCGAGAACGTGCGCTGTAATTTCAGCGAGAGGATAATTACGCATAAACCGCGCTTTAATACTAACACCTGGGAATTGATATTGGTTGCTAGCAAAAATGGCGACTTCTTCTTGGCTTAATTTAAGTTTAAAAGGAATAGGGACATAAGCGCGATTTTGGGTTCGGGCATGATTAAAGTTATCGATGTCCTCGTCAGTGATTGAAGGCAGTAAATCTTTTAATTTTTGTAGTGTACTAGCTATATTTTTTACCCGTTCAGGAATAATTTCCAAGACGTACACGGGGATATTATCAGCCAAAATTACACCATTTTTATCAAGGATCACACCTCGAGGTGGTGTTATTGGTATGATGCTCATCTGATTTTTTAAGGACAATGTGGCATAGCGTTTGAATTGAGAAAATTGCAAATAAGCTAAGCGTAAAACCAGTATCAGAGAAAGAATAATTAAGAAAGCCACTAATAAACTTAAGCGAAAGTGGTGCAACTGGGATTCAACATGGTCGTTTTTAATAGATTTAAAACGCATCTTATATTGCCTAAAATTATTTATGGTAGGGGTGATGATGCAATATAGACCAAGCCCGGTAGAGTGCTTCTAAAAGTGTAATTCTCACTAATGTGTGGGGCAGTGTTAATTTAGATAAGGACCAGCGTTCACTGCTACGTTCTATTAATGCTGAGGATAGTCCTTCAGGCCCCCCAATCAGAAAACACAAGTGGCTCGTTATTTGCTGCACCCTATCGATTTTCTCAGCCAGTTGTTCGCTGGAAAACGACTCACCAGTAATATCAAGAGCAATAATGCGAGAGTTAGAAGGGATAGCAGCACTCATTAGGATCATTTCTTTTTCCATAATCCGGGAGATATCAGTGGACTTTCCCCGTTTTATAAGTGGAATTTCAATGATTGATAAGGCAATACCGTCCTGTAATCGCTTGGTGTATTCTTTTACAGCTTGCTCCACCCATGTGGGCATTTTGTTGCCCATAGTTACCACGGTGATTTTTAACATATCTAAGCGAAGCCTCGTGCAATTGGCTTGCATCCTACAGGGAGATCAATGCCGTTCATATCATTACGGTTGATTTTGCCACAGTCCTTCTAAATTATAAAATCCACGGCTATCAGGTTGCATGACGTGCACAACAAAGTCACCAAAGTCTACTAACGCCCAATCACAACTTTCAAGGCCGTTAATACTTAATGCGGGTAAACCAGCAGCTTTCATATCTTCCATAACTTGCTCAGCTATTGCTCTCACGTGACGCGAAGAGCGGCCGCTACAAACAATCATAAAATCGGTGATTGTTGTATGTTGACTGACATCTATCACGGTGACATCAATGGCTTGAATATCGTCCAGTGACAGAAGTAATTTTTTTAACAGGGGATTTTGATCAGGCATATAAGGTTATCAACTCGTTTAAGGGCGATGGATAATAGCAGGTATTGTGGTGACACACAAAATATCTTGTCTACCCAGGGTAAATGCATCTAAACGAACATATTAAAACTAAATCGCCTACGTTCCGTGCTTTATGCGCGGAGTCCAGCTTCGATCTAGACCCTGGATCGTCTGGATACAGTGCATAAAGCACGGTACGTAGATAAAAATCAGGGGCTTAGTGTTCAAAAATTTGATGCGTTCACCCTGCTTGTCTACCAGAGTATTAAGCACCCACACATGTTGCTAATTATTAGGAATAGGGCAGGGCTTATTCATTAAATATTTAATTATCAAATTCAAAATAATACAAAGCAGTGTTGCTCCGACCAAAATATAAAGCAGGTGCATAAATGCGGTAGCATAATGGGCTTTTAAAACAGCCGTTGCTGTTTCACCCATGGGGATGGCAGTTAATTCCGCTAGCTTCCCAGATAAAAAGCCGCCTATACCTAAAGAAACAAAGAAAATACCCATCATGGTGCTAACTTTTTTTGGACTGGCGAGGATGGTAATAGCTGATAATCCCACAGGTGATAAAAATAATTCAGCGAACGAAAGCATTAAATATGCGGGGATAATATATAACGGGGATAATAAGCTTTCAGAGGTCCCGGTGCGAGAGACAAGCGCTATTAAGATGTAGGCTAATGTTGTGAAGACCATAGCTAGTAAAAATTTATTACCAGTTTGAATCCCCTCTTGCGTATGTTTTAAACTATGTTTACGACGAGTGAGAATCAGTCCTAAAATAATCATGCCAAAACTTTGAACGCCTACATAATAAGGTGGGGTGAATTGCATACCAAACAGAGTGGGTTGTACGACACGGGCAATAAATAGGGTTAATGATAAAAACATTTGAAAATAGAATGCCCAGAACATCACAGAGATAATGCATAGCAAGAGTATCACCATAGTTTCCCGTGCTTGCATGGTGGGCTCGCTTTTTACACAATACACTAAATAAGCAAGAGATAGGGCGGCGACAGCTACAAATATACTATCTGCAACAGCTGGGTAATTGAGCATGTAAAATGCCGTTAGCCATAATATCGACATCAAAAAAACAGCGAGCAGGATTTTTTTAAATTGATACTCGAAAGGATGATAATCCTGAATACGGTAGCGATAAATGCCAAAAGCAAAGGTAGCTATGGCTATTATCATGCCAATTGCTGCGCTCATAAAAGAAATAGACCAACCAAAATATGCGTTGAGATAGCTCGGCAACGTCGTTCCTAAAATAATTCCCGTCGTAAGCCCCATGTAAAAGATAGTAAAGCCGCTTTCTCGATTGGGGGACCCTACAGGATATTCATTACCCAACAACGATGAGATATTGGGTTTCAATAAACCTGTTCCAACAGCGATTCCGGCAAGGGCCGCTGTAAGCCCGTGATCAGTCATTACATTGGATACCGCTAGATAACTAATCAGCAATACAATAGCGCCAAGCAGGATAGCGCGTTTTTGGCCTAATAAGTGATCTGCTATCCAACCGCCTATGAGAGGGGATATGTAGGTAAGCGCCGTAAAAGAGCCCACCAGAGCATAAACACGTTTATCATGCCATTGAAAGTGTAGGGCAAGGTAAAGTGCCAGTAGTGTTTGGACAACATAAAAACCGTACCGCTCCCACATCTCAGTGGCAAAAAAAGTGCGAAGTGAGGGTGGGTGGGGAAGGTGATTTTTATGCAATTAGTTACTCTTTCTGTTGAGTATATGATCAAATTATAACATGTTGAATACTTGTTTAACAACTCGCATTCTTGTTAGGAATTCACTAGTATATCTAATTTTAATCATTATGTATCAGCGGAGAAAGCTATAATGACACGCACCGATAAAAGCCGCCGCATCTCGGCAACACAAGGTACTCAAAAACAAGCCAAAAGTTGGTTGACTGAGGCAGCATTGCGCATGCTTTGTAATAATTTGGACGCAAATGTGGCGGAAGCACCAGAGTCACTGGTTGTTTACGGTGGTTTGGGCCGTGCAGCGCGTGATTGGGAATGCTTTGACAAGATTGTTGAGGTGCTTAAAGTTCTCGATGATGATCAAACACTTCTAGTTCAGTCAGGCAAGCCAGTGGGCGTGTTTACTACACATAAAGATGCTCCTCGCGTATTAATTGCTAATTCAAATTTAGTTCCTCATTGGGCAACCTGGGATCACTTCAATGAGCTAGATAAGAAGGGCTTGATGATGTACGGGCAAATGACAGCAGGAAGTTGGATCTATATAGGTTCACAAGGCATCATTCAAGGAACTTATGAAACCTTTGTTGCTGCTGCTAAAAAACATTATGGTGGGGATTTGTCTGGGCGTTGGGTGCTCACAGCAGGTTTAGGGGGTATGGGGGGCGCGCAGCCATTAGCCTCAACCATGGCAGGGGCTAGTATGCTTGCGATTGAATGTGACCCTAGCCGCATAGAAAAACGTATGAAAACAAACTACCTCGATAAATTTACTGACGATCTTGATGAAGCCCTTCGTTGGATAGAGGAATCTTGTCAAAATAAAAAACCTATATCTGTTGGGTTATTGGGTAATGCGGCAGATATTTATCCTGAGTTAGTGAGGAGAAGGGTAACGCCGTCGCTAGTAACTGATCAAACGAGTGCTCATGATCCTTTAAATGGCTACTTACCCATCGGATGGACATTAGAGAAGGCCGAGCGTATGCGGCAAAGTGCTCCGCAAGAAGTTATTTCTGCAGCTAAAGCTTCTATTGCGGTGCAGGTAGAGGCTATGTTGGACTTCCACAAACGTGGGATTCCTGTTTTTGATTATGGTAATAATGTGCGCCAGATGGCTTATGAAGCAGGTGTTTCACAAGCTTTTGACATTCCTGGTTTTGTTCCTGCGTATATTCGTCCTCTTTTTTGTGAGGGAATTGGGCCATTTCGTTGGGTCGCGTTATCAGGGTCTCCTGAAGATATTTATGCGACGGATGAGCGTGTGAAGCAGTTAATACCAAACAACCCGCACTTGCATCGTTGGTTGGATATGGCGCGTGAAAGAATCGCATTTCAGGGCTTGCCAGCGAGGATTTGTTGGGTGGGGCTTGAAGATAGGGCGCGTCTTGCTTTGGCGTTTAATGAGATGGTGAGGAGTGGGGAGGTTAAGGCGCCTATTGTTATAGGTCGTGACCACTTGGACTCTGGTTCGGTGGCTAGTCCTAATCGTGAAACTGAAGGGATGTTGGATGGGAGTGATGCGGTATCTGATTGGCCTTTGCTTAATGCTTTGCTGAATTGTGCCAGTGGGGCGACTTGGATCAGTATTCATCATGGTGGTGGGGTAGGTATGGGGTTTTCACAACATGCGGGTGTTGTCATTGTTGCTGATGGGACTGATGAAGCGGCTGTGAGAATCGCGCGTGTTTTACATAATGATCCGGCAACGGGTGTCATGCGTCATGCGGATGCTGGGTATACGGCTGCTAAGGAATGTGCGGAGCGCAATCACTTGTGGTTACCGATGGAGTAATAATGTGTTTTTATTGTGAATAATGCGTGCTCCTTTTTAAAAGAGGCCTGAAAGGTAGTGCTGATGTCTCAGGGTCCTGTCGCTCCCCGCCGCCGTGCTCGCCCTTCAGGCTGCGCGCGACAGGAGCCCTCCCTTCCGCGCCACCCTTCGTTTTGTATTTGTTCACAATAAAAAAATATTATTTTAATGAGCTCAGGTTAATAAGTTCATGCTTTAAATAAGGAGATTTAGGGATGGTGAAGCAATTTGTACTTACCCCGGGCCAGGTAAGTTTGCAATTATTAAAGGAAGTGCTTGCAGAAAGTAAGCAGTGCGTTTTAGATAGAGCATGTGTACCCAAGGTAGAAGCGGCACTGAAGATGGTGCAGCAAGTTGTGCGTGATAATAAAACGGTTTATGGAATTAATACGGGCTTTGGCGCGTTGGCTCATCAAACTATTTCAGCAGAAAAATTGCAGCAGTTGCAACGTAACATCATTCTTTCTCATGCATGCGGAAGTGGTCAATTGTTGTCTGATGATATTGTCTCTCTGATTTTATTATTAAAAATTAATACGCTTGCCCAAGGTTATTCTGGGGTAAGGATGGAAGTGATTGACGCCTTGTGTGCTTTTTTCAATGCTAAGGTTTATCCTTGCATTCCCTCTAAAGGATCGGTTGGAGCTTCTGGTGATTTGGTTCCGCTAGCGCATTTGTCCCTGCCTTTATTGGGTGAAGGGGAAATGCGCCATGATGGTAAGATTATTAGTGCGAAGGAAGGTTTGAAAATAGCAGGTCTTAGGCCGTTTGAATTGGGGCCTAAAGAGGGGTTGGCTTTGCTGAATGGTTTGCAGGTTTCAGCGGCACTTTGTATTCATGCTTTTTTTCGAAGTGAATGGTTATTTGAAACGGCAGTTTTAGCAGGTGGTTTGTCGGTTGATGCAGCGCGTGGCAGCGATGTTCCTTTTGATTCTCGAATTCACCAGACGCGTGGTCATCAAGCTCAGAGTGATGTGGCGGCTATGTATCGTGAATTGTTATCAGGGAGCGAAATTCGTGAGTCGCATCGCCAGTGTACGCGCGTGCAGGATCCATATTCATTACGTTGCCAACCGCAAATTATGGGCGCGGTTCTGCATCAAATGAGGTTTGTGGAGCAAACATTACAAGTGGAAGTCAATTCTATTTCTGATAATCCATTAGTGTTTGCAGAGGAAGGGGATATTTTATCGGGCGGTAACTTTCATGGTGAAATCATTGCTATGGCTGCTGATAATTTATCGTTGGCTATTGCTGAAATGGGATCAGGTTCGGAGCGGCGTATTGCATTATTAATTGACAAAAGTTTTAGTGGATTGCCGGCGTTTTTGGTCAAAGATGGCGGAGTAAATTCAGGCTTTATGATTGCTCACGTTACGGCGGCTGCTTGTGCAAGTGATAATAAAGCGTTGGCCCATCCTCATTCGGTTGATAGTATACCTACATCGGTGAATCAAGAAGATCATGTTTCAATGGCTACTAATGGGGCATTACGTTTATATCCAATGATTGAAAATACAGCCACTATTTTGGCGATTGAGTTGCTAGCGGCTTGCCAAGGGGTAGATTTTCATGCGCCCCTGAAGACCTCGCAAAAGTTACAAGGCGTTTATAATCAAGTGAGATCTGTTGTGGATTATTATGATCAAGATCGTTATTTTGCACCGGATATTGCTATTATCAAGCAGAAAATTTTACAAGGTGAATTTGCAATATGACGGTTGAAATATTTACGGATGGTGCATGTAAAGGTAACCCCGGCCCAGGCGGGTGGGGTGCTTTATTACGACATAACGGAAAAGAAAAAACCCTAAAAGGTGCGGAGGCTCATACGACTAATAATCGTATGGAGCTAACGGCTGCAATTAGGGCGTTAGAAGCATTAAACCGAACTTGCCAAGTGGATTTATACACAGATTCGCAGTATTTAAGGCAGGGGATGACTGAGTGGATGGTACAATGGAAAAAGAAAGGTTGGCGTAACTCTAAAAAAGAACCGGTCAAAAATGCGGATCTTTGGCAGAAACTTGATGAGTTGGCTACATTTCACATAATCAGATGGCATTGGGTGAAAGGGCATGCAGGTCATCCTGAGAATGAACAGGCAGATGCGTTAGCGAATCTAGCGATTGAGGAATTAGTGGGTTGATTTAAATCAGGAGCAAAATAACATTGCGACAAATCATATTAGATACTGAAACCACAGGGATTGGTGCAGGTCACCGGATTATTGAAATAGGATGTCTTGAGTTAGTTGAAAGAAAATTGACAGGTAGCCTTTATCACACCTATTTGAATCCCCAACGTACTGTTGATGAGGGTGCATTTAAGGTTCATGGTATCAGCACAGAGTTTTTACAAGACAAGCCATTATTTAACGATATTCTCCAAGAATTCTTACAGTTTATTGATGGAGCAGAGTTAATTATTCACAACGCGCCATTCGACGTAGGGTTTTTGAATGCTGAATTAAAGCAGGCTAATTGGCCAAAATCGCTAGAGATGCACTGCGGTATAATCGATACCTTAGTTTTAGCGCGTGAAAAGCATCAGGGCCAGCGTAATAACCTCGATGCGTTGTGTAAACGCTATGACGTAAACAATTCCAATCGGCAATTTCACGGAGCTTTACTCGATGCGGAGCTATTGGCTTCTGTCTATTTAGCAATGACAGGAGGCCAAACGAATCTATTTACCGATGAGGAGACACCTAAGGCTAAGACATCTGCTGGCACCTATCTGTTGCCCGAGGTGTTAACCAGCAACTCGCCGGTTATTTTTGCTGATGAAAATGAGTTGGCTAAGCATCATCAATTTATTCAATTTCTAGAAAAATCGTAAGGAAATTAGCTGGAATATCAATGTAGCCCGTATGGAGCGAAGCGGAATGCGGGAATAGGGTTTGTAGAGATCCCGCATTCCGCTTCGCTCCATACGGGCTACATTAATTATGTGTAGACCCTATTTCGTTCAAAACCAACACATGTTGCTCAATTCCAACTTGATATGTTCAATTATTGTACTATATTTAGAGCAGTAGTGACTTTGACAGGAACTATCATGGAAGAGCAAATTAAAAAGCAGTCTTACACTCATCTCGCTATTATTTTAAATATAGGTTTACTATCCTTTTCTGGCATAGCATTTGGAGCAACCGAGAATATTCCTGTTCAAACGGAAGTCTCTATTGTTAATCAAAATTTTGCAGCCAACAAAGAGTTTGTATTTAACCCACGCTCCTTACAGTGGAAAGCAATCAACTCCAACGGCAAAGTAGTGCGTACTGGGCGCGCTTCAGGTGGTCGAGGCTACTGTCCCGATATCAAAAGATCTTGTCGAACACCATCAGGCACGTACAACGTGATTTCTAAGAGCGGCCCAAGCTGCCGTTCCAGCCGTTATCCAGTAGGAAAAGGCGGAGCTCCAATGCCTTATTGCATGTTTTTTAGTAAATACTATGCAATCCATGGTTCGCCCGACGTACCAAATAGAAATGCTAGCCACGGCTGTATACGCGTTGTCCCTAGCGATGCTCGCTGGCTAAATCAGAATTTTATTTCAATTGGCACAAAGGTAGTAGTAAAGCCCTATTAAATTAGCCGGAGTTTAATAGAAGGTGATCAATGTAGCCCGTATGGAGCGTAGCGGAATGCGGGAATGGCCAGGCAGTAAGATCCCCGCATTCCGCTACGCTCCATACGGGCTACATGGTTTTTAAATAGTATTTCTGATAGCCAAATGGCGCATTTTCAACGAAGGGTGGCACGGAAAGGGAGGGCTCCTGTCGCGCGCAGCATGCGATCACGACGGGATACCTGCAGTGACAGGACCCTGAGACACCAAAACCAGCTTTCAGGCTTCGTTCAAAAAGGAACCTATATTTTAATGGTTATCTTCATCAGCAAAATCTTCGTCGTCATCACCAATACTAAATGAAGATCCACACCCACAAGTCGTTTTGGCATTAGGATTGCGTATAACAAATTGCTCGCCTTGAATCCCCTGAACATAATCAATTTCAGCGTCATTTAAATATTGAAAGCTCATAGAATCAACCAGTAATTTGACCGATGTCTGGCCACTAGAACATGTTTGCTCAACGACCGTATCATCTTCTTGAATCGCCTCATCGAAGGTAAAACCATATTGAAACCCAGAACAACCACCACCGGTAATGTATACGCGTAAATTAAGCTTGGGATTATCTTCTTCCGCAATGAGGGATGCTACTTTATCTGCAGCACTGACCGAAAAATAAATACGCGCAGCTTGCGTAGGGGATGCATTAACGGTGGCCATGGTTACTCCGAGGGGTTAATATTACACAAAATTAAGTGATTATATTGTAATTATACACATTGCGCGGTGTGAATGGGTATTAATAGCTGGTAATTTACAGCAGCACCCAACGTCAATATGAAGTAAACGCTACTTTCGCACACAAATTCCACGTAAAATTGTATTTATTTTTTCTAATATGTTAAAATATCAGGCGTTATTTGCCTCGTCAAACTAAGAAGGAACAGCAATGGCTTTTATTTTTACCACTGCAACCAGGGATGTTGTTAGAAATCGTACTCTCGACCAGTCGGTCCGGGACCGCATTGAAGCGAAAGCGAGAGGAGCAAATGCGCCTGCAGAGTTACCTGATAGTGTCACGCAGGGCATTACTCCGAACGGGACATACTTTTTTTGTAATATTATATTTCAAAAAGATAGAACAGATAGAGCTCGGCGAGATAGAATGAGTATTCTTTCTCTAATCGATGCATATGCAGAGACCCAAGATCCTGCGGAGCAGGTTAGATTAAAAAATGAAATTAAAGCAGCTTGTGGTACTCAAACAGAAGGCATTGCTTTATTATTTTTGAACTCTAGAGGTGCTTATGGCTTCGTAACAGGAAGCAGAGTAAGGGTTGCAGCCTGGGGTGGCTTAGGGCCATTAGATTTAGATGATAATGAGTTGTTTAGCGTAGATCATAATGGAGTTCCCCTCCATTACTATTCCTTTGTTTTAACAGATGAGACAGATCGTGTTTCACAAGCCGTTGCAGACTATGTTAGCGGAGATGAGATAGATGATGCCATAGATACAGGTGTCATCAATGCTATTAAGCCTATGATGAATCGGCCAGCATCTCTTGAGCAGATGAGCCGATATTTAGAAAATGCCTATGCAAAGATTCAAAATCCCATACTTCGAGAACCAACCAAAGCAGTTTACGATGCGCTTCGATTGCTGACTAGTAATGAAGAAATGAAATTTAAAGCGACAGTTTTAACGCTTCAATTGTTGCATTCAGGAAATGACGATAAGCGAAAACAATTATTACGTGAGTGTACAGAGCTTGCGTCGACTCTTTATGGCTCTAAAGTACCTTCTCTCATGCTTGTCGGAGTAGGGTTATTTCTTCTGAGTGCAAGCTTATTGCTGGTTTCCATTCTGATCATACCTGTTATTCCTCTATACATCGTAACTGGGTTCGGTGTTTTGACTGGCTTAGTTTCTGCAATAGAAGGTGGGCGTGAATTTTATGCTAAGGAACCTAAGCAACAACGCAATACAGCTAATACGTTCTTTAGCCTAATAAAAACCGTTAACCATCTGCCTGATAATCAAGATGAATTATTAATTCCACGAAAAATTATTAATTCAGCCGGGTAAGTACGGCTGTTCGGTGGGAAAATTAGCTGGAAACATTGCTTAATAGCGGGAGTAGGGTTCTGTAGTGATCCCGCATTCCGCTTCGCTCCATACGGGCTACATAGCTTGGTTACCGGATAATCTGCTCTATTACCGCGCCGCCTAAACACTGATTTTTATCATAAAAAACAATGTACTGGCCCGGGGTTACAGCACGTTGATGTACTGAAAACATCACGTAGTGGTGTTGGTTTTCTTGCATAGGTGAGATAACACAAGGTTGCTCGGCTTGGCGATAACGTGTTTTAGCGTAGCAAGTTAAAGGTAAAATACCTTGGTTTTCTGTTAACCAATGAATCGGGCCGCAGATGAGGCCTTGTGCGTAAAGCATAGGATGATGGTTCCCTTGAGCGACAATTAGCCTATTGGTCGCGGTATCTTTATCAACCACATACCATGGCTCATCGCTGCCTTCTTGCAAGCCACCTATCCCTAAACCCTGTCGTTGGCCCAATGTGTAAAACATCAATCCATCATGCTGCCCTAGCTTTTCACCACGGACATTTTGTATATCACCGGGACGCGCAAGGAGAAATTCATTTAAAAACGCTTTAAAGCGCTTTTCACCAATAAAACAAATTCCCGTAGAATCTTTTTTAGCATGTGTAATTAAGCCCAATTCCTTGGCGAAAGCCCTTACTTCTGTTTTGAGATAGTCTCCGATGGGGAAAAGCGTTTTAGCCAATGCAGCTGGTTCCACAGCATGTAAAAAATAAGTTTGATCTTTTTCGCGGTCTTTAGATTTAAATAAAGTTCCATGACCATTATGAGATTGAACTTTTGCATAATGCCCAGTTGCGATAAAATCTGCACCTAATGTGAGCGCATGATTGAGAAAAGCCTTAAATTTGATTTCTTTATTACAAAGTACATCAGGATTTGGAGTGCGGGCATGCTCGTACTCTGTAAGAAAATGACTAAAAACGCGCTCCCAATATTCCTCTGCAAAATTAACCGCATGTAAAGGGATATTTAATTGGTCACAAACAGCTTGTGCGTCCGCGAGATCCTGAGCTGCTGCGCAGTAGCCATTCTTGTCATCTTGCTCCCAATTTTTCATAAACAGGCCTTCGACCTGATAGCCTTTTTCGCATAACAACCAAGCTGCTACTGATGAATCAACACCACCTGACATGCCAACGATGACTTTAGCGCGCATAAGAGAGTTCAATATGTATAAAAAATGGTTATTTTACGCTATAATGGCTTATTTTGAAATTAATAATAATCAATATGAAAATTTGTTTAAAAAATACAGCCCAACAAAATGGATTTCAACAAGCTGTGATCCAATTACAGGAACGTCTCCCGGAACACATTCATGCTCCCAGCGAATTAACCTGTACTTTTCACGCTATAAACCACAAGAATTATTACTTGTTAACACTGGATGTGGTTGGAGCATTAATGGTTACTTGCCAACGCTGTCTCCAAACGTTTCAATATGATTATTGCACGCAAATTAAGATCGCTGCTTGCGCGAGTGATATAATTGCTGAGCGATTAATGGAAGATTATGAGTGTATTGTGATGGAGGAAAATGAAGTTGATCTGAGCGAGATACTCACAGATGAACTGCATTTGTTTTCTAGGGAAAAACATGAGAATTCCGCTGATTGTGATCTTGAAATTAGGCAGTGGATTGGTGATAAAAATGAAAATATGCCGGTAACACTTGGATTGTAAGCAAAAACTCGGTAAAATTCCGGCCCAACGGTAAATGGTAACTAGTATTTAGGAGTACACAACAATGGCAGTGCAACAAAATAAGAAATCACGTTCAAAACGTGATATGCGTCGTTCGCATGACGCGCTAACCAAACCAACTCTTTCTGTTGATTCAACTACTGGCGAGGTGCATTTGCGCCATCATATTACGCCTGATGGTTACTATCGCGGCAAAAAGATTCTTGATGCTGATAGTGTCTACGAAGACCAAGAGTAAAACCACTTGAAAAATATCACCATTGCTATTGATGCGATGGGCGGGGATCATGGCTTAAATGTTGTGATTCCGGCTTGCGTTCGCGCCGCGCGAAATAATTCTGGCTTGAAATTAGTGTTGGTAGGTGATCAAGGCCAAATTGTTAATCATTTAAAAAAACACGGTATTTCACTCAACAATCCCCCTAATAAGCAATTTTCTATTGAGCACGCATCAGAAGTTGTTGGTATGGATGAATTACCTTCACACGCATTGCGTAATAAGAAAGACTCTTCCATGCGTGTTGCTATTAACTTAGTAAAAGAGGGTAAGGCACAGGCTTGTGTGAGTGCAGGGAATACAGGTGCCCTGATGGCAACAGCACGTTTTGTGCTTAAAACGCTACCTGGCATTGACAGACCTGCGATTATCGCCGAGCTTCCCACACTAAAAGGCCGGACACGCGTTATTGACTTGGGTGCAAATGTTGATTCTTGCGCCGAACATCTTTTTCAGTTTGCCGTAATGGGCTCAGCATTAATTCAGGCCCTAGATAAGACAAAGAAGCCCAAAATAGCTTTGTTAAATATTGGTGTTGAAGAAATTAAAGGCAATGATCAAGTAAAAAGAACCGCTCACATGCTCGCTGAATGCAATCTAATGAATTATGTTGGTTATGTTGAGGGCGATCATTTTTATACAGGTGATGTTGATTTAGTCGTTTGCGATGGATTTGTAGGTAACGTTGCCATAAAAGCCAGCGAAGGTTTGGCTAAGTTGATGCTGACCGTTCTGAAAGAATCCTTTTCAAAAAATCTGTTATCAAAGCTAGTGGGGCTGTTATCGCGCCCAGCATTATATCATTTAAAAAAGCGTATGGACCCAGCGAGGTATAACGGTGCAAGCATGCTAGGTTTAAATGGCATCGTTATAAAAAGCCATGGTGGCGCGAGCGAAGAAGCGTTTCAATATGCAATAGAAGAAGCCGTGTTGCAAGTTGAGAACAATGTAGTTGATTTGGTGCGTGATCAAATCACAGATTTTATAAATCAGGGATTGTTATTATGACTAATGCAGTCATCAGCGGCACGGGTAGTTATTTGCCAAGACGCCAGCTGATGAATACTGAGCTTGAAACAACGTTAGATACTACGGATGAGTGGATTCGTTCACGTACTGGTATTTCTAGCAGATATGTTGCAGCTGCCGATGAAACAACTTCTTTTATGGCAGGGGCTGCGGCTAAAAGCGCACTCGAGTCTGCGGGTATTGACGCTGATGACATCGATTTGATCCTAGTTGCTACTTGTACCCCCGACCATTTTTTTCCAAGCATGGCTTGCCATGTTCAACAAGCATTAAATATTTCTAAACCCATTCCAGCTTTTGATGTGAGCGCTGCTTGTAGCGGATTTGTTTATGCAATGGACATTGCAAAGCAATACATCACTTCTGGGACTGCTAAGCACATAATGGTTGTAGGCAGTGAAAGCATGTCACGTGCTGTAGATTGGAATGATCGTGCTACCTGTGTTTTGTTTGGTGATGGAGCAGGGGCTGTGGTTTTAAGCGCAAGTGACAAACCCGGCATTTTGGGTAGTGTGTTGCACTCATCTTACGACAAAGACAAACTCTTGACCTATTCAAATGACAGGGAAAACGATAAAAAGCCTTTAATTGGGATGCGAGGCAATGAAGTATTTAAATTAGCTGTTAATATCATGGGTGATATTGTTGATGAAGTGCTTGCTGCCAGTAAATTGGAGAAATCCGACATCGACTGGTTAGTGCCGCATCAAGCAAATATTCGCATTATTCAAGGTATCGCAAAAAAACTTTCACTTCCTATGTCCCAAGTAATTGTAACAATTGAGCACCAAGGTAATACTTCTGCTGCATCTATTCCATTAGCTCTTGATTTCTCCGTGCGTGAAAAACGAATTAAACGGGGCGATTTATTACTGCTGGAATCATTTGGCGGAGGCATGACTTGGGGTGCAATGGTAATACGTTATTAGGAGTCTGAAGACTATGCCTATTACTGCATTTGTATTTCCAGGCCAAGGTTCCCAATCTGTTGGGATGTTGAGTGAACTGGCAACCGACCACCCGTTGATCCTCGATCTTTTTTCAGCTGCTTCTGAGCGAATTGGTTATGATCTTTGGGAATTGGTACAGCAAGGCCCTGAGACAAAATTAAATCAAACAGAGCACACGCAGGTTGCTATGTTAGTTGCAGATGTAGCCGTATATAAATTGCTACAACAACAAGGCGCGCGTCCTGCGATGATGGCGGGCCACAGCCTTGGTGAGTATGCAGCATTGGTGTGCGCAGATGCGATTAGTTTGCCCGATGCGGCAGCCCTAGTTCAAAAGCGTGGTCAACTTATGCAAGAGACAGTTCCTTTGGGCCAGGGATCGATGGCTGCGATTATAGGGTTGTCGGATGAAGACGTTCAAAGGCTTTGTATGCAAGCCAGCAGTGCCTCATCCCATGTTACACCTGCCAATTATAATGCGATTGGGCAAGTGGTTATAGCAGGTCATACCGCCGCTGTAGAAAAAGCGATTAAACTCGCTGATGAAATGGGCGCGCGTATGGCTAAAAATATTCCTGTTAGTGTCCCCTGTCATTGCCTGCTACTGACTGAAGCTGCTCGACAATTTGCGGATAGCTTGCAAAGTGCTAATTTCACGGTGCCATCGGTTCCCGTTATTAGTAACGTTGATCTCAGTATTTATAAAACTGTTGATCAGATGAAGACCTTATTACGCGAGCAATTGTATCGGCCGGTACGTTGGGTTGAAACGATTCAAATGATGAAAAACAATGGAATTGAACAAATTGTCGAATGTGGGCCTGGGAAAATTTTGAGTGGTCTTATTAAACGTATTGATAAATCGTTGCAGGTGATGAATGTAAATGATCCATCAAGCTTTGAAGCGACGATAACACACATATAAGAGGATTTGATCGTGATAAATTTAGAAGGAAAGGTGGCACTTGTTACAGGGGCCAGCCGTGGCATTGGTAAGGCTATTGCTTTAATGTTAGCGCAGAAAGGCGCTTATGTTGTTGGAACCGCTACATCAGAACAGGGTGCTGCAGGTATCAGTGCAATGCTACAACAAGAAAATCTCAAAGGAGAGGGTGCGGTACTAGATGTTACCACCAGCGCTAATGTTGAAAATTTAATGGCACAATTGTCTGATCAAAATAAACTGCCAGCAATATTAGTTAATAATGCTGGGATTACTTCGGATAATTTATTACTGCGTATGGAAGATGACGAATGGTACCGAGTAATAGAAACAAATTTAAACGCGGTTTTTCGTTTGAGTAAGGCGTGCCTTAAGCCCATGTTTCGAGCTCGTTGGGGGCGGATTATTAGTGTAGGATCAGTTGTCGGTTCTAGTGGTAACCCAGGCCAAGCAAATTATACGGCAGCAAAAGCCGGAGTGGTTGGCTTTTCAAAGTCATTAGCACAGGAAATGGGCAGCCGGGGTATTACGGTGAATGTAGTTGCACCTGGGTTTATTGATACCGATATGACCGCTGCTTTACCGGATCTTGTTAAAGAAGAAATGTTGAAGCGTATTCCTATGAAACGCTTAGGTAAAGTGGAAGATATTGCAGCAGTTGTTGCTTTTTTAGCATCGGACTGTGCAAATTATATTACAGGTGAAACCATTCATGTGAATGGCGGCATGTATATGGACTGACAAGATTTATGATAAACTTGCGTTATTTTAAGAATTGAATAAACTACCGTTCAGTATTTTTTTATAAACCGAAGAGGAAGTACAAGTTATGAGTACAGTCACAGAACGAGTTCGCAAAATTGTTGTAGAACAATTGGGCGTGAAAGAAGATGAGTTGAAAAACGATGCGTCATTTGTTGATGATCTTGGAGCAGACTCATTAGATACTGTTGAGTTGGTCATGGCGTTGGAAGAAGAATTTGAAACAGAAATACCTGATGAAAAAGCAGAAAAAATAACAACAATTCAAGAAGCGATAGATTACATTGAATCGCATATGGATAAAGAATAAGCGTAACTTGATATCGTACTTTTTCGGGCAGTGTGGGATGAATTTTTTATACAGCACTGCTCGAAGACTGATAGTATCGGTTCTCGTAATGCCGTAATTTAAGAAACAAACCGTAGCCTGGACGAAGGCGAAGCCGTAATCCGCCAGATTGTGGCATCAAAAATCCTGGATTACGCTGCGCTCCATCCAGGCTACGGTTTCTAAGTTGACGGCATTAAGTGAACACTTATAGTAGAGGTTTTCTTTGATTAAGCGGCGTGTAGTTGTGACAGGCATGGGCATGGTAAGCCCTGTTGGTCTGAATGTAGAGGAATCCTGGCGTAATATTTTGGCAGGGGTAAGCGGTGTTGGCATGGTCGAAGACTTTGACACGACTGAATACTCAACCAAAATTTGGGCTAAGGTAAAAAACCTTAACATGGACGATCACATGTCGACCAAAGATGCTCGAAAAATGGATATGTTCACTCAATACGGCATGGTTGCTGCTGATGAAGCAATGGCTGATGCTAATTTGGTGCTTGATGAGCAATTATCTTACCGAACGGGTGTTGCTGTTGGCGCCGGTATTGGTGGCATACAAACGATTACAAATAATCAAGATAAATTGGTAGCAGGTGGACCACGCAAAGTTTCTCCATTTTTTATTCCAGCAGGCATTATCAACATGGTTGCCGGACAAATTTCCATTAAGCATCATCTAAAAGGTCCTAATATAGCCGTAGTTACTGCTTGCACTACAGGAACTCACAATATTGGTCTTGCTGGTCGCATGATTGCTTGTGGTGATGCGGATGTGATGGTTTGTGGTGGTGCCGAAATGACAACCACACCGCTTTGTCTAGCTGGTTTTTCCGCAGTACGTTCTTTGTCGAAACGTAACGAGGAGCCAGAAAAGGCGTCGCGTCCCTTTGATAAAGACCGTGATGGTTTTGTGATGGGCGAGGGGGCCGGTATTTTGGTTCTTGAAGAGTATGAACATGCCAAAGCACGAGGGGCGAAAATATACGCCGAGTTAGTAGGGTTTGGTATGTCTGGTGATGCATATCATATTACAGCGCCTGATGAAGATGCTGATGGTGCCACGCGTGCCATGGCTGCTGCGGTGCAGGATGCGGGTATTTCATATGATAAGGTTGATTATATTAATGCACACGGAACCTCGACGTATCTAAACGATAAGAATGAAACCATTGCAATAAAAAGAGTGTTTAAAGAGCACGCTTACGAGTTAGCAGTTAGTTCAACCAAATCTATGACAGGCCATTTATTAGGTGCGGCTGGCGCTGTTGAGGCTATTTTCAGTATTTTAGCAATTAGAGATCAAATTGCTCCTCCTACAATAAATCTTGATAATCCTGATGAAGGTTGTGATTTAAATTATGTCGCCCATAAGCCACAAAAAAGGGAAATCAACTACGTCTTGAGTAATTCACTAGGTTTTGGTGGTACGAACGGTACTTTGTTGTTTAAGCGAATTGACACATCCCTTTAGTATGAGGCGTCATTGGCTGAAATTTGTTGTTGTCTGCGCGATATTAGTTTTTGTAGTTTTATCTATTTTTGGTTTAAATGCATATAGATCATATTCTCGCCCCATGATTGTTGGGAAAAATGAGCGAGTTATCATTAGCATTGATAAATCTATGTCGGCATCAGCTTTTGCCCATATGCTTAAAACCCAACATCTGATTCCATCTGAGCGCTTATTTCTAACGCTTATTCGCACCCGGGGTTTGTCACAGCGGCTTAAAGCCGGTGTTTATCAAATCAACCCAGGTGAGTCAGCGGAGCAATTTTTGTCCCGCGTGGTTAATGGTGATGTTTTAAAGCAATCTTTTAGTATCATTGAGGGAACGACCCAAGCGCAAATCTCAGCGAATCTTGAACATGCTCCTTATTTGATATACCACTCAACTGATTGGCAAGCTATTGCTGCCAAACAAAAAAATGCAGAAGGGTTGTTGCTTGCTGATACATATAATTACAATGCGGGCACTCAGAGTAAAAATTTATTAGAACTCGCCCATAATAACCTACAGCAATTTCTCGAGTACAGTTGGCAACATCGAAGCCAAGGATTGCCATATAAGACCTCTTATGAAATGCTAATTGCGGCTTCAATTCTTGAGAAGGAAGCGGCAAACCCACGTGAGCGGCGCTTAATCTCGGGGATTATTATCAACCGGTTACGAAAAAATATGCCTTTGCAGATGGATCCAACCGTGATTTATGCTTTGGGTTCACAGTATAAAGGTACGTTAACGCGTGAGGATTTACACGTCGACTCGCCATATAATTCTTATCGGTATAGAGGATTGCCACCGACTCCCATTGCCATGGTGGGTAAAGATGCTATTGACGCTGCCGCACATCCAGAGCAAACAGATTATCTTTATTTTGTGGCGGTTGGAGATGGAAGTCACTATTTTTCAGTGACGTATGAACAGCAGAAGCAGGCCGTTGCGCGTTATAGAAAGAATAGATGATGAAGGAAAAATAATTTTAATTAATCTTAGCTGAATAGTTTTTATTTAAATCTGTGCATCCTGAGCGCTTCTAGAGCTCAGGATACACGGAGAGCTACTCTACCATTAAGTTAACGAAAGACTGTCGTCCCCGCGAAGGCGGGGATCCACATCTCCCATGGCTCCTAGCCTGAGTCAGGGATGGATTCCCGCCTTTCACGGGAATGACAAAGTCTCTTAACTTAATAGCAGTGAGGTGGAGAGCATAAAACAAACTACTCAACAAAAAACTCCTTTGATAGAGTGATAGATTCAGAATTACACTAGGAAATATTCAATGACACCCGAGACCGGACATTTTATTGTAGTAGAAGGCCTTGAAGGAGCTGGTAAATCAACAGCCCTTACTACAATTAAGCGTTTTTTAGCAGAAAGAGTGCCTGAGCTAATTACTACGCGTGAACCGGGGGGTACCCGCGTTGGCGAGACAGCAAGACAATTAATCAAAGAAACGATATCCTCAGAGCCACTAGATGCCCGGACAGAGTTGCTATTGTTGTATGCATCTAGAATCCAATTGTTAGAGCAGGTTATTCGCCCAGCTCTGCACAGAGGTTGTTGGGTGGTGGGGGATCGGTTTGAGTTGTCTACATGGGCCTATCAGGGGGGCGGTCGAAAACTTGATCCGGATATGATTGCACAATTATCATCGTTTTGTGTCAAAGATATCAAACCGGACTTGATTATTTTTTTAGATATTAGCCCTGAGCAAGGCCTGAAGCGAGCGCTTAAACGTGGCAAAGCTGATCGTATTGAACGTGAATCGCTGGCATTTTTTACGGATGTCTATAACAGTTACCATCATTATATTAAAACGATGACAAATGTGGTGGTTATTGACGCCAGCAAACCATTAGCTATTGTGCAAAATGTAATTTGCGAGACCCTCGAAAAATATGTGCTTGATCATGCTTGAGTTATTAGAGGCTCATGCGCCGTTATGGGAGAAAATGCATCAATTACTGCAAAAAAACCGTTTCCCCCATTCGCTTCTATTTGTGGGGCCTCGCCACGAAAATATCACTCAGTTTGTTAATCGACTGATTGCTGTCCTGATTTGCGAAAATAAATCACCTTGCGAGCAGTGCCGTGCTTGCCATTTACTCATCCAGGGTATTCATCCAGATATACATTATATCCGCCCAGAAGGGACGAGTAGTGCGATTAAAGTTGAGCAAGTGCGCGAGCTACAACAAAATATTTATCAAACACCACAATGCGGTGCGCGTCGTTTTATCGTGATTGACCCGGCCGATAAAATGAACATCTCTGCAGCCAACGCCTTATTGAAAATTCTTGAAGAGCCTCCGTCACATACCATATTTATTTTAATTGCAGAGCAACTGAGCAGTATACCTGCAACCATTTTAAGCCGTTGTCAAAAGTATAATTTCCATTCCCTAGGGTCTGTTGATAATCATGCTATAACCCACGCTACGCCTACGTGCAGCGGTTTATCCGAGGCATCCATGGATCCTGCATACAAGCCGCGGGACGTAGGCGTAGGCTATTTGATGATAGGCGAGCGCTATGCCTTAGGCTCCTCGCGTGCAGAGTTATTTCAGCAGAGTGCTGCAATCATGACTGAGCTGTGTGCGTTAATTGAAGAAAAATCCTCACCTTGCACCATTGCAGCAAAATGGTCTGAGTATGGTTTTGATGATTTACTATGGTTATTATATCTTTTGACAGCACAGGCAATTCATCAGCAGTTGATTAAGGCTCCGAAAGGAGCAGAACCATTAATGCATTTTTCTCGTTTAACTTCACCTGTAACTTTGTTGAATCAACTCGAGCAAATAAATGCGATCATGCGAAAAATAAACCATAATATAAATATGAATCAAACTTTGACGTTGGAACATCTATTATTGGGTTATATAGGAAAATAAGGGACTAAATTATGGCGGATGTAGCACCAATAACCTGTGTTTTTGCTAACGAAGAAGGGCTTTACTTGGCCTATATGCCATTCATCAAAGATGGCGGGTTATTTATTCGCACCAAAAATCCACATGCTCTAGGGGGACAAGTGAGCTTGTCAGTGCAATTGATGGATGAGACAGAAAATTATTTAATAGAAGGGCGAGTGATTTGGATAACGCCGAAAGGTGCTCAAGGGAATAAACCAGCCGGTATGGGCGTGCAATTTACCGGGGAAAACAGCCGTGCCCTTTGCAATAAAATAGAGACCTATCTAGCAGGCATGTTAAAATCCACTCAAATGACAGATACGATGTAATACTATGGCAGACTTACAAATAGCCCCTTTGGTTGATTCACATTGCCACTTAAATATGCTTGATTTAAGTGAGTTTGATAACAATGTGCAACAAGTTATTAATACAGCGCGTAATACAGGCGTAGAACACATGCTTTGTGTTTGTGTTGAGCCTGATGACTTACCAGCCTTGTATCAGTTAGCCGAGCGTTATCCAGATATTAGTATTTCAGTTGGTGTGCATCCTAATACGGAACTGACCAATGAATTGGATGCCGCGGAGCTTGTAAATTTGGCTCGCCACCCTTCCTGTATTGCAATTGGAGAGACAGGGCTCGATTATTACCGCACTGAAACCGAAGTGGCGCGGGAATTGCAGCGTGGGCGGTTTCGAGCCCATATACAAGCGGCCATTGCTTCATCTAAGCCATTAATCATTCATACCCGGCAGGCAGCTGAGGATACGCTATTGTTAATGGCAGAAGAAAAGGCTGCAACGATTGGTGGGGTGATGCATTGCTTTTCTGAAGATTGGGATGTGGCTCGCCGTGCTCTTGACCTCAATTTTTATATCTCTTTTTCAGGAATTGTGACTTTCAAAAATGCAACAGTGTTGAAGGATGTGGCAAAAAAAGTACCTCTGGATCGCATATTAATTGAAACAGACTCACCTTATCTTGCACCGGTACCTTTTAGAGGTAAACAAAACCATCCTGCATTAGTTAAGCATGTGGCGGAAGTTTTAAGTGAGTTATTGCAAATCGATTATGTGACACTTGCTACACAAACCACCGAAAATTTTTATCGCTGTTTTAACCTACAACGAGGCTCAAGATGAGGCTTTTTATTGGGCTAATGTCTGGTACAAGCATGGATGGGATTGACGCAGCGTTGGTTGACGCAGATACCAATACATTGATTGCAGGTATAACGCGGCCCTATTGTGAAAAAGCCAAACAATTTTTATATGAAGTATTGACTGGGGAATCTACGGGGCCCGCTGCTCTAAGTCAATTAAACACCCTATTAGGCCGTGAGTTTGGGTTTGCTGTTCAACAGTTGCTGAGCACGGTAAATGTCGCAAGCGAGCAGGTAATAGCGATTGGAAGCCATGGCCAGACAATCTGCCATGATGCAACAGCTGAAATTCCCTATACGGTGCAATTGGGCTGTCCACATACGATTGCGGAAATAACAGGAATTACTGTTGTTGCTGATTTCAGAACTCGCGATTTGGTGATAGGCGGGCAGGGCGCTCCTTTCGCACCGATTTACCATCAAACTTTGTTTGGAAAAGAGAGTTTGCCATTAGCGGTGGTAAATATTGGTGGGATTGCCAATGTTACATATCTTATGCAAGGCACAATGGTTAGTGGTTACGATGTAGGACCTGGAAACTGTTTGTTAGATCGTTGGATTCAGCACCATTTAGGCTTGGCGTATGACGCTGGTGGGGAGTGGGCTGCCACGGGGCAAGTGATTGCACCTTTGCTATCATCTTTGCTCGCGGACCCTTATTTCAAATTACCTGCTCCTAAAAGCCTTGGTAAAGAGTATTTCTCATCCGCTTGGTTAGAACAATATTTGTCGCCTGATTTCCTCCCTAACGATGTTCAAGCCACGCTATTAGCCTTTACTGCTACTAGCATTGCGGATGCGATACGGCAGGGTCCATCGCAGTTAAAGCGAGTAGCTATTTGTGGTGGAGGGGTACATAATATTGGTTTATTACAAGCGTTGACTAAGCAGTTACCTGACTTACAAGTAGATAGCACAAGCGCATTGGGGGTTAGCCCCGATTTTATGGAAGCTATGATGTTTGCTTGGTTTGCTGATCAAGCATTGAAACGTATCTCATTGGATTTAACAGGCATTACTGGTGCAAAGCACTCAGCAATATTTGGAGCTATTTATGCGGCCGGCATTGACAACCGAAATTCGATTGAGGTGTAATGTATTTTTTTTCTATTGTGGCGACAAAAATTGAGCACATATCATATATCTACACAAGAGCATAGTAAATTAAGCGCGTATTTGATTTTTTTCCTTGCTGCTTCTTTTTACTTATATGAATTTATTCTGCAAGTTGCTCCTAGTGTTATGGCTACGCCTATGATGCAAACCTTTCATGTGAGTGCTGAGGGTTTTGGAGTAATTTCGGCATTTTATTTTTATGCCTACGCACCCATGCAGCTTCCAGCTGGTTTATTGTTTGATCGTTATGGGCCACGTAAGCTCATGACATGTGCATTGTTGTTGTGTGCGGTCGGTTCTTTTTTCTTTGCTTCCACTGATAGTGTTGTTACTGCATCCCTGGGACGTATGCTTATCGGTATAGGTTCAGCGTTCTCTTTTATTGGGGTCTTGGTATTAGTTTCTCGTTGGTTTCCTCTTCAACACTTTGCAATCCTAGCTGGTGTTGCACAATCAATGAGCTCAGTGGGGGCTATGTTTGGTGAGGTTCCTTTAGCAGCTCTGATTGGGCATATAGGCTGGCGTCAAGCTAGTTTTCTTTTGGCGGTTGTGGGTTTTTTACTGGCTCTGCTACTGTGGTGTTGTATCCGTGATTTTCCTCATCAACCTACGCAATCAATGCCTAATCGACGTTTTCGTGATGAGTGGCATCGTTTGGGTGAGGTTTGTAGTCGGTCTTATACATGGATGACGGGCGCGTATGCTTTCTCTATCTGGACGCCAATTGCTGTATTCGCTGCATTATGGGGCGTGCCTTTCTTGCAAGAAAAATACCATGTAAGCGTTGTTGTTGCTTCCGGGTTATGCAGTATGATTTGGTTAGGAATTGGTGTGGGCAGCCCTCTACTTGGTTGGGTTAGTGACCGTTTCTCTAGTAGACGTTTGGCATTAGCAACGAGTTCCGTATTTGGTTTAATAGCCACACTGATTTTACTTTACATGCCTAACGTGCCTATTGCTTGGATGTATGTGGTGCTCTTTATGTTAGGTTTTGGCGCAGGTGGGCAAACAGTTAGTTTTGCTGTGGTAAAGGACAATAATCCATCCCATCTAGTCGGAACGGCGTCAGGATTTAATAATTTATCCGTACTGGTGGGTGGTGCTATTTTCCAACCGTTGGTTGGTGTGATCTTGCATCGCAATGCTGAATGGCGATTAGTGCATGATGTGCCAGTTTATACCATCGCTAGTTACCAAAAAGCCCTGCTGGTAATGCCTTGTTGCTACCTAGCTAGCTTGATTTTAGCCTTGTGGTTAATTAAAGAATCTTACCCTGGTTCGAAGCCACATTAGCTCAAATTTCCTTTTGAGGTTCCTTCTCCCCGTGAGGGGAGAAGAGTCTGCGAGTCACTATCTAAGCCATGACTGTCTTAACACTCAGGCAAGTTAACCGCTAATCCCCCCAACGATGTTTCTTTGTAAATACTTTGCATATCTTTACCCGTTTGCTTCATCGTTCTAATCACTTTATCCAATGAAATTTGATGTTGCCCATCCCCAATAAGTGCCATACGAGACGCATTCACAGCTTTAACAGAGCCCATTGCATTGCGTTCGATACAAGGGATTTGCACCAGGCCCATTACGGGGTCACATGTCATGCCTAAATGATGTTCCATTGCAATTTCGGCCGCATTTTCAACTTGTGCAACAGTCCCACCTAGGACGGCTGTCAAAGCCGCAGCAGCCATGGATGATGCGACACCGACTTCCCCTTGGCAGCCCACTTCTGCGCCAGAAATAGAGGCCCCTTTTTTATATAAAATCCCAATGGCTGCGGCTGTGAGAAAATAAGTATAAACGTCCTCTCTATTCATTTTATCGTGCGCTTCTTGGCAATATTTAAGCACAGCGGGAATAATACCGGCTGCACCGTTAGTAGGGGCTGTTACAATTCTTCCGCCAGCGGCATTTTCTTCATTAACAGCCATAGCATAAAGGTTTAATCGATTCATAAGATCTGAGCGCTCATAAACGCTAACAACACCTTTTTCCTGATTTAATTTTTGGTATAAATCAGGTGCACGGCGTTTTACATTTAGCCCACCTGGCAAAATGCCTGGGTGATGACATCCATTATCAATACAATCATCCATAACCTTAGCAAGTTTAAGAATCCCAGCATAAATAGCCTCTTGATCGCGCCATGTCAGCTCATTGGCCATCATCAACTCTGCAATAGACAGTTGATTATTTTCGCAATGTTTGAGTAACTGCTCGCCTGTTTCAAAAGGGTAGGGCAACGTGTGCGCCTCTACGGTAGATTGGTCGTATTCCTCTTCAGTAGTGATGAAGCCCCCACCAATTGAATAATAAATTTGGCTTATTAATGCGTTATTTTTAGCATCAAAGGCAGTAAATCGCATGCCATTGGTATGTTTTGGTAAAAGCTCTTTCTGTAAAAAAAGAAAATCAGTATCGGCATGGAAAGGGATATTTTTTGTACCTGCCAAATGGAGTGTCTGCGTTTTAAGAATTTCTTGCATGCGAGGGATCATGCTTTCCGGATCCACGGTTTCTGGTTCTTTACCTTCAAGTCCATTTAAAATAGCCTTATCGGTACCATGCCCTTTGCCTGTTAGGGCTAATGAACCATAAAGCTCTATCTTTACGCGCGCTACCTCATTAAATAAGTTCTTTTTATTCAACAACGTAATAAATTCACACGCAGCTAACATCGGGCCAACAGTATGCGAACTCGAAGGACCAATACCAATGGAAAACAAATCAAATAAACTAATGCTCATAAGGGTTCCGCTTCTATTTTAATAAATTATAGGATTAATCAAATTTTAGCACATAGTTGATAAAGGGCTGAGCAGCTCGGTAAATAAAAATCTATATGTTGATCCTATAATGATCAAAAAGTAGTTAATAACTACATAACTTGTGATAAAGTACATTTTTTTAAATCAAATAGAGCTAGGCAATGTTTACATGGGATGAACTACGCGGATTTTTAAAAATTGCTCAGCTCTATGCTCCTCCTGCCTACTCATCTATTGTTAAAGTAATGACGGCCTTAAGAACACCTCAAGAAGCGCGGCAGAATGCCATCCCATTGTTACACACAACACTTGAGCAACTCATTGCTGCAAATATTGATTTCAAGGGTGCTTTCCCTAAACATAAAATTATGTTGGGGTATATTAATTTAGTGCACGAAGATTTTGAAAATCAAGCAATACAGTTCCTAATGCAACTTTACGCCTTAATCAAGATAAATATATATAAAGGCGAATCTCCGGCAAAAGCTCGATTGAAGGAAGAGGATTTATTGGCTCATCTTGATATTATAACAGCCTCCCTGATAGCAGAGGTTGTAGCGGAGATGGATTCGTATCGTGAAATACAAATGTTCAAAACTTTGACTGCAAAATCTAGGCAACTATTATACAAAAAAAATGAACCACATGATCGCCTATCCCAACCAAGGGAAACGAGTACAGATACTCCGTCCGCAGCAGAGAGGCCTGCGTCACCTGCAACAACAGCACGTAATCTAGTCGGGTTGGGTGCTATTTTTGATAAAATGGGCGCTGCTTTGAAGGATGTGAAGAGCGGGGTGACTGATGCAATGCTTAGCAGTCTGCCATCTCTGCCAGACTCTGATTCTGAAACAGATGATAGAGCATCACCCACACCACCATAAGAAAAGTAGGTTGGGTCAATGACCCATCAAGCTCATGAAGTGCCACATTATCTGAAATTCAAGCTAAATTACGGTAAGGCAAAATGCCAGTTCATGGCTTTTGATAATCCTTCCAGCATAATTTCACCACGGATGCTATTGCCTTTGGGATTTACGCGGGGGCTTAAAACGACAATTCCTGCCTTCCCAGGGACGACCGCGATCGTGTAGCCTGACACCCCACTTTTTGCCGGCATTCCTGTGTGTACCATGTGTGTTCCGGTTTCATCGTATAAGCCGCAGGTTGCCATGATAGCTAGCGTGATTTTACAGGTTTCTGTTGATATGACTTGCTCGTGACTGACAGGGTCTTTTCCTGCATTAGCGAGTAATGTTGGTAAGTAAAGCATTTGTAAAAGCGAAGCTTCGTAGGAACACAGAGAAAAATAGAGATCGAGTGTATCCTGCACACTGCTGCCTAAATTTTGGCGGCTATGCAGTAAATAGGCTAGGGAGCGGTTACGATTGCCGGTTCGCTTTTCCGAGGCAAAAACCAATGGATTAATTCCCAAATGTTGGTTAAATAATTTTTGTACCCAGTGCGCTAACCAAGCAAATTGTTTCTCGCCTTCGCCAGGTATATGAGAGCATAACGTGATGGCACCAGCATTTAGCATGGGGTTCGAGGGTTTAGGTCCAAATTGTTCCAAACGAGTAATAGATGCGAATTCGTCACCCGATGGTTCAACTTTTACCCACTCAAATAATTTTTCTGCCCCATATTCCTCAAGAAGACCAATAAGCGGGATCATTTTTGCCGTACTCTGTAATGTGATAGGGGGTAACGGTGCGTTGCTGTACATAAGCGTTTTTCCGCCCAGAGGGTTAACAGCAATGGCGGTTAATTCCTTGTTAACATTAGCTAACTCAGGAATATAATTAGCTGTCTCTCCCTCTTGGTTCTTCTCGGCATGGCCGACTAGAGTTTTAAGGAGGTTAGCGGTTAGGGTTGTGTGCGTCATAACTCTCTTTGTTATAAAACCTACATTATGAATAATATTAGCACAATTAAATCATTTCGATATTGATTGAGGGATAGGAAAACCCGGATGTCCGCTGCGCCGCCATCCAGGCTCCGATCTGTATGATTACGATCGTAGCCTGGTTGACGCGCTAGGGGCAGCCGGGGAGTGGTGAGTAGTCGCGTAAAATTTCCACGATTTCTTGATCTTTATTCTCGTCGGCATAATCCAAGGCCGACAATCCTTTAGAGTTTTTTTCTGAAGGTAGAATTCCAAACGTAGCTCCGTGTTTAAGAAGGATCTTTATCACTTCATCTGCCACGCTACTTTTTACTGAACATGCTTTTCTAAGTGCAGCGTTATAATTTTTTTCAGAAATGGTTTTATATAGCGCATCAAAGGTAGATCGCTCTTTTGGGTCAAATTTGAAGTTTGTTAATTCCTCAAGAGCTGTTTCGTGAGGTAAATTGGCTTCTGCTGCGGCAGCTGCTGATTTCGAAAAAAATCCTTGCGAGTCTTGACTAGGACATGGTTTTTTCAGATCACAGGAAATCAAAGGAAACTTCAAGAGAGCGGTTAACGGATCTGCATATTCTTTCCATAAATTAAGAGTGCCATCAGGGTTTATCTTACCACCCAATTTTTCTACGCATTGATGAATGTATGTCTTTATTCCCGCCGGATTCCCTTCTTGGCTTAGATCCCCCACTTTATAGTGAGCGAGCGCAGTTGACGGTGGATTGATTACATTTCGGTAGCAATACATATGCTGGTCGTCAAAATGGCCAGGGATTTTTCGTGTTGCTGTTGCTTCAGAATTTTTAAAGTAGCCGCCGCTCTCGTACAGTATTTTTAATAGCCCTACATCCAATGACTGCTTCCCCGGGGCATTTTCAAAAAATACTTTCTCAGAATCCGCATAAAGACTGACAATTAAAAAGCCATCTTTTTTAAGTAAAGTCGGAATAGTACGGCGTACTAAGTGTTTTGAAGGTTGTAAAAACTCATCAAAAAATTGCGGGTGCCTTAAAATAACCATATCAAAGCTATTAGTTACTATTCCATTTTTTTCAAGAGAGGCCAAGTCATTCGCATCCAATTGGAATAATCGCGCACTCGCAGGGGTTTTTAGTGAGCGAAGACCGGCACTTACCTCGGAATTAATCCTTTCATCCAACTTTAGGTCAACACCAACATAGGTTATCTCTATTCCTGGCAATGCAATAGCTAGGTCACTAATCTCATCAATAATTAAGCCCGTATGCGTTCCGCACCCAATGGACAGGATAGACAGTTGTTTTGGTAATTTATCTGGTTTTGGGAGAAAATGTTGAAGCCCTAAGAGAAAATTCTTTGCCATGGTTACTAGTTCAACCTGTTTAAAAATAATCACATTGTATAATAATTATAAATAAACATCAAGAAAGTTTCGTGGTGTGTCATTAGAGGCTCTTGAAAATTACCCTATGCCTCACACTACGCCTATGTGCCGCGGACAAGCCGCGGGACGTCAGGGTAGGTGTGAATTGTCAACATACCCTAAGTAAAGTTATGGGTTTTAGGAAATATGCAACGACGCTGGGGTGATAGTTGATGATTACTCCTCCTCCTCTTTAGCCTTATTTAATAAATCAGCAAATATTTTCCCAGATTGCGGGTATAGCGAAACGCCAACACTAGCTCCAATATGGACTATATGAGACGTTAAATGAAAAGGTTTCGAGATATTATCAACAATTTTGTTAGCAATGACTAACGCGGCTGCAACATTTTTTATGTTATGAAGAATAACTTAAAATTCATCACCGCCTATACGACAAATAGCATCTTCAAGACGTACTATTTTTTTCAGTATTATTTTCAGCCACGATAGCATTCGTAATATCTAGCATTACCTGCATGGTTTGAGATTGTTGAAGGAGTTGCTTTTCATTTGCTTGTGCTTTGCGCATATCATGGATGGAGCAGAGTATGCATTGCTCATGATTTATTTGTAGTGGGTTTAAACCGATGTCTATAGGGATTTCATTCCCATGTTTTGTTATAAGAGTGATGTTCTTGTTAACCCCATTTCCCTGACTACAGGTGACTTCACATAATTATAACGGGATACTTTATGTGCTTTACGGAATTTTTCAGGCATTAGCGACTCTACCGACATCCCCAATATCTCATCCTCTGTATACTCAAATAACTTAAGTGCAGCATAATTGGCCAAGATAACTTCACTATTTCGATTAAAAATAATCACAGCATCTGAGGTTGTGTTAAGTATTATGCGAAATTATTTTTCTTTTTGAGAGAGCCGCCGAATCAAACGTAGCATAAATGCCAATAAAAAAGTGGCAAAGAAAATGATGCAAACCAAAGACATATACAACGCTAAGTGGTTTTTCAATGGATATTTTTCCATGTCTTTTAATGGGCTGCTACGCTATTTATAGTATTGTTTAGATTAATAGTTTTCGTTTAGCGCAGCCAAGTCAAGTTCTGGAGGAGGTATGCTTGAGGTTAAGAAACACAACCTAGATGTCCTTCGGCCATTCGCGGCCTGCACTCAATGGCACTAAGATAAGGGAAAAACCTCCTGCCTACGTCCTGTGGCTTGACCACATGATCCAGGGATCTCGCTCTGTGCCTCGATCTCTGGATCCCGTGGACAAGCCACGGGTAGTAGGGATTGGGTTAAATATAATCAAAACATCCTTAACTTCGTGCCATTAGGGCCCACACTAAATCATCCTTGAGAATTACCATGAATTAGCCGTTGTAACTCACCGCCAATATCAGCGGCTCTCATTAGGCTTTCACCGATTAAAAATGTGTTAATCCCGTGAGACTGCATTAACAGAATATCTTGATGACTGTTGATCCCACTTTCTGCAATGAGAGTTTTCTCAGCGGGCATATGCTTTAGTAAATCAATGCTATTTTGTATATTGGTAGTAAATGTATGTAGGCTACGGTTATTTATTCCCATCAGCGGTGTTGGCAAAGGTAGCGCGCGTTTAAGTTCCTCTAGTGTGTGGCTTTCCACAAGTACTGCCATATTTAATTCTTGCGCTAATTGGCAAAAATCATGCAATTGTTGATCATCAAGCATGGCTACAATTAATAAAATGCAATCCGCTCCTAACGCGCGACTTTCATGGATTTGGTATGCGTCGATGATAAAATCTTTGCGTAATACGGGTAAATCACAATGTGTTTTGGCGGCAGCTAAAAAAGCGGGATCGCCTTCAAAAAAATTTACATCAGTGAGCACGGACAAACAGCTTGCCCCATTATTAGCATATATTTCTGCGATGGATGCCACATCAAAATCAGCGCGAATCAATCCTTTGCTAGGAGAGGCGCGTTTTATTTCCGCAATAATTGCTGGTTTATTTTTTTGTAAAGGCGCAATAAAATCACGTATGGGCAACGCAGGTGTATCAGATAACCTTGCCAGTGGTCGTTGTAGTTTTGCTTCTCGAACCTCTTCTTTTTTATGTGCGGCAATGCGAGCAAGTATACTATTCATGTTGCGCTTCCTTAGGAGCTAAGTACTTGGTGAGCTCTCTCAATTGGGTGAAGCGCTGGCCAGCAAGACCGCTATCTATAGCGGCAGCTGCTTTTTGCACGGCGTTAGCAAACCCAGAACGTGAGTCAGCGCAGTACAATGCGGCTGCTGTATTAAGTAGAACGATATCGCGTGCGGGACCTTTTGAGCCAGCAAAGACCGATTCAGCGAGCGCCAAACTTTGCGCAGGCGTTTCAACAATGATGGCGTCTAAATTCGCATGTGAGCAGCCATAATCATGGGGGTCAATCGTCCATTGCTTAAACTCACCCGCGTGGTATTCCACCACATCTGAACAGGCCGCAATACTAATTTCATCAAGCCCATCGTGAGAATGAACGACTAGTGCATGCTCGCTGCCTAAGTTGGCCAGAACGCTTGCTACGGGTTTAAGCCAATGCTTAGAAAAGACACCGACAAGTTGCTTCTTCACTTTGGCCGGATTAAGCAGTGGGCCTAGTAAATTGAACAGTGTGCGTATACCCAATTGTTGACGCGCATTTCTGACGTGTTGCATAGCTTGATGGAAATGTGGTCCGAATAAAAAGGCGATATTGCATTGCTGCATACATTGACGTAGGGCCTCATCAGATAAATTGAGAACAAAGCCAGCTTCTGTGAGTAAATCCGCACTACCACTTCGGCTTGAGGAGGCGCGGTTCCCATGCTTTGCCACATTTAACCCCGCGGCGGCAGCTACAAAACTACTGATGGTTGATACATTAAAGGTATTTTTGCCATCGCCACCGGTGCCGACGATATCAATCAGATCATTCCCCAAATCAATAGGATGTGCCAAATCTCGCATCGTAGTGGCCGCCGCGGTAAGCTCTGCAACTGTCTCACCTTTCATACGCATCAGAACGAGAAACGCGGCTATTTGTGGGTCGCTTAGCTTTCCTGTCATGCAGCTATGTATAACTTGCTGCATTTGTAGGTCGCTTAGGGTTTTATTATCAAGAAGTTGCTCAAATAATTTTTTTATGTTCATTCGTATGCAAAAAATGGGATAAGAGCTCTAAGCCATGCTCGGTTAAAATCGCTTCAGGATGAAATTGTAAACCATATAATGGGTAGTTGCGATGCGAAATAGCCATTATCGTATCATTTGCCCATGCATCAATAGCAAAACTGGTAGGCAGGGTGTTTATATCCACAGCAAGTGAGTGATAACGTGTGGCAGGAAAGGGGCTAGGTAGATCGCGAAATAACCCTTGCTTATTGTGCTGGATGAGCGATGTTTTTCCGTGAATAATTTCGGGCGCTGAAATAATGTGAGCACCAAATGCATAAGCCAAACATTGATGACCTAGGCATATGCCTAAAATCGGAATATCGCGATAAAAATGCTTGATAGCGGCGAGTGAAATGCCCGCGTCTTGCGGACCTTTGGGGCCTGGCGAAATAACCAAATAATCCGGAGCCAATTGTTGGATCATTGGTATGTCTATGAGGTCATGTGCGTAAACCAGCACTTCTTGCCCAAGGCATTGAAAATATTGGACCAGGTTATAAGTGAATGAGTCGTAGTTGTCGATAATCAGTAACATCGTGGGCGTTCCTACAGTGAAAACTCTTCACCCAGATAGACCGCGCGGACCTGTTGGTTGGCGAGAATTTCTGTAGGTGGGCCTTCACAAAGGATTTTGCCTTGGTTAACAATATAAGCGCGTTCACAGATATCCAATGTTTCACGAACGTTGTGATCGGTTATCAACACGCCAATGTTTCTGTCACACAAATGTAAAATAATTTTTTTGATATCCAGAACTGAAATGGGGTCGACTCCAGCGAAAGGTTCATCAAGCAATATGAAAGCAGGCTCAATCGCGAGTGCGCGGGCAATTTCGACGCGTCTACGTTCGCCACCCGATAAACTCATCCCTAAATTTTTACGTAAATGAGAAATGTTAAATTCGATTAACAGGCTCTCTAATTTTTCAAGACGTGCTTTATTATCTAGATCATGGCGTAGTTGCAAAATGGCAAGGATGTTATCACTGACAGACATTTTTCTAAAAATCGAAGCTTCTTGGGGTAAATACCCAATTCCTAAGCGCGCACGCTGATGCATGGCAGTTTTTGTAATATCCTGATCATTGATGATAATTTGCCCTTCATCACAGGACTGCAAGCCTACGATCATGTAAAAACAGGTGGTTTTTCCGGCACCATTCGGGCCCAATAACCCTACGCATTCGCCGCGTTTAATGCGTATGCTAATACCATTTACCACTGTACGTGATTTAAATGATTTTTTTAAATTAAGCGCTAAGAGTTCGCTCATGAGTTTTTACCCGGGTGAATAATAATTGTAGTGGGCCCCTTGCCATCGCTTTTTGAAATAACATGTTGGCGCACAGTGTCATAGGTTATATTAGGTGCAGAAAAAGAATTCTCACCTTGTTCTACACGCGCATTTCCCACTAATTTAATCAGGTGCTCAATTGGATAATAATAAATAATATCAGCAAAAGCGTGCATGGGTTGTTTTTTTGTATCTGTAAGAGTCCAGTAGTGCGCTTGAGCCTCTTTGTTGCCATAGATAATTGCTTTGGTGAGCTGATTTTTCGAGTTGCCTTCCGTCACAGCTTTTGCCGCACGTATGTGTGTTGTACCTTGATCGAGTTTTATATTGTCTATGTAAATACCGCGGTGTTTTTCCTGGTCTAGATCAGCTGATTCTGCGCTCAATTGCATGATCTGGGTGCGGTCCTCTGATAGGGCAAAACAGAGATTGGTAACAAACAGTAAAAATATTACTTTAGCCCCGATTTGGAACATAAGTGCTCCTGGCCTGGCCCATTAATAACACACGTTTTTCAGCAAGGTACGCCTTCATACCTGTTGATTGTACAATGTTTCCAGGTCGCTCGTAGGTAACCTCCAAGAGTGTTGTTGCCAGCTTATCCTTGGGAAAGTAGGTCATTTCTTCTGTTTTTAGTGTACTTTCTTGGGTGCGACCATCTTTTGCTTGATGAATAACCACCTCTTTATTAAACGTAATCTGTTGGCCGCCATACAAGGCAGTTGCTTGTTGAGCTCGAATTTCCCATGCCGGTTGATCCTGCTGTGTGATAACAATCCGCGGTGTTTTAAGCCAATGGGTATTATTTAATGGAATGTGATGCATTAACGGTGTTTTTAAATAATTAACCAGACGGCCTTCGGTATCGAATTGATGCACGGTTAAATCGGTTATGATCATGTCAGCCGTGGTGGATAAGGTATGCTCATCAAGCTTCTTCACAGGCTTTGAGCTTGCATAATACCAACTAGAGCACGCGAGGCTTATCAGCGCAACGAATAACCATGCTGCCTGCTTGGCTGCATTCAATTGAGGGCCTCTGTGGATAAATATCCTTTCAGTGCTTCGTCCTGCATATTTTGTGCATTCAAAATAAAATCAGCCACTTCTCGCACCGCACCGCGGCCACCGTGCGCAACTGTGTGCCAAATGGCAAACTCTTTTACTTGATTTACAGCATTGGCTGGAGCTACACCTAAACCAACTTGGCGAATGATAGCGATATCAGGAAGATCGTCACCGATATATGCGAACGCTTCATCGTTTAGCTTAAGTTTCGCTTTAAGTTGTTGATAAGCGGATTGTTTATCAACCTGACCTTTAAAATAATGACGAATGCCTAATTGCTGCATGCGATGATCAATTACGGCGTTACGCGATGTAGTAATAACAGCAATCTCGATGCCTGCTGCCATGAGCAATTTTAAACCCAGGCCATCTTGGATATTGAATGCTTTAAGTTCATTGCCGTGATTATCAATGAAGATAAGGCCATCGGTTAAAACACCGTCAACGTCACAAATAACACATCGAATTTTTTTTGCTTTTTCTAATAATTCAGTCATAAATTTTCTCTTTATCTCTAAATTTAAAAAACGCCTGCACGAAGCAAGTCGTGTAAATGTACTACAGCTGATGGTCGACGATCACTATCAATGATCACAAGAGAGGTGATGCTATATTTTTGCATGATAGCCAACGCCTCAGCAGCCAACATATCCGGACTAATAGTTTGACAGTTGCGCGACATTACTTTCTTCAAGGGTGTAGTATTAACATCGTGTTGTTGCGTTAACGTTCGGCGTATGTCGCCATCCGTGTAAACACCAACTAAATATCCCTGCGAATCAATGACACATGTCATCCCCAATTTTTTAGCGGATACTTCAATGAGGGCTTCACGCACAGGGACTTCTTCATTAACGAGTGGTAACTCATCGCCGCGGTGACAGATGTCATCAACCCGGAGTAAAAGACGTTTACCTAGTGTGCCGCCAGGGTGCGATAAAGCAAAATCTTCAGCGCTAAAGCCGCGCGCTTGTAATAATGCGATGGCTAATGCGTCGCCCATAACAAGCGAAACTGTGGTGCTGGTTGTTGGAGCGAGCCCAAGCGGACAAGCTTCTTGTCGAATACTGACATCAACGTTGACGTTGGCTACTTTAGCTAAGGTAGACTCAGGGTTGCCGCTCAATGCAATTACTGGAACCTCAAGGCGCTTTAATAAAGGCAGGAGCGTGATGATTTCAGGGGTATTGCCTGAGTTTGAGATGGCAAGAACCGTATCTTGGCGGGTAATCATGCCCATATCGCCGTGGCTTGCTTCCCCTGGATGCATAAAAAATGAGGGAGTACCTGTGCTAGAAAATGTGGCGGCAATTTTTTTTCCAATATGCCCTGACTTACCCATGCCAGTAACAACAATACGCCCTTTGCAGGCAAGGAGTAACTTACAAGCTGCTTCAAAATGCTCATTAATGCGCTGCGTTAATTCGAACACCGCTTGCGCTTCAGTTTCAATAACTGCGAGACCTAATTTGCAAAAATCCATGCGCCCATCTAATCTAGATAATAAGGCTATGATTTTAACACAGTATGTGGCCGCTACAAACTAGTATATAATTAACGAGTTAGCTCGCTCTGGAGTAACCTCTCAATAACCTCGGGACACGTCATCCCGAATACAATGAGGGATCTCCTGAATGTAGCATTGTGCCTGGGTTCGGAGATCCTTCACTACGTTCAGGATGACGTTTCTCCATGGATTATTGAGAAGTTACGTTCTGGAATATAAAACATGCGCGATAATTTGGTGGAGATCACCGATCTTACGTTTTCCCGCGATGAGCGCCCGATTTTTAAGGGCGTAGACATTAAGGTGAGACGGGGAAAAATAACAGCGATTATGGGCCCCAGCGGTAGTGGAAAGACAACCTTACTACGCCTGATTGGTGCTCTAATAACCCCGGAATCAGGGGTAATTCTAGTAAACGACCATAATATCCACCAACTTTCACGCAAAAA
This sequence comes from uncultured Legionella sp., assembly GCA_964648115.1. Lineage (GTDB taxonomy): Bacteria > Pseudomonadota > Gammaproteobacteria > Legionellales > Legionellaceae > CAZYME01. The sequence continues at coordinate 49,541 of CAZYME010000015.1, forward strand.
TTTATACAAAGCGCGCCGAAAAATGGGGCTGTTATTTCAAAGCAGTGCCTTATTTACGCACCTTTCTGTTTTCGATAATGTAGCATTTCCACTACGTGAACATACCAATTTAAATAACGCCATGCTTCGTGACATTGTCTTAATGAAGCTTGAGGCGGTTGGATTACGAGGCGCAGCACAATTAATGCCAGCCGAGTTGTCGGGTGGTATGGCAAGACGCGTTGCCTTGGCAAGAGGCATTGCACTTGATCCAGAGTTAATGATGTACGATGAACCATTTACTGGACAAGATCCTATCTCAATGGGCGTTTTAGTTCGATTAATTCAGCGCTTAAATCAATTACTACAAACAACAACCATCATTGTTTCTCATGATGTGGACGAAACATGTTCGATTGCCGATTATATTTATTTAATTGGGGGTGGTCGCGTTATTGGTGAAGGTACGCCGATGGAGTTGAAACAATCAGAGCAACCAGCAGTGCGTCAATTTATGCACGGAGAGGCGGATGGTGTTGTACCTTTCCATTATCCAGCGCGAGCTTACTCAGAGGAGTTGCTAGAAAATGCTTGAGTTCATCACACGATTGGGCCACAGCAGTGTAGAGAGTATGCAAACACTAGGCAATTCTGGGAGATTTCTATTACGCGTGTTGACCAGACGGCCTGATTTACCCCGCCTCTGGCCCGCCTTATGTGCACAGCTCTATTTTGTGGGAGTTTTGTCTTGTCTCATTATTGTTGTTTCAGGTTTGTTTATAGGCATGGTTGTTGGCCTACAAGGATTTAATACGTTAGAAAAATTCGGGGCCAGTAGCCAACTTGGGCAATTGCTAGCGTTAAGCATTTCACGTGAATTAGGCCCTGTGATCAGCGCGTTGCTCTTCGCGGGAAGGGCTGGGTCTGCATTAACTGCAGAAATTGGGTTGATGAAAGCAACTGAGCAATTATCAAGTATGGATATGATGGGGGTTGATCCACTGGGCCGAATAATTTACCCACGATTTTTAGCAGGTATTATTGCGCTACCTTTATTGTCACTTATTTTTTCAGCAGTGGCAGTGTATGGAGGATATTTTATTGGCGTAGATTGGTTGGGGGTAGATGCAGGGAGTTTTTGGTCTAACATGCAGGCGGCTGTTAATTTTCATAATGATGTATTGAGTGGCATCATCAAAAGTATTGTTTTTGCTTTTGTGGTGATATGGATAGCAGTGTTTCAAGGGTTTACATGTGTTCCTACAGCAGAAGGAATCAGTCAATCGACTACACGGACGGTGGTGTATGCTTCGCTGGCAGTGTTGGGATTTGATTTTCTATTGACAGCAATGATGATTGGAGGCTGGTGATGAATAAGCGGCGGTATGTTGATATAAGTGTCGGACTTTTTATGTTGTTAGGTCTACTGGCCTTGTTGGCAATGGTTATGATGGTGAGCGGATTTTCTGATTTGGTTTCCACAAAAGGATATCAAGTTAGCGCCAATTTCACAGATATTGGCGGATTAAAGGTCCGTGCTCCGGTAACGATAGCTGGTGTTAAAATTGGGGAAGTGACGCGCATCGAGTTACAGCCCAGCCAATTAAATGCCAAAGTGACCATGATGTTACGTCGTGGCGAGCCTATTCCTTTCGCGGATTCATCAGCACGTATTTTAACCGAAGGTTTGCTAGGCTCAAATTATGTTAGTATTGTGCCCGGTTTTGATGATGACCAAGATAAAGAACATCCTTATTTACGTGCGGGGGATGTTATTGCGAAGACCCAAGAAGCCATTATTCTTGAAAACCTGATTGGTCAACTTTTATTTAATGTTAAAAAATAGTATTGTCTCGAACTTTTGAGATAATCCAAAAATATAGGTGAATTATGCGAATAATAAAAATAGCTCTACTTCTCTTGGCAGCAGCACTATCACAAGTATCTTGGGCTCAATCGTCACCAGTTCCTATGTTAGAAAATTCAGCCACTCAAATTCTTGCTACTCTCAAGGAGAATAAGTCTAGTTTGAAGAAGAATCATCAAATTATTTACCAAGCAGTTCAGCGTTATCTATTACCGAATGTAGATGTAAATGGTATGTCACGCTCTGTGTTAGGGCGTCAGGCCTGGACGAAAGCTTCTGCGGCTGAACGACAAGAGTTTACTCAAGTTTTTACCGAACTGGTTATCCGTACTTATGCTAGCCCACTAGCCGAGTACACAGATGAAACCGTGAAATTTTTACCACTACGTGGGCCCACAGATGGGCGTTTTACGCGGGTCAATAGTTTGATTATTCGCTCTAGTGGTCAGCGCATTCCTTTGAGCTATAGCATGGTTTCTAAAAACAATGGCTGGAAAATTTATGATTTGAGCGTTGAAGGGGTAAGCCTTCTGCAAAGTTTCCGCGCCCAATTTGGTCAAATATTGCAAAATTCATCAATGAAAGATTTGATTGCGCAAATGCGTAAGAACAGCAAAACTAAGGCGGCCTAATGGTGAGCGAACAAATATTTAAACCATCCAATGCGTTAACGTTTGATACAGTGCAGCCTGATGGTAAGCGCTTGCAGAAGTTATTGCGTGATAATAAAACAACAACGATACGTATGGATTTGGGTGAAGTGGTGCATTGCGATAGCGCCGGTCTTGCTTTGCTTATCGAGGCAAAAAGGCTGTGTAATCAACACCAGAAAACATTAAAAATCGAAGCGGTACCCAAAGCCATTTCTGCTTTAGCCGAGTTTTGTGGCGTGGAAAAGATGTTGGAGCCAAGCCGTGTTAAGTAATGATCAATTAGAACAACGTATTAAAGAAGCAGATGGTGTAGAATATGTCCAAGTAACAGGAGATGGGTATCATTATCAATTAACTGTTGTCTCAGATGTATTTGTTGGCAAGCCAAAGTTGGCTAGACAGCAGTGGGTTTATGCACAGCTCAAAGATTATATTACCACGGGTAGTCTGCATGCCTTGAGTATGAAAACGTGGACAAAGACTGAATGGGAGAAACAACATGGATAAATTTATCATCAATGGTGGCAAGCCCTTACGAGGTGAGGTGATCATCGCAGGGGCTAAAAACGCAGCCCTACCGATTTTGGCCGCGACTTTGTTAGCCAGAGATAATGTAACTATCTCCAATGTTCCTAATCTGAAAGACGTGTCTACTATGATGGCGCTTTTAGGCCAGTTAGGCGCGCAGCTTGTCGTTGATGAGAATATGAATGTCCAGGTAGATGCAAACCATGTGAATGAGCTGGTTGCCCCCTACGAACTGGTAAAAACCATGCGAGCGTCTATCTTAGTGTTGGGCCCAATGTTAGCTCGTTTTGGTCAAGCGGAAGTATCCTTGCCCGGTGGTTGCGCTATTGGTACACGGCCAGTTGATTTGCATCTTAAGGCACTGAAATCAATGGGTGCCGATATCACCGTTAAAAATGGCTATATCTATGCACAATGTAAGCAAGGTCGCCTGCAAGGAAAAACTTTGGTATTTGATACCGTTACGGTAACTGGCACTGAAAATATTCTTATGGCGGCAGTTTTGGCCGAAGGGAAAACACTGATTAAGAATGCGGCACGTGAGCCAGAAGTGGTTGATTTAGCTAATTTTCTAAACCAAATGGGCGCGAAAATTATAGGTGCTGGCACGCATACTATCGAAGTAGAAGGTGTGGAAGCATTAGGAGGCGGCTCCTATTCTGTTATGCCTGATAGAATTGAGGCAGGTACTTATCTTACTGCTGGTGCAATAACGCGTGGACAGGTAACGGTGAGACATGTAAAACCAGATAACTTGTTGTCCATGCTCTGTAAATTTGAAGAAGCCGGTGCTGCTATAACCATAGGTGAAGACTGGGTAACATTAGATATGCATGGTTTACGCCCAGAGGCGGTTCATATTTCAACAGCGCCTTACCCAGCATTTCCTACGGATATGCAAGCGCAATTTATGGCAATGAATACCATTGCAGAGGGCACCGCTTCTGTGATGGAAACTATTTTTGAAAATCGCTTTATGCACGTACAAGAGCTCCAGCGAATGGGGGCACAAATTCGTTTGAATGGGAATACAGCAGTCGTTACTGGTGTGGATCACTTAACTGGAGCGCCTGTGATGGCCACGGATTTACGTGCTTCTGCGGGCCTTATTTTGGCTGGCCTTGCGGCTCAGGGAGAAACCACAGTAGAACGTATTTATCATGTGGATCGTGGCTATGAACGTATCGAAGAAAAATTATCTCTATTGGGTGCTGATATTAAGCGGTGCTCTACAAGATGATTGCTCGAGATGAGCTCGGCATTTATTTGCACGATTATCTCGCTTGCGATATGTTTAATGATTATGCTCCCAATGGTTTACAGGTTGAAGGTAATCATACTATTCAACGTATCTGTACAGCCGTGACTGCTTCAGAGGCGGTTATTAAAAAGGCGGCAAGCATGCAGGCCGATACGCTTTTGACGCACCATGGCTATTTTTGGCGTGGTGAAGACGCTACGATGACTGGAATGAAGCGGCAGCGTATAGGTGGTTTGATTAACTGCAACATGAATCTTTTCGCTTATCACCTACCCCTCGATTGTCACCCTATTGTGGGTAATAATGCTCGTCTTGCTACTGTATTGGGCTTCGGCGATGTACAAATGCATACGGCAGGCAAAACTTCTAATCTTTTGTGGTCTGGTACCTTATCTAAATCTTTAACTGTAGCTAAACTTTCAGAGTTGATCAGTAAAAAATTGCAACGTGTGCCCTTGCATGTGTCAGGTTCAGACAAACTTATAAAAAAAGTGGCTTGGTGTAGTGGGGCGGCGCAGGATTTTATTCAAGAGGCAAGTCTGTTAGGAGTGGATGCGTATTTAAGTGGAGAAATTTCAGAGCGAACCTATTACCAAGCTCAGGAATTAGGGATACACTATTTTTCTTGTGGGCACCATGCTACAGAACGCTATGGTATCCAAGCTTTAGGGGAGCACTTAAGGGAGCGTTTCGCCTTGGAGCATCATTTTATTGATAGTGAAAATCCAGTGTAGAAATAAACCGTAGCCTGGATGCAGGCGAAGCCGTAATCCGGGTTGTTGCGGCACCATAAATCCATGATTAGGCTACGCTGTTCAGGTCGAACCTACGTCCGCGAACAAGTCGCCTACGTAGAGAAACCTTTAGGAAACTTAGAAATAACACCAGGAGGGTGCTGAGATGTTTTCAGTTAGTCCAATTATTATAATGTTTGCCATTACTGGATTTCTTCTTATTATTGCCACGTCTTATGCCTGGAACATTTTTTTTAATACGAGCTGCGTGCAGGAATTATTTCTTTTACCTCAAATGCAAGGTAAACACACCGGATTAAAAGTGGCTGTATTAAAAGAGGCTTTTCTTGTCCCATTAGTGTGCGTGGATATAGCTCTAATTCGATATTATTCACTTTTGCCAAATACGAGTTACTTCCTTACCGTGAAATCTCCAATTATTCTCTGGAATGTTGTGGGGTTTATTATTTCCTATGCTGTTCTGGTTTTCATTAATCGTATGGACAAAACCGACATACTAACAAGCTCCATCGCTTATCTTCTCACACTCTATATTTGTAATTTAATTGTTATCGTTGCTACAACTGTGGCATGGTTGAATACAATTCCTGATCCTCTTCAAGGTTCATTGTTGCTTTTATACACTATGCTTTTATTGCATTTTATTCTTGTATACATTGCGATGTTTATGAAGCGAACTTGGCAAGTTGTGTTGTTGCTTGTATACACATTGATAGTTGCACAAGTCAATTACACTATACGGGCGGATAATATAAGGCCTAATAATGGCTCTTTTAACGTACTGGGCTCATAGGCCATAGGCCCAATATGTAGGTGTATTATGTACTTCCTGAAAAAAATTTTTCTATTACTTAGAATTTCGCATTGGAGCAAAGCGGTTTTTGTTTTGCTCGGTGTGGTTTACGCAGGAAGTCCTGGTTATTGGGGAGGCGCACTTTTAGCGGCTTTGTCATTTTGTCTTATTGCAAGTGCTGTTTATATTTACAATGACTTGCAAGATGTGGAAGAGGATAAGGCTCATCTGCAAAAAGCCAAACGGCCTTTGGCAAAAGGGGATATATCCATTCCTGTCGCTTGGTGCATGTTGGTGCTCTGTTTACTAATAGGGTTGCCTCTAGGGTTTGCAATTTCAACTCCATTGCTGGTCATTCTAGGCATCTATTTGCTAATTAATCTTTTATATAACCATTGGCTTCGACGCGTTCCATTCTGTGATGTGCTATGTATTGCTAGTGGTTTTATGCTGCGCATATTGGCAGGAACGATTGGTATCGGGTTGCCTATTACTTGGTGGTTAACTATTACTGCAACATTGCTAAGCCTGTTTATTGCTCTTTGCAAACGGCGCCTTGAAATGCACTTGGGGTTAAAGAATACAAAGCGAGCAGTTTTAAGAAAATATAATCCACATTTATTAGATATATTGATTGCAAGTACCGCCAGTAGTTGCTTTATAGCGTATCTGTTATACACAGTATATGCACGTAATGAGGTGTTGTATTTTTTATGGACCTTGCCATTTTGCGCTATTGGATTGTGGCGCTTTGCTCTCCTCACAACCAAAGATGGGGAGACTGATGATCCAGTTGCTGTATTTTTGAGTGATAACGTATCACGTTTGAATTTATTGTGTTTCTTTTCTCTGACAATATTGGCTTTGTTTTGATGAGGAAGACGTGCTGTTGCCTATTGTTACTTCTAGCTTTTTTCTATTTATTTGTTCTGCAAATACAGACAATCTGGCCATTTACCATTGATGACATGTATATCACGCTTCGTTATGCCAAAAATTGGGCGGACGGTTATGGCTTAGTGTGGAATATTGGCCAGCCTCCTGTTGAAGGGTATTCGAATTTTAGTTTTGTCGTTCTGGCACGTTGTGCCATGTTACTGCATCTTGATCCGGTTCTGGTGTTAAAATCGGCGGGTGTCATCGGGCTTTTATTCACCTGTTGGGCTGTTTATGCTATTTCTCGTCTATGGTTATCAAGGTCCATTGCTCTTATCCCATGCTTTTGGTTATTAGCGTATAAAGGGCAAATTCTTTGGAGTGTAAGTGGATTAGAAACAACCGTGTATGAGGCATTAATTTGTTTTTCAGTTTATTATATTTTTCGAAGTATGGGCTATTCAGCATGCCCACACGCCAATCTTAAAAATCATTCATTACCTCTAAACGTCGGCGAGAGAAGAGAGCAGTTAACATTATATTTTTTTGTGGCAGGACTTTTATTAGCTCTTGCTGGAATGACTCGCCCTGAAGCAACCGCTTTGATGGTGCTATTTACGCTTTTATTATTGTTCACCACAGCTTCATCCTTAGACGATAAAAACTGGCGTGGTTTTGTGCTGTTTTGCGGTACATTATGCGTTTGTTTTGCGCCATATTTTTTTTGGCGTTGGCATTATTATGGTCGTTTATTCCCCAATCCGGTCTATTGCAAAGGATTCACAAATATCCTGGCGTTTAATTTGGATAAAAATTATTTACGCTTAGCCTGGCCGCTCATTATTATGGCGTTATTTGCGTTGTGGCAAAATAATGATCGGCGGTATTATTTTTTATGGTTACCTAGCGTTATATATTTAATCTTGTTGATAGGTGCAGATCCAGTCGTAGCATTTGATAATCGTTTGTTTTTGCCTGCTTTTGTGTTGCTATTACCACTTGCAGTAAAGGGTATGGCTACTTTGTTAACCCCCTATTTAGAAAAACAAGAAGTTGTTTTCAGTCTAGCTATGTATTCCGGGGCATTTTTGATAGCATTTTTTTTCATTCCAATGATGAGTTTGGCAGGCTACGGACATTTTACAGAAAATCCATTGGCAGGAGAGCGTTTACGCAAAGGCGTGGTTACTTGGCTCGAGCATAATACACAAGCTAATAGCCAAGTAGTTCTGGCAGATACTGGTTTAATTCCTTATCAAAGTAATCGCCAATTTATCGATTCTTATTGCTTGAATAATGCTGAGATGACAAAATTACCACCAGCTTTAATGTATCAACACTTGTGCGAAAATGTGCTACGAACAAAACCTAGAGTAATCATTTTGACATCATTACTCGAAGATGGAAAAGTTACTTATACGCCGGCAGATGCTTGTTTATCTGGAAAATTAGTACACAGCAATCATTATTGTTTGCAGCTTAATTTGAGTGCCGGTGATAGGCATTCTTTATATCGTTATGAAATATTTAGCGCTTGTCAAAAGCTGTAGTATGATGCAGCAATGAGACCAACTGAGTAATGGTTTGGTAGGTTGGGTCATTGACCCAGCAACAGCTCTTCCTATTTGCAGTATTAATGAAACGTTGGGTCATTTGACCCAACCTACGCGCTTAAGCTAACGCCATTGCATGAACATTTACGCAATGAGATTTTGAGGCAGTTCAAATGGATAATTCTGGTATGGAAAAGCAAACGCCGTTTCTGAAAAAGGTTTACTCAAAACTGCCTGTGCTAGGTTTTGATATTCTTGCAATTCCTGTTGCCTGGTATCTTGCTTATTGGTTGCAATATAACACTCGTCCGTTTGCTCATAAATTTGCAACAAATTACTCTTTAACCGCACTGGCGATTTTAGCTTGCTTGCAAGTGGGCTGTTACTACCATTTCAGAGTGTATCGCGGCTTATGGCGGTTCTCCTCATTAAATGACGTGGTCCGCATTTTACGTTCCACAGTTTGCGCAACAATCTTAGTTATACCAATCTTATATATGGCGTCATTATTGCACCATATCCCACGGTCTATTCTGCCCTTATATAGCATTCTTCTTGTAACACTCCTTTGCGGTGCACGATTACTTTTTCGCAATCATTGGGATAAACGTAATAAAGATGAGGTGGTGCATGATGTAAAACGTGTGTTGGTTATTGGCGCAGGGCAGGCAGGAGAAGGGTTGATCCGTGATTTAAAGCGTACCCGCTCATATTTGCCGGTAGGGTTAGTAGATGACAGTATGAGCAAACGTGGACTTGAGGTCCATGGTGTGCGCGTGCTAGGTACTACTCAGGAGTTGGCTGAGCTTTCAAAGCAGCATCGCGTGGATTTGATTTTTATTGCAATTCCGTCAGCACGCTCTGCAGAAATGAGGCGTATCGTTAATCATTGTGAGCTTTGCAAAGTACCTTTTCGTACGTTACCGAGCATTCAAGAGGTTGTTGCAGGTCGGGTAGAGGTTAATGCATTACGAGAAGTAGACATCGAAGATTTATTAGGGCGCGATCAAGTAGAGCTTAACTGGGATAAAATTGCGGCAAGCATTCAGAATAAGCGGGTATTGGTGACTGGTGCAGGTGGTTCTATTGGTTCAGAATTATGTCGGCAAATCATGGCGTTACAGCCGGAGCAGTTATTAGCGTTGGATAATAGTGAATATAACCTCTATAAAATTGACATGGAGCTCAAAGAACGTTTTCCTGAGATACCTATTAAAATAGCTCTAGCCAACGTAGTTGACAATGTTGCCGTTGATTATATTTTCCAAGGGTTTAATCCAGATATCGTTTTTCATGCGGCAGCGTATAAGCATGTCCCTTTGCTTGAGGACCAAGTGCGTGTAGCCGTGCAAAATAATGTTATTGGAACACAAATAATTGCTGAGGCGAGTGTTGCGGCAGGTGTTGATAAATTTATTCTTATTTCCAGCGATAAAGCAGTGAATCCAACCAATATCATGGGTACAACCAAGCGAGTCGCCGAAATTTATTGCCAGAATTTAAACGCGCGAGTCAGCACTCAGTTTATAACGGTTCGGTTTGGCAATGTATTGGGTTCTGTGGGCAGTGTGGTGCCGTTATTTCAAAAGCAGTTGCAAAAGGGTGGGCCATTAACAGTAACACATCCCGAAATGAAGCGTTATTTCATGACAATTGCTGAGGCGTGCCAATTAATTTTACAGGCGATGGTGAATGGATCCGGGGGCGAAATATTCGTATTAGATATGGGCGAGCCTGTAAATATTAGTTACCTGGCGGAGCAAATGATTCGTTTAGCGGGTAAAGAGCCAGGAAAGGATATTAATATCGAATATACTGGGTTACGCCCTGGCGAAAAACTATTTGAAGAACTTTTCCATACCTCTGAACAATTAATACAGACAGAACATGCAAAATTGTTTAAATCAAAATTCCGTCAAAATGATTGGAATGAGCTGACCCAAGCGGTACATATGATTAATAAAGCCTGCGCAATTCATCAAAATGATCAGCTATTGGTGTTGTTGAAAAGCCTGGTACCAGAGTTTTCTTGTGAAGAGTTATCTTCATAGGTATTCACGAATGGTAATAACCGCTCATGCGAAGGCGCCAACTTAGAAACGTAGATACTGTCATAAGTTAACGAAGACTGTCGTCCACGCGAAGGCGGGGATCCATTTCTACCATGGCTCCTAGCCTGAGTCAGGGATGGATTCCTGCTTCGCGGGAATGACAACCTCTCTTAACTTAATGGGGCTATGAGGAGGAACGGATTTAATTATTCAGTAATAGCTCAGGGGGGGTATGTCAAAATCTTGGTGAACGGTCGGATTTGAGCGCAGGTTGAACGAAAATATGGGCGTTCGGTATTGAACAACGCACCCTTGAGGGACAGGGGTGTATTTAAAGTGTTATTCTTTCCCTGTAGACCTATCAGGGAAAACATCCGAGAACTCAACATGACTTGCTAAGACTGATTCACGTTGCTGGCGTTGATTTAAGCCTAAATACTTATAGATAATCATAGGAGTAACTAAGGTGAAGAAACCTATTGCAAAGGCAATTTTATAGCTTACATCCTTATTCAACAAAAGAAACCCTAAGCAAATCACCATCAAAATGATAGCAATAATCCCGGTATAGGGTGAGCCTGGCGTTGTGTAACGTAAATCAGCTGTTGTATAGCCGGCTTTATAAAGCCGTTTTCGAAAATTAATCTGAGCCCAGCAAAGTGAGATCCAGGCAATGGCTCCGGTAAATCCTGAGACCAGCAGTAACGCAATGTATAGCATAGTTTGGCCGAAAAAATACCCGGCCACGAGTAAAACCCAGATTGATATAAGAGTGGCGATACCCGCATTTTGTGGGACAGCATTACGGTTTAATTTAGCCAATCGTTGGGGTGCCATACCATTACGGGCTAAGGCATGCAATGAACGAACAATGCCATAAACCCCTGAATTAGAACAAGATAAAGTGGCTGTGAGGGTAACAAAACTTGCAGCAACTCCGGCCCATTTCAGGCCATAAAAATTAAGAGCTTCCGCAAACACAGAATTGCTTAACCCCGCTTTTTGCCATGGAAAAATCAGTACTAAACAAAATACAGGAATAATATAAATAAAGAGAATACGGTAAGTAACATTACGAATAGCGCTTGGGATCATCCTCGCTGGATCAATGGATTCACCAGCAGCAAGACCAATAATTTCAGAGCCCTGGTAGTTTACTAAAAGTAAGACCATCGCCGTCAGTAAGGCCATACCGCCATTTGGGAAAAGCCCTCCCTGACCAAAAATAAATTTTCCGCCAATAATCCCTGAGGGCTGAGGCCCATGGATTACGCCCAAGAAGATTAAAACAGAGAGCGCTACAAAACCGAAGAGGGCAAGAATTTTAATCAGCGCCAACCAAAATTCAATTTCTCCAAAGGTGCCAACTTCAGACATATTGATATACGTAATCAATAAACCAAAACAAACGGCCCATACATAGCCATTAACGCCGGTAAAATGCTCCATGATTATTCCGCCGGCAACGCACTCCGCGGGAATATATGCAACCCAGCTAATCCAATAAGACCACCCAACCCCACAGGCAAGCGTAGGGGATATAAAATCGGCAGTATAATTAATGAAAGAACCAGAAATAGGAATTGCAACAGCTAATTCTCCCATACATAGCATGGTTAAATAGATGATTAAACCACCCAGAATATAAGCTAAAAATACGGAAGGACCAACTTCATGAACAACAGCACCTGTGCCTAAAAAATAGCCCGAGCCAATAATTCCTCCCAAGGCGATAAGTTGGATGTGCCTATCTTTTAACGCACGGCGAAAGTCTCCGTCGTTAGCTGGCTTGGTCTCGGTTTCGTTAGTCACTAATGTTGTTTTTCCTCAAATGTATAGATAAGAGATGATCTATAACAATATTACACTTAGCATAATTAAAAAAGGAATAGTTATTCCTTCCAATAACAGTTCTAAAAACTGGCGGAGAGAGAGGGATTCGAACCCTCGATACGTTTCCGTATACACACTTTCCAGGCGTGCGCCTTCAACCACTCGGCCACCTCTCCTCGTGCGCAAGAGTATACTGGCGTACGAAAAAAATCAACTTTAGTTATTAGTGCGTTATGATGATCTGACAATTTGCTGCGATCTACACAATGTGATTGTAGCCTGGATTACTGCGAAGCGGTCATCTGGGTTTCATACCCGACAAGACTTAAACAAATAATGGGCATATGTAAATCCTAATAAATTGTTTATACTTAAGCAGGATTTATTACAAGGGATGTTAGTCAATGCATAAAAAAATAATGATACTGGTAGGTCTCATAGCCTCTTTACAAGTGCAGGCATTTCCATGTTTTTTAACCATGGTAAAAGACAACTGCTGGGCCAATTATAATGTAACAGTTGAGGTAACCAACGCGACGACTGGAAAGCTGATTACGACTATTATTGTTCCACAAGGCCAACCATGGGTTAGACAACAATTTGTTTGCCAACCTGCAGATACGATTTCTCTCACAGCTACGTTCACTCCCGTTTTTTGGCAAAGTGACAAAGACAAAGTTTATGCTGCTCAACACACATGGACTTTTCCTCAGGCAGTTGCTGCCGGTGATACTGCTTGGAATATTAATGTTTGCTATCCTGCAGAGTTTTCAGAAGTGCCTTTACCCCCTGAGGCTGGTGCAAACTGTAAGTGTGATATAGATAGCATCCCGCCCGTTAAGCCACAATGATATTTGTAGCCTTGATGCAGCGCAGCGTAATCAAGGTTTTTTGAATGCTGATGATTAACCTTGATTACGCTGCGCTGCATCAAGGCTACCTTAAACTCTAAAAGAAACACTGCATACGTTCTAGGAGCTGTATAGATGACTCATCTAAGACATAAAATTGGTCAAATGTTAATTATGGGTTTTTCGGGTTGCGAAATTGATAAGCATAGCCCGGTTGTGAAATGGCTACAGCAAGATAGTATTGGCGGGGTAATACTGTTCGATATCGATTGGCAAACAAAATCCCACGGTAAAAATTTAAGAAACCGAGAGCAGATTAAGCTTCTGACACAACAACTGAATCACTTTGCCGCACGTGATGAAGATAGCCTGCCACTTTTTATTGCACTGGACTATGAGGGTGGGGTTGTTGATAGGCTTGCTAATATCGATGGATGCATGAAAACGATGAAACCTCAGGATCAGGCGCTACTCCCTGATGAAGCCTTATACTTGGAGGCCGAAAAAATGGCGGTCACGTTAAAAGAGCTTGGGTTTAATCTTAATTTTGCTCCAGTTGTTGATGTAAATTTAAATGATGAACAGGGGATCATAGGTAAGTTGGGTCGTAGTTTTTCATCCCAACCCACAGAAATAATTCGAGCAGCTAAACAATTTGTGACTGCTTTTAGCAAACATGGTCTCACTTGTGCCTATAAACATTTCCCTGGTCATGGGAGCGCCTCCGGTGATTCACATGAAGGGTTTGTTGATGTAACCGCACAATATAATGATAACGAGCTAGTACCATACAAAGCATTGTTAAATGACACAACATTGCCGGTGATGGTGATGACAGCGCATGTCATAAATCGCAACCTGGATAGCAGCGGTTTACCAGCCACGCTCTCCCATCCCATTCTCAATGATTTATTACGGGATGAAATTGGTTTTGACGGAGTCATTGTCAGTGACGACTTACAAATGCAGGCTATTACAAATCATTATGCGCTTGCTGAAGCATTATGTTTAACAATCAATGCCGGCGCCGACATGCTAATTTTTGGAAATCAATTAGGTAGTAATACAGCAACGGAAGTGGTGGATCAGATTGAACAACTTATCAATTGCAGCGCTATCGAGCCTGCCCGCATAGAACAAGCATATCAGAGAATTTCACGCCTCAAGCAACGACAACATACTTGTGAATTTGCAAAGGCATAAAGAGGGAGTTTTGAATACTTGGTGGCCAGAGGCGGAATCGAACCGCCGACACAAGGATTTTCAATCCTTTGCTCTACCGACTGAGCTATCTGGCCACAAGAGGCTGCTATTAGACTCCGAGAACGAATTTGAGTCAAGGGGATGTGAAAAATTTTTCTGGAGGTAATTTAGAAATGTCCGTTTTATCAAATTAGAAAAAGCCGCCCAGGTTATCTAGGCAGTTAAAATGTCTTAAGATAAAGGTGGACCACCTCAGTAGCTTCAGAATCGTCTGGGTATCGGCTCGCCTGCGCCCCGGTCGGCTGGGTTCTTGTAAGGAAACAATGAGCAGATAGTGCTTTAAGAGATAGCACTTCTAGAAAAAGAGAAACAGCTAGCTCTGCTCTTCCAGCAGGCAGGCGATTTCCCCCCTCATCGAGAAGAATGATGTCTCTTGCTTTAATGCGAGGAAAAATATTTTTTAGAGCAAGGCGTTGGTCTACCGAAATAGCTTCTATTTCATACAGATTTAGAATAACAGTTGTTATATGTTGTAAGCTGCCCGCCATGACAGCTAATTGCTTCGCTAACACTCGCAACAACGCCCCTCGCGGGGCGAAGGAACCAAATGCAAACGCATTGCCTGAATGGTTCTAATTTTAAGATGTAAATCCTGCCGGTTTTTCTGAACCCTCACCAAAGAAATATTTCTGCATTTCCTCTTTTAAAAACTCACGTGCTTTCGGGTCCATTAAACTCAAACGATATTCATTAATTAACATGGTTTGGTGCGCCAACCACATTTTCCACGCTTCCTTCGAAACCTGATTAAAAATTTTCTCGCCTAACGGCCCAGGGAAAGGCGGAGCATTCATGCCCTCTGCTTCATGATTTAATTTAATACATAATACTTGTCTTGTCATAATTCACCATATTGCACAATAATGGTCTAAAGTATACAGTAATAGTGGAAACTCTAGTATCGCTTAAGCTAAACATTGAATTTTACTCAAGGAGGATTAGATGAAAAGCAAAAAATACGGTGATGTTACCTCATGTTGTTGGGGGTATAGGCATGAACTAATTGGATTAGTCTTATTAGTGCTTGCAACGATTCTAACCTTAGCCACAGGCAATAGCTTAGGTATTTTTGCAATGTTCATCGTTGGCGCAGCTCTATTTTGCCACAGATGCTGGTTTTGGCACTGTCACAAAGATGCGCATTGCCACACAGATACACATTGTCATTCAATGGATGAAGAATGTGGGACTGTGCATATGGACAAAGAGCCTAAACAGGTAAAAAAACCCAGAGTTAAAAAAACCAAAGCATAGCCTCCAAATAGCCCACATATTAGAATGTGGGCGTCACATGACTGGTAAATATTACCTATATCGATCATTTCAATGCAGACAGTGATAAATATGTATGTTTTCGTCCAGACTATCCTAGGGTCTGTTGACAATTGCTCTATAAGGCCTACGTGGCGCGGCTTGTCCGCG
>CAZYME010000016.1:0-58865 GCA_964648115.1 uncultured Legionella sp.
TGGATTGCTTCGCTAACGCTCGCAAAGACGATGTTTTTAAGGTTGTTTTTTAAATGGTTAAAGTCGAGTATGATATATTCGCCCGATAACCTTACTG
This sequence comes from uncultured Legionella sp., assembly GCA_964648115.1. Lineage (GTDB taxonomy): Bacteria > Pseudomonadota > Gammaproteobacteria > Legionellales > Legionellaceae > CAZYME01. Next base: position 98 of record CAZYME010000016.1, read on the forward strand.
GGATAGCATGAAATGGGTATTAAGTCAGATCGATGGATAGAAAAAATGGCCTTGGAACATGGGATGATTTCTCCTTTCCAATCTGGTCAAGTACGTGAAAACGAAGGTGGGCGCATTATTTCTTATGGAGTATCCAGTTATGGTTACGACGTGCGTTGCTCCAATGAATTTAAAATTTTTACCAACATTAATTCAGCCATTGTTGATCCTAAAGCATTTGACTCGAATAGTTTTGTTGATGTGCAGTCAGACGTTTGTATTATTCCACCTAACTCTTTCGCGCTGGCGCGAACCATAGAATATTTTCGTATACCGCGTAATGTACTGACCATATGCTTAGGAAAATCAACATATGCTCGCTGCGGTATTATTGTGAATGTCACGCCTTTAGAGCCTGAATGGGAAGGGCATGTGACGTTGGAGTTTTCTAATACCACACCCTTGCCTGCAAAAATATACGCAAATGAGGGCGTTGCTCAAATGCTATTTTTGGAAGGTGATGAAGTTTGCGCGGTTTCTTATCGAGATCGTGGGGGCAAATACCAAGGACAAAAAGGGGTTACTCTGCCACGGACGTAGAAATAAACTAATCTTCGTCTTTAATGGGTTTATCCTTGGATGCGTCGACACGTTCGCGCAATTCTTTGCCAGGTTTGAAATGTGGGCTGTGTTTTGCCTCTGTAACCACTTTCTCGCCTGTTTTCGGATTATGCGCGTTGCGTGGTGGTCGGTAATGTAGAGAAAAACTGCCAAAGCCACGAATTTCAATTCGCTTCCCTTTAATGAGAGCCTCACTCATTAACTCCAAAATATGGTTAATGCTGTCTGTCACTTGCTTTTCAGGCAGATGTGTCATTTTTGCAGCAAGGTTTGCAATGAGTTTCGATTTTATCATACCCACCTCAGTTAGCCGTGTGATATATAAGGTATCACTGTGGCTTAAAATGTTCTTCAACGCCTTAAATTGAACCAGTAATCACCGTATCAAGATTACATCAAAAAGCGTTACATTTTTCCATATTACGTTATTAGTATAGTCTTGAAAACAAATTATTCAATGTTATCAATCGACTGTAAAATAATATTTATTAAATCCGTTGGTGAACATAAGCGCTGACGGGCCCCCAACTCATTTGTACAGTAGTTGTTTTTATTATCCTAAATATGTCCAAAGAGAGTTTTTTACTAGTTGTTATAACAATGGCGCCTGGTTTTAGTTGGTGCAGGCATTGTTGATTGACTGCCCAGGTTTCTCCAAAAAAGGCTGTGGCATTCATAAAAATGAGGGTTGCATCGCTAAAATCTACTTGAGTAAAATCGGCATTCATAAAATGGAGGGTGTTGGCATGCATGCGGTAATCAGGTAGTTGCTGTAGGTGGTGTTGTTGTTTTAAAGCAGTTTCGTGCAGTGCGTTAAATAATTCGATACCACAACTTTTTCTTACATTAAAAACCATGGCACAGGCTAGAACGGCCTTTCCTGTTCCACTGCCTAAATCATAAAATACAGTATTCATATTGGGCTTTACTAAGGAAAGTAGCGCTATAAAAGGCACAAAATCAATTTCGCCGTATGTATATTCTATTGCATCGCCGGTGGTTCTTGCTTCACGTGATAAGGCAAAGCCGTTGATATCTCGGAAGAGTGTTAGGTGGTTATTTTTATGTTTGTCTATGGCAAGCGTATTATACCAATGTTTGATGGCCATTCGTTTTTGCCAATATGGGTAGAGCAGTGCGAACAAAGATATTATTATTAGTAATAAAAGGATTAGCATGCTTATCCTGTTTTAGTATTCAGGATTTTTATTTTTTCCTGTTGAGTTAATTTTGGCCATGCTTGCATTAAAACGACACCTGCCCCTCGTTCATTTTGTGCGTGTTGGTGGACTTCCCAGGGATATTCGTCGCTCATGTATAGTCCTAATGCGAATGTGGTTAGCAGCGTAGTTAATAGAGGTAGCATTATCGATTGCCATTGGTATTTGCTCAATGATTTTTCGCTTTTTACGATGGTGTTTTGTGCTGATTGTTCTATATTGTTGATCGCTTGCGAGCCTTGTTGTTCAATGTTAGAGATGGCTTGTTGGGTTAGGTGGATTAATTCTTGCTGGTGCATTTTTATTTGGTGTAATAGCGTTTGTTGAACGGATGCTTGGTTCTCTAAATTTTGGCGCCATTCTATCATTTTAGTGTCAGCAAGTTCAAAATAGGCAATAAATTCTCCAGTTTGGCGCATTAGCTCTGTTAAGCGCGCTAACTCTTGTTCATTTTCATTAATGCGCTCCATTTGGCCTCCCTGTGTTTAGAGATATAGGCTCCTTTTTAAACGAAGTTTGGAAGCTGGTTTTGGTGTCTCAGGGTCCTGTCGCTGCAGGTATCCCGTCGTGCTCGCATGCTGCGCGAGACAGGAGCCCTCCCTTCCGCGCCACCCTTCGTTTAAGATTTACTAAAAAACAACGTAATCGTTTGTGGGGGAGCCAATTTCTACCCCGTGAACGATTACAAACCATGTCGCCCGTATGGAGCGAAGCGGAATGCGGGATCACTATGCAACCCTACTCTCACATTCCCCTTCGACCCCCATTAAACTTGATTATATATCTGTCTAACAGTTTTTGTGATTTTTACTGCAAATATATTCACATTAAGATTAATTGAGAGCCTAAATGATTTTAATTTGCTCTAATGCGTTTGCAGTTTATGGTTAATATTCCCTTAACTTACTTGGATTAAAATGAAACTATCTGTTTGATGTGGAGAAGATCATGGCCTGTGCGAGCCAAAGATATGAGCATAGTTTTTTTAATAACCCAAGTTCTGATGTTCAGAGAAAACAGTCAGTTTTTATTGATTTAGGAGATGAGGATGGCGATTCTCTTCTTCGAGGAATTGCTGCGGGATTACTCGATAAAATTTTAAAAAAGCAAAAAGTAGCTGTGCCTGTTGTTGAAAAAATTATGAAGCTTTATTTGGTTCGTTTTCCCGAGGATCGGAGAATTTCGACTAAAGTTAGTGCAACTGAGCGTTTACAACAATTGGTTCAACATACACGTTTGGGCAAATTGACACAGAGGGTCGCCTACATTTTGGGCCAGATGATTGCTAAAGAATTTAGTGAAAATGAAGAGTACTCTCGCTTGGTTTTTAATGGAGAGCTTACTTCCACAGCTATTACTCATGACGAAGGTTGGGGTGCTATTACTGCTTTATCTAGTGCATTACCAGAACTACCTCTGGAATTTCAGATTGTCGAGGCTGATAAACCATTATTCAAACGCGTAAGTTTTAATACTACTACTAAGCAAAATCCAGATAGCGTAGTTATGCAATTACAAGACGGGTATTGTCGGCCACGCTTGGCCAGTAGCGTCTTTACCTCGGTCGTATTACTACCGGTAAGTAAGTTGAGCCGTGTAGTCGAGGATAGTAATCTAGCCTCGTTTTCTGATGTTAATACTGCTGCTCCTACTGAGCTAGAACTTGTAGTTTCTACGTTTGAGGAAGTATATCGTCCATTGTGCGCAATGGTAGTTGCTGGAGAATTAAGTGCAGATGATTTAAGAGACATTTATGCTCAAAACGCTACTCAAAGGAGTGTGAGTGCATCACAGCAGCGATTCCGCCCAAATATTTTTGATGGGGTAGTATCTGCCCAGAGTGGTAATGCCTCGTCGTCTCAAGGACAAATGCAATTCGCAAAGTATCTCGCATACTCTATTTCGAAGGCTGTAAGTCTTGGAGAAATGGATAAAACAGCAATATTTAATTTAGTTGATGCGGTGCAGGCAACAGGAGTTAGTGCTCAAAGATAGGTTATGGACTGAATGGCGCTTACTTAAGGAATATAATCGTCGTTGCGAGCGTAGCGAAGCAATCCAGTGACTGTATTTGAACAACATTAAGGCCGCTGGATTGCTTCGCAACGACGGACTATTTTTACATGTTCAACGAAGGGTGGCGCGGAAGGGAGGGCTCCTGTCGCGCGCAGCATGCGAGCACGACGGGATACCTGCAGCGACAGGACCCTGAGGCACCAGAACCAGCTTTCAGGCTTCGTTTAAAAAGGAGCCTATATTACTCACATGAAGCCCTGTTCTTGCATCCATTTGTCACTGGCATATTTCGACATGTAATTACGAATAGAGTCGGGTAGGATAACCAAGCATTTTTGCCCTTTTTCCAATTTCTTAGCAGCGTGCAATGCGGCCCACATAGCTCCACCACTTGATCCACCAACTAAAAGACCCTCTTCCCTGATTAATTGCCTGGCTGTGCGGAATGAGTCTGCATCATTAATTTTTATATACGTATCAATTAAAGTATTGTCTAAAACGTCTGGAAAAAAATCATAGCCAATCCCTTCGACTTGATAAGGTTTAATCTCATCACCGCCACCCAAAATAGAGCCAATAGGATCAACTCCAACAATTTTAATGTGCGGATTGTTTTCTTTTAAACGTTTTGCAATACCTGTTATGGTGCCACCGGTTCCAACGCCCGCGACTAACATGTCCAAGTCGCTACCAAAATCGTCAATAATTTCTTGTGCGGTTCCATAATAATGTGCGCCTGGATTGTCAGGATTTGCATATTGGTCGAGTATATGTGAGTTAGGAATTTCTTTTTGCAAACGTTTAGCTAATGAGATATGGCTGTCAGGATCATTCCAGGCGGCTTCGGTGGGTGTGCGGTAGATGGTAGCGCCAAGGCATTCAAGCACAGCTTGTTTTTCCTGACTCATTTTGCTTGGCATGGTGATGATAATATTATATCCCATCACGGCTCCCGCGAGTGCAATACCAATCCCAGTGTTGCCTGAGGTTGGCTCAATAAGCGTATCTCCAGGCTTGATACGCCCAGAGCACTCAGCATTTTTTACCATTTCATAACCAATGCGATCTTTTATCGAACCGCCAGGGTTTAAAAATTCACATTTTACATACAGCTCACAGGCAAGATCGGCTCCCATGTGATTAATTTTCACGACAGGCGTCCGCCCTATGGTGGCGAGAATATTAGGGTAAATCATAGTCATCCTTGGCATACTGTTATCAATAGTATATTTCTCATTTTAGCAAATTGTCGACATAGGCAACTGTGAAGCGATAAAATAAAAAATTGTGATGTGTGAGTTGATCGATGAGCGAATTAAAGGCAAAAGTAGGAAAAGCGGCACTAGAATACATAGAAGATAATATGATCATCGGGGTTGGATCAGGGTCTACAGTAAATTGTTTTATCAAAGAGCTGGCGCAGGTGAGGCACCGTATTGATGCTTGTGTGGCGAGTTCTAAAATGACGGAATTGCTCCTGCGTGAAATTGGTATCCCAGTCATTGATTTAAACGCCGCAGACGATGTCCCTATTTATATTGATGGAGCTGATGAGGTTAATACTCGTTGTGAAACGATCAAGGGTGGCGGCGGGGCCTTAACGCGTGAAAAGATCATTGCCACAGTGGCAAAACAATTTATTTGTATTGTAGATGATACAAAAGTGGTGACGCATTTAGGCACGTTTCCTATAGCGGTAGAAGTTATTCCCATGGCGAGAAGCTTTGTTGCACGTGAATTAGTTAAGTTGGGTGGAGATCCGCAGTATCGAGAGGGGTTTGTTACTGACAATGGCAATATTATCCTGGATGTATTTTACAGAGGCGTGGATTTGCCAAATGGGTTAGAAGATGCCATTAATACTATAGTGGGAGTTGTAGAAAATGGTTTGTTTACTAAACGCTTGGCTGATCATGTATTAGTAGCAAGTGCTTCTGGAGTAACCACAATTTAAGGATCTGTTATGCCAAAAAAATCACTGGATGTACTAGTAGTTGGAGCGGGTCCTGTTGGTATTTTTTGTGCTAATGAGCTTATTCGTCAAGGACTGAGTTGCCGTATAGTTGATAAAAAAGCTGGTTTAAGTGATAAATCCAAGGCGTTGGCTCTCCATATTCGTACGTTAGATCTCCTCGATGATTGTGGATTACTCGATAATGTCCTTGCGCAAGGACACAAAATCAATGGAGTACTCCTGAAATCGAATGGCAAGCAATTGGTGCAAATGACTTTTGCTGAGGTTGAAGCTAATCGCCATTTTGTAATTGATTTACCACAGGATAAAACAGAGCGTATTTTAGATGAAGCTTTGCATGCAAAAAAGCTTGATGTGGAGTGGCAAACAGAATTAACTGCACTCTCACAAAATGAGGAGGGAATCTGTGCCACGCTGACTTGCGCGGATGGCAAGGTTGAAACAGTCACGGCTTCATGGCTTATTGCCTGTGATGGTGGGCACAGTACTGTCCGAGAATCCTTAAAAATGGAATTTTTGGGCTCTGAATACAGGGAAAAATGGTGGTTAGCTGATTTACTTATAGATTGGGACGTGCCTGAGGATCAGATGGTTATCTGCCCCAGCGATGGGGGCCCACTTGCTTGTTTTCCTATGGGGAATAAGCGCTATCGTTTGGTAATGACAGCTCCTGAAGGCAGTGATGCTGATCCTACTATGGAAGATGTTATTGCCGTCTTTAATCTTCGAAGCTCTGATAAAGCTGTATTGTCTAATCCGATTTGGATAACAAAATTTTATTTACATCATCGTCAAATTCAACATTATCGAAAAGAGCGTGTTTTTTTTGCGGGTGATGCAGCGCATATTCATAGTCCGATGGGTGGCCAGGGGTTAAATACGGGCATTCAAGATGTTTATAATTTAGTCTGGAAATTAGCTTTAGTACATGCCAATCTTGCTAAAGAAGCTCTTTTAGATAGTTATCATGCGGAGAGGTATCCCGTTGGTCATAGTGTGTTAGTAAAGACGGATATGATGACTAAGATGTTTGTCATCAAAAATCCCATGCTTATTGGTCTGCGTAATTTTATAATATCCAGGATCATGTCAATTAAATTCATTAAGAATAAATTTGCTGAAGTTATGGCTGAATTGGATATTTCCTACGCTAGCAGCCCTATTGTGGCTAATTTAGGATCAGTTAAACACTTTAAAGCAGGAAGTTTTTTAGTCGATTTTAATTTGAGCAGTGTAAAGAAAAAAGTTGCTATGCCGCTACATGAAATTGTTCGTGGTACAGTGCATCATCTATTCCTATTTGCCGGACTCAACTCACCTGACGTTGCAAATTTGGTTGAGGTAGCCAAATGCATTAGCGATAAATACCCTAAAATAATTATCCCGCATCTTGTTTTATGTCATGAAATGGCTAATTTAGATTGCTCCGCTACCATTTGGCTGGATGATCAGCAACAAGTTCATCATCATTATGCTATTGAGCATCCGACAGCGTTATTATTACGACCAGATAAATACATCGGACTGACGCAGTCACCAATAGACAAAGATGCGTTGATGAGCTACTTGGGTGGCATATTTAACTAGCCAGTTACTTTTTAACTGATGTACGTCATCCCGAACCTGAAAGATCGTCACAAAATTTCCTCATAAATTAATTGGCCATTAATTAATCTTATACAATAATCAAAGGCAGCTTTAAATCGCTTCATGCCATTACAGATATAGATACAGCCTGCTTTTTAGCATTTCAGGCAGTCTTTGAGATTTTAAAAAGATACCCGTTTGAGCGGTTGATTTGCCCTTAACGTACGTTTTCGAGCGTTTTGACCTCAAAGGCCTTATTTGCCTGCTTGCTTGCCTGCTTGCTATGATGTGTCATCTCGATGAGAGAACATCACACAAGGACGGTGTCGAATGGCTGTAGTTACAACAAATAATAGCGTTGCATTACTAGGGGCTTTGTTCGCTTTGGCATCAAGCACCATACTTGCAGCCAGCCAGCCAATAACTACCTCCCATCTAAGTCATAGCCATTTTCTCCCCACACTATCCACGCTAAAAGCAGGACATGCGCTTATCCAATTAGGGGGTTTTTGGAGTAACCAAGGGGCATCACAACACATCAACATTGACGGCCTTATCGGGGACACGTTCACGGTAACAAAGCACGGTGACAGCAATGCGTTGTTAGGGTTTGGCTATTTTATTGAAGGCCAAGCACGTGGCCCTTTGGCCATGAGCTATGGCGTTAATGGATTTTACCTTGCAAAAACATCTGTTTCAGGGACTGTGACACAAGAGAACTTGTTCACCAACTTATCGTACGGATATCACCTAACGCACTATCCTGTTTATGCGATGGCCGCATCGACCATCCCGCTCAAATCTACAAACCAGTCCCTGACGCTGGATATAGGGATTGGGCCTAATTTCATGCAAGCCGGCGGATTTCAAGAGTCCTCACTCGATAATGGGGTGACGCTTCCTGACAATGCATTTTCCGGACGTACCACCACGACGTTTAGTGCAACTGTCGGTATCGGTATACGAATCAACAATGTATTTGGCAAAGCACCGCTTGAGTGTGGCTATCGATTTTTCTATTTAGGCCAAGGGCATTTCAACACAGAGACCTCTCAATTACTCAACACACTGAATACGGGCAACACGTACGCGAATGCCCTGCTGTGTGGTATTCGCATTTAACGACCTATCATAAAGGAAGCGCACGCATGAAACCGACAGTCAATATAATCAGCTTTGTGTTATTGATGATGCTGAATCAAGCCGGATGGCCTGCTACGGGAAATTTATTTACGGTTACAGGCACTGGTACAGTGGTAACATTGGATATTACCTTATGTTTGAATGGGAAAGGCCCTTTGTCGTGTCAAGACTACACGGTCACACGAGAAACTTTAAGCATTCTCTCTGCGGCGCCAAACCACACCTATCCTGCGGCAGGCATCAAGATAAGAACGCCCGGATATACGCCAAGCGGATGCAGTCTTTTTAGTAATGGGTATTGTTTATTTTCTGTGAGCAATACAACGCCTGCGACAATCACGGTGACTTCCACGGGGACTTCTCCAGCGCCTTTAGCCATAGGGCAAGCTTACGAAGGCGGGGTTATCGCGTGTCTTGGTGGGGCGCCACATTTAAATCTCATTGCGGCGACAACCGATAATAGCATCGGGCTACGTTGGTCGAACGGTATTCGTATTACAACAGGTGCTAGTAGTAGTGATGCTGGATTAGCCAATACAAATACCATTGTGACTTCTCAAGGACCCGTCTTAACGAGTTATGCGGCAGGATTGTGCGATCAATACACCAGTGGCGGTTATGGGGATTGGTTCTTGCCGGCTGCAGATCAGCTAGCTTGTCTTTGTGCTAATCAAGAATTGCTTGGTGGTGGCTTCCAGCAGCTCTACTGGAGCTCTACAGAGATCACTGGAGTGAACTCTAGGGACATCGCGAAGGCTGTGCTCTTCACCAACGAGAACTGCGGCCAGCTCAACGAGAACAAGGCAGCCGCATTTATTGCGGTTAGGTGTGTTCGGGCTTTAACACTTTAACCCTTAACCCCTTTTCTTTTGACCTTGGGTTGCCCGCGAAGCGGGCTCGAGTTTTTTTCAGGATACATAGATGTTGTTACAAACGGCGCTATCTTTATTCAGAATGGGGAGCGAAATCCTGTTGGGGAATACCAAATGGAATGGCTACCCGTTTGGTGGTCATCCAGCCTTGTTTGCTCATATTGTAACTACATGTAGTCACAATATGCTTGCTTTCAAATTCCCAAACATTTCAAAAAAAAAGTGCTTGTGACTTCTTCTTCAGATATTAACGTGTTAGCTGTGGTTTCAAAAGTTTTGTTTCTTACCCCTCCCCACTACCATTAAGTTAAGGAATGACAACTTATCTTAACTAAATGGAAATGAAGGGGGGACGTGATCTTGTCCCTCGCGGGATGTTTCGCGGTGCTTGACATGATGACATACCTATTAGGACTGCGCGGGGCTACCTAATCCTAATGGGCCTCATCCCAGTTTTGCCCCACACCAATAGAAACTAACAACGGCACTGATAACTTCGCTGCATTTTCCATCAAGCTCGAAACGATTTGCTTGGCTAACTCAATTTTATCGTTGCGAACCTCAAAAACCAGTTCATCGTGTACTTGCATAACCATTCGTATGTCATTATTAGATTGCTGATTTTGCCAATCAGCAATGGCTAGCATAGCTTTTTTAATGATATCCGCTGCAGTACCTTGCATCGGTGCATTGATAGCGGCGCGTTCAGCAGCTTTTTGCCGCATCATGTTACGAGCGTTGATTTCGGGTAAATATAACCTTCGCCCAAATAACGTTTCAACAAAGCCTTCTTTATGGGCTTGTTTACGTGTTCTCTCCATGTAATCCAATACGCTGGGGTAGCGTTGAAAATAGCGATCCATGTAAAATTGGGCGTCCTGGCGTTCTACTCCTAATTGCTTTGCTAAGCCAAAAGCAGACATGCCATAAATCAAACCAAAATTGATGGCTTTGGCTCGACGGCGTTGTTCTTTGCTTACACTATCCAATTCAACCCCAAAAATTTCACTGGCAGTGGCTGCATGAATATCCCAATTGTTGGCAAATGCTTTGAGCAAATTAGGGTCTTGCGATAAGTGTGCCATGATGCGTAATTCAATTTGGGAATAGTCTGCTGCTAATAAAACATGTTCTGGGGGAGCAATAAAAGCTGTGCGGATTAAACGCCCTTCCTCGCTACGAATAGGGATGTTTTGTAGATTTGGTTCACTGGATGACAAGCGGCCAGTTGCGGCTACGGCTTGATTGTAAGAAGTATGGACCCGATGGGTTGATGGGTTAATCCGCTTTGGCAACGCGTCAATGTAGGTAGACACGAGTTTACTTAAACTACGGTATTCTAAAATAACGGCTGGTAGTCGGTAATCAAAGGCTAACTCTTGCAGCACAGACTCTGCAGTTGATGGTTGCCCGGTTGGAGTTTTAGCAAGTACCGGCAGCTGTTGTTCTTGATATAAGACTTCTTGTAATTGCTTTGGCGAATTTAAATTAAATTCTCTTCCTGCCAGCAGCAGCGCTTCCTCTTGTAAGGTGGCTATTCGGGCTTTTAGGCGCTCGCCATGTTTAAAAAGGGTGTTGGTATCAATGAGGACACCATGTCGCTCAATTTCGGCGAGTACTGTGAGCAGTGGTATCTCTATCTCATGTAATACATGTCTTAGTTTTTCATCCATCATCGGATATAAAGTGTGGTGAAGCCTTAATGTTATTTCAGCGTCTTCTGCCGCATAAGGCGCTGCTTTTGTAACTGGGATTTGGTTAAAAAGTAGTTGATTCACCCCGGTTCCTGCAATATCAGTAAAGCTAATTGTTTTATGACCTAAATATTTTAATGCCAGCGTATCCATATCGTGGCGGTTAGCAGTGCTATTTAGTAAGTAAGATTCGAGCATGGTGTCAAAGGTAATGCCCTTTAATGTAATCCCGTGATTTTTAAATACGTTATAATCATATTTTAAATTTTGGCCAATTTTACCAATGTTAGGATTTTCAAGAATAGGCTTTAGGGCTGTCAGGACCATTTCTCGCTCTAATTGCGGGCTAGCGTCATTATGAGTAAGCGGAATATAAGCGGGAGCTTCCGGATCGATGGCAAGCGCTATTCCTACAATTTCGGCACGTATTGCATCAAGGCTAGTCGTTTCTGTATCTATGCAAAATAGCGCGCACGATTGTAATTTTTCAAGCCAGATTTTAAACAGTGATAGCGTGTTGATCACTTCAAAATTGGCGGTTTGTTGTGTGACTGTTTGTGTTTCGCCAGGGTTTTGTTCTAATAATTCTTTAAGCCAATTTTTAAATTCCAATTCACCTGTTAACGCTATGAGCTGTTCAGTATTGGCTGATTGGATTGCAAGCTCCGTAAATGCAAGAGGTAGTTCTACATCTGTTTTGATAGTAACCAATTTTTTTGATAGTGGTAGTTGGGTTAAGCTTGCTCGTAGACTCTCTCCAATTTTACCTTCAATGCTATCTGCATCTGCGATTAGGCTATCCAGGGTTTGATATTGAGTTAGCCATTTAACCGCTGTTTTTGGACCGCATTTATTTACACCGGGTACATTGTCAGATGTGTCACCTACAAGGGTTAAGTAATCAATTATTTGCAGCGGGGTTACCCCAAATTTTTCTTTTACCCCATTAGGGTCTAACGTTTGATTGCTCATGGTATTAATGAGCGTAACGTGTTCGTTGACCAATTGTGCCATGTCTTTGTCACCCGTAGATATGACTACTGAGTGGCCTTGACTACTGGCTTGATATGCTAGTGTTCCAATGACATCGTCAGCTTCTACACCTTCAATAATGAGTAGGGGTAGCCCCATAGCGGTTAAGAGCTCGATCAGCGGCTGGAATTGAGAGCTCAGTTCTTCTGGCATAGGGGGGCGGTTGGCTTTGTATGCAGGGTACCATTCATCCCGAAAGGTTTTGCCTTTTGCGTCAAACACCACAGCCATTTGGTCGGGTTGATAGTCCTTGATTAAACGCTTGACCATATTTACAACCCCATAAACAGCACCAGTAGGTTGTCCTTTGGAGTTGGTAAGAGGCGGCAAGGCGTGGAATGCACGAAAAAAATAGGATGAGCCATCGACCAGAAGCAAGCGAGGTGACATGCTTATACACTCTCCTTATCTATAAGTTCTATCCGTTCGCTCAATTGCGCTACCTTTTCACTTAAAGCACGCATATTTTTTCGCATCAATGGGATACGCGTTGTAGCTAGCTCTTGCTCAATTGCTTTTTCTCTTGGTCTTGCGGGGCTTCCTAAGTAAATATTCCCTTGTTTTAAATGCTTTTTGGGCGGTACACCAGCCCGTGCGCCTAATATCACGCCATCATCGATACGAACGTGATCACTCACTCCGACGTTGGCCGCAAAGATCACATGATTGCCACTGACAGTGCTCCCAGCGATACCGGTAAAGGCACAGAGTATGTTGTGCTTGCCTAGTTTTACCGAATGCGCAATTTGCACCAAATTGTCGATTTTTGTGCCCTCTCCAATCACGGTGGTGCCCAATGTTGCCCGGTCAATTACTGTGTTTGCACCAATCTCAACATCGTTTCCTATAACCACGTGACCAACATGAGGTACCTTTAAATGTTCGCCATCTTCTAACGTATAACCAAAGCCATCTGAACCGACGACTGTAGACGCGTGGATGGAAACGCGAGTTCCGATTTGGCTTTTATCATAAATCGTAACATGGGGGTGTATAGTTGAGTCTGACCCAATGGTAACGTCATGGCCGATGTAAACATGGCCCTTAATACAACAGTTATCCCCAATAATACTGCCTGATTCAATAATGACGTAAGGACCAATGGATATCTTGTTGCCGAGCGTAACATTCTCAGCAATTACTGCTGTTGGGTGAATGCCGGTACTTGGTTTATGTTCGGGGAAGAAATGATTTAAAAGTTTAATAAATGCAACCAATGGGTTGGAAACTTGAATTATGGGTTTATTAACACCATCTACGTTGCTTGATACTAGAATAGCTCCTGCATCAGAAGCTTCTGCAAGTTTTAAATTATCGGTGCCCTCAGCGAAAACAAGTGCGTTAGCAATAATATTATCGATTGGAGATAGAGTAGAGATCATTAAATTTTGATCACCAACGATCTTACCTTGGACTAAGTTGGCTATTTCTAATAGAGATGCTTTCATGGGGGACCTTCTAATTGTGCAAAATCTCAGGATTATAACGCTATGCTGACTAAGTTGCGAATCTTTATCAGATTGAAGATGCTACTCCCATATGGACAAAGATTTACTGTTTTTAGCGCAGGGTGTGGATAGTAGGTTCCTCTACCATTGATGGGAGAGGATGCCAGACAGGGTAGGTGAGGGTAGATCAAACCATAAAATACATTTTTGTTGTAAATTTTTTGATCACCCCTCATCCGCCCTGCCGGGCACCTTCTCCCCTCTCGGGGCGAAGAAATTATTTGTAGCACCCTCAGGTTTTAATACCGTCTGAGGATTAAGGCGGCGTTAGCTCCCCCAAAAGCGAAGTGGTTAGATAGTGCGATATCTATACGCTTTTCTCTTGCTTGATTTGGAACATAGTCGAGATCGCAAAGCGGGTCTTTTTCACGTAAATTGATGGTTGGCAGGAGTATGTCGTGTTGCAGACTTAAGACGGTGGCTATTATTTCCATCGCTCCGGCAGCTCCTATCGCATGCCCTGTCATCGCTTTTTGTGCTGTAATTGGAATTTCATAAGCGCGATTGCCAAAGACGGCTTTAATTGTTTCGGTTTCTGTAACGTCATTTAATTGGGTGCTTGTTCCATGGGCATTAATATACTGGATATCACTGCTTGTGACTCTAGCGTCATCCAACGCTGAGTTGATAGCGCGGGATTGGCCTTGTGTATTAGGGGCTGTGACATGGTAAGCATCGCAGCTGGCACCAAAACCAATAATTTCCGCTAAAATAGAGGCGCCTCTTGCTTTGGCGTGTTCCAATTCTTCTAAAACGAGAACGCCTGCTCCATCTGCCATTACCATGCCGTCACGCGTTTTATCAAAAGGACGGCAAGATCCAGCAGGGTTTTCGTTTTGAGTGGACATTACACGCAGTTTACACCACGCTGCCATGATGGTTTCCCACACCAGCGATTCTGTTCCACCGCACAACGCTACAGACAATTGCCCATGAGAAATTTGTTGGAATGCGTTACCAATAGCTTCCGCAGAAGAAACGCAAGCGTTTGATATCGTTGAGTTAGGTCCACCAATACCAAAAGCAATGGCGATGTGATTAGCAACAGAGTTTGGCATTCCACGAATAACACTAAGCGCTGGGATTTTTTTCCAATTCTCTGTAAAGAAAGAGCGGTAGGCTCCTTCTAACTCAGGTCCGCCTCCTAAGCTTGTACCTATATATGTGCCTGCATTACTCAACTCTGCTGCAGTGAGGCCAGATTGTTCGATTGCATGATGGGCGCAGAAAAGAGCATATTGGGCTACGCGAGGGAAACGTCTAGTTTTGCCAAACTCAGGTAAGTGGTCCAAGGACAACCCATTTATTTCGCCAGCTATCTGTGTTGTGTAGGGTGATGGATCATAAGATTGAATACGTTTAATACCGCATTCACCCTTTGTCGCTGCCTGCCAAAAAGCCTCTAGCCCGCATCCGATAGAGGAGGTGATTTCCATGCCTGTGATTACAACTCTTTTTTTCATACGTATCCTCGTTTAATCTCGGTGCTATTCCATATAAAATTCTTAGCGTGAGTCGCTGTAAATCACCGTTTGATACGGCAACCGGTAGATTTTGAACTAATGTTTTGTTAACCGCAAGACTTCAACAGGAATGGTCCAAAAATCGTAGGCATTGCTGACAACAAAACCAAGGCGAATGTAAATTTTTAGAGCTTGCTGGTTATTTGTTTCTACATTCAGGCTTAAATTTGGTTGATTAATGGCTAGCGAATAGTTAATGCAATGTGCAAGCATGGTGCTACCAAAACCCCTCCCTTGGAAGGGAGGTAAAACAGCAATATCAGTTATGCGAGCACCATCTGGTTGCAGGTCTAAATGTGCTTTGCCAACGGGTATACCATCTATTTCAGAAATAAATAATTTGTAGCTGGGATCAAACAAAAGGCTTTGAAAGTGGGTTGGTGTGTCGGGCTGTGGTGTGGCAAAGCAAGTACTATCAATGGCACATAAAACAGGTACATCTTCTGCAGTTGCGGCGCGGACTTTAAGGGAGTTACTTGCAATTTCTACAGATTTATTTTCTTGTCGCTGCATCTGATATTCACAATGAAGATAGCGAAAACCTTTTGCAAGCAGCCAATCATTATTTACATCATGTGGTGTGGAAAAAATAAAATTTTTGCTTTCTTCAACCTGTATAAGAGGCATGATTTCATTGAGCATTTGGGTAGCAATACCTTGTCTGCGAAAACTCGGCTTTACCATAACTGCTATTTCGCAAGCATCCTGGTGGAAAAAAAAAGTGCTTAGAAACCCGATTAATTGTTTTTGGTGGTAATAAAGTACATTGCAGAGTCTTGGCCGCTCTTGGCTAAGCAAATGCTTGTAAATGGCAACGACATTACCGTCCTTGGATTTGCATTCAGTGCAGAGCTTATCCAGTTCACTCAGTTGCTGCGGACTGAGTTGGTGATTGCGGGTTAGCATGTTGCTAGCCTTGAGGCTGGTTTGTGGTCATATTTTTCTCTTAGTCAGTTAACTATAAAAAAAACAACAAATAATGGATTTAAAATAAGCAATAAGGGATTTACTTTTTGGCGTGTGAGCCATTTCAGTAGGGTATATAAAACAATGCCTGCACCAATACCATCAGCAATAGAGGATGTAAATGGGATTAACATAATAGTAAGCATGCAGGGTGCTGTTTCGGTGATGTCGACTAATTTTAACTCACCTAAATGCCGCATCATGCAGCAAGCGACATAGAGAAGGGCTGGGCCTACTGCGTAATTGGGAATGGCCTGTGCTAGGGGAGAGAAAAATAGCATCATGATGAAGCCCACTGCCACCACAAAAGCGGTAAGGCCTGTGCGGCCGCCCGCTTGAATCCCTGCTGCTGATTCAATGAAAGGGGATGTACTGGCGCATCCCAATAATCCCGCTATTGCAGAAGCGGCGGCATCTGCAGTTAAACTCTTACCTAATCGTTGTGAATAGTTAGGTTGATCTTTGAAAATTGAGGGATTGAGTAAGCCTATCAGTGTTCCGGTGGCATCAAATACGGCGATGAGAAAAAAGGTGAATGTTGCCTTAATAGCGGTCATGCTGGTAAAGCCTGAGAAATCAAGTTTAAGAAACGTAGGTTGTATGGAGGGGGGGAGGGCCACGACCCCTTTCCATGTGGTTAATCCTAGCAGTAAGCTGAGCAGGCTGATGGTAAGGATGCCAATGATAATGGCTGCGGGTACGCGGTAATAATCTAGCGTCAAAATCACTAAAAAGCCTAGTAAAAACAATAGGCTTTGGGGGCGGCTTATATCACCGAGGTGCATGAGGGTGTGGTTTCCCGCAACGATCAATTGGTTAGTTTGTAATGCGATAAGTGCTATTAAAAGGCTGATGCCGATAAGAATGGCAATTTGTAGGTTGCGTGGAATGGCTTCAATTAGGAGTCTGCGTAGGCTTGTTAGGCTGATGATAAAAAATAGCACCCCTGAGACAAATACCATTGCTAGCGCATGTTGCCAATCAATACCAAGGCCTAGTACAACGCTGTAGGCAAAGTAGATATTTAATGCCATGCCTGGGGCTACTCCAATGGGGGTATTGGCGAGTAGGCCGGTCAGTGCGCAGGCAAAAGCAGTAACCAGGCAGGTTGCTGTGAAAGCAGCTCCTTGATCGATGCCGGCATCATGTAAAATGGTTGGGTTAACGAAGGCAATGTATGCCATGGTGAGGAAGGTGGTTATTCCAGCAAGCAATTCGGTTTTAATTGATGGATGCAGTTTCATTACAGCGCCATTATTATTGAATAATAGAAGCTCCTTTTTAAACGAAGCCAGAAAGCTGGCTTTGGTGCCTTAGGGCCCTGTCGCTGCAGGTACCCCGTCGTGCTCGCATGCTGCGCGCGACAGGAGCCCTCCCTTCCGCGCCACACTTCGTTTGACATGGAGTCATATAAAAAACATTTAGTTTAAAAATGAAAGTTCAATACATTAAACGCTATTTCAAAGGTAATTAAAACAATAATGATAATTTCGAGACTATGTGAATGACGATTTTCTAGATAGCCGTTAAACATGTCAAAGATTTCATTTAGTGTGTCTAGGCGGTGATTAATAGCATTCACACGTCTTTGAATATGTAGGTATCGTTCAAGCATGATGTAGTGCTCTTCTAGCGTGGGGTGTTGCCAGAAATATTTAGGGTGGTAAAGAAAGTTACTGATCAAGTTCATTTCGCTTTTTGCGCCAAGAATTTCACCAATAACGTGGCGAATGTGATTACGTGAGATAGCCATGCCGCCTTTATTGGATAAGCTATGTATTAATGGAGTGTATTTTTCAATCAAGGCTTCAAGGATGGTTTCAAAATACTGTAGTTTTACGGATTGAGAAAAACCATATGACAGACTTAGTTTTAGTTCATCACTATCTGTGTCAATAATTAAACAGTCAACATCAAAAAAATCATGGGGTTCTATGGCCGTTTTATTTCCAAATTGATAGTTGAATTCGTCGTGGACTCGAAATGAAACCGGTTTGTCGGCAAAAAGCCTAATGGTGTCGAGGTAAGCGCTAATTTGATGCCGTTTAACACCCCAGGAAACTACCGTTCCATTTTTAAACACAAAAACCAAGGCATTATTGGTGTCACAGGGGCTTAGTTTTAATAGGTCACGGGATTTAACTGATGCGTATCCAACCAGCGTGGTTTTGTAGTGATTATCTAAGCCGGTTAGATCGATTTTATTGGCAATGCAATAACTCAAGCATTCCATGATTTAGATGCTACCTGTGAGTGAACGTTACTGCTCACATTAGTATTTATCACAATGTGAATTACGCAGATGTCTGATTATAACGTATTTTTAGTAAGACTACACGCTTTCCATATCTTCTCGCTCGGAGTAGGCTTTTTTCCGATCGGTTTTGCCACTGAGCCAGTCAGGGCAGACCTCTAAAATTTTAGCAATTTTATCTAACTGCTCATCGGGGGGGAGCATAAAGCCAAAGATCATAGCATTTGCTAAATGGCGAGTAACCCCAAAAACCTTGGCGACGGCCTTGGTTTTTTCAGTCAAATCTTCTGGAAAACCTAACAGGGACAATTCTCTATTAAATCGTTGTGAAAATACTTTGCTGTTCATTTTTTCACTCCTTGAAAATAAATTTTAGCCCATCAATCCTTGATCCTGGCCAGTTCTTTATAACGTATTTTTTTTCAAGAGAAAAGAAATTTCGCTTAGTAAATCGATTATTTTTATATAGTTAGGTAGTTTTTAACATAGAGATTATTTAAGTTGGTACTCCACAGTAGTGACCACGCGTACTTTTTTCATGATGGCATTACCTGAATCGTAACTAGAGTTGGCATCAGTGATGGTGAATAATCCTTGGGTGGCGCGGCGAATGTAGCCTAGAGAGGCCAGTGCATTTTTCGCAAAGCTTTGTGCTGTTTCATTAGCGCTTTTAGTTGCCTCGTCGAGCATGGTGGGTTTTATCGTGTTTAAGTTATTAAAGCGATACATGGCATTTGAGTTAGTCACTACGATGCCTTGTTGCACCAGGTCACCTGTTTTTTGGGCGGCAGCGGCTACTTGGTCTACGTTAGACGTGCTGACTGTTAATCCAGTGTCAGCGCTATAACGTGGCAAATTCTCACTCTGGTTATAGTTAACACTTTGCGCATCGACAACCGTTACGGGGTTGGTGCTTATTTCGTTGTCTTTAAATCCTTGTTTATTCAAAAATTGCCGCGTTTTGTTTTGGGCTTCATCGATGGCTTGGTACAAAGCAGGTAATTCGTTATTGACGAGTTTTATATTTAATGTCCAAATAGCTTCATCGGATTTTACTACACGTTCGGCTAAGCCCTTTACTTCAACAAAGCGGTTGTATTGCCTAGATCCTGTTAGTCCATGGGAAATAAAATATCCACTTAATGCAAACCCTGTCCCTAGGACAAGTGCAGCAAGAATTTTTGAGCCCATTTAATTTACCTACAGAAGTTTGGGTGGACATAATTGTAACAAAGTAATATTTTTTTAGCACTATTCCCGGGATTGTAGGAAGAGTGCGAGCAGCGACCGTAAGGGAGGAGGGCAGTTCGCATAACACTGATTTCCTAGCAACCGCTCCGCTCCCTTACGGTCGCGGCTCGGTGACACAGTTTTGTGGCTAGCGCTACTCAAGAAAAAAATGCAGTAATCGCAGCGGAGGAGGCCATTGTATCGTGGTAACCCAAATCAATTAATTCCCTTGTGAACTCTTTTTCAAAGAGAAGAAAGCTTAGCAAGTCTCCCGAATGACTCTGGGCTCCAAGAACGTTTAGCAATAAGCGTAGTAATGCGGGCATAGCTTGATATTGTGCTTGCGCCATTTCGGCAACGTTAGCGCTAGGGCGCAAATGCATTATTTCAATAGGCCGCCAAGGTGAGCGTCGCTTCTTCCACATGGACAGTAATTGCGCAATATCGTTCATACGGGTAACCATCTCAATATCTCGGTCTAAGTTGTCAAGAAATAAGCCATTTAGCATATTTCCCAAGATATGAGCAAAACCAATATTACCATTACGAAATTGTTCGGTGTCTGGAAAAACTGGCAGCTGACGAGTGCCTAAAATCAAAATTTTTTCAACATTGAAGCGTACTGCCCCGCGAAGTGGAGCGACGAGCCCCATACCACCATCACCAAAATGAAGGCCATCAATTTTAACTGTGGGAAAAAAGAGCGGTAGTGCGCTAGATGCAAGAATGTGCTCTTTACCTAGGTCTGCACGTTGGCTGATATGTCGCGGATAGTGCCAATCTTCAAATTGAGGTTGATAATGTTGATAGAACGAAATAGTTTGCTGGGTTTCGTAGCAAGTACTGACTACTTCCATCGTTTCTAGAAGCCGATTAGCAATATTTGTTTTAATTTTATCAAAATCAATGTTGTCACTGATGAAATGCTGTAAGGGGGCTGTATCCAGTAAATGCCCTGATTGGCGTTGTTTAATGAGTAAATAGCTTAAATTGCGAACGACAGATCTACCTAATTGATAATTACTAGAATTAAAAATTTGTTGGCAGTGGATGTTACTCCATAGCGCCTCAAGTTTTTCAATGCCAGTTTGAAAATCATCAGCATGTTGAGCAATGATCGCAGCATTGATGCAGCCAATGCTGACGCCACTTACCATCGCAAATGGTAAGGTTTTCACTTGTAAAATGTCATTAAGAGCTTTTAACACACCAGCTTGGTAAGCACCTCGGGCGCCACCCCCGGCTAGGTAGAGGGCTATTTTCGCCATGATAAATAATTATTTTTAAAGTATGATATTTGAAAATATAGTTGACTGGCGGGTGGTATGGCAAGGCTAATGCTAGGTTTATTTCGTGAACAGCCCCGTGCATTTTATATGGTTTTCATGCTGGAAATATGGGAGCGCTTTGGTTTCTATACTGTTCAGGGGATATTGACACTCTATTTTATTCGTTTTTTGGGATTGAGTGATGAGGAAGCGTATTATACGTTTGGTGCATTTTCTGCGCTTGTGTATGGTTTGGTCGCTGTGGGCGGGTATCTGGGTGATAATGTGCTTGGGACGAAGCGAACCATTGTTTTGGGTTTAGTGGTTCTTGCTCTTGGTTATCTAGCACTAGCATTGGTTGATAAACAACATGTATTTTTTGCTTTAGGATTAATATGTGTTGGAAATGGCCTGTTCAAGGCCAACCCTTCAAGCTTGCTGGGCAAATGTTATACGGAGCAAGATCCCAGATTGCATAGTGGATTTACCCTGTATTACATGGCTATTAATCTTGGATCAATCTTTGCTTTATTTATTGGCCCCGCACTGTCAAGCAAGTATGGTTATCCATATGCCTATATGGCGAGCTTCATAGGCATCCTTCTCGGCCTTACAAACTACGTATTTCAACGCCAACATATTGCTGCGATTAATACCCCGGCTGATCAACGGGCAATTAATTTTTTGCAATGGGGTGTAATAGCCGTAGGTATTTTTGTGGTGGGTATGGCAGCTAGTTATCTTTTGCAACACGTGATAGTTGCAAAAAGATTGGTATGGTTAATAACAGCTGGTGTAGTTGGCATTTATTTTTTCTATATGTACCTTGAAAAACAAGTTTCACGGCAGCGGATGTTACTAGCGTTTATTTTGATGTTAGAAGCCGTCGTGTTTTTCACACTTTACCAACAAATGGCAACCTCCCTGAATTTATTTGCAGTTTATAATGTCCACGCCAGCTTATTTGGCATTCCTATGAACCCTCAAAGTTTTCAAGCATTAAATCCGATATGGATTGTTACGATGAGCCCTGTATTGGCGATGTGTTATGTGAAATTGAATCAGCGAGGTTTTGATTTTCGAATCCCCTATAAATTTGCTTTAGGTATGACCTGTTGTGGTATTAGCTTCATGCTTTTATATTTTGCACGCTACGCTCACGATAGTAATGGCATGGTTTCTTCCCTATGGTTAGTGACCAGTTATTTATTTCAGAGTTTAGGCGAACTACTAGTATCTGCATTAGGTGTCGCGATGGTAGCGGAGCTGGTTCCACAGCGTATCTCGGGTTTTGTAATGGGGATGTGGTTTTTGACATCCTCAGTGGCGGGCTTTATTGGTGCCACAGTCGCATCTTATACGGCATTACCCCGCAATCTTCATCCTGGCATTGAATCATTAATGATTTATACCAATGTGTTTGCTTGGATTGGTATTACTACATTAGTGATAGCGCTCTTATTGTGGTTAATTTCCCCAAAGTTGTCTCGACTGATGGGTGTGTCAAATATAAAATCATTATAATAATATGGAAACGCCTAATATTTCGTTAATAAAAGTTAGTTATCATATAAGACAGATTTTTATTTACTTGTATGAGACCATTTAATGGTTTATTCCGTAACAATCAGCCAGCATTCGAATGCCCTAAGCCTTCGTGTTAAGGAGTCTCTTCTTTCGGTAGCGGAAGCGGAGCGCGCCTCTGACATCATTGCTTTGCTTGAGTGGTTTGAACAGAACCCTTTAGAAAACGAGATCAATGCGTTGGCATTGGTTGCTTGCCTTAGCAAAAGCATCACCCTGGATAAAAAAGCACAGTTCTTATTGGAGTCATTACACGCCGCTTTATTACAAGATTTATTTAATTCTATTCCCGACTCCTCAGAGCTTAGTGATAATGTCGAACCACAACCAAACAAAGCATTCTTCAGATTTTTGACAATAGCTGGAACAACCGTGGCTATTTGTGAAGGTTTTGAGGGCGTTGCTTCTATACTTGGTTTATTTCCAGCGATTCCGCCGATAGCTATATTTATGGCGGGAATTGCTTTTGCGGCAGTCGCTGTTATTGTTTTTTGTGGTTTTGATCTGGTTACTATTTCTCAAAACCTTGGCGTGGATAGGGGTAAAAGCTATCAATTAATTGATGTTCTGTTAGAGCAAGTTGAGCAAATCAATAAATTAAGAGAAGCAGTTTGTATTCGATGCACACTAGGAAATGTTGAAGAGCAAGAAGAGCTTTTGCAAATTTCTAATATGTTAGTTAAGCGTTATGCAGCGCTTGATTCAGCAAGATCAAAGTATAAAGCTGATTTGAATGCTACTTCTTTAATTGTTGCAAAATCAGTCACATCAGCTGTAGCCGGAATAGTGTTTTTTGCCGGAGGATTCTTTTCTGGCCAATCAGTCGCTTTAGCAGCTGCAAGTCTATTTACCACCTCTGCGACGGCCTTATGTTGGCCGGTTGTGGTTGCGAGTCTTTTAGTGGGGGTTGCAGCGTGCAGTATTTTTTTGTTTGTACAACGCCCTGGTCTGGAAAGTCTTGTTAGTCGATGGCTTGGTATGGATGAAGAGAAGATTAATGCTTTGATTGATGACCATGTGGTTAACAAACAGAGACGGGGATTGGAGCAGCTAGTAAGCCAGGTTAGTCAAGTGGGGGAATTTCGCCGAATGGGGGGAGGATTAACTTTATTTAATCGAGCGCCAAGTCAAGAGTCCCAACCTATGATGACTTCAGAGAATCATGCTCCTTTAGTTAATAGCGTGCCAACTCAAGAAACGCAACCTATACTGCCCTCAAGTAATGCCTCTCCTATAGGCCGCATAACTTTCTTTAGACGGTCACTTTCAGAAAACGCATTGGACAGAGTTGGCTTGGCTCAATTTCAGGCATTGGCCCAGGCTTGAATGGGACTAAGATAAGCCAAACTTTAGGCTGGTGCTGAATGAAATGAAGCCCAGCAGAGATGATCACGTACTTGCTGGGCTTCGCTTACGCTCAGCGCCAGCCTACTTCTTATACGCAAAGGCGAGAGAAAATCACTTAACTTGGTGCCATTTGCCTAGGCTTAAATGCCTAGCTCCTTTTTCAAATCCCTAAAATATTTTTGACAAAAGGGATGGTTATCTTGCGTTGGGCAATTAGGGAGGCATCGTCTAAGCGATTGAGTAGGGCATGAAGATCATGCATATTGCGAGCGCATCGGTTCAGTAAAAATTGTCCTACACTGGTTGGTAATTCAAAACCACGCTTGTGAGCATGCAATTTTAGGGTATTAATTTTATGGTTATCACTTAATTCATTGAGTTGAAAAACCAACCCCCAACTCAGGCGTGAACGTAGGTCAAGTAAGCAAATGGGTGATTGGGCAGGCGAGCAGTTGCTCGTAATGATCAAGGTTGTTCGCTCATTATCGCGAACTCGATTGTATAAGTGGAACAGAGCCTCTTCCCAGTCAGGGTTACCAGCAATAGCGTCAATATCATCAATACCTATCATTGCCTGTTCATCGATCCCATCAAGAACTTCGGGCCCCCATTCTTTAAGTAGATGTAATGGTAGATAAATGGTTGACTGATTGCCTTTTACTGCCTGACAGCAAGCCTGCAAAAGATGTGATTTTCCACTACCGGGCGTCCCCCAAATATAGAGCAGTCGTTCACTATCGCCGTTTAGAGTATCTTGCAATTGTTGCTGTAATAATGTGTTAGTACCCCAACAAAAGTCAGCGAGAGTTGCCTCATCGTTTAATTGAAGTGCTAAGGCTAGCTGTCTATTCATTTGGCGAGGTGATTGAAGGTACAAGCCCGTTTTCCCCAGGTCCACACATAATCAATATAAGTACTTGCAGTAGTGATTGTAGTGATAGCGATGAGTGTTTCGAGCAAATAGGGGGGGAATTTGAAAAAAGACAATTCGAACAAGCATAGTGTTAGTAAAGCAAGTTGTAACAACGTATTAAATTTACTTAAAAGGGTTGGTTTAAAATCTAGTTTTCGTTGCACAAACCGGTACCAGGCCAGTACACCAAACGAAATGGTTAAGTCTCGAGAAAAAACCAAAATGACTAACCACCATGGCAGCTTGCCTATTAGGGCTAAGGAAATGAAACTAGTAGCGATAAGAAGTTTATCAGCAAGAGGATCGGCTAGTGATCCAAAAAGACTTTGCCAATGGAAATGCCTTGCCAGCCAACCATCGAGACCGTCAGTGCAGCCAGCTAAAATAAAAGTATAAAAGGCGTTAATGTACTCTTGCTGGTAAATAAACACCAGAAATGGTGCAATTAAGACCAAGCGAATGAGTGTTAACGCATTAGGTATATGTCTTAGAATCATGTGTCACAATGGTAATTCATACTACCCCTTTTCTGAAATTCTGGCAGAGGCGTAATTTTTGCGCCAGTGGTAGCAAGTGTATACAATCCTTTTGCTGCTGTCACGTGGTTGGTTAGTGTGAGGGGCTAGCGCTACGTTCGCCTGCATCCACAGGGGCATCTTCTAGGATCGCTAAAGTCGGGTCTGCAGCTGCTACCTCAGCCCCCTCTATGTCCTCATCATTAGCGGGCGCCACTTCGGGTCTTCTATGCAAATTTTGTAGACGTTGCAATATCAGGCCTGTACTACTGGCAACACCGGCGGAGGTACCATGCAGAGCAGTTACATCCTGAAGTAGTCCTTGAATATCCTCTTCTTGCTGGGCTGCTCTTGCTGCAACCTCGCGCTCAAGATTGGTAACCGCCTCTTCGCGCAGCCGAATGTGGTCTGCCTGTGCGTTTAACAGCTCATGACGGGCCTGCTGTCTTGACGCTTCGTTCTGATTGGCTGGTCGTACTAACGTGGATTTAGGATTTTCGATTTTCTCAATGCTGGTTTGCAAGCGGTAAGCGGAGGATTCATTTATGTTGGATAATAATGTCCACTCAGCTAAGGTTATTAGTGAAATGAAAGATACGCAAAATATTGTAACGATGAGGCCGGGTGGGGAAAAATTCCATATACCTACCGCAATAGTTGTCAGCACTGCCGCACCGATATTCGCTAAAGCAGAATATTTGGAACGCTGATGCAAGTTCGCTTCTCTTTCATATTGCGCTAAAACTTCCCATTCTGCCGCTTCAATATTATCTGGTTTTACCGGACGTGCACTTCTCCACCAGTTATACCCACCTTTAAAAACTTTGGTGGTTGAGCCGAGTACAAATAATATGGCAGCAGGGATGGTTATTATCCCTGCTGCGAGAAAAGACAACGTGTAGGCCGATATAGTCAGACCAGTAGCGAGTGTTTTGAATAGAAGGTTATAGAGTTTTCTACTCGGTATGTTAGTACCATAAGCAAGGGTGTTATACCAATCCCAAGTTAAGATAAGCCCATTGCCTATAATACCTAACAAAGGAATATTGCGGAGTATGGAAAAAGTTCTACCCACCCAGTTCATGGCTAGTGGAAATGTACTGGAAAGCCATTGCCACAACACTGCAAGAGGTTGTCTAAAAGCATAGGTTAATCCGCCAACGACAGCACTAACCCCGGCGCTTACTAAATAAATCAAAGGCCAATTGCGCCTAGGTTTGATGGTTTTGATCAGCTCTTCAAGCAGATATTCCATCTGCCCATAACCATCATCAGATAGAATTTTTATTAAATCATACAAATTATTCGATTTCTTAAGCGCTTTTTCGTAAGTACCTTCGATTGACGAATCGGTGCTTTTTTTTATATTTAGGCTGGCAAGAATAGATTTAGTTAAGCGAATTGTTTGGAATGATTCTTGATGAGTATTTTCATTGAGCGCCTCAATGTTATCTTCGTGGGTATCTTCTTCTAAAGCTTCCTCATCATTCCCACCCGCGCTCACATCTTGAGGAACTTCATCCTGAGCTACACCATTCTCCCCTGCGTTTTCATTGCCGGCTTCTGCTTGAACTTCTTCATCTATTTCCGCGCGAGGAATAGCCTCTAATTGAATCGATTGGTAAAGAGATCGGCAACTGGTTTTTAACTGAGAGCACAGGGATTGAAGGCGAACTCGAGTAACATCTACAGGCGTGCCCTGTAAATGATCGAGGATAATCAATTCCAAATCATAGGTATTTTTTGCTGTAAGCTCTGCCATTATTCACTATACGAAGATAAATTTTAAGGCAGCCATAGTAACAAAAAATGTATTAAAATGCACCAATTTTTTAAACTGAGTTCTATTTTTGCTCGTTTTTTCGATAGATAATCGCAGTATTACCTATCAATTGCACAAGTTGAGCTTGTAGTTGTTCACACAAATCATTTGCCATAAGCTGCCTGGCAGCTTTTTCAGCGCCATTAATTTTAACTTTAATTAATTCGTGGGTAAGTAATGCGATGTTGGTTTCGTCAACGATTGCCGGTGTTAATCCTTTGGCCCCCAACAATACAACAGGTCTTAAATGGTGCGCTTTAGCCTTCAATGCTTGCTTAAATGATGTGTCCACAGTGATTATTCCATAAAAAATGGCAAATTATTGCACGTTTTGCTAGGAAAAGGTAGTGCTATTCGGTATCATATACTGACTTTTTCTTTTTGTTAGTAACGGTATGCCACGTTCCAAAAGCAGTACAAAATGGTTACAAGAACATTTTAACGATGTATATGTAAAAAAAGCGCATTTGGAGGGCTATCGTAGCCGTGCTATATATAAGCTGAAGGAGATTGATGAGAAAGATCATCTCTTCAAGCCTGGTATGACAGTTGTTGACCTTGGGGCTGCTCCAGGTGGCTGGACTCAGTACGTCTCTCAAAAACTTGATGGCAGAGGCACAATCATTGCCTTGGATTTATTGCCCATGGATGCTTTGGCAGGTGTAGAGATGATCCTGGGGGATTTCCGGGAAGATGCGGTCCTCCAGCAATTAACACACTTACTACCAACGCGCAGCGTTGATGTGTTGTTATCTGATATGGCGCCCAATATGAGCGGAAACATTGCTGTTGATATCCCCTGCGCAATGTACCTAGCTGAGTTAGCTTTTGATTTTGGAAGCAAAATGCTAAAGCCGGGTGGAACATTGTTAATGAAAATTTTTCACGGAGCAGGGTTTGATGATCTTATTAAACAAGCCCGCCTACAATATGAACGGGTAACGATTCGGAAGCCTTTAGCCTCTCGTTCGCGCTCACGGGAAACCTATTTGCTGGCTAAGGGCTATAATTTATAGTAACTTTATCTTATCTCCCCAAATTTTGGGTGAGAGTGAATTTTTCAGTGCCTTCGAAAACCATGGACAGCCTTTCGAAGGGGGTACAAAGGTATTATTGTCCTCACGTCGTAGAAATACACACTTAAAGAGGTTATTGCTTTGAACGACATGGTAAAAAATTTATTTTTATGGCTAATAATAGCCATTGTTCTGGTTTCAGTGTTTAGTAATTTTGGCCCTCGCAATGCCAACACTGAAAAGGTTTCCTACAGTCAATTTCTTAAAGAAATTGATCAGGGAATGGTTAATTCAGTGACGATTGAAGATGATAAAGTCATCAAGGGCATGACGAAAAATAATCATCGCTTTGTTACCTATATGCCAGTACAAGATAATGCGCTGTTGGGTGAGCTGTTAAAAAATAATGTAGATGTGAGTGGTCAGGAAAAACAACAAGAAAGCTTCCTCTTGCATTTATTTATTAATTGGTTCCCCATGTTACTGCTCATTGGTGTGTGGATTTTCTTTATGCGCCAGATGCAAGGGGGTGGTGGCCGTGGTGCTATGTCTTTCGGTCGTTCTCGTGCGCGCTTGCTGGGTGAAGATCAAGTAAAAGTGACGTTTGCTGATGTGGCCGGTGTAGATGAAGCTAAAGATGAGGTTAAAGAGCTTGTTGATTTTTTACGTGATCCAACAAAATTCCAAAATTTAGGCGGACGCATTCCTCGAGGCGTTTTGCTTGTAGGCTCTCCTGGAACAGGTAAGACATTGCTGGCAAGAGCTGTCGCTGGTGAGGCAAAAGTGCCTTTCTTTACTATTTCTGGTTCCGATTTCGTGGAAATGTTTGTGGGCGTCGGCGCATCTAGAGTGCGTGATATGTTTGAACAAGCTAAAAAACAAGCCCCCTGTATTATTTTTATCGATGAAATTGATGCTGTAGGTCGACACCGTGGTGCGGGATTGGGCGGCGGTCATGATGAGCGCGAACAAACGTTGAACCAGTTGTTGGTAGAAATGGATGGTTTTGAAGGCAATGAAGGCGTGATCGTTATTGCGGCGACCAACCGTCCAGATGTTCTTGATCCTGCATTGCTGCGTCCAGGCCGCTTTGACCGACAAGTAGTAGTGCCACTACCTGATATTCGTGGTAGAGAGCAAATTTTAAAAGTGCATTTAGGCAAAGTACCGATTGATGCTACCGTGGAAGTCCTTCCAATTGCACGCGGGACACCGGGTTTTTCTGGTGCTGATCTTGCGAATTTGGTGAATGAGGCCGCGCTCTTTGCCGCCCGTGCTAATAAGCGCAAAGTTAGCATGACAGAGCTTGATAAAGCCAAAGATAAAATCATGATGGGTGCTGAGCGGCGTTCTATGGTTATGGATGACAATGAGAAAAAATTAACTGCTTACCATGAGTCTGGCCATGCTATTGTTGGTTTAATGGTCCCAGAGCATGACCCGGTGTACAAAGTCACAATTATTCCCCGTGGCCGTGCGCTAGGTGTGACTATGTTTTTGCCAGAGCAGGATCGGTATAGCCACAGTAAGCGACGCTTGGAAAGCCAATTGGCTAGTTTGTTTGGTGGGCGGGTTGCTGAAGAGCTGATTTTTGGTGCAGATAATGTAACCACTGGCGCATCTAATGACATTATGCGCGCCACTGAAATTGCACGTAAAATGGTTACCAGCTGGGGCTTATCAAGTATGGGGCCTCTGACGTTCGGCCAAGAGGAAGGCGAAGTATTTTTAGGCCGTTCTGTTAGCCAAAACAAAGAAGTATCCGATCAGACAGCTCAGCAGATTGATCAAGAAGTTCGCGCAATTATTGACCGTAACTACCAGCACGCACGTGAGATTTTAAATGCCAATCTTGATAAATTGCATTTAATGGCAGATGGGTTGATTAAATACGAAACTATAGATGCTCAACAGATTAAAGAAATTATGTCAGGCAAAGAACCAACTCCCCCAGATGATTGGGAGGCATTAAAGGCTATCGATAAAGATAAAGACTCTCAAGGTAAGGGCGAAGAAAAGAAGGATCCTGCTGTTAAATCAATAGTAGATGATCCTACTGGAGAGCAGCTGTAATAACAAAATTGTAGCCTGGATGGAGCGCAGCGTAATCCGGGATTTCTGGCGCATCAACCTCCCGGATTACGCTGCGCTCCATCCAGGCTACAGTGAACACGTACCAAATAGAAACCTAGCGAGTTGTATCAATGGTGCCCTCAGTCTTTCAGTCTGGTTGTACAATCATCCACTTATCTGTGCTTCGATTCCTGGAACACAAGATATGGGAAAACTAACTAAGCTTTGCACATGGTACACGCTATTGGTAGCTCGTAGATTCATGACGTTGATTTAATAAATGAGAGGTAGAAAAGCATGAGTGAACGTAGGTATTTTGGTACAGATGGTATTCGTGGCCAAGTCGGTGTATCAAATATCAATCCTGAATTTATGCTCAAATTAGGTTGGGCTGTTGGCCGTGTATTGGCCAATGGGCAGAGAAAAAAAGTCCTAATTGGTAAAGATACACGCATATCTGGTTATATGCTGGAGTCGGCTCTAGAGGCAGGTCTGTCCGCGGCAGGTGTTGATGTAAGATTATTAGGCCCCATGCCCACACCCGCTATCGCTTATTTAACACAAACGTTACGTGCCAATGCCGGAATTGTCATTAGTGCTTCTCACAATTTATTTGAAGACAATGGGATTAAATTTTTTACTGCAGATGGTAGTAAGCTACCAGATCATATTGAGCTAGAAATAGAAGCTGAAATAGAAAATAATTTGCAGATAGTGCCCTCTGTCCAATTGGGTAAGGCGATGCGTATCCATGATGCCCCGGGGCGCTATATTGAATTTTGTAAATCAACCATTCCTTCATTAACGCGATTGTCAGGTTTAAAAATAGTGGTTGATTGTGCCAATGGGGCAACCTATCACATAGCGCCGAATGTTTTTAGTGAATTGGGTGCAGATGTTGTTGCTATAAGCGATAAACCAGATGGTTTTAATATCAATCAAGATTGTGGCTCAACAGCACCGGAGGCTTTACGCCAACAGGTAATTAAATCAGGCGCGGATATTGGTATTGGATTGGATGGAGACGGCGATCGTGTAATTTTGGTAGATGCTGCAGGTAATCTGGTTGACGGTGATCAGATTATTTATATCATCGCCAAAGATCGACATCATAGAGGTTTACTGCATGGTGGCGTAGTGGGTACGTTAATGAGTAATTATGGTCTTGAAAAAGCCATAATGGGTATGGGCGTCAAATTTTTACGTACACGTGTGGGTGATCGATATGTTCTTGAGGCGCTTAAAGAGCGCGATTGGACAATCGGTGGCGAGTCCTCTGGCCATGTAGTTTGCCTTGATAAAACGACTACCGGTGATGGTATAGTTGCTGCATTGCAAGTCTTGGCTACTATGGTGAAACAAGAAAAATCGTTGCGTGAACTATGTGCTGGCATTACTTTGTTGCCACAAACTTTAATCAATTTAAAAACAGACAATGCCATCGTCTTAGCTGAACATCATCAAGTTAAAAAGACCGTGAAGGCTTTGGATGCAAAATTGCAAGGTGAAGGGCGTGTGTTGCTGCGGCCTTCAGGTACGGAGCCTGTATTGCGGGTAATGGTAGAGGGTGCGGATCCTCAACAGGTAAAAATACAAGCGCAGCAATTAGCAGATGAGATAAGCAGCATTGAGAAAGATTTAAAATAATAATAAGAGGGCACATGAGACAAAATTTCGTCATGGGTAATTGGAAAATGAATGGTCGTTTGGACCAAGTCACTACCCTGTTGCAAGATCTACTTACTTATTTACCTAAACAGACAGAAGCAGGCTGTGTGGTTTTTCCTCCCGCAATTTATTTGCCATTGGCTCAAGTTCATTTAGCAGAAAGTCCAATCGGTTTTGGTGCGCAAAATGTATATCCACAAGAGGCTGGTGCTTTTACCGGTGAGTTATCAGGTGGTATGTTGAATGACTACGGATGTCGTTTTGTATTGGTAGGGCATTCTGAGCGGCGGCATTTGTTTCACGAGGATGAAAAATTTGTCGCAGAAAAATTCCACCATGTAAAAGATCATGATATGATACCGGTGCTTTGCGTGGGCGAGACGCTAGAAGAGCGGGAGCAAGGGTTAACCGAACAGGTGTTAACTAAACAATTGCTCGCTGTTACTCGTAATGGTAGCCATGTTTTTCAGAATTGTATTGTAGCTTATGAGCCAGTTTGGGCAATCGGGACAGGACAGACAGCATCACCCGATCAAGCACAGCTAGTGCATGCGTTTATACGTAGCCTGGTCGCAAAAATTGATGAAAACGATGCGAATCAATTGCCTATTATATATGGTGGGAGCGTTAATGAAAAAAACGCTCGTTCGCTTTTTGCCATGCCCGATGTTGATGGGGGTTTGGTTGGTGGTGCATCACTGAATGCACAACAGTTTGTGGAAATATTGAAATGTATCAATTGTTATTAATAGTTCATGTGCTGGTTGCTTTAGTCATTATTGGCTTGGTGCTAATCCAGCATGGGAAAGGTGCTGACATCGGCGCTGCTTTTGGCTCTGGTGCATCAAATACTGTTTTTGGTAGCCAAGGAACAGGCGGCTTTCTGTTTAAATTAACAGGCGGTTTGGCGTTGGCGTTCTTTATTACCAGTTTGTCATTATCTTCTATGGTAGCAAGTCAATACAAGAAAGCAGACCAACAAGTAATCCCTCAACAAACGCACGTACCGGAAACTAAAATTCCTGTGCCAGTTGATAGTAAAAAATAAGGAATGCTAAGAGTAGTCCTGGAATGTAACCGCTCTAGCTGCAGCTGAGCGGTTACGAAAATAATTGCCGAAGTGGTGGAATTGGTAGACACGCCGTCTTGAG
Source organism: uncultured Legionella sp. (assembly GCA_964648115.1). GTDB lineage: Bacteria > Pseudomonadota > Gammaproteobacteria > Legionellales > Legionellaceae > CAZYME01. The sequence goes on from CAZYME010000016.1 coordinate 33,075, forward strand.
GGGGCGGTGGCGTAAAGCTGTGCGGGTTCGAGTCCCGCCTTCGGCACCAAAAAAAAATAACACGAGCAATGCAAATGATGCTATCACAATATTTACCCGTTCTCGTTTTTATTATCATAGGCCTCGTCCTAGGCTTGCTTATGCTGGGTGCGGGCTCGTTGCTATCTACGCATAAACCAGATGCAGAAAAAAACTCACCCTATGAGTGTGGGTTTCCTGCCTTTGAAAATTCACGTATACCCTTCGATGTGCGTTTTTACTTGGTTGCTATTTTATTTATTATCTTTGATTTAGAAACAGCATTTTTCTTCCCTTGGGCTTTAGCGCTGCGGAAAATTGGCTGGTTTGGTTTTTCAGCTATGATGCTTTTTCTTGGCCTGTTAGTTATTGGGTTCATTTATGAGTGGAAGCGGGGCGCGTTGGAGTGGGAGTGATCTCCTAAACTTTTAGAGGCTGATTATGGCTGGTGCAGAATTGCAAAAGCAAGGTTTTACCACAACAACTGTGGAGAAAGTGGTTGGTTGGGCGCGTAGCGGCTCGATGTGGCCTATGACATTTGGTCTGGCTTGTTGCGCTGTAGAAATGATGCATGTGGGCGCTGCGCGCTATGATCTGGATCGTTTTGGCATTATTTTTCGCCCCAGTCCTCGACAATCTGATGTGATGATTGTTGCTGGGACCTTGTGTAATAAAATGGCGCCTGCTTTACGCAAAGTTTATGATCAAATGCCTGAGCCAAGATGGGTGATTTCAATGGGCTCTTGCGCAAACGGTGGCGGGTATTACCACTACTCGTATTCTGTGGTACGCGGTTGCGATCGGATTGTTCCTGTTGATGTGTATGTACCAGGATGCCCACCTACTGCGGAGGCGCTATTGTACGGAATTATTCAGCTACAGAACAAGATTAGACGTAAAGCAATCATTGAAGTATAAGAAGAGCTTATTAAATGACAAAAAAAATAGATGATTTGGTTAAACAAATAACTTCCGAATTGGCTAGCTCATTACTGTCAATAACTACGGCTCACGATGAGATTACTGCAGAGTGTGAGGTCGCGACTCTAAAGACAGCGTTATATAAATTACGTGATCACAAACTATTTGCCTTTGATCAACTGATGGATATCTGTGGAGTTGATTATTTATATTACGGTGAATATGACTGGGAAACAGAACCTGCTACCGAAAAAGGGTTTTCACGAGCGGTAGAAAATCAAGAATCCAAAGCGTTTGCGATGAGTAAGCCCCGCTTTGCGGTAGTCTATCATTTGCTATCAACAACACACAATCATCGCCTGCGCGTAAAGGTTTTTATAGATGAGCCGGATTTAGTTGTTCCGTCTGTGCATGAAATTTGGAAAAGCGCAAACTGGTTTGAGCGTGAAGCTTATGACTTATATGGTATTTTATTTGATGGCCATCCTGACTTGAGACGGATTTTAACGGACTATGGCTTCATCGGTCATCCATTCCGTAAGGACTTTCCTATTAGTGGCCATGTAGAAATGCGCTATGACGCGCACTTACAACAAGTCATTTATGAGCCAGTTGATATTGAACCCAGAGTACTGGTGCCTAAAGTGATCCGCAACGATAATCGCTACTGTGACCTGCCAGGATCGCAAGGGAGCGTAAAATGATAGAATTACAAAATTACACCCTCAATTTTGGCCCACAACATCCCTCAGCCCATGGGGTATTGCGTTTGGTTATGGAGCTGGAAGGTGAGACGATTGTGCGTGCTGATCCACATATTGGACTATTGCACCGCGCCACTGAAAAACTCGCTGAAACCAAGCCTTACCTGCAAAGCATTGGTTACATGGATAGACTAGACTACGTGTCTATGATGTGCAACGAGCATGGATATGTACTTGCCTTAGAAAAGCTACTGGGGGTAGAAGCTCCTATCCGAGCACAATATATTCGTACCCTGTTTGATGAGATAACTCGCATACTCAATCACTTGCTGTGGCTGGGTGCTATTGCGCTTGATATTGGTGCGATGACAGTATTTTTGTATTGTTTCCGTGAGCGTGAAGATTTGTTTGATTGCTATGAGGCTGTTTCTGGTGCGCGCATGCATGCAACATATTACCGACCAGGTGGCGTCGCGCGCGATTTGCCAGAGAGTATGCCGCGCTACAAACCATCGAGATGGCATAATGAGCGTGAAGTAGAGAAAATCAACGCCGATCGTCAAGGTAGCTTACTAGATTTTATTGAGCGTTTTACTGAGCGTTTTCCTAAATGCGTGGATGAATACGAGACATTGCTAACCGATAATCGAATATGGAAGCAAAGAACAGTAGATATCGGCATAGTATCACCAGAAGAGGCACTACAATGGGGTTTCACTGGCCCTATGTTAAGAGGCTCAGGCATTGCATGGGATTTGAGAAAAAAACAGCCTTATGCCGCTTATGATCAGGTTGACTTTGATATACCTGTGGGCAAAACGGGTGATTGTTATGATCGTTATTTGGTGCGGATCGAAGAAATGCGTCAATCCAATAATATTGTTAAGCAATGCATTGATTGGCTACGCAAAAATCCAGGGCCAGTAAGACTTGAAGATCATAAAATTACACCGCCTACTCGCAGGACTATGAAGCATGATATGGAAGCAATGATTCACCATTTCAAACTGTTTAGTGAGGGTTTCTGCTTGCCACGGGGTGAGGTTTATAGTGCAGTAGAAGCGCCAAAAGGTGAGTTTGGTATTTATTTAGTTTCCGATGGTGCTAACAAACCCTATAGAATGAAAATTCGTGCTCCTGGTTTCTCGCATTTATCTAGCTATGATGAAATGGTCAGAGGACATATGTTGGCTGACGGTGTGGCTATTTTAGCCAGTCAGGATATCGTATTTGGAGAAATCGATAGATAGTATCGAATAGAAAAGGTTGAAAACAATGTCTGAAAAATTAATTCGACAATTTGTGACTGCTGAAGGCAAGCAGGAAATTGATCAGTGGGTGGCGAAATACCCTGCTCACGAAAAGCAATCAGCAGTTATGCGTGCATTAATGGTTGTGCAAGAAGAGCAACAAGGTTATTTAACCAAAGATATGATGGATGCTGTAGCTGAATACTTAGATATGCCTGCTATTGCTGTATATGAGGTTGCTACATTTTACACAATGTATGAGCACAAACCAGTTGGTCGTCACCTATTGAATGTTTGCACCAATATTTCGTGCAAATTACGAGGGTCTTCAGAGATTGTTGAGCTTTTAGAGAAAAAATTAGCCATTAAAATAGGTGAAACAACAGAGGACGGGCGGTTTACATTACGGTCAGTTGAATGTTTGGCAGCTTGTGTTAACGCACCGATGATGCAGGTAGACAAAGATTATCATGAGAATTTAACTGCTGATAACATCGATGCTGTTTTGGAACAGTACAAATAGAGATAAATGCTATGGTTGAATTAAATCAAGTCTGTTACCGAACGCTTCATTTACCGGAGTCGTGGACGCTTGCCGCCTATGAAAGTGTTGGTGGCTACAGTGCGTGGCGCCGTATTTTGAAGGAACAAACTCCGCCCCAACAAATCATTGATGAATTGAAAACTTCCGCATTACGTGGGCGCGGTGGCGCTGGTTTCCCCACAGGTTTAAAGTGGAGCTTCATGAACCGTAATGCTCCTGTGCAAAAATACGTAGTATGTAACTCTGATGAAGGTGAGCCTGGTACTTGTAAAGATCGAGATATCCTCAGATACAACCCTCATCAGCTGATTGAAGGCATGGCTATAGCAGGCTATGTAATAGGTGCGACGGTTGGATACAATTATATCCGTGGAGAGTTGTGGGAGCCATTCCAACGTACTGAAGCAGCGCTTCATGAAGCCTATGCTGCTGGGCTATTGGGTAAAAATATTTTAGGCTCTAAAGTCGATTATGATTTGTATAATCATTTGGGGGCCGGTGCATACATCTGCGGTGAAGAGACTGCATTATTAAATTCATTAGAGGGGAAAAAAGGCCAGCCACGATTTAAGCCTCCTTTTCCAGCAAATTATGGGTTGTACGGTAAACCCACTACCATCAATAACACAGAAACATTCGCCTCAGTCCCTGTGATCATGGAAAATGGCGGCGAATGGTTTTTAAAATTAGGCAAACCTAACAATGGTGGTTGCAAATGTTTCAGTGTCAGTGGGCATGTGAATAGGCCTGCAAATTATGAAATACCATTGGGTACACCTTTCAAAACATTATTGGAGTTAGCAGGTGGTGTGCGTGATGGTCGTCGTATCAAGGCAGTAATTCCCGGTGGTACATCTATGCCTGTTTTGCCAGGCGATGTAATGATGACCCTTGATATGGATTATGACAGCATTCAAAAAGCAGGTTCTGGCCTTGGTTCAGGAGCTGTGATTGTTATGGATGAAACAACCTGTATGGTCGATGCACTTTATCGCATCTCAGAATTTTATATGGATGAATCATGTGGCCAATGCACACCTTGCCGTGAAGGCACTGGCTGGTTGGTTCGCTTATTACACCGCATTAAAAGCGGCCATGGTGAGCCTGGTGACGTCGAAAAATTAGTTAATGTTGCCAATAATATCGAAGGCCGAACAATTTGTGCATTGGGTGAGGCAGCCGCATGGCCCGTGCAAAGCTTCGTAAAACATTTTCATCATGAATTTGAATATTTTGTTAAGCATAAACGCTCAAGCGTTAAAGCAGAGAAGGTTACTAATGGCTAACATTGAAATCGACGGAAAGGCATTTGAAGTAGAAAATGGCAAAATGATAATTGAGGTGGCTGACGAGGCTGGGATTCATATTCCACGTTTTTGCTACCACAAAAAATTATCAGTCGCTGCAAATTGCCGTATGTGTCTTGTTGAAGTGGAGAATGGTCGTAAGACGGTTCCTGCTTGCGCCACACCTATTACAGATGGCATGAAAGTATATACAAAATCAAAAGAAGCAATTCGCTCACAGCAAGCCGTAATGGAATTTTTGTTAATTAACCATCCCTTGGATTGTCCTATCTGTGATCAGGGCGGTGAATGTGAGTTACAAGATGTTTCAATGGGTTTTGGTCATGATGCGTCGAATTATGACGAAACTAAGCGCGCTGTTGAAGATGATGATCTTGGCCCTCTCATTTCAACAGAAATGACACGTTGTATTCACTGCACGCGTTGCGTGCGCTTTGGTGAAGAAGTAGCGGGACTAAGGGAGCTGGGAGCTACTGGTCGTGGCGAAGATATGCAAATCGGTACTTATGTAAAGCACAGCATTACCTCAGAAGTTTCAGCCAACATTATCGATTTATGCCCAGTAGGGGCGTTAACTTCAAAGCCCTATCGCTTTACTGCTAGAGCATGGGAAATGACGCAACATGAAAGCGTTGCTCCTCATGATTGTTTGGGATCTAATATTTTTCTGCATGTTCGTCGTAATCATTTAATGCGGACTGCCCCCAAAGAGCAAGATTCGATTAATGAAACTTGGTTGTCAGATCGCGATCGTTTTAGTTACATAGGCTTAAATCATAAAGCCCGTGCGGGTCAGCCCATGATCAAACGTAAAGGTCAGTGGGAAACAGTAGATTGGCCAACTGCATTGAAATTTGCTGCAGATGGAATGAGCCGTGTTATCAAGCAACATGGCCCTGAGCAAGTGGCAGCATTTGCTTCGCCCTCTTCTACATTAGAAGAATTATATTTACTGCAAAAGCTTATGCGCGAGTTAGGTGTTAACAACGTAGATCATCGTTTACAGCAAACGGATTTTCGCGATCAGGACGGGCAGACGATTATGCCCACAAGTTCGTTGCAGTATGCTGAGGTTGAGAAACAAGATAGCGTACTTTTATTGGGTTGTAATATTGATAGAGAAATTCCGCTCGCTGGAATTCGCGTGCGCAAGGCATTCCGAAATGGCGCCAAAATTTATGCTATTAATCCAGTAGATTACGATTACCATTTTGATTTATCTGAAAAAATCATTGTGTCACCTCAAGACATGCCAATGCAATTCGCTAGCCTTGCATCAGCATTGGTTGCAGACCCAGCTCAGCTGCCTACGGAAGTGCAAAAAATACTACTTGGGTTAAAACCTGATACGAAAATCAAAGCAATGGCTAAGGCATTGTGTCGGCCAAACGCCGCGATTGTAACGGGTGCTTTGTGTGAAAATCATCCTGACGCGGCTTTATTGCGTACATTAGTAGCATTGATTGAGAGTTTAAGTGGTGCACGTGTCTTACGACTTACCTCAGGCGCAAACAGTGCCGGAGCATGGTTGGCAGGCATGGTGCCGCATCGCACAGTTGCGGGAAAAGCTGTCAGTGAAGCAGGTCTTGATGTCCAGGCAGCATTAGATTCAAAGCTTAAAGGTTACTTTTTAATGGCAGTTGAGCCTGGTTTTGATTTTGCAAATCCTTATCGTGCACGGCAATCCATGTTGGCGGCGGAATTTGTTGTGATGCTCTCTGCTTATCAAAACGAGTCTATCCAAGATTATGCAGATGTGATTTTACCAATGGCACCGTATGCAGAAACATCCGGTACCTATATCAATGTTGATAAAACGTGGCAAATGGTCAAAGGTGCTTTAGCGCCATTTGAAGAAGCACGGCCAGCTTGGAAAATTTTGCGAGTACTGGCGAATATACTGCATTGCAAGGGGTTTGATTATAGCTCTTCTGAAGATGTTGCGCTGGAGATTAAAGAGAGCGTGAATATGATGTCTGAAAGCAAATATTCACCTTTCTATCCTGAAGCACTACCCTTTAGCCATGAAAGCCTAGTTCGTGTCGGTGAATGGCCTTTGTATCGCTGCGATGCGATCGTTCGTCATGCTACAGCATTGCAAGAATGCGCAGCAGCTGAATCAGCATGTATACGTATGCATCCTACAACAGCTAATCGACTCAAATTAGACGAAACTGCTACTGTATCTCAAGGAGATATTGAGATAACATTGCCGCTCAAACGTGATGACCGTATTGCTCAAGATGTGGTATGGGTGGCGAATGCGCTTCCGGAAACAGTTGATTTAGGCCATGCATTTGCGGCAATAACCATTAAAAACAGGTAAGAACATGCTACAAGACATCAGTATATTGCTGTGGATCGTCATTAAAATAGTGGTTATCGTTATACCATTATTGATAGTTGTTGCGTATCTTACCTATGCTGAACGCAAAGTTATTGGCTATATTCAGGTTCGAATTGGTCCTAACAGAGTAGGTTTTCTTGGTTTGTTGCAGCCGTTTGCAGATCTCATTAAATTAATACACAAAGAGATTATTATCCCCACGCGTTCAAATAAATATCTCTTTGTGATAGCTCCGTTATTTTCATTAACACCAGCTTTGGCAGGGTGGGCGGTAGTACCATTTTCTGAGGGCATGGTACTGGCTAATATAAATGCCGGCGTGTTGTTCTTGTTTGCCATGAGTTCCTTAGGTGTATACGGCATTATTATTGCGGGTTGGGCATCTAATTCTAAGTATGCAATGATGGGTGCTTTGCGTAGTGCCGCACAAACCGTTTCTTATGAAATTGCCATGGGTTTTGCTTTTGTTGGTGTGTTACTTGCTGCTGGCAGTATGAATATCACTGATATTGTAATTTCTCAATCTGGTGGTTTTTGGCACTGGTGGTTTCTTCCTTTGTTGCCTTTGTTTATGGTGTTTTGGATAGCCGGAATTGCCGAAACAAATCGAGCACCTTTTGATTTGGCTGAGGGTGAGTCAGAAATAGTTGCAGGCTTTCATGTGGAATATTCGGCTATCGGTTTCGCCCTATTTTTCCTGGCCGAATATGCCAGCATGGTATTGATTTCAACAATCATGGCTTTGCTGTTTATGGGGGGCTGGCTTTCTCCCTTCGAAGGGCTTCCTGTTCTGGGCGACATTTTCTTCTTTGTTCCAGGCATTATTTGGTTATTCGCAAAAATTGCATTCTTTTTATTTGTGTATTTATGGATAAGGGCTACTTTCCCACGCTATCGCTACGATCAGTTAATGCGCTTGGGTTGGAAGGTATTGATCCCAGTAACGATTGTTTGGGTCATAGTGACAGCATTGATGGTTGTCGCCCAAGTAAAACCATGGTTCTAATTAATTGAGCAGGCTAATGAAAAAAGTATATGGTTATATTAAGCATTATGTACGTAGCTTCTTACTGCTAGAGTTATTGCGTGGCTTGAGTTTGACTGGTAAATATTTTTTTAAGAAAAAAATTACTATACAGTTCCCTGAAGAAGCAACGCCTCTTTCGCCTCGCTTTCGTGGCTTATTGGCCTTGCGTCGCTACCCAAATGGTGAAGAGCGCTGTATTGCGTGTAAGTTATGTGAAGCGGTATGCCCTGCGCTAGCTATTACTATAGAATCGGCACCTCGAGATGATGGCTCACGACGTACCACCCGTTATGATATCGATATGTTTAAATGTATAAATTGCGGTTTGTGCGAGGAGTCATGCCCGGTTGATTCAATCGTTGTCACACCAATTCATCATTACCATATTAGTGAGCGCGGACAAAACATCATGACAAAAGAGAAGTTACTAGCCGTTGGCGACCTGATGGAAAAAAAATTGGCCGCGGATAGGCTCGCTGATGAAAAATTTCGTTAATGGGAAACAACATGCATGAATTATTGCCACAAGCCATTTTTTACCTGTTTGCAGGGTTGACAGTATTTTCTGCCTTGATGGTAGTGACACAAAACAATCCAGTGCGCTGCGTACTTTTTCTGGTTTTGGCTTTTTTTACTAGCTCGGTTCTCTGGATTTTAGTTCAAGCTGAATTTTTAGCGCTCATTCTAGTATTAGTTTACGTAGGCGCTGTGATGACGTTGTTTTTATTCGTGGTCATGATGCTTAACATTGATGTGGAGTCTGCCAAGGCGCATTTCATGCGGTATTTGCCGTTCGGATTGATCCTGATTGCTTTGATGGTTGGGCTATTAATGGTTGCTATTCCAAGGGGTGATTTTAATACCGATGTCAAATTATCCGTTGCTGTCGATCAGGCAGTTACGAATGACTATGTTCCTGGTGAGGTTAAATCCACTACTCCCCCGCTTTCTAATACTGAGGCGCTTGGAATGGTGCTTTATACTGACTATGTGTTTGCGTTTGAATTAGCTGCAGTGATTTTGCTTGTTGCTATTATCGCGGCTATTACATTGGTGCACCGCAGCCCCATTCGTTCAAAACGACAAAATATTATTAAGCAAATCATGACGCGTCGTGATGATCGAGTGAAATTAGTTAAGATGAAAACGGAGAGATAAGGTGAGAGTTAATCTAATCGTAACTATTCGCTATCCACTAAACACGATGTCCCGCGGGGCGTCGGTGAGATACATAAACACCAAAATACAATATTAAGGAACCTGGCATGATACCGGTTACTCACTACCTAATACTGACTGTAATTTTATTTAGTTTAAGCTTGGTCGGTATTATTTTAAATCGTAGAAATGTAATACTCCTATTGGTGTGTGTTGAACTTATGTTACTTGCGGTTAATACCAATTTTGTTGCATTTTCCCATTATTATGGTGGAACTGCTGGTGAAGTGTTTGTATTTTTTATTTTAACCGTTGCTGCTGCAGAAGCGGCTATTGGCTTAGCTATCGTCATGTTGCTCTATCGTAATAGAGAGAATATTGACGTTAGCAAGATGAATCATTTAAAAGGGTAGCAACGTGAGTATTCTACAGTGCTGTTTGATTATTGTTCTGGCGCCTCTGATTGGGTCGGTTATAGCTGGGTTTTTCCGCAAGCAAATCGGTCGAGTTGGCGCGCATAGCGTTACTATAGCTGGTGTTGGGTTGTCACTCGTACTGTCTATTTATGTTGCGACGTTAATTTTGACAGGTGCCGAACCTGTTTTAAACAGCAACTTATACACTTGGGCTAATGGCGGGGATCTTTTTCCTTTTGCGTTTTATATCGGTTTTATGATTGATCCGTTGACTGTAGTAATGTTGGTGATAGTAACCTTCGTGTCCTTTTTAGTGCACATTTACAGTATTGGCTACATGGTTGATGACGACGGCTATCAGCGCTTTTTTAGTTACATCTCCCTGTTTACTTTCATGATGTTGATGCTGGTTACTGCCAATAATTTCTTACAGTTGTTTTTTGGTTGGGAAGGTGTAGGGCTAGTGTCCTACCTGTTAATCAGCTTTTGGTATCAAAAAGAATCAGCTATCCAAGGTGGCTTAAAAGCATTCCTCGTCAACCGTGTTGGGGATTTCGGTTTTGTTCTCGGGATTGCTATGGTATTAGCCTATGTAGGTAGCCTTGATTATGAAACTGTGTTTAATAGTGCAGGTGCTTTAGCTAAAGAGAATATTGAGGTTTTTAGTGGGCATCAATGGTCTGTTATAACCGTGACATGTTTATTATTATTTGTAGGTGCAATGGGTAAATCAGCGCAGATCCCTCTGCATGTGTGGCTGCCTGAATCAATGGAAGGCCCTACGCCAATATCTGCACTCATCCACGCGGCTACCATGGTGACAGCTGGAGTATTTATGGTGGCTCGTATATCTCCTCTGATGGAGCTATCCACCACTGCCTTGAGCGTTGTATTAGTGATAGGAGCAACAGGAGCTTTGTTTACAGGCTTACTGGCTATTGTTATGAATGATATAAAGCGAGTTATTGCATACTCCACCCTGTCCCAACTTGGTTATATGATGGCTGCAATGGGCGCTTCAGCTTACAGTGCTGGGATGTTTCATCTTTTAACCCACGCTTGTTTTAAGGCGCTTCTATTCTTGGCAGCCGGTTCTGTCATTATCGGCATGCACCACGAACAAGATATGCGTAAAATGGGCGGCTTATATAAAAAGATGCCGATCACCTACATCACCTTTTTAATTGGTAGCTTGGCCTTGTGCGCGATTCCTCCTTTTGCCGGGTTTTATTCAAAAGATACCATCATAGAAGCTGTACAGTTATCAACGATACCTGGTAGCGCATATGCATATTTCTGTGTCGCAGTAGGAGCAATAGTTACAGCGGTATATACATTCCGTGCGTTATTTATGACATTTCATGGTAAACCTCGTATGGACGACCATACCTGGTCACACGTGCATGAGTCGCCATGGGTGGTTTGGTTACCGTTAGTTCTACTTGCAATACCTTCTGTGATATTGGGATATATCATGTATATGCCAATGTTATTTGATGCGCCCACTCTGTTAAATGCATCGATTTTTGTATTGCCGGCTCACAATGTGTTAGCAGAAATGGCTAAAGAAGTTGTATCCCCCATGAAGACCATGCTTACCGCATTTGACTCGTTGGTGTTTTGGATGACGTTAGCAGGTATTGGAATAACTTGGGTATGTTACATCGGTATACCATCAATCCCCGCATATTTAGCTAAGAAATTTGCGTGGATTTACCAAATTTTAGTAGATAAATATGGTTTTGATTCATTCTATGACTTCGCGTTTGTGCGAGGTGCTAGGGCTCTTGGACAAGGCTTTTATAACATAGGTGATCAAAAGCTCATTGACGGGTTGATCGTTAATGGAACAGGGCATACGGTAAAATGGTTTGCTGTGAAAGGTAAGTCTATTCAAAGTGGGTATTTATACCACTACGTTGCAGTGATGGTGCTAGGAATAGTAGGGTTTCTTTGCTGGTTATTATTAGGATAAGAGTATGTATCATTTGCTCAATCTATTGATCTGGTTACCAATTATTGGTGGCGTATTTATTTTTCTTACGGGTGATGATAACAATCCGAATGTATCTCGTTATCTATCATTATTTATTGTATTGCTCACATTGGTAATTTGTATTCCTTTAGTAATGGGATTTAATATCAATGACTACAACATGCAATATGTTGACGATTTTCCGTGGATGCCAGCTTTAGGTATTCATTACCATCTTGGTATTGATGGATTGTCTTTACTCTTAATTGTATTGAGTGTGTTTACCAACCTGATAGTCCTTTTGGCGACTTGGGGCAGCATTACAAAGCGTGTGGCGCAATATTTAGCAGCGTTTCTTATCATGCAAGGCCTCTTGGTAGGTGTATTTGCGGCCATGGACGCCATTGTATTTTATATATTTTGGGAAGCGACGTTAGTGCCGATGTACCTCATCATAGGTATATGGGGTTCAGATAATCGAGTTTATGCGGCTATTAAGTTCTTTTTGTATACATTCTTAGGCTCAGTTTTAATGCTAGCATCGTTTTTATACCTAGGTTACCTGACTGGGTCTTTTAGTATCGAAAACATGTATGCCGTTAAATTGGGTATGACCGCACAAACGTTAATTTTTATTTCCTTTTTCCTTGGATTTGCCATCAAAATCCCTATGTTCCCTGTCCATACTTGGTTACCTGACGCACATACGGAAGCTCCAGCAGGAGGTTCTATTGTACTGGCAGCTATTTTATTGAAGCTTGGGGCGTATGGATTTATTCGCTTTGCTTTACCCATTGTGCCTGATGCTTGTAGTAAATATGCGGGTGTGATGATTGTTCTGTCATTAATTGCCGTTGTTTATGTGGGCCTAGTCGCTATTATTCAGAAAGATATGAAACGGCTCATTGCCTATTCATCAATATCACATATGGGTTTTGTCACGCTTGGATGTTTTGCGATTTTTGCGATTGCTGATAGCACGGGTTTGCGTAGTGCGGGTCTTGTGCTTGAAGGTGCTATTGTCGTGATGGTTTCGCATGCGTTTGTTTCAAGCGCAATGTTTGCGGGTGTGGGCTTTATCTATGATCGTATGCACACAAGGCAAGTTAAAGATTTTGGTGGGGTTGTGAATACCATGCCAATCTTTGCTTCCTTTTTCATGTTATTCGCAATGGCTAATGCGGGGTTACCAGGTACTTCCGGTTTTGTTGGTGAGTTTATGGTGATACTTGGCAGTTTAAAAGCCGGTTTTTGGGTGGCTTTTTGGGCGGCAACTACATTGATTATTGGAGCTTCATACACACTTTGGATGTATAAACGCGTTATATTCGGCCCAATTGCTAATAAGAAAGTTGAAGAGCTGCGAGATATTTGCGGGTTTGAGCTTAGTGCTTATGTGTTATTGGCTATTATGGTTGTTGCAATGGGTGTTTATCCAAAGCCAATGCTTGACTATGTACACCAAACCGTAAGCCATACATTAGCGCAGGCGGATAAATCAAAATTGTAGGAATAGGGCTAAACTGAGATGACTGAAATACTAAGTAATATTCACCTAGCATTACCTGAAATGATCATACTGGGAACAGCGTGTGTAGCACTGCTTGCCGATTTGTTTCTAAGACAGCGCTTCAAGTCAATCGCCTTTGTATGTTCTATATGCGGACTTGTACTAGCTGGCATCGTTAGCTTTCTATACCTTGGTCAATACAGTAGCGTAATTCTTCATGGGCTCTTTATTAGTGATGACACCGCTCAATTGATGAAGATATTTATATGTCTAACAGTATTTTTAAGCTTTTTGTATTCCAGGCATTATATCGAAGAACGACAAATGCCAACGGGTGATTATTATATTTTAGGTTTGTTTTCAACGTTGGGCATGATGGCATTAGTATCAGCTCATTCACTCTTGACTATCTACCTTGGTTTAGAATTGCTGTCTCTCCCCTTATATGCAATGACTGCAATTCGGCGCACTAACAGCGACGCTTCTGAAGCGGCAATGAAATATTTTGTCATGGGTGCAATTGCATCCGGTATGCTGCTGTATGGTATATCTCTTATATATGGTGCAACAGGTAAACTCGACTTGTTAGATATTGCAAATGCAGTTTCTGTAGGGTGGAAAGAGCAGGGGACCTTACTTTCGTTTGCTTTGGTATTTATTATGGCAGGAGTTGGATTCAAACTAGCTGCTGTTCCATTTCATATGTGGGTTCCAGATGTATATCAAGGTGCCCCTACATGTGTAACGTTGTTTATTGGCGCTGCTCCTAAGATTGCAGCACTAGGGATGGCTTTACGTATTCTTGCGTTAGGTTTACCGGATATAGCTTCGCAGTGGCAACAGCTTGTACTCATTATGGCCTTGCTCTCAACGGGTGCTGGTAATCTGCTAGCGATCGCACAGAGTAATATCAAACGCTTACTTGCCTATTCAGCAATTTCCCATATGGGCTATGCCCTATTTGGAATATTGGCGGCTACAGCTGCCGGTTATTCAGCGGCTTTATACTACGTATTAGTCTATGCCATCACCTCCGCAGCAGCTTTCGGCCTAATTGTTTTGATGTCACGCTCAGGTGTTGAAATTGAAGCAGTTGATGATTTAAAAGGCCTGAACAAGCGTAATCCCTGGCTCGCATTTATGTTGATGCTTGTCATGCTTTCAATGGCAGGGATCCCACCGCTTGTAGGTTTTTTTACTAAATTACTGGTGCTAAAAGCATTAATTGATGCACAAATGACCTGGGTAGCGATCCTCGGGCTTATTTTTGCTGTTATCGGTGCGTTCTATTATTTACGCATCATCAAAGTAATGTATTTCGACGAACCAGTTGACCCAGCACCTGTGAAATTATCTAGCACGATAACGCTAGTTTTTTCAGCAAATTGCTTGTCACTACTTTATCTGGGTATATTTCCAGGCGCGTTAATCGGCGCGTGTATTAATGCATTCATAAGCTAATTGAATAAATGACTCTGAATGAGCGGCCTGCTTGATCTGGATTTTTGTGCGAAAACCACTAAAAAAAACCAGTTTGATTTTCAATAAACCAACTTTTGAGTTATATTAATTAATAATCCCATCATTTTCACGGTATTAAGTATGAGATTTAATTTCTGTCAACTCAATCGTACAAAGGGCGGCCTAAATGCAGTAAGTGCTTTTGCTAAATTTGGTAAAGAGGAGCAAGTACTTGAGTTATTAAGTAATGGAGGAAAAAAGGAGGATGCTGTTTATGGATATGCTTTAGGGGGGTATGTTAAAAAAGTAAATGATTTTCTTAAAAGCAATCCTGAATTAATAATACATGCAGCTAAAGGTTACGCCCGCGGAAATAATGAGGCAGAAACAGCGAAATTACGTCAGCGTAAGGGAGGCGATGGCCTTACTATAAAAAAAGCCTTATTGGAAGGATATGCTCAGGCAGCAAATATGACTCAAAGCAACGCAATAACATCCTCTAGAGATCGTTCATCATATATGCCTACTCTAGTTAAAGGATTAGCTCAAGCCGGTCATCTCCTGGTGCTAAACTATGTCACCAATGAGGAATTACAAAATGTTGCCATTACAGCCGCAGCATCATCTGGAGACGTTGACCTTGTTAATCAGCTATTAAAGCTCCAAGATATAATTTTAAGCGAATTAGCCAAGCCTCTAGCTCCCACTGCAAAATGCGCTTTGGGTCATGCATTAATTGGATACAGTAGGGGAAGGCATTATGAGCACATTGAACACATACTAGCATTAGGAGTTAACCCGATGCTCTGCTTAACCGCTATTTTTGACGAAAAGAACCTTCATGAAAGTGATGTTCAATCTTTATCAGCTCATATTTGTGACACACCACTTCGAGAACATCTCCTAACACTCATTAAAAAGCATTTTGCCACGCGAATCGAGAAAGATAGGGACTTTAGTAATGACTCTGAACTCGAAGAATTACTGGCAAGCAGTCTGCTAGACTTTCATGAGAAAGTAGGGGTAGTTGGCAATTCACATTGAAATCAGACTCAGTCGTCACAATGTATTTGCGATGAATTAGAAATCCCCGCCATTCTATCCTCTCTGGATGTTTACCCCTCAGCTTATTATGTAAAATAAACACGCTTATTAATAATTTCTTAATCAAAATAAGATACGATGAGACGTAAAATACCATAAGAAAAAGCAAAAAATTTTTCTTAATTTATTTTATGTATTGGTATCGAGGCTAATGTTGTGTAATTTTAAGCTTAAATGGTCTAGAATAGAGTAAGTGATGCAAAATAAAACAGAAAGCATAAATAAAAATAATTAGGGATCGATTGTCAACAGACGATGGTTTTAGCAATTGAGAGGTAAGATGAACGGGCAAGTGAAAAAAATCATAGATGATTTTATCGCATCAAAAGGGATAGAGGAATCTAAACAGCTATGTGATACCTTTGCGGATGCTCTAAAATGGGTCAATGAGCACGTGCCATCTGATGTCTTTAACTTGGCTGCTATTGGTGCCAGTGATCAAGAAACGCACGATGAGCAAAGTGATGCGCGACAAGTACTGTTTCAATTTCTAGAAAAAGCAGTTGATTACAAAAAAAATCCTGCGGTTTTTCTTTCAAAAAGCGCCCCTGTATTCAAAGCACAAACGTTTGATCGTTCCGATATTTATATTAATGATGTTCACATTTACCAATCAGTTCAAAACCTAGGTATTCAAGAAAAGTACATCCGTGGGTTATTAACTAAAACGCATTGGCTCACAGAATTAGACATTCAACGCCAACTCAAATATTACGGCCTGAATGACACCATTAAAATCGCCCCATTCACCGAGCCTAGCTTAAGAGCGACGATCGATTTAGCTGTCCGGGATCATGCGGATGCTGTATCTGAATACACTGTACCTGTGATGTTAAATCAAGGCAGTGTTGGTGGTAGCCAAGGTTTCCATTGGCTTTCAGCACAGGTCACTATTGACCCGCTAGGCCATAAGATTTCTTATCGTATTGATGACAGCTTAGCTTTATCGAAAGAAGAAAAACGCCAATATAAAACCATTATTGAAGGAGCGTTGGCAGCTAAAGCAGATGAATTCCATAATCCGTTCCCTACTGATGCAGGATGGATCATCGAACACTCCGAAATTAATGGCCACAATACTCAAACAGATGGTTATTCCTGCGGCTATCGTGCCCTAAGGCAATTATTAAGTAATCCTGCTATTTGTGGAGAAAATGTTAATGCCACGGATTTTGCACATACCTCGTTAGATTCAGAGCGCTTAGTTAGAAAAATATTTGACGATCAACTAAAAGATTTAAGCGTGTCTGTTGATGTTTTTGATAGCTTGAGTGCAAAAGGTCAAGGATTTTTTGCAGAATCCTTTGGTAGCGCGAGTAAAGTAAAAACCGTTGATAAGGGCGCATTACAGCGTTTTCTTTTGGGTCCCGATGAAACATTAAAAAAAGAGGCGGATAGAGCTCATAAAAAAATTGAAGCGGTAGTCGGCGCATTTACCCACACTTTGACGCTATTAACATTTCCGAATGGAGCTAAAGATGACAGCTTAACCGCGGTTGAGTACGAAGCCTTTTTTGATAATTTGCATGGCATTGAACAGATAGGACAAAGTAACTTAAAACGAGTTAATTTACCTTATGTCTCTAGTGAAGCCCTAGATGGGATCACCAGCTATTTTGCAATTCATTCTGCAACAGCGTTTAAAGAGCTGGGCTTGTTCATCGATAAAGAGCCTGGTACGAATAAAGAAGCGTTTCTCAGTAAATTTAAATTAAGCATCGCTACTTTATCCAATGCAGGGCTTGAAAAAATTGAGCTTCGTGACGAGCATCAGCAATTATCCGCTGATGAATTTAAAGAACTAAAAGATTTCGCTGTTCAAGCAGGGCTAGCATGTAAAATACAGCTACCTAAGGAATATGTTACTTCTACGTTGCAACGAGAACTCGATAGAGTCATCGAACGGAATCAACAAAAGAAAAATAATAGTATGCTTTCCGGGGAGCAAAGTGTAACGAATGAAAAGAGGACTACCAAAAGTTCCAGAAGAAGGGAAAAGCTGGATTTTGCACATGCAAAACAAGTGGATATTGAGTTACAGGATAGTGTTGAGGCCGAAGTAGCCATTGAGATGGCATTTGAAAAGGCCCAAGACAGTAATGAGTTTGTCCTCAAGAGAGCCTTTAATTTAGATGACCTCCACGCGGCAGTTCGCGAGAATGATTTTTCAGCCTTTTCTCATCTCAAAGTGATGATGAGCAAACAGGACTTCGTCAAAGCTTGGCATGAGATATTTGGCAATTTAGTACAAGGTGAATTGCAAATTGGCTCTAAAAAATGGAATGCTATAGGTGGTCAAACGGTATATTCTGCACCCCAAATTTCTAAGATTAGCGAAGAAGCACTACAACAATTATTGAGAGAAGGGCATTTCCCAGCAGGTGGTATTGATTTTCAAAATTTACCTCAAGGCTTTATGCTCATCAATGATGATGCAAAAAAAGGTGGTCGAATCTTACATTATGATGCCGATTATAAAAAAGGCGCTTTAGTTGCACCATTACTTGCTGACAAACAAAGTGTATCTCCTCTGATCATTGATGTAGTAGAGCAAATGATTGCGGATTTGCCCCCAGATCATAGCTTAAGGGTTATCTGGCACACGCTTAATGAATCGGCTATTTATGATGCTAATAAAAGTCAAATTTTTCGAGAAGTAGTACTTGATGTATTGAGTCTACCTCGTGCAGATCAACAGCAGCTTATTCAATTGTGCGGTGGGGCAGAGAATCTCAACTTAAGCCAATTAAAAAATTTTTGCAAATACCGCGCAGAACTTGCACGTCTATCAAAAGATCCGTTTGATACAAAAGATGTCCTTAATCTATCTGTCGTGGATCAATCTCTCAACCTAACCAGCTCAGATGCAGAGGCTATCCGATCAGGATTAATTAATCTTGCTGCACATGCAGGAGCCTTAGCAGTTGAGGAACATCCTTTATTACGTATTATTAAGACAGATCCTGAAATCGAAAAGCAAGTACGCGGCGCGCTAGATAAATATCACTTAACACCAGCTACGCTCAATGACTTGACTCGTGTTTACTCCAGTTATGGGCACCAAGGGGTTAATAAAGTATTGACCACTTGGGATGCAATCAGCGAATTAAAATCGATAAAGCCAGAGATAGTGGCAGAGATAATAGCCAATAGTGATCCGCTAAAAGATATTATTTTGAGCCAGAATTTGCTGGAAGCTTGCAAGCGCTTAAGCGATTTTAGTGAAAACAAGCGTCAGTGGTTCCTACAACTTTACACAAACCATACTCCTAAATCCGATAAAAATTTTATACATTTATTTAGAAGTTTTACTGAATTTAGTAGAGAAATTGAAAATACAAACCAGTTGGCCTTTTATTCCCTCGCTAAAATCCAACATCCTTTTACAGCCAATACGGATATGCGAACCGCTATGGGACGTATGATAACCATTATGGATGCCTGTAAAAAAGCAGATTTAGGGGTGCAGTGGGAGCGTATTGCTGAAATTGATTTAGGCCCTAACGCGGCAGTTAATGCTGTGCGAATAAATAGCCAGAATCGCCGCTGCTTTTTTGTTATTCCGGAAATGCAAATCAAACCGGATCATGAAGACTTAACAAGATTACCCTATGATACTGTAATCAATGTTAGTGCCGTAGCACCCAAAACTACCGGCGGTGATGGAGAGGCTGTTTTTAATGGGGATGATGCTGAAACCGTCCAAAAAAGATTTTTTAGATATTTGGCCTATCAAGAGCATCGCATGCCGGTGTCTTTCTACCTGCGAGCAGCAGCACAAATTGAAGAAATGGGTAAACGCCAAACTAAAATAGACCGCTCGGAGCTCAATACGTTGTATAGACTCTTAGCAGAGGTCACTACTGGTAAAAATTACCAACATTTTATTGATAATGAGCAAGTGGCAGAGGAGCAATGGGGAAATATTCTAAAGAATATTGAGGGTGCTCAGCTAAAAATGAATACGTTTATGTATAAGGCGGCCTGTGTAGCGGCCAAAGGCGATGTTAACAAAATAATTTATAAAGCACTGATTGCCAACCTAGGCGAGCTCAGTTCCGTACCCAGTATTGACGTCATGGATAAGCTCGTCACTTTAATGACCACTCCTATTACCGATTATAATAAAGGGGCTGTAAATCTTGCTGGGTTTCAAAAATCTATGGGGCGGCTTAACCAATCTAATTATACACTCAGACAATTAACTACTCGATATCAAGATAAAATCTACATGGGTATGAAGTTTTATAATAAGGCCAGCTATGAAAAACGTTACGCGGTACCAGAAAGCCTGCAAGACCTCTACGAAGCAGAGGTTAGTTTATTTGATCATCATACCTTGGTCGCTTTCAGTCTTTCCCAAAAGAGTGATCAGGGATTTGATGAGTTCGCTGTTCCTTTAATTAGTACTTTTTCATTAGATCACGAAAATATTCAAGGATTGTATGCCCTGCATAACAGTGCTAATAGCCCAATAAAATCAAGCCTAATGGCGAATTTTGGTACGATTCTCTTGGACGTTAAAGACAATAATGGGCTTAACGCTGATTCACTGAGCGCAATAATGGCCGAGCTATTGCGAGAAAATGGGGTTTTCGCGCAAATTGAATCTTCTATAAAAGCGTCCTTTAAGGAAATTCCACTTTTAGAAGAAAAACTACGGAGCAATGGAGCTACTCAGGATGAGTTAGAGCGCTATAAGAATATCACAAGAATACAATCCTACATGCGAAATCTAGAGGTTTATACCAGCGAAGATGACATGCTTGAAATTCGCCAGAGAATCGGCTCAGAGGCAAAAGCGAAAATGGCTGAGTTTTTAGAAACCAATGCGTTATTAAAAGCAGCTCTCCCTGAGGGGTATGCAGATCGGTTAAAATCGCAGAAGGCTACTGGTGCAGTGACCATCCTCATTGATGAGTATTTTAAAACGCAAGAGTTAAAAGCACAGGTTGAAAAAATTCGTGCAAAATTTTCTGAGTTGCCAGAAGATCAACAACTTACAATAATAAGAGATATATCGGCCATCCTAAGTCAATGCGACACAGAGTCTGAAAAGCACGAGGTAGCGGCGGCGCTAGCCAACCAGCAACTGCTTAGTGAGGGTGCAAAAGCCTATAGCAACTTACTGAGTGCTGTCAGAAGTGCAGGCAGCAGCCCATTTGTGTATTACATGCAACAAGCGCAACTCTATGCTGCCCGTAATAATGATGCTGCTCCTCTTGATGGACTATGCGAAAAGGCCGCTTATTTTATTGGTGAAGCCATTCCGTCTCTGGCTAGCCGCTACAAAAATTTAAGCATTCTTGAGTTCGCGCCTTTAATCTCCTCTGTTATAAGCGCGGGCCGCCAAGAGGAATTAAGCGCCACAATGGAGGTAGGTGATAGTTTTGTTAAGTGGCAGCGTGCATCAACTTCTTTGCTTGCCGCTCAAACCAATCCCACCGAACTGGAAGGAGTGCTTGTTGCTTTGGAGCCGCAACAAAAGAGCGTAATTACCAGTCTAGAAGCTTTACAAGTTCATTTGAATAGACTGAAAAATCCTACGATTACCCGGGCTAAAATTGATACGAAGGAGGAGGAAGTTAATGCGCTTGGGGTCAATAGCAGTAGCGGATTAACCGATTATACCTTTGAAACCAGACAGGTCACTCAGCCTACCAACGCGCTTAAGAGGTTGGGAGCGTTTTTCGGGGTATCAAAAGCTGAGGAAACCGTTAATAAATATTATAAAATCACCACCACTTATCAGGAAGCTAGGGATCCTGATGGACTGGATAATGATCTAGTCAGCCAAGTATTGGGTCAAATTAAAGAGCAAGAAAGAGCCTCTGTAACTTACGGACATGCGCTCACGGAGTCCATGGCGATTATTGATCGTCTTGTTGAGGCCTATCCTTCGGCTAAATCCATGTTACTCCCGTTAACCAAAGGTTATCTTGAACATAAAGGGGACGCTGCACCTACAGGGGCGCATATTCAGCAAGCCTATTTAAATTTAAAACATTTGGAGCGAGAGTTAACCGTTCTTGATAACAAAGATATGGTTATTAGTTTATGTGAGCATTTTTGTGTCGAAGGAAAATACAATTTCACTGATTTAATGACCATTTTTAACGGCGGCATTTTAAGAGCAGGCGAGCGTAATATTAGCTTTGCAGGTTATACCCAATTAAGCGCAGACGCGAAAAAACAATTATTTACGGTTATTACCTCTTTATTAAATAACAAAAAAACCTGTGAATTAGCAGACATACGGCAACTTATTACCCATTTTAATGGAGAAAATGGCCAGCAATACCTTGAGGCGGTAACAGCAGCGTACAGAAAAGCACCATACCCTGAATTAAGCCAATTTAATCAATGGGTAGCTGAGTCACCTCTTCTTGATGATATTAGGCAAAAATACAATGGCTGGAGTAAAAAACCGGTCGCTCGAGAAGATGGATCAGAGCCAGGGGAAGAGGCGGTAAATGGTTTTAATCTTGAGTATGCGAAAGAACAATGCCGTGCAATATCAGGCATTACATATACCGATGCAGATTTACAAAGGATACAAGATGCAACATTGGTAGTGAAGGACTTAACGACCGATGAGCTATTAGATCGAGTAAAAGTAATCAGAGCAAATCCTGCAGCAGCGAAACAAGACTCTACCGAGCTTGTTGCAGTCATGTCTGAATTACTTTATCGCACTAAAGGTATGCCTCAAGAGGGTATTGGCAATAATCGAAAATGGGGTAACTCGTTTGAAATAAATACGACGCAATATCTGGCTGTCGACGCGCTATTGAAATCCGATAAACCTACTATTGCAGGTATAGGTACCGGTGAAGGTAAATCACGAATTATGATGATTTCCCTTGCGGCACAATGGGCTTTGGGGCGCACGGTCGACTTTGTTACGGCAGATGTTACTTTAGCAACAAGAGATTATTTAGAGTATCAGGCTTACTTTAAATCGTTTGGTGCGGAAACGAATTTAATTACCGCGCAAACACCAGTAGATCAGTACTGTAAAAATGGAATTAACTTTTCGGATGCCTCTAACTTAAGTTTGTTTAGGAACAAGGCACGGAGCCAAGGCTTGGGCGATAGCGTGATTAACTCTCGAAAAGAGGACCGATGTTTACTCTTAGATGAGGCTGATAAAACGTTGTTTGATACAATTGATACGCGTTATAACTATTCTGCCCAGGCCGATCAAAGCATTCAAGATATGCCTTGGATCTATGAAAGTTTAGTCAAATTTTTTAAAGAGCCCGAAAACGAAGCCTTATTCCATGGTCCTACCAGTGATGCAGACGAGTGCAACCGTAAATTTAAAGAGTTTGCCAAAGCAGCGCTGAGATCGGAAAAAGATATTCAAAAATTAGAACGAGTTTCGCGTAGCCAGTTAGAAAGCTGGCAAGCATCTGCAATTACTGCACTGAATTTACTGTACGGCAAGGATTTTACGCTTGAAACAAATGTGCCTATCGTTACTAAAAAAGGCCCAGGTATTGTGAGTCAAGCACGGCTCATCTCCGGAGGTGCTGCTTCAAAAAATGCTAAATTCTCTTTTGGTGTGCATCAATGTCTACACGCTAGACTTAATTTAGAAAGAGCACAGATCGACGTCCAAGGCCCTGCCAAAGGTCATTTACTTCAGGAAGAGTTAAGCCAAAGAAAGTACAAAGATCGACGCTTTCCTGTTGATTCTGAAAATCAAATCATCTATTCGTCAACCAGTAAAGCGCTTGTAGATGATTATGACGTAATTCGTGGTGTTACAGGAACTCCAGGGGCGTGGACAGAGCGTGCTGAAAAAGCCAACATGGCCTTTATTGATATTCCAAGACATAGAGGAGTTAATCGCATTGATAGGCCATATCAGCTTGCTAAAAGTGATGCGGAGCAATTTAAGCGAATTATTGCAGACATTAGAACCTCGATTCAAAATCGTCAACCTATTTTACTAATCTGTAAAGACGATACGGAAAGTAAAGCATTACATGATTATTTAGAAAAAAATCTAACGGGTGCTGAGAAAGGACAATTACACAGAGTAAATGCAGATACATCTATTGCTGAAGAGGCAGAACATGTAGCGCAGGTTGCGGGGAAACCTGGTGCAATTACGGTCACTACAGCACGTATGGGGCGTGGAACGGACATTAAACTTCACGGCGATGCAAAAACAAATGGTTTGCATGTGATTGGAACGTATTTACCAAGAGAGCGTGATTATATACAAATCATTGGTCGTGCTGGTCGCTTTGGAGCCAAAGGGTCATCAAAATTTATTCTAAGTGAAACGTCAATTCGTGATCATTTCAGCGCGATAGGTGAAGTTCCGCAAGTATTTTATACTGCTACAGAGAGTTATCTCGGTCACTTGAAAATGGTTATGGATGTACAAGCACAAAAACAACGCATTATCAAAGATGCAGTAAGCGATTTTAGAATGAATTTGACCATCGCATACTTTGAAAAATTCTTTAAACCGCTCGCAGCGATGGAAGATGTGAACCATAAGCTAGCCACTGATGAATGGCGTAAATTTTTTGATGCTTCCGATAAAATGTGGAATGAAATCTGGCCTAAAATCAGTGAAGCCTTAGCGGATAAAAAAATGGAGCAGGTTGAAAGATTGCTGCAAGATTATCATGCTGAAGTGCAAGGTTATTGGAAAGGAATGATTGAATCATTAAAAATGGATTTTTGTGATAATCAAGCAGTCGACTTCTCCCAACTTGCGGAGGATGTAGGAAATATTAAATTAAGCCAACGTGGCATAGAGCTTTTAAAATATGATGTTGGCACCAAGAGTGTGTTTAAAACACACATTGCTGATAGCTATGATGAGTCCTATAAAGGCAGAGCAGTTATTCTTAGCGGGTTTTGGAAAAACCTATGGTATAACACATTGCCCTCTCTATTTAGCTTGAAAGATACGCCCTATACGCAAGCTCGAAAAAATGGAAATATGACGTGGAGCCAATTTTTCTTAGGAGGGAGGCTCGGCACACCGGTGAAAACGGAAGAGACAAGGTTTATCTCTGCTCTGGATGATAAAACGGCAATGGAGTTAGTAGATATTAGGGCAAAAGAGGACTCTACCGCTAAAATATTTCGTTTAGAAGGGGAAGCTCCGCCTAAACCGAGAACGCTGCAGGTGCTTCGAGAAGAGCAGAGCCACAGCACGCATGAACAAGCCCAGGTATCTAATACGTCAAGCAGCCCTTCTGCGCCTCCTGTAGAAAAGGACGACGACCATAGACAAGACATGACACCATGATCAGCAGGGGTCGTGATTTATTCACCAAAATAACTTGATAAATTAAAAGGTGCTGCGTATAATTGCCCTCAGTTGATGCGGGGTGGAGCAGCCTGGTAGCTCGTCGGGCTCATAACCCGAAGGTCGTAGGTTCAAATCCTGCCCCCGCTACCACTATATTTAAGACCCCATTTATGGGGTTTTTTATTATCTAGGGTATATGATTTCTGCGTAGTAGATACGTTTCAATCGGTATAAATACGAGAATATATGGTAAGAGACGACATTGAACAGTTGTTAAAGCCTACTATCGAAAGCATGGGCTATGTGCTGTGGGGTTGTGAATACTTGCCGCAAGGAAAGCATTCTTTGCTGCGGGTTTATATAGATAAAGAAGACGGTATTGGAATTGAGGACTGCCAACAAGTAAGCTATCAAGTTAGTGCTTTACTAGACGTTGAGGATCCCATTCCTGGTAATTATAGTTTAGAAGTGTCATCACCAGGGATTCCTAGACCGTTGTTTAACCCTTGGCAGTATCAACACTGTGTTGGTCAGGTAGTGAACCTGAAGCTATTTAAGCCTGTCGCTAGCATACGCAAGTTCACCGGTACGGTGATATCAGCTAATGAAACCACGCTGGTATTAGATGTAGATGGTAAACGACAGGATTTTCTTTTTTCTAATGTTGCGAAAGCAAATTTGATGGCTGAGTGAGGCAGACAATGAGCAAAGAATTGTTACTAGTTGCTGAGGCGTTATCCAACGAAAAAGGCGTAAGCAAAGAAGT
>CAZYME010000017.1:0-57235 GCA_964648115.1 uncultured Legionella sp.
AGATAAAGACACTGGATTGCTTCGCTGCGCTCGCAAAGACGATTATCTTCCTTAACTTAGTGCCATTGGGCCATAGGCCAACGACTATACTTAACAGGAGCACATCATGGGAAAATTATTTGCTCAAGGTCCTAGATCTTTTTGTGCTAGATTTTTTTTGGTCAAGGTCAAAATGCTAAAAGAGAATTTGAACACGCAGAATATGTTGCTAAACTTGGTGCATTTTCAATGTTTTGTGTAGCGACACTTATCAATGAACATCAGTACCAGGAAAGAAGAGCTGCTGATGCAAAAAATCACAAACAACCGCCACCAACAACCGCGGTAGATGAAAAACCAACTGAATCAATAAAACCTTCGCGCTAGTTTTTCTTCCGCTCCGCATAATAATTTACGTCCGTACCCATACTATCCTAGAGATTCGTAGCCTGGTTTATGGCTTCGCCTTCATCCAGGCTACATGTGCTGACCAACTTATACTAAATTACCAATTCGGTCTGTATCCAGCATGGCTATAACCAGAAGCACTGGCAGCCGGTTGGTAAAAAGTGCTGCTACTTGAGCTTGGGGCTGCTGGCGGCGTAGTTCCAGGAAAATCTTTCTTAGCTTGAACATAAGCTGCCTCCCAGGCCCTCGACATATCTTCCATAGGACGAGGTGCTGCTGCTAATGTAGTTTCTAATTGGTATCCCACAATTGGGTGTGTGGTAATGCGTTGAAGCTCGGTCCAGTCCACTCTTTTAATTAGGCGCACGTTTCCACCTACAGGAAGCCTATCAAGTGCTGTTTGGTCGCAAATCAGGGCAAAATCATGTGTGCGTCGGGTTCTAGGATCTGTGTATGTTAAGTGTGCTATTTTTGGGTCTTTCATGATCACTTTCGTCACGGGACAAATAGCTAGGCTAAGCAAATTGCTTAGTATACTGTTACTCAGAGGGTTAGGTTTTTCAGAACTCCCTAAGGCTTCGCATAATGCTTTTAATTTGGTGCAAGAGAAAGGAAAGGGCGCACTCAAAAATGGCTTTCTTGTATGAGGTGATTCAGTAAGATTTTGGTATGTAGAGTTTGTGATGTCATAGATAACTAGATCGCTCTGGATAGCTGGATTTACATATGTATCCAGCGTAAGCGAATCGTTGGTTAACCTCTCAAGTAGAGGATTTAAATCAACAGCTATCTCTTGTATCTCTTTTGCAGTCAATTCAATCTCAGGTTCGGGATCGCTAGAAGTAGCAGAAGTGTCAACTACAGGGGCTGAAGGAGCAGCATGAACATCAACGAAAGTATTGCTAGGTCTGAAAATGACATCATGGGGGACTAGTAGCTCAGAAGGCGCTTGGTAAACACGTGCTGGGGTAGAATGAAACGCCCAGTTAATAAAGGCCGCAACACCCATGGTAATGCCATAAATTACAAATGGGAGAAACGTAGAGGCTGCAACTATTAGAGCTGTTGTGAGCGGGAGAAAGGCGGCTGTGAAGATGTTTGCTACTACAGCACCTATAAAAAGAAAGGTCAGAAATGGGTGTCTTTTGATAAAACCAAACATTTTTAAAGCCCTTATAAAAGTTAAAGAATCTGTTGTTTACTAGCAATAATTCCCGCTAATGCTACAATATGATCCTGGTTGTGTCAACAAGTAAAAAAATTGATCATGTAATGCAAAGACTCGTAGCCTGGATGGAGGCGAAGCCGTAATCCGGGAGTTTTGGGGCACTGAAAACCCGGATTACGCTGCGCCCAATCCAGGCTACAACTGCCGCCTTAAGGCAGTGCCATTAATCATGAGGCTGCCCAATAAGGAGAGGAGGCTAACCCATACCGTTTCGTGCGCCACTTGCTGCAGAATGGTGGTCTGCAGAACTAGCAGCTGCAGGCTGGAACATACCAGGTCTGGGCGGCTTCCGCCTCGTTGTAAGTCGCGTAGATGCTGAAGGAAAATCTTCTGTTTGAGCTTGAGTAAAAGCTGCCTGCCAGGCATCCTCTACGGAGCTTTCTGCGGGGGTAGCTAGTGCTGCTAAGGCGGCTGTTAACCTTGTGCCTACCAGACGGTGCTGAGTAATATTTTGAAGCTTAGCGTACTCTATTCTTTTAACCAGAACAAAATTTTCAGGTAACGCATCCAGGGCCGATTGATCGCAAACTATGACAAAATCTTGTGGGCTATAGGGACCAGTGGTAGATCTTAAATGCGCTATTTTGGGGTTCTGCATGATTTGTTTAGTTACCGGGCAAATAGCTAGATCAAGTAGTTTTCCTAACGTTTTCTCTGGGGTATTTTGGGGACGATTTAATGCTTTACATAACTCCCTTAATTTAACATAAGAAAAGGGAAAGGGGTCGCCAGGAAGTGCTTCTCTTGTTATAGGGGATGGATTTCTGACTATTATCGTTTGCTCAAATGTTCTACTATATGCATTATAAGTCGTACCAGTAACATCTTGTATCCCTTTATACGAATCAAGGGTATTGTCATATACACCTAAATCTCCCGCGATGATTGGATCCACATAATTGTTCATTGAAAGAATATCGTCTTCAGTTAAGTCTTCGAGGAGGGGTGTTAATGCGTCAGTTAAATCAGTTATCTCCTTTAATTCTTCCTCAGTCAACTCTTTCTTAGGTTCGGAGTCAGCAGAAGCTGATACGTCATCTTCTTCTTCATCTTCCTCTTCTTCAGAGCTGTCAACTGCGGGGGCAAAATCAGGAATTGGCACCGCATAGTGGTCTCTAGTGAAGTCCCTAGTGTGGTTTCTAATGTTGTCCATATTGATACCAGGGAACGCTTGTACCATAGGGTCTCTGTAAACAGGTTCGCTAAAAAACATCCAGTTAAAAAAAGAAGTAAGGCCATAACCAAGAGCATAACCAAAAAATGGGCCCAATGTATAAGCCGCAAATGTTAGTCCTGCTGCTAGGGAAAGAAAGGGGGTGATGGTGAGGTTTGCAAACACAGCCAATACAAAAAGAATGGTTATAACGGGGTTATTTTTGATAAATCTCATTTTTAAAGCCCTTATTAAAGCGAAAGAATTCTTCGTTTACTAGCAATAAATTCCCGCCAATACTACAATGTGATTTTGTTTGTGTCAACCGGTAAAAAATTTAATCATAAATGGGGGTGGGTAAAGGACAGAGCGACGTGGCCACCAGATTCAGGCATAATGCTACCCATGCTGCGCTTTACAAATCCTACATGGATTTTTTTATGCCTAATATACGTTGTTTAGGGTCTGTTGACAATCGCTCTATAAGGCCTACGTGGCGCGGCTTGTCCGCGCCACGTAGGCACTTTAGAGAGCTTGAGAAAATAAATTGTCAACAGGCTCTAATCATTTTTGAAAACTTTTTTGGTATTAATTTATGAATAACCCTACTTGGCAGCCCTCTGCCTCAATCGTCGAGCTGCGGAAGCGAGCTGAGATTACTGCTTTGATTCGTTCTTTTTTTAATACACGAGGCTATCTTGAAGTTGAAACTCCAATGATGGCACTTTTTGGTGTGACAGATATTTATTTATCCAATATCAAAGCCATTTTCCGCGGCAAACCGTATTGTTTACAAACCTCACCTGAGTACCATATGAAACGGCTTTTAGCGGCGGGTAGTGGGCCTATATTTCAATTGGCGCGTGTCTTTCGGGATGATGAGTTAGGTCGATGGCATAATCCTGAGTTTACTTTGTTGGAGTGGTATCAACTCAATATTGATCATCATGAGCTCATGCAAGAAGTTGATTTGTTGTTACAGCAAGTGTTGAAGTGCGCTCCGATGATTAAAAAAACCTACCGACAGGTGTTTATGGAGATTTGCGATATTGACCCTATGATTGCGAGTATTGAAGTGTTTCAGCAAACATTAGCGCGTTTTGATTTACAGGGAGTGTTGGATAATGATGAACATGATCGTGATCAGTATTTATTTTTATTAATGAGCCATGTTGTTGAGCCAGCGCTGGGCAAAGAGCCTACTCCGGTCGCTGTGTATAATTTCCCCGTTTCGCAAGCGGCACTTGCGCAGGTGAAAGATGGAGAAGCTGCTCGGTTTGAAATTTATTATCGAGGAGTTGAGCTTGCAAATGGTTTTTATGAATTGACGGATGTGGATGTTCAACGGGATAGGTTTGAGCAAGATAATAAGATACGCGCTAAGCGGGGTCTCGAGCATATGGCTGGTGATAAGTATTTATTAGAGGCGTTAAGCCATGGTTTACCGCCGTGTAGTGGGGTGGCTCTGGGAATTGAGCGCTTGTTAGCGTTGGCTATGGATCAGTCTTCGATTGCTGCGGTCATGGCTTTTGATTTTAATAGGGCGTGATTTGGTAAATGCTTAGCTTTTTAACGTCAGCGGGATCAGACGTGAATGGCACTAAAATTAGCTAAACTGTATGCTGTGCTGAATGAAATGAAGCCTAGCAGAGATGATCACGTGCCATGCTGGGCTTCGCTTACGCTCAGCGCCAGCCTACTTCTTATGCGCAAAGGTGAGAAAAAATCGCTTAACTTAGTGCCATTTGGATCAGACGTGAGGGCTATTCCCGCATTCCGCTTCGCTCCATACGGGCTACATTGATTTTAGAGCACTGTCCGCAACCACATTTCCTCCATTACAAACGCGCTTTGCAGGTGGGGCCAAGAAGTGGTTAGGAGTTGCAGCTGTAC
Source organism: uncultured Legionella sp. (assembly GCA_964648115.1). Lineage (GTDB taxonomy): Bacteria > Pseudomonadota > Gammaproteobacteria > Legionellales > Legionellaceae > CAZYME01. The sequence goes on from CAZYME010000017.1 coordinate 4,662, forward strand.
TTGGCTTATAGGTTACTGTTTTAATATCTATAGGTTGTTGCAGAAAATATGCTTCCTCTCTTGCAAATTTTTCCTGCGCCCATGCAGTGAACTCATCAGTATTAAGCTGGTGGTAATCCCCCTGAAAACCACCGACACCCGTTGAATATTGTTCAAGAGTCAGCTCCGCCTTGAATCGAATGGATTGCTCTTCCAGGCCGGCTCTATTTGCAATGAGGATGGCTAAAGCCCATTTTAGTGAGTCAAATGTGGGTTTAAAAGTACAGCTTCTATTGCCCATAGTGTCAATGTGTTGATAATCAGCTGAAAACTCTAGAGTGCCAGCAGTCATACACCTAGCATTGATTGCCGGGCGGCCCGTCATTTGATAATACATAGGGATGCGAAATTCCGTCTCGACGTCGGGGCTAGGCACTTCGTCTCCTGCAAACCATATTTTTCCGGAGTCATCAACCAAAAAAAGAACAGTATGTTTCGGTGGAATTTGTACACGAAGCGATTCGATAAGCGACCCTAATTGGCTAATAGGATAGATTTTGAATACAGATGGTTTGCTAACCCGGCCGGCTTTTAGGCAGGCAAAATCAGGTTTATCTTCTTCCTCTAAGTCGTCTTCAAACGGTATTGGCATAATTGGTGGTATATTATTTAATCACATGTGAAAATTCTATTACATGTGCCCCACACGACACAAATTTGGAAAATCACATTGTTGGCAAGTTGCAGCACGGCTAGGTTTTGGCGGGCAGTGGCCATTGCGAAATTCAGTGGCTAATTGGGTTAATTGTTGCTGCCATTCTTCTTGTCTAACAGACCAGTCCTCATCTTTTTTTAAAGGGCTAATCCCTCGGACGGGTAAGTTATCCTCACTTAACCCACTACAGAAAATCTGGCCAGCTTTTAACTGCAAGAATAGTAAAGTATTAATATTACGATCTAGTAAAGTATACAGTAGCAACTGCGGAGCCTCAGGGCGTTCCTCATTCCAAGGTTTATTGATAGGCAAGCTGCTTTTATAGTCAATCACCCACTTTTTACCAGCAACACTATCAAGCCTGTCAATTCGCACTCGAAAATCCATATCCGCCAATTGAATAATAAAACTTTTCTCCAACGCTTCAACTTCAAAGGGCGGGCGCTGTTTTTCCCATTCTAAGCAAGTATTGACCATCTGGTGTAAGCGGGATAACTCAACTTCCTGTACCAGGGGTGGGAAGCAGAGTTTGTGATCATCGAATAATGGGGAGAGCGCGCGATCAATCACATCTTTAATATGCTGCTGCAATGCTTCGTGTGTTAAGGCTAATAGATTCCGCTGGCTGCCTAAGCGTTGCCATAATAACTCCATGATCTTATGAATAACTTGCCCTCTTTCGCTCAGATCAGGCCCATCTGTTATGGTTAGCGCGGGTGATGCATGCAAGCGGTGTGTGGCAAAAGCGCGAAACGGGCATTTAGCTTGATTGCCTAATAGCGCTGTTCCGCCTGAGACAGGTTCTGTCGCAGCTAACGGTATACTATATAGTTCGTTTCGTGCTACCAGACGTGAGCTTAATGAGTTTTCAGTGGTTTCCTGTGGAGTTAATTTAGGTAAATGGCTTATCAATGGGCTAGGTAAATTTGGACTATCACCAGTTAGACGAGGGTAGCTAAATACCGTCTCGTGGCTGCTATTTTGTAAGCGCTGTAGCAACTGTTGAGCGAATTGTAATTCTCGCAAAGGGCTGGAATGCGGCATGAGGTATTCATGTTGTATGCTCAATGGAATAAAGGCTGATAAACGTGTTTTTTGAGGTAAACACTGATCAGTAAGTCCGCTCACCCAGATGCTATCAAAGTTGCAGCCGGAGGCCTCTAATAAGCCTAAGATCTGAATCGGTGTCGTTGGCGTTTGGGGCTGAAAAATAGTGGATTTTGCTAAGCCCTGTAATGCTTCTAGTGCTTGTGATGTATTCATGCGGGGGCTTACCACAGATAATTGCAATAACTCATCGAAGAGCATCATAAATCGCTGAAAACATTGATAGGCAGAGGAAATTAATGGGTAGTCACCGGGGAAGCCTAAATGGATAAGCCGTGTTTTAAAAATATTGGCCCATTCTCGTGGCGATGCTTCATGTGGGTAATCGACTACGGTATGAAGTAATTCAGCAAGCTGGGGCGTGCTTTCGCGTATAGTCTTTATCCAGGAAGAGAAAGAAATAAAGGATTCCTGTAGCATTTTACAATTTTGCATAGCATCTGCTCGCGCTGCAAATTCAGCTTGAGAGCCAGCTAAGTAAGATGAGTGCAACAATAAACGTGCTTGGTAATTACTGATGGTTTGCTTATCCAGACTAAGCCACTGTAAGGCATGTGCAACCAATGGGTGTTCAACCAGAGATTGGCCTAAAGAAATATTGAATAAATGGGCCGGAATATGGCGTTGTAGTAGGCGTTGAAGGCTATGAGAGCATGTTTGTAAGTCAGGAACTACCACAGCAATTCGCTGTTCTCCAGCAGCTAATTTAAGCTTGAGCCATTGGATCATTTGCAAGTTTTCATCTTGTGAATCTTTTGCGGGGTATTGGTGTGTTGAGGTAATCCCTACGTCCCGCGGCGAGACTAAATCATAATCATACTGCTCACAACCCGCTGCAATCATCGCCTCCTGCAAAATCTGCTGCTGCGGAGTGTAATCATCAAAACAAGCCCAGATAACCGAACGCATATCAAAAAGATCAGGATAGCTTAGCAAATGCGTTGCCAGTTGCTCTTCTGTCAGTGCCCCAAGCTCGTTTAATCGTTGTTGTAATTGGTCTTGCCATTGTTGGAATCGCCGTGTTTGCGGTGTTTGTGCAAACGCAGGATGGTTATTATCAATTTGCCAATGTTGGCAGCGTACCCAGGCTTCTTGTACTTCTGCCAATAATCCATCGTTACAATCTTCCTGATGCTGAGCCATGATTTGTCGCCATAAATAGCGTTGTTGATGCGACGTTAGTAGTATGGGGTGGTTTATCTGTGCATACAGGTGTCGTGCTCTTTTATATTGCTCACGTAAAAATGCTTGGTAAGGCATGCATCTAGGCTTTACTGCAGATACCATGTCATTCCCGCGCAGGCGGGAATCTATTCCTAAGTTGAGCGAGGAGCCATCGTAGAAATGGTTTCCCAGCTGTGCGGGAATGACAACATCAATAGTAGGGGTGTGTTTAAAAAACGCATGTAATAATTGATTACTTAAGCGATTATTCGGCGTTATAAGCGTAGCGCCATTTTTTATTGCAGCAAACAGCTCGTCTCTAGTATGTATCGTCAGTGCTAATGCCTTTTTTTTCGCTGTCAATCTTTCTCTCATCAAGGTGTTGAGGTCGTTGATTTTGTGATTGCAGTATGTAATACACGATATGCCCGCGTAAATAAACTGCAGCAAGCCCTGCTACAATGGCGAGCCAGACTCCAGCCAGTATAAAACTATACAGTAAGACAAACAAATATAAATACACTAAATGACCGATGGTTGCATGAGTAAATAGCGAGGCGTGATTTTCTTTAAGTAAGAAAATAAAACCGAAGTTATAGATGGGTAATGCTGCGATCACCATCAAAAAAGCCCAAAAGAACACATGCCTACGGTAAGGCTTTTCGCTGTATAAAATACGCTTACCAAATAAAGCACCAAAACAAGCAGCTACAATGACCGCTAGGAAAATAGCTTTTGAAATGGGCAATATTTGCTCAAATCCTATTGCATACAAGAGCGTATCGATAATAATGGTGGCTACTATCGCAAGGAGACTAAAGTAGACGGCTACTAGCAAGCGTGGATTGGAAATGGATAACGCTTCATCCGTTTGTTTTTTCATGTTATTTCCTTTACAACCTATTATGTTTAATTTTAGACCATATTTGTACGTAAAACACAAAGTTCGAGCTACACTTAAGCTATAAAATAAAAATAGTGAAAATAATATGGATATTATCCCGTTTTTTAAGTTGATGGTTGACCGCGGTGCTTCGGATATTTTTTTTAGCGTAGGCGCGCCGCCTAGTATGAAAGTAGAGGGGATTACTGCTCCCGTTGGGAAGGCATTAATTAAATCTCACCAAATGGTGGAAATTGCTAAATCCGTTATGAATGATGCGCAACAAAAGGAATTTGAAGCGACCATGGAGCTGAATATGGCTCTTTCGGTGGAGGGTATTGGTCGATACCGTATTAATTTATTTCGGCAGCGCGGTGAAGTGGCGATGGTGATTCGTTACATTAAGGGGCATATTCCATCGCTTGAGGCTTTGCATTTGCCGCCCATTTTAAGCTCAATTGTGATGGAGCAGCGAGGGCTTGTTTTGGTGGTTGGTGCAACGAGCTCGGGTAAGTCAACAAGCTTGGCGTCAATGATTGATTATCGCAATAAAACGCATTGTGGGCATATTTTAACGATCGAAGATCCTATTGAATATATACATGAACATAAAAAATCGATTGTAGATCAGCGTGAGGTTGGGATTGATACGCAAACGTATGAAAATGCGTTGAAAAATGCAATGCGTGAGGCGCCGGATGTTATTTTAATTGGTGAAATTCGTGAGCGAGTTACGATGCAGCATGCTATAGCATATGCGGAAACAGGACATCTATGTTTATCGACGTTGCATTCAAATAATGCGAATCAGGCCATGGATCGTATTATGAATTTTTTCCCTGAAGAAGCAAGGCATCAGTTGTTACTGGATTTGTCATTAAATTTGCGCGCGGTTATTTCATTAAGGTTAATTCCTGGAATACAAAATGAAAGGATACCGGCAGTGGAGGTGTTACTGAACACGCCTTACATTGCTGATTTGATTGAGAAAGGGAAGGTTGATGAAATAAAAGAGGTCATGTCACGTAGTACAGAGCAAGGGATGCAAACGTTTGATCAGGCTTTATTTGATTTATATAAAGCAGGAAAGATAAGCAAAGAAAACGCTATTCAGTATGCTGATTCTAAAAATAACGTTGGTTTGAAGATTCGGTTGACGGAAGAGGGTGGGTTGGACGGCAATTCAGATTTAGAGATTGATCCGGATGAGCTGGATAAGTTGAAATGATCTTTTTAGATCACCGTTCCTTTTTAAATGAAGCCTGAAAGCAGGCCCTGTGTCTCAGGGTCCTGTCACTGCAGGTATCCCGTCGTGCTCGCATGCTGCGCGCGACAGGAGCCCTCCCTTCCGTGCCACCCTTCGTCGAAAATGCGCCATTTAGCTGGTCTGGATCAAATGTAGCCCGTATGAAGCGAAGCGGAATGCGGGAATGGCCAGGCGGTTTGATCCCCGCTGAAATGTGATGCTTCACTCCATAAACCACCCATGACTAACCACCAAAGACTGCCCCGTCAAAGCATTAGATCCAAATGACGCAAAAAACAATGCAGTCTGCGCAACATCATCAGTAGTAGTAAACTCGCCATCTACAGTCTCTTTCAGCATCACTCTTTTAATCACTTCCTCTTCACTAATCTTAAGTGCTTTTGCCTGCTCCGGAATTTGTTTATCAACCAGTGGTGTGCGCACAAAACCCGGGCAAATAACATTGGCTCGTACGCCGTGAGCGGCTCCTTCTTTAGCAATAACTTTACATAGTCCGAGCAAGCCGTGTTTTGCGGTAACATAAGGGCCTTTTAAAACAGAGGCCTCCTTGGAGTGAACTGAGCCCATAAAGATAATACTGCCGCCTCGTCCAGCAGCGTACATATGTTTTAAACAGGCGCGTGTGGTTAGGAAAGCGCCGTCGAGATGAATGGCTAGTAGTTTTTTCCAATTGTCGTACGTTAATTTATCGATAGCTTCGATAATTTGGATTCCAGCGTTACTAACTAGCACATCCACACCACCGAATTTTTTTACTACAGCATCTACACCGTTTTCAACTTGTTGTTCATCAATCACGTTCATTACAACAGCCATTGCCTGGCCGCCTTGGTCTCGAATTTCCTGAGCAGCTTTCTCAGCCTGGGCTAAGTTAAGATCAGCGATGGCGACTTTTGCCCCTGCTTTTGCATAGACCATCGCAATTTCTTTACCTATGCCGCTAGCGGCGCCTGTGACAATTGCTACCTTATTTTTTAACTGCATGGCTATCCTTGATTTTTAATCCGTAGGTGTCTCTAAATAAAATTCCGCCTAATGTGGCTACCATGGGTATTAGCCAGATTTCCAATATAAAGGCTATGATCTGTAGGATGCCTGCAAGCAGTATAGGTATGTGTGGTGTTATCAAAGATAAAAAGATCATAATACTGGGAAATATGATAGTCATAATGACAATAGGCCCAGCAATGTTAGCCCGGTTCCTAGATATATTTATGTAAGCACTTAGTAGTGCTGAACTTACGGTGAGGTTTTTCGTAATAACAAGTGGGAAAGCAAAGTACATAATTGGCGTTAGAGCAATTAAAAAGATAATTTGCAAAACCAGCTTGAACGTTAGTTCGGCAGGACTGTAACCAGGAAATAACAAGAAAAGGGATGCAAAAATGCCAGAAATTAGAGCATATATAATACTTAGTTTTAATATGGATTGTTTTTCAATATAACAAGATAGCTTAATTTCGTGGAAATCGATTGGTAACCCAATCGAGCGCCGGACTCCTACTATCATCACGGGCACCCATATTTTGATGATGAAAGTAATAGCAATTATTTTTACTACAAAGTTCATGGTGTGATAGAGAAAATCTGACAGACCATAATGTGATTGGGTATATTTGGTTAACATCATCAGTGGAATTAAAATGATAACCCCGATAAAGAGGGCAAATATCATGCGCTTTAAAATAAGCCATTTTAATCCATAGGTTAGGCGGTATGCTTCAACAAGCGCTGCTATTGTTTTGTTTTGGTTAACCACAGGCTGATTTGACGCCATTTGAAGCTCCCTTCATCCATAAAGTAGCAAATATCAGCTTATCATTTTTATTTTGTTATATTCAAATAAACGGTGGCCAAGTTGCTTTCGCGCCTTGGCCACCTTGCAGTTGTTTTTATATATTATCAATAATAGTAACCACCACGACGATAGTAATTTCTTCTATCTTGGTCTTGACCAATTTGGTTACCGATTAATGCGCCTGCTCCGGCACCAATCGCTGATCCCCAACCGCCACCGACCGCGTATCCCAGGCCAGCACCAGCAGCAGCACCTGTTGCAGTACCTACTTGGGTGGATGTACAGCCACCTAAGACGGCGGTGAAGATGAGAATGCATAAAGCAGTGATAAACTTGTTCATGGTTAGATTCCTTCTAAATATAATCCTCCCACTAAGTGTAGTACATAAATAGTTGCTTGTGCTAAATAATTAATCATATTGTTCTTTACATGCGTGGATGCTAAATAATTCCTTCTCCCCGGGAGGGGAGAAGGTGCCCGACAGGGCGGATGAGGGGTGATCAAAACATTTGCAACAAAAAAGAGTATTTTTTATTTAATCTACCCTCACCTGCCCTGTCGGGCATCCTCTCCCATCAATGGTAGAGTAATCTACGATGAAAAAACTGTTAATATGTACAGCCCAAATAATCTTGTGAAAAACGCCCCCACACAGTAGTATTGGACAATCCATTTCCTACTGAGAGATTCCATGTTTCGAGGGAGTATTGTCGCACTTGTTACGCCGATGCTTGACGATAAAGTCGATGTAACGCGCTTGCGAGAGCTGGTTGATTTTCATATTCAAGCTGGCACACACGCGATTGTTGCTGGTGGCACGACAGGCGAAGCAGGGACTCTTACACATGAAGAAAAACGCTTAGTCATTAAAACGGTTATCAACCAAGCCAAAGAACGGATCCCGGTCATCGCGGGTACTGCTGCCAATGCTACAAAAGAATGCATCGAGTTAACACAGCAGGCTATGCAAGATGGCGCTCATGCGGCACTTATTATGACTCCAGCTTACATCAAACCGACACAAGAAGGGCTTTTTCAACACTATAGCCAAATTGCACACGCCGTGGCGCTCCCAATCATTCTATATAATGTTCCCGGACGCACGGCTTGTGATATGTTGCCCGAAACGGTGGCCCGATTATCACACATATCAAATATCATCGGCATCAAAGAAGCTACCGGTCAAATGGCCCGACTTCAGCAAATTTTACGTGAATGCGAAGGGCAAATTGATGTATATAGTGGTGATGATTTAACTGCAGCAGAGTGGATGCTTGCCGGTGCGAAAGGGGTTATTTCTGTAACTGCTAACGTGGCGCCTATGCATATGGCAAGAATGTGTGATGCGGCCATGGATGAAGATCAGGCGACTTGTTTGAAGTTAGATGAACAATTAATGCCCCTGCATGAATTGATGTTTATTGAATCCAATCCAATTCCTGCAAAATGGGCAGTTAGTCGAATGGGATTAATGGGCAATGAAATCCGCATGCCTTTAACACGCTTAACGGAAAAGCATCACCAAGCGCTAGAAAACGCAATGCGCGTATTAAAATTGATATAGTTGAGGTAAAGTTGTGAAAAAAGTAAGATTAATTATGGTGTTATCTGTCCTACTAGCAGGGTGTAGCGCTCAATACACCAGTAACGGTGAACAGCAATATTTGAAAAGTAGGAATGGTGTGAATCTGGTTGTTCCACCCTCGTTAAGTACCGTGAATATTAGTGATTTTTATGATTTACCGTCCCAGAATCAGGATGCGCGGGTCAGTGTGGCGCCGCCGCCAGCATAAGAGTTTGACATGACTTCAGTAAAAGCAGCTGAGTTAGAGGTTATTCAAGGATTATCTAAACGTGTTGTCGATGCCCAGCGATCTATTCGTATTCTTGATCTTATAAAGTGGGATGATACGGTCAAAAAAAATTTTTTTCACCATAAAGGTAAAGAGCTCCCGGCTGTTGACGCGGACTATTACAAAAGTAGGCCGCTGCCTTTTGATGCCCAGGAAAAGATAGAAGAGTTTCGCACTATTTTGCGTGATACACAAAATCAATGCGGTCAATATTCTCCAATTACAAGATTGATTAAGCGCCAATGCGAAGAATACATTCGTGCAGTGCAAATGCTGGCAGCCCGCGGAACGCCAGTTTTCTCTGAAATAGCAATGGAGCTTTATGGTAGCCCAAGTGATGCGTTTTATACGGGTGGCCCACGGCTATCCGATTTAGGTGCGTTATTATTCGATATGCTTACGGTACTTGATGTCCAGCTGCAATCTGAGGCCGATGTAAAGCGTTATACTCCAGAGGAGGCTCGTGAGTCACTTCAAGCCTCGCTAGGTGCTTTTTTTGATAAGCATCCAGACAGCATTACGGTTATCGTTAGCGATGGGATGATTGCGGACGCATCAGCCGGTGCTGACAAGATTAGATTAAGCCAAGATGCGATGTTTAGTGATCGCGATTTAAAATACCTGGAGGTACACGAGGGGTGGGTCCATATAGGTACAACGTTAAATGGTGCGATGCAACCATATTGTTTTTTTCTTTCTAAAGGCACACCTACGTGCAGTGTGATTCAAGAAGGGTTAGCAGTGATTACAGAGGTGGTTAGTTTTACTTCGTATCCCGGCCGTATGCGTAAAATTACCAATCGCGTTATTGCGCTAGATAAAGTGACACAAGGGGCTAATTTTCTTGATGTTTATCATTATCTTCTTGATTGTGGTTTATCAGAGGAAGATAGTTACAACAACACTGTACGCGTATTTCGTGGCAGCACTCCAACTGGCGGGCCATTCACTAAAGATTTATCTTACGCAAAAGGTTTTGTTCTGGTTTATAATTTTATTCGTTTTGCCATTAGCCAGCATCGTATTGATGCGATCCCGTTATTATTTACCGGCAAGCTGGTACTGGACGATTTACCGTTACTCAGCGAGTTAAGGGATCAAGGTGTTCTCGCTCCCCCGGTTTATTTACCTCCTGCGTTTCGTGATCTTTCCGCCCTAAGTGCTTGGATGAGTTTTTCTTTATTTCTCAATAAGTTTGATTTAAACGAAATCCAAAAAAACTTCCGTTTTTTATTGGTGTGACAGAGCTTCAACAGTTTTCACCGAGAGTAAATCTGTGTATTCCTCTCCCATTGATGGGCGTTGTTGAATAATTAGCTCCGTTCGTGCTGAAGAAGGCTCCACTGTCATTATGTTAACGAAGACTGTCGTCCCCGCGAAGGCGGGGATCCATTTCTCCCATGTCTCCTAGCCTGAGTCAGGGATAGATTCCCGCCTTCGCGGGAATGACAAAGTCTCTTAACTTAATGCCGTGAAGAGGAACAGAGCTAATTATTCAACAACGCCCCTCGCGGGGCGAAGGAATTACTTGGCTAACATTGCAAAAATCCCATAATTAGTGCAAAATATCGACAGTTATTAATAAACTCTTAATAATTGGAGTTTAAAATAGATCAATTCGTATTTTCGGAGTTACCCATGCCAAGAAATCAAGCCATTTCAGAAAGATTAGACAATCTAACGATCGATGCTGCAACAAAAGGCGCGCAGACTAGTGCACTTAATGCTTTGATACAGGCTGATACCCCCGAGAATTTTAGACAAGCATTATTAGATCACAACACTGTTTTTACCCATGGTAACCCTGACTTATATGGCGCTGGGCATGCTAACAACGATGAGTTCATAGCTCCTGCAGGTGTAGATGGACAACATAGCATTCTAGAGCTAAGGCAAAAAGCTGCGCGAAAGCGCATTGGATTTGGCTTGCCTGAGGATTTGGGTGGCTTACAAGAGCTTTTAACTCAAGAAGGCGATCAAGCTTTGCTGGCATGGTTTAAAACTAAGCTAAGCCTTTTTGGTCGTTATGACTGGGAGGCTGAGCCAAAACTTTTAACTGAAGAGTCACTAAACAGCATTCGAGACCAAGCTAAAAACCGGGCCCTCACGTCAATTAATGCCCAAGTAGAGGCAATTGAACTAGCATTTACCACAGCAAACGATCAAGTTACAGAAGCTATTGCCGAACCACAGGCTGCTAACATAGACACTATCACTGAACAGCTCAATGCCATGAACACTAGTGCGGGAGAACTTGACCGATATTTATTGGAGCAAGCTCATCTAATAGAACTCCTAGAGACGAATGACGAGCTGAATCAGCGTGCCGAAACAATTGCCAGACATCTTGGTGATACTAAGGCCACTATAAGAGATACATACATCACCTTTATTAATGCCCAATACGGGGTTTTTGAAGAAGACGAAGACGTTGACGTTACAGTTGGCTCTGCTGAGCTCAAGCTAAAAATGGATACGTTGAAGGCACTTTTTGATGATGTAACGAAAGCTTTTATATTGGCTCAAATGAGTGGTGTGCAGGTCCCAGAAGATGAAGAAGAGGAAGATGAAGAAGTTGAGAATCCTCTAGCCGCAATGGCAGGTCGTGCTGAGGAAAATGCGGATCTAGAGCAATCGAGACTTCAAAAAGATAATATTGAAAGAGCCTTAATTAAATTAAGTATTCAATACCATTCCAAAGTCATTTCAGAAAAAGCTGCTGCCATTGCAGTAAGAGTAACAGAGATTAGTCAGGCTGAGAATGCTGACACAGAAAGAACCCTACTAGGTGACGCTGTTGCCTTGCTCAGGTCAATAACAGAAGCTGCTGCTGCTAGTGCAGAACAAGCAGCGAAAGCTACAGCAGAAGATGGTTTATACGCTGATGAAGCTCTAGAGCGTGAGAAAGCAGAAATTATAGCACTTAACGACGCCGTACAAGCGGCTAAGAAAGCTGCTGAAGAAAGTTTAGCGGCTAGCCAAATATTGGTGACCCTGCCACAACAACCACCGCATTTTGGGAATGTTTTTTTCCAGCTTGGCGGCTTCGCTGAAAGAGAAGGTTTTACAACAGTAGTAGTGAGGCCGAGGCTCGGGGAAACTCCGCCCGATGTAGCGATTAGGCCTGAAGTAGACGATTTGGCGGCTCGTCTTGGGGGTGGGGGCGGCGCAGCTGCTGGTGCCTCAGCGGCTAAATACCGGCGGAAGAAGTTAGAGCCAGGTGATATGGTTTATTCCATAGTAGCTTTTGCTCCGGGCGCAACATCTGTAGCTGCAAATGCAAAAATAACAGTGCAATTAGCGCAAGATTCTACTGGTAAGGTAACTTACAAGGCCACAGGTGGTAAGCCAAATCCAAAGCAAAGCATCGTTGCTGTCATGAGAATGGCTGAAATGCTGTTAATGGATTTTGATCCCGCAAGTGGGGAAACCATCTATATCACCGGAGGTGCACAGCATGCAGAACAAGCACACAGACTTCTGGCCGTTATGCTTCGATTGAAACAAAATTGTCCTGCTTTAAAAGACATCAAGATTGTATCCGAGGTACCTGGTTGTGTGGCGCCAGTAGCTACTCCTGCACGACTTGGGTTGTTTGGAGGAGAAGATCTAGCTACTGCTAATGCAGCATTTATTACAAGGTACTTACCAGCAGCGCACGTTAGTGAGCAAAGTATGCTAGATTTGGAAGACCAGGTAAGCAAATTTATGCAAGTAAAAGCAACGAGAAATGAAGGATTTGCCGCCCTGAAACAGGAGATCCAAGCAGTTAGAGCAGGAGCGAATGCTCCCGACGACGAAGTTCAAGCTGCAGGAGTGCAACGGCAAGCTTTGGCTCAACAAGCTCAAGATTGGGGCTTTAAAGAAAATGAAGAGTTTGATCTGGACGGGAACCGCTCAGCAATCGCAGGCCCATAAGGTAGGTTGGGTCATTGACCCAACAAATACTGGTAAAGGAGTACTATGAATAAATCTCAACTAGCTATCGGTGTCTTTGATTCAGGGATGGGTGGCTTAACCGTATTGCGTGCTTTACGGAACAAGTTACCGCAAGAATCATTCATCTACTTAGGCGATACAGCTCGCCTACCATATGGCACAAAAAGCCCGGCGACTGTACAACAATATGCTGTGCAAATGGCTAGGATACTCGTAGAGCGTCGTATCAAAGCCTTAGTGATAGCCTGCAATACTGCAACAACCGCAGCGCTACCCCATTTACAAGCGATGCTGCCTGACATGCCTGTCTTAGGTGTGGTTTCCCCAGGAGCGGCCGCGGCAGTGGCCGCTACCAAAAATCAACGCATTGCAGTATTAGCCACCGAAACGACCATAGCTGCCAACGCTTATCAGAATTTAATAACCGCACAAATTCCTAACGTTAAGATCCACGCCCGCGCCTGCAGTTTATTAGTGGCATTAGCCGAGGAAGGCATGGTGGATAATGCCATAATTCGCGCAGCCTTAGCGCATTATCTGGAAGGTATTGAAAATGAAGACACAGTGCTACTAGGCTGCACACACTTCCCCGTGTTTAAGCCCTTATTAAGCACGTTATTACCAGAAAATGTTAGTGTAGTAGACTCTGCAGACTCAACTGCTACTGTTCTACAACAATTATTAGCACAAGAAAATTTGCTAAAAACCAGCAAGCCATCAAATGGCACCACACGATATCTAGTAACCGATTCCGCACAACGCTTTCAAAAAGTCGGTGAAATTTTCCTAGGCGAAGCGTTATCGATTGATGATGTAGAATTAATCGACGTGTAAGTTTCCTATCTCCGCCACATTTAATCTAACAATGTAGCCCGTATGGAGCGAAGCGGAATGCGGGATCACAAAACCTATTCTCGCACTCCATTAGAGTTACCATGCGCGAGGTATGGAAAATTTGATTGGAGCAAGAAGTTCTATTTAGCTAAATAATCCTGGTTGCAAGCAACCAGGCTACGCGCTACGTTGTTGAGCGGTTAAGGTGTGACAGGAGAGCCGGCTGCAGCAGCAGCTTGTTGTACTTCAACAGTTGTGCGAATTGTTTTAATGTTTCCTATTATTCTAGTGGCTTCCGCTTCTTCCCATTTCCCCTTACTAAGCATAAGTTTTAGATATTCATCTAATCGGTCGAGAGAGTCATTAATCTTTCTAGTGGGTATTTCTTCAAACGATTTTACACCCAAGGCTTCTAGCAATAATGGGTATAAACATGTCTCTTCGAGTGGATAGGTAAACATGCCTGCGCCTTTAAAATTCGCTTTAAGAGTAAGTAAATTAAGAACCAATATTCCTTTTAATACCTTAGAAATAAATTCGTAGCGTTTTTCGCGGTTATTTTGCCCGAGATAGGCTATGTCATAAGCACCTAGATGTTGGTACTCCTCTTTAGTATGTTTGGAAAATTTTTCAATAAGGCTAGCTGCTTGGATGCGGCTTGGATTCTCACGATAGGCTGCAAAGTATCTTATCGCGGCATGCTTCTCCGTGTAGAGCTGCAAAAAATTGTTGGTTTTTTCGTATAAATGGTTATATTCCTTTTCTCTTTTTATGGGACCTGGCATAAAAATCTCCTTTTTAGTAGACGGCTCCATGAAATACAGCTTAACTCAACTAACTTCCCCTCGCGGAGGACGACTCATTAAATTGACCACGGCTTGTTTTGCTGTAATACGCTCCTGCAATAGCGTATTAACCTCCTCACAGATAGGCATTTCTACCTGATGCTGTGCCGCTATTGCACAAATTTGCGCGGCATTATGCTTTCCTTCAACCACTTGTCCGATGTGGTTCTCTGCTTCAATAAGGCTAACGCCTTTTCCAATTTGTAAACCAAATCGGCGATTACGGGATTGGTCGTCGGTGCAGGTGAGGACAAGGTCACCTACTCCTGCTAACCCAATAAATGTTTCCTGACGAGCTCCCAAACACATACCTAGCCGGCTCATTTCTGCCAGCCCTCGTGTTATTAATGCAGCTTTTGCATTAGCACCATAATGCAAACCGTCACTAATCCCACAAGCAATCGCTAATATATTTTTGACTGCTCCGCACAATTGTACACCAATTGTATCATCCGTTACGTAGACGCGGATATTATCGTGATGGAAAATTTTATGCATAGTTTGTAAGTACGAGGGGTTATTGCCTGCTAAAACCAACGCTGTTGGTAGAAAATTAGCTACTTCACGCGCAAAAGAAGGGCCAGAAATAACAGCGATTGGGAATGTTTCACCCCATTTTTGAGCTACTAGTTGGCTTAAAAGCATATGGCTGGTTGGATCAACGCCTTTGGTTAACCATGCTAAGCCTTTAGTAGGTTTTTCGAGCTTGGCTAATAAGCTAGCAAATGCATGAGAGGGTACGGCTATAATAAGATGATGTGCTTTTTGTTCACACTCATCAAGGCTTGCTGTAGGTATTAGGGTAGGTGGAAAAGAAATATCTGGCAAATAGCGCTGATTACAGCGTTGTTTGCACATGGCGCTAACATGCTGAGGATCATGTCCCCACAACATGACGTGATGCCCCTGCTTGGCCAAATGAATCGCCACAGCAGTCCCCCATGATCCGGCACCTAATATGGCAATGGCAGATGTTTTCATGGTTTAAGAGATCTCAAAATAATAAGTATACATTGGAGTTGGGGTCAGGGCTATGGCAGTTCGGATAAGAAAAAGAATAAGTCTATGTAGGCTGGGCCCATGGTCTGAATGGCACTTACTTAAGGAAATTCGGGCTAATAATAGTCTGTCGTTGCGAGCGTAGCGAAGCAATCCAGCGGCCTTAATGTCGCTCAGATAAAGTCACTGGATTGCTTCGCTACGCTCGCAACGACGATTATCTTCCTTAAGTTAATGCCATTCGGTCAATGATCCAACTTACTTTGAATTATTACTCCCGAAACTCAATACCCTCTTTATCAAACAACGTCTTTGTTCTTTCTGCCATGAGTACATGCGCGGGGCCTGTGGGATGCACAGGATCAAAAAACAAATGTCCTTTGCAGGCATCTTCGTTAGGCTCTTGTCGCTGAATTCTTGATACCATTTTTAGTAGGGAGTGATGTTTTAAGGTGAGCTCGTCATGGTTAGCATCTTCATAACAAGTGTCCATCACGTTAGTGAAACCAAAACGCCCAGGCTCATTTGTCATGTCATCAAAAACTAAATTAACATCAAAATATAACCATTGAACATCTGGATAAAGTCTTTGCAACTCAGCAAGCTTGTTTTTAAGCTTGTCATTATGCAACTTAGCTACAAAACTCATTCGGTCAACCACATCAAGCTCTCGTGCCAAGGGGGTCCTGCCTAAATCGGGTACGTTAACTACCAAAATGTACTTAGCACCTTTTTGAGCCAAGCGCTCTAATCCATGTTGAATGCCTAGAATTACGGCGTCTACTGTACTTTCAAGCTCATCAGGTATGGCCAAATAATTATTTGAACCTATCCATACTACAAACATACTATCCGGATCTGCTTTATCATGGGTAAGAAAATAGCTATCCATTTCGCGGCGTAGGGTAAACATGGTGTCATCATCGTCTTCATCTTCTAAGACACCCGCCCCACCATAAGCATAATCAGCTAAGTGCGCCTTACTGCTATTGGGATAATAATACTGCATTAGGAGCTCGACCCAGACAGGTCCATTCGAAAAACGGCCCTTAAAATAAGGAGGGGAAAGAGGTAGTTGATGTTGCATGTATTCGTAGAGATTCCCATCATCTGACAGGCTATCACCAAAAACAACCATTTTATTAAGGGAAGCAGCTGATGTTACTATCGAAAAAAACAGGGTACACACAGCAAGAATAATTTTCATACTTAACCTTAAACAAAGAGTTTTGTATCAAAACAGTCATGATTATAGGATCGAAATACAAAAGCAAGCAATTTTTTTAAAACCATGTGTTTTGTTGGTGAGCAAATAATTTATAACAAAAACTACCCTCACCTGCCCGTCTGGCATCCTCTCCCATCAATGGAAGAGGAGCCTCTATTCACTATCAGAGCGCGAACTAATCAGCACCCAGAGATGTCAATTTCAACTGCCGACCACAAACCCAGGCTTTATTTAAATCCTGAAATACTTCTTTAGCCATGCCTTTTGGCAAAAGCACTGTAGAATGATCATCATGAATCTTTAAGCCCGTAATAAAACGGCTTTGCAAACCTGCTTCATTGGCAATAGCACCAACAATATTGCCTGGCTTGACGCCATGCACACGGCCCACATCAATGCGAAACAGCTCTTGCGGATAATCATCACGGAAGCGTTTCTGTTCTCCTCTCGCACCATTTGAAGGAGGACGAGCCCCTCGGGTGTCGTTATCCCTTACTCTTCCCTCTTTCGCCGGCCGAGCAATTTTAGGAGCAACAACCTGCTGCTGCCAAGGTTTATCTTGATTAAGCAACAAAGCCAACGCTGCTGCCACATCCACTGCTGTAGTAGCATCATTTTCTTTTAGATATGACTCAATGATATTGCGATAGCTATGTAAATGCTCATTCTGCAAACGCTCAGTAATATTTGCCATGAAGCGCTTTTGTCTAGCAACTTGAATCATATGATCATTAGGCACCATAATTTTTTCAATACGCTGACGTGTATGGCGCTCTATGTTAGTCAATACACGTGATTCTTTAGGCGTTGCAAACAAAATGGTAACACCACTACGACCAGCGCGGCCTGTACGACCAATACGATGAACATACGTTTCACAATCATGAGCCATGTCATAGTTAATTACGTGCGTCACACGATCAACGTCTAAACCACGTGCAGCAACGTCTGTGGCAACCAAGACATCAATAGCGCCTTGTTTGAATTGCACAATAATACGTTCACGTAATGCCTGGGTAATATCACCATGAATAGCCATGGCTCTATGCCCTTGCTGTTGCAATATTTCAGCAACTTCTTCTGTACTGCTCTTGGTACGCACAAATACAATAACACCTTGACACTCTTCCGCGGCAAGAATACGTAATAGTGCATCTGGTTTTTGAGCTTGTGAAGCAAACAAAAAACGCTGCTCAATACTTTTAACTGTTGCTGTTTCCATGCGGATCTCAACGGACACAGGGTCAGTTAAATAGCGATTAGCAATTTGACGAATGCGTGGAGGCATTGTTGCTGAAAACAATGCAATCTGCTTTTTAGCAGGCAGTTTTGCCAGGATGGTTTCAACATCTTCAATGAAACCCATACGTAACATTTCATCAGCTTCATCGAGCACGAATGTATTTAAATTATCTAATTTCAAGGTGCCACGATCGATATGATCAAGAATTCTTCCTGGTGTTCCCACAACAATTTGTGCACCATCACGCAATTTTTTTAATTGAGGACGGTAATCCTGGCCACCGCATAATACCGTAACCCGCGTGCCTGGTAGATGTGCGCTTAACGTCTCAAAATGCTCTGCTACTTGAATAGCGAGCTCTCGTGTTGGAGCCAAAACCAGGGCTTGAGGACCCTGTTGGTTAGGCGATAGAAGGTGTAAAATAGGCAAAGCAAAAGCAGCGGTCTTTCCCGTGCCGGTTTGTGCTTGTCCGATTAGGTCGCGTCTTTGCAACATCAATGGAATAGTCTGTTGTTGCACGGGCGAAGGGGTTACAAACTTCAAATCATCTAGGGCTTTAAGTAGAGCGTCTGATAAATTAAGGTCTGCGAAGCTGGTAAACTCTTGAGTCATAAGGTTCCTGATATAAGTAATCTAATAAATAGATTAATCCATGTAAAAATTGGTCTATATAATATCAGATTTTACTCATGAATGCACTCAATTTATTCTATTTAGCATAAAAATAGCAGTTTGGTGTGGGAGAATTCGCCATATTTTACTCAGATGGTGAATTATAGACTTCTCTACCATTGATGGGAGAGGATGCCCGACAGGGCCCCGGTTGAGGGTAGATCAAATCACCCCTCATCCGCCCTGTCGGGCACCTTCTCCCCTCGCGGGGCGAAGGAACCACAAAATCGCCCCGCGAATAAACAATTATTTCATAACAATGCTGCCAAACGGCAGGCTTGATCAATTGCGTGGCGTGCGTCCAGCTCTAATGCCTTAAATGCTCCGCCTATCAAATGAACGGTTTGGCCTGCTGCTCTTAGTGGCTCAAAAAGAGAGCGTAGCTCATTTTGACCTGTGCAAATTACCACCGAATCTACAGTTAAAAGACGCGGTTTCTCGTCTATCAGTATATGCAGCCCTTGGTCGTCAATGCGCACATAGGTCACCCCTGCGAGCATCTCCACTTTTTTATGCTTTAAACTTAAACGATGAATCCACCCTGTTGTTTTACCAAGGCCTTTACCTAATTTGGTTTTTTTACGCTGCAGCAAATAAACTTCACGTGAGCTTGGGGCAATATCAGGTTTTTTTAGGCCTCCGCGATGAGTTCCTGTCATATCAATGCCCCATTCATTATAAAATTGAGGAGCCTCTTCCTCAGATTTTTCATGTGTTAACCATTCGGCCACATCAAAACCAATACCACCTGCTCCCAGAATTGCAACGCGCTTCCCAGGGGTCTTTTTACGCTGAATGACATCAACGTAAGTCATGACTTTTTCATGATCAATACCCTCAATCTCTGGTATACGTGGACTTACTCCGCTAGCCAGGATCACCTCATCAAAATCGTTTAATAACGCAAGACTCGCCTCTGTATTTAAACGAACTTCAACCTGGTATTTTTCCAATTGATGGTTGAAATAATCCAATGTTTGCTGAAACTCCTCTTTACCTGGTATATTTTTAGCTAAATTAAATTGACCACCTAACACCCCACTCTTTTCGAATAAGGTAACTTGATGCCCTCGTTCAGCTGCAACGGTAGCAAAGGCGAGACCCGCGGGCCCTCCTCCAACTACGGCTAACCGTTTTGGCTGTTCGGCCACTTGATACACCAACTCTGTTTCATTACAAGCGCGCGGATTAACCATACAAGATGCGGTTTTATTGACAAATATTTGATCTAAACACGCCTGATTACAGGCAATACAAACATTAATCGCACGGCTTTCCCCTAATCTCGCTTTCTCTGCGAATTCTGCATCAGCTAGAAACGGCCTAGCCATAGAAATCATGTCGGCAATACCCTCCTCTAAAAGAGCATTCGCTAATTCTGGAGTATTAATTCGGTTAGAAGTGATCACAGGGATCGTAAGCTCAGGTTTCAGTCGTTTTGTTATATTACTAAATGCAGCAGCTGGAACCATGGTAGCAATAGTTGGAATCCGTGCTTCATGCCAGCCTATCCCTGTATTAATAATAGTCGCCCCGACCTCCTCAATAGCTTTCGCAAGCAAAACAACCTCTTCCCAACTGCTACCATCTGCAATTAAATCCAGCATAGACAGCCGATAAATGATAATAAAATCTTCACCCACCGCTTCACGAACCGCACGCACTACTTCCACAGGAAATCGTATGCGATTTGCATATGTTCCACCCCACTCATCTCGGCGATGGTTGGTATGGTTAACGATGAATTGATTAATCAGATAGCCTTCGCTACCCATAATTTCTACGCCATCATAGCCCGCAGCTTTTGCTAAACGTGCACAACGGGCAAAATGTGCGATAGTCTTTATCACACGACGCTTGCTCATTACCCAAGGCTTGAAGGGGCTAATAGGTGATTTTGAGCCACTTGGAGCGACAATAAAGGGATGATAACCATAACGACCGGCATGTAAGATCTGTAAGGCGATTTTTCCGCCAGATTCGTGCACAACATGGGTGACTAATTCGTGGCGTTGTTGTTCTTTCTTGGAGGTTAGTTTTGCCGCAAACGGGGCCAGGCGGCCTGCGCGATCTGGCGCGAAACCACCCGTAACGATCAAGCCCACCCCGCCTTGCGCACGTTCACGATAAAAAGCCGCCAATCGCTGCAGTCCCTCTTTATCTTCTTCAAGCCCTGTATGCATGGACCCCATCAACAACCGATTTTTAAGTTGCGTGAACCCTAAATCGAGTGGCTGGAATATTGCTTTAAAAGGTGTATTGTCTATTCTCAATTCCATGAGTACTCGCTTTAATAACGAAAATTAAGGAGAGGTGGGGCCTGCTAGGTTCGGTACCTCTAAACTTTCGGGCTCCATATCTATCTCCGAATCATTTTCGTACCGGGATACCTCGCTGCTCGGCTCTGAAAGCCCCTGCATTGTAACAGTGAGAATGTCATCCCCAGTGGCAAGAAAACTCCTGAAATGAAAACCTGTCTCTTCAGAACAGACGAACTGATCTTCACAATGCGTCTTGAGGTAACGTTGTAATGCGCTCACTTCAAACTCAGTTCCTGCAAGCAATAACTGACCATCGTCTGCCTGTTGGCGCCGCTCCCCTCCAAAGATATAAATACTATCTAGAGACGGCGCTTGATTCGGCCTCAGACCAAGCTGAATACGCGCGTTTGTTATTAGCTTGCACACCAGCCCCCATACGTTCTCACTTTTCTGGTCCTCGGCCATTACTTCGGTAGCATTGAAGCCTGACCAGGGGTGCATGCCAATGAATCGGGAACCATCTGGCTTACGACCATAAAGTGCAAAACAGATACATACACCCTCAGCTTTTAACTCGACATTATTAGGATGTTCTACTGGTAAAAATACAAAGTCATCTGGATTAACAATAGGCATGAAAACTATTCCTTAGTAAAATTGATATTATATTAGGGTCTGTTGACAATTGCTCTATAAGGCCTACGTGGCGCGGCTTGCCTGCGCCATCCAGGAGATCTCTGGATACCTTGGACAAGCCACGGTACGTAGGCACTTTAGAGAATTTGAGAATATGAATTGTCAACAGACCCTATAGTAATTTTCTTTTTAAATTTATCCTGCAAATGGATCACGCAAGATGATTGTTGAATCACGCTCAGGTCCTGTGGACAACATATCAACTGGAATCTCTAGTAATTCTTCGATTCGTTTAATATAAGCCAAGGCATTAGCCGGGAGCTCTGCCAGCGTTTTAATGTCTTCCGTTGATTCTTGCCACCCTGGCAATTCTTCGTACACCGGCTGTAAACCTTCAAAATCTTCGGCTGCTTGTGGTGGGCGGGACAACAGTTGGCCATTGCTATCACGGTAAGCTACAGCGACCTTGATAGTATCTAAACCGTCTAATACGTCCAGCTTAGTCATGCATAAACCAGATAAGCTGTTGAGCTCAATAGAACGCCTTAGCAGTACAGCATCAAACCAACCACAACGACGTGGGCGGCCTGTAACAGCACCAAACTCATTGCCGCGCGATGCTAGTTGCTTGCCAATTTCATCATTTAATTCCGTTGGGAACGGCCCACCACCTACACGTGTAGTATAGGCTTTGGTAATACCCAATATATAATCAAGATAAAGCGGGCCAAATCCGGCACCATTGATTACGCTACCTACACATGTGTTCGAGGAGGTCACAAAGGGATAAGTCCCATGATCGATATCTAAATAAACCCCCTGCGCGCCTTCAAACAAAATGGCGTCTTTTTGTTTTCGATGTTCATGCAAGCGTGTCGTGACATCCGTTACCATAGGTCTAAGCTCTTCCGCCCAAGCCAGGGATTGCTCCAACAATGCTTCTGTATCAACCGCAGGTTGCTGGTAATAATTCGTTAGGACGAAATTATGGTATTCAATTAATTCTTTGATTTTACTAACAAAACGATCACGATGCATCAAATCACTCACTTTCAATGCTCTTCTCGCAATTTTGTCTTCATAGGCAGGCCCAATGCCTCGGCCTGTGGTGCCGATGGCTGCTTTACCTTTATGCGCCTCACGCGCCTTATCTAAAGCGACATGGTAAGGTAAAATCAAAGGGCATGCTTGGCTAATGTGCAAACGTGATCGCACATTAATCCCTTTTTGCTCTAACTCTTTGATTTCTGTCAGCAAGGCTTCCGGAGATAAAACAACACCATTACCGATATAACATTGAACGTGGGGGCGTAACATACCGGATGGGATAAGACGTAAAACGGTCTTTTCACCATTAATTTTAAGCGTGTGACCCGCATTGTGTCCACCTTGATAACGAACCACTACTTGGGCATTCTGCGTGAGTAAATCCACAATCTTGCCTTTACCCTCATCACCCCACTGTGTACCTACAACAACTACATTTCTACTCATGATAAAAAACTCTTATGGTTAATTTGTTTTTGTAACGGCCTGCTTTCCATACTCTACGTCCCGCGGCTTGTCCGCGGGACGTAGGCAAGAAGAGCAAGCAGTTAAATTTTCTTATTACTCGCGGGTAAACCCTGTTTAAAATAGGTAAAAAACGCGCTGTCCTGATCTAACACCAAAATATCTTGTTTGTTATCAAAACTACTTTCATATGCTTTTAAACTGCGATAAAAAGCAAAAAAGTCTTTGTTTTGGCTAAAAGCTTGCCCGTATATAGTTGCAGCTTTTGCCTGCCCTTGAGCGCGAATCAATTGCCCATCACTGCGTGCCTTTGCAAGCAATACCGTAACCTTCGCATCAGCTGCTGCTTGAATTGCTTCTGCAGCTGCATGACCATCCGCACGATGCCGATTAGCAATTTTTTGCATATCCGCACGCATACGTTGGTAAACCGCATTACTGGTATTTGCTGGCAATTCTATCCCTTTAATACGCACATCAACAACATGGATACCCAACTGACCGGCTTGTTGTTCCGCACGTTCCCTCAACACGTCCATCAAGTCATCGCGACCACCTGAGACCACATCAGAAATGGTGCGTTTACCAAATTGAGCTCGCAAGTAAGTATTCAATTGCTGCTCAAGCAATGTTTCAGCTTTGAATTGATTACCACCGGTTGCTTTAAAATAGCGCGCCAAGTTTTCAATACGCCATTTAACATAGTAATCAACAATCACGTCTTTCTTTTCTTTGGTGACTATTCTAGATGACTTAATATCGAGTGTTTGGATACGCGTATCAAATGCTCTGACACTTTCGATAAAGGGCATTTTCATATGCAAACCTGGCGGTACTATTTTCACCTCGTTGGTACTCGGATCATTGACCAAGCGCCCCAATCGCAGCAGGATCGCGTGTTGGCCCTGCGTTATAGTAAATAAACTAGTAAAACCTACCAGAAGTATCGCAAAAGCCATCACGCTTAAAGCTATTTTAGTTGCCTTCATCAACCACTCCTCCCTGGGCGCTCAGTCGGCCGAACAATTTCTCGACCATCAAACAGCGTATTACCGTCTGCATCGCTTGCCAAACTATCACTGGCAACACCCTTTTCAATCGTTAACTTAGGCAGGGAGGAACCTCCTCCTAATTTATCCAGTGGCAAATAAAGCATATTACCCGCTTTACCATCCACAATGATTTTACTGCTCTTCGTTAATACTTGTTGCATGGTATCCAGATACATACGTTCCCCAGTCACTGCAGGAGCACGCATATATTCAGGCAATAATGCTAAAAACTCAGCAGCATCGCCTGTAGCACGGAGTACCACTTGCTGGGCATAAGCATTTGCTTCCGCAGAAATACGCTTGGCATTACCTTCTGCTATAGGCACTACTCGGGCCTCATACGCCTGGGCTTGCTCTTTAAAGCGTTTTTCATCTTCCTGAGCTTTAATTGCATCATCGAAGGCATCTTGAACATTTTCAGGCGCACGTGCTGGCTGCGGGGATACGTTAACAATCACGATACCGGTTTTATATATTTCCAAAATTTTTATCAGAGAATCTTGAACATTTGTTCCCCAGGCTTCACGACCTTCGGTGATTAACTGATCCAACGTCGTCGTACCTACAACCTGCCGCAAAGCACTTGACGTTGCTTGTTGCAGCCCTTCCTGCGGATCAGCCACGTTAAACAAATACTCTTGCAAATCCCCAATACGATATTGTACCGCGAGTGCCACAGAAACGAGGTTTTCGTCTTTAGTCAACATCTGTGCTGAATAGGAGTAATCAGAAACACGATCTACGTTCAATACGATTTTGGAAGAAATAAACCGCGGGATCCAATGCGGACCAGGACCGACTGTTTCAACATATTTACCAAAACGAAGGATAGCGGCTTGCTCGGCAGGGTCGACAATAAAAATCCCTGATAAGGCCCATAGGACCAATATAGCCAAGCCAATCATTAATGCAAGCAGGCCACCTCCACCTGGGGTTACATCAGGCTCTACCAAGCTGCCTTGCTTGTCAGGACCACGCATAAACGTTTTCTTCAACTTACGTTGAAGCCGTTTTAATGCCTCATCCAGATCCGGGGGTTGATTCTTACCATTCCACGGATCTTTACCCTTATCAGGCTCATTCCACCCCATGCCTTGCTCCCGCAATTGCGTAGAAAAGTAGAATTCTATGGGGTATGAGGCGTTTAAGCAAGTCCGGGTTGTGCTGCACCGACGACAGGCTGCTCCGCTCCTGGTAAAGCATAGCTTCTACGAGATTCCATAGAGAAAAAGCCAAACATACCGACCGAGCTTGCAGCGGGCGGATTGTTAACCGATCCAGTAAGCTGATTATACCCCGCTTTCCGTTCAGGTGTATAAATACCAACCCATGTAAAAAGGTCTAGGATCAATTGCTTGAACCAAGATGGAGCAAAGAAAGTATGACTACGTTGTGCGCACATCATTCTTTCAAAAGAAGCTGGATCGCTCCCAAGGTAATGTTTAATATTTTCTATTCGCTCGGAAATGATTGGAGTTCGCCACCCTCTTAAAGAACTAATCAATCTAAGCTCATCCATGTTAGCAAACTGACAAAATGATAATTTTAGCTTATCAAAATCAGCATTTTTACTAGGATTGACTGGTATTTTACTAACACGACCGGCTAATATATCAGCATAAAACATTTCACTATTATACCAAATTACCGCATTCTTCCCTGCTGCTAACGTCCTGATTTGGTCAAATGGTACTTGCATTGGATCGGTCTGAATTGTAACAAGACCACACTCCAAAATATCCGGAATTGGCGGTCCTATGATTGGCTGTCTTATAGCGTTAACTAGGCTCAGCTCATCTCTAGTGGCCGCTTTATAGGGCCGTGGAACAGGAAATAATTGCTTTAATTTATTAAACTCACCTAGTCTACCCGGTCCTATCTCTATTTTACTAACGCCTCGTTCCATGTCGGCATAAAAAATTTCATCATTATATAAAATTACTGCATTTTTTCCTGCTGACAAGCTCTTTATATGATCAAAATTTGCTCGAACCGGATCTGTCTCCATCGTAATAAGGCCGCAACTAGCCTCATTACAAAGTGACTCTAGTTGCGCAACTGCTGCTCTTTTAGGCTGCATTGTACGCACGCCCTCACACCAATGCTGGCCATCCACATAACGCCTCAATCGAGCAACAGCTCCGGTTATTTGATCCAAATGACAATAATCTTGATAATATCGATCATTAAACGCTGTTATTTGATTAAGTATGAGCTCCTCTATTTTACGATCTATACCAACATCATCTGTCTTAGCTTGCAATAGAATCAAATCTTTAGCATCTTCTAGCCATTTTTCTAGCGCATCAGCATACTCTATTCGTAGTTTTCTATCCGCCAGGCCCACTCGCTGAGCACTGAGCGCATGTGCTGTGCTCTTTTCAAAAGAGGCTACAGCATAACGATCCACAAAATGAGTTTTTAAAGCGGGCTGAGTATCCAGCAAGTTATTTAAGTAATCATTTTTAGTATTAGCCGTATCTATGGTGAGCTGGTAAGAGGCAAGCTTGCCGTCACAATCATGAAAACATGCTGACGCCAATGCTTCTATATTTGCTAACTGCGGTACATTCCTTGCGCCTGCAAGAAGTAATGCATCTAACGCCTGACTAGCAGCAGTCCCAGGCTCAATGTCTGGACTTAAGCGTTGGTTTTCTTCATTTAATATTGGCAAAGCATTTTGAAAACGTGTGACAAGCTCAGCTTTACATTCTTCTAACCATGCTGGATTGCTGCCCGTACGTTCACTGAGTCTGTAAGTGCGGATGCTATCTAGCAAATCCTTCAATAATGGTTTTTTATCTCGTATTATATTTTGTTCATACTTTGCTTGCTCTAATCGCTCATTGACAGCGCCTATCCGTCGCTCTATCGGGCGAATGCTTGTTGCCAACGATATATGTGTATCGGAATCCAATCCTAAAGGCTCAAGCAACCCTTGATAAAACGAAGCGAACATCTCAGCGATTGGCTTGGTTAAAGTTCCTGCATTTAAGCTAAGGCCGTCTTCCCACCGATCAAGCTCCAGTAATATATTAGTCAAAATATTATCATTAATATCTTTTAAGTTATCAACCACAATGTCATGAGATACTGTGGTTAACTCTAAGAGCTTTGCTTTTAAAGCCCAAAACAACCGATACATCGTCAGTACTTCAGTAGATAACTTCCAATAGGAGTCTGAATTTCTAATAATCCGCTCTAGATCCGTTGTTACCTTCTCCGCATATGCGTGTACTGTACGTGCTGCATCAGGGTCTACACTCTGATTAACACGCAATGCGGCAATATGCGTTGGTAAAAACAACAGAGTGTTGAATACATAGAATGTCGGTGTATAACCAGTAACAGGAGGAGCAGTATCTGCACCTTCCACAGTTTGTACTAAAGGCGCAGGAGCATAATAGGTCTGTAACTCGCGCAGCGTAGTCTGAACAGTAAGGAGTTTTTGTTTTATCTCATTTACAAAAGGTGATAAATATGGTGTTTTTGCTAAAGATTGTAGTATTAGAAAAGTTTTAATTACATTATCAGCAATCTGGACCAACTGAATAGCATAATCGGTTTCTCTACTTTGATCATTCAATTGCTCCAAGCCCACAATAACTTTTTCAAGAAAATATAGGCAATTAAATGCCTGTTTAAGCACAAGAACCTGGCTACTTTGTGCTAATCGTCCATTCACATCATCCAAGCCTGGAAACGGCAGCGTAGTTGCCGCAGGGTCCATAGTCAAATGATCTCTAAACGCAGCATTAAATGATGATATCTGCCCAGAAAGGTAGGTCCTAAGCCGAGAAACAGCGCTTGAGAGCTCTTGATGACTGAGGAAGTGAAAAGCTCTGTCTGGGGTAGGTGCCAACACAAGGACTTTAGCTGCATTGTCATTACGCAAACATGTTTGCACTGCTCCAATAAAAACATTATGCCGAGTATTGAGGCGTTCACTTAGAGAAATAAAGCGTTCGCGTACAGGCTCTAAAAGAACCAACGTATTATCAGGCATGACCTGGGGTTGATCACTCGACAAAGCGGCAATTATTTTTCTCTCGAGATCTAATAAAACTTCATTCTCAATATCTACTACACCCGCATCCGCGGGTATAAACAAATAGGGCTGAAAAATATTATATAAGCTGCGTAGCTTATTTTTTCGCTCAAGAAGCTGCGAAGCAGGTACATCAGCAGGTACCTCAATTTGTAATTCATTAATGAAATCATCATAAGCATTTAAAGCAGTTTCAAGTTTTGCACGTTGTGTTTGATAGAATCTACACAAAGTTGCAGCTTGAGGAGTAGTTAAATATTGTGGATTGCTTAATTGGTTATCTCCGTTAACAACCGCAAATGTTAATGCTGTAAGAGAGCTCTGATGTAAAGCACTTTGCTCATCGATTTTAAACGGATTTTCTCTTGTAGAGTGTGGAGATAGTTTTAACTCTTGAATTCCTCTAGAGACAGAAGAGATTATGTCAGTATTTAAATCACAATTAAAAGCATGAGAGGTCGCTACCTTCCCTAATTGGGCAACCAAAGTCGGCCGCAAACTAAGAACAGCTTCAACCCTAATGCCCGCTTGCCCCTGGAAAGGAAGGTAAGAGAGTATCCCTCTGGTAGGAGCAGGGGCATCGGTAAGTAGCCCAGTAACAATAGCTTGGTTTAAAGGAATATCAGATTGTAGAACGTAAGGTTGTAAAAGCACATAATGTTGCGCTAAGGCCAGCTTAGTAGCCCTAGGTAGCTCACTAAGTTGCACGTGCCGATCCTGCTGTTCTTGAAGAATCCTAAAAAATTCGTCAGCTGCAAAACGCACGTTTTGCAATATCAATAATGCTTCTTTTTCCGTTGCTAATCGATCATAAGAGTGCTCAAGACGATCTGCTACAAATTTCGGATCTTCTAGAATAAGTAATGCTGGCGCCGCTGAAAAATCAACAAATTTCTGTACATACGAAACGAGCGTTTTATACATACTGGCAACATGATTGATTAGTGGGCGAGACAAAGTACCTGGTTCTAGGATTGAATTCTGTTCAATTTTATCTGCAAGCCCAAATAATGCCGCCAATGCTTTTTTTAATTCTTCAAGTTTAACCCGAGCAGTCTGTTGTGTTGTCTCGTTAACATGACCAATTTGTTCATAAATACTCAGAGCTAAAGTAATAGTATGACGAATAGCATGGATATAATGCAGTGCTTGTAATGGCAAAAACACACTATTAACACGCGCACCTTCTAGCTCATCTAAAAGCCGCAGCGCACGCTCACGTAATTCAACTAACCGTACTCTATCAATTCTAGGCGCGCGCGCAGAAACACTAGATGATAATTCTTCAAGGGAAGATGTAATCGTACCCAGATACGCCGGTAATTGTGCCCCAAATAGAGCAAGGTACTCATAATCAGGCCCATCGGTCCTCAGATCTAATTGATCTACGACAGTACCAGCTAAAACACCAGCTTGATGGGGTATGTCGCGCTGACTCATTCGCGCCATGCGCCCCATCGTTGCCTCTCGATAGGGCTCCGTATACGTTCTCAACGTGGATAGGACAGGAGTCAGCGACGCGATTTCTGGACCAAATATTTCTAAAAAATCAACATCGAAATGCGTAGCAAGTTGGCCCGCTTGGTATGCATGACGTACAGTACTTCGATATAGTGTACTCAAATCACCAATAATATGATCGGGTCTTAAAGTACCGCCCAAATTAACTTCCTCAGCCCCTTGTAAAGCTATTTTTCCATGGTGAAGGGCATTGAAAAATTTTTCAATTTGAGAAACGATTGCTGGATGACCTTCAAACCTAATGAATGGCTCACGTTCTGGGGCTATATGAGTATGAGCTGTTAAAGCTCTTAATTTAAGCAACTGCTCTCTCGAGGCATATTGAGTTGTGTCAGGTTCTATAGGGAATATCGCCTCGAGCTCACGAGCTTCCCCATGGGCTCTGGGTAGCGCTCTCCATCCGAAGCGTCCATCTATATAGTAGGCGCCTCCATCAAATAAAACATAAGATGGTTTATTATCCAATAATGTTTTAAGCTCGTCGCGAGGCATTGTTCGCGGATCGGTCGACATCCGAATAAGACCACACCCGGAACTTGTTAAATAATTCTGGACCCTTTCATTAATTATATATTTACGAAGCCTCTCACTAAAAAGAGGACTGTTGAGCTTTTCAAGAATGGCCCTCTCAATATCACCAATAAGCCATGAAAATTTCTGTGCTTTTAGCATAGCAAGAGTATTTAGGTATTCTGTAAACATCGGCATCGGCAGACTAAATGTTTGAAAAGCGTAGCTAGATTGTACACGAATTTCTACGACGAGGCAATTTGTTTAAAAATAATTCAGAAGTATGCTGTTTTTCTTAATATATCAAGGAGATGGGTGTTTTAATAAAAAACGTTCGTGCTGAGGAGCGCTACTGCCATTAAGTTAACGTGAGTTTCGAATAAGAGAGATCGAATCAATGTAGCCCGGACGGAGCGAAGCGAAATGCGGGGATCAAACCTGGGGCCATTCCCGCACTCCGCTTCGCTCCATACGGGCTACGATAAGGTTTACTCAGTATTTTTCGCGAAATTCGCATTAACTTAATGACAGTGGAGCTCCTCCCAAGCACAATAAAAACTCATTCCAGTTTTTCAAATATCAAATCCCACACCCCATGCCCTAAACGATGGCCACGCTGCTCAAATTTAGTCAATGGGCGTGTATCCGGTCTTGGTGAAAAGCCACCTTCTGTTTGCTGATTCCTCAAGGTTGGAATAGCCGAGAGCACTTCGAGCATATGCTCCGCATACTCTTGCCAATCCGTAGCGCAATGCACGAAACCACCCACCTTAATTTTTTGTACCAATTTAGTAATAAAATCAACTTGGACTAATCGACGCTTCTGGTGACGTTTTTTAGGCCACGGATCAGGGAAAAAAATCTGGACACCCATTAGCACATCATCAGCCAAACAGGTCTTCATAACCTCTACTGCATCATAAGGGGCGATACGAACATTCGTCACAGCGTTATCATGAAGAGAAGCAACCAAGCTACCAATGCCCGCACGATGCACCTCAACACCTACAAAATTAAGGTCAGGACGCGCCAATGCCATCGACAATAAAGACGCCCCCATACCAAATCCGATTTCAACCACTGTGTCAGCGTCCCTACCAAACTCCTTTGACAAGCACCACAACTCACCTGGCTCTGGTAACACATAATCCGCTAACCACTCATCTAGCGCTAGTTGCTGGCGATTACTTACACGCCCAGTACGTAAAACAAAACTCTTAATCGTTCGTTGCATATATCTATTAGCCTTACTGTCTAATTAATCGTATATTTTTATCAAGCCTTGGTGATGGGCCATTAGTACGATAAGGATTAATGTCTAATCCACCTCGCCGAGTATAACGCCCATAGACGGTCAGTGACTCGGGCTTGCAATACTGCATGATATCAACAAAGATCCTTTCGATGCACTGCTCGTGAAATTCATTGTGATTTCTATAGGAGACCAGGTATTTCAGCAATCCCTCCCGATTGATTTTTTTCCCTTTATAAGCAATCTGCACGCTACCCCAATCTGGCTGATTCGTGACCAAACAATTTGACTTCAACAAATCCGAATACAGCGTTTCTTCAACAAGCTCGTCGCTCACAGAAAGAAAAGATGGGTCTACTAAATACACAGAGCATTCTACATCAAGACCATCCAGACTTTCCCCGCTAAACGACCGTTGTATGGCAACATTATTTAATGTGCCCAAAGGATAAATAGCAACGGTGACATCAGTTTCAATTCGTTCGGATAAATCATTTTTAATAAGAGATTCCAGCTCAGCAATATTATTAAACTTAGTGTTATTAAATGAATTAAAATAGAGTTTTAACGATTTGGACTCTACAATTTTTGGTGAGTGACAATCGTAGTAAATTTCAGCGATAGCAACCATCGGCTTGCCTTTGTTATTAAGCCAGGACACTTCATAATGATTCCAACAGTCAAAACCTACAAAAGGTAGATTAGCCGGATCGATGCCAATTTCTGCGCGTTTCCCAGCGCGTAAAATAGGATACAAGCAGCTTGGATCATAAGAAGAGCCATAAGCTGATTTTTTGCCTAATTCTGATTCATTTGCAATGGCTTGGTATTGCTTTAAAACTTCATCATTCATTGTCCCATACACCCTGATTTTGATAAAAAACCATTTAATAATTGCATCTTCAGCCATTTTTTGCTATAAAACGCCTCCAGTATTCTACATTAAAAAAGACGCTTTGGAGTATCAACATGTCAAGAGTATGCCAAGTTACTGGCAAGCGACCCATCACCGGCAATAAAGTGTCGCATGCCAACAACAAAACCAGAAGACGCTTTCTGCCCAATATTCAGCACCACCGTTTCTGGGTTGAAGAAGAAAACCGCTTTGTTTCCCTCAAAATAAGCACTAAAGCTATGCGTATTATTGATAAACTAGGTATAAAAGCTGTTCTGGATAAATTACGAGCCAAAGGCGAAAAAGTTTAATTAAGGGGAAACACCGTGGCCGCTGTTACTGTCAAAGTAAAAATGGAATCAACCGCTGGTACTGGTTACTATAAAACCACTACCAAAAACCCGCGCAATCATCCTGAAAAAATGGAATTGATGATGTACGATCCAGTTTTGCGCAAACATGTTTTGTTTAAAGAGAAAAAAGTTAAATAATATCTCAACTTTTCCATCTTATTTTTTATTTGTCATAATGATGTCAAATTAAGCTGTGACCTAGATGGAGGGCAGCGTAATCCGGGTTTTTGGTGCCCCAACATCCCGGATTACGCTGCCCTCCAACCAGGCTACGCCACTCAAATTAATACCATCGCATGAACACCTTCCACCTTTTTTACACACAAAATAATCAGGTATTACCTGGATAATCCTCACAAATCAATTACACTTATACTAATAGCCGTAAAATCGAGTGTGGTATGAAACCGTCGTTGCGTCTTAGTGTTGGTCAGCAACTTACGCTGACACCTCAGCTCCAACAAGCAATTCGTTTACTACAGTTATCTACGTTGGATTTAAAACAAGAAATTCAAAACCAAGTCGACTCCAACCCTCTGCTAGACGCAACTATGAATGATGAACAAGCAGAGCAATCTCTTCAGAACACACAAAATTTGCAAGAAGAATATACAGACTTTCAATGGTCCAGTCTCTATACAAACCAAACCCAAAGCAGCAATTTCAACGAAGATGTCTACAAGAATGAAAATTTACATTGTACTTCATTTAATTTACAAGATTATCTTCGCTGGCAGTTAGAGCTTACACCCATGTCAAATGTTGACCACGTTATAGCCACTGCGATTATTGATGCTATTGATGAGAATGGACTCTTAACGGTGTCTCTAACTGATTTACAGGATGCCCTTAATAGTGACGCGTATCCACTAAATCATGCGGAAATTGAGGCTGTTAGGCACCGCATCCAACACTTTGAGCCGGTAGGATGTGGGTCAATTAACCTAGCCGACGCCTTACTTTTTCAGTTAGGGCAGTTACCCGCTGAGACGCCACATTTGTTGCTCACAAAAAAAATTATCCAAGAAAATATGGAGTTATTAGGGAAACATCATTATCGACAGCTCATGAAAATTTACCATATTGATGAAACTACTTTAGATGCTGTCTTAGACATAATTCAGCATTTAAATCCTAAACCAGGAAGCATGGCAAATCAGACAAACCCCGAGTTTGCTATACCAGATTTGACCGTTAAAAAAATAGGCCATTATTGGCGAGTAGAGCTCAATCCTTACACGCTTCCACGCCTCAGTATCAACAGCTATTATGCTTCACTTATCCCACATACAAAAAATACTATTGAACATCAGTTTTTAAAAAATAATTTACAGGAAGCGCGCTGGTTTTTAAAAAGTATACAAAGCCGGCAAGAAACATTGTTAAAAGTAGCTCGCTATATAGTAGACTATCAAAAAGGATTTTTAGAGTTTGGCGAAGAAGCCATGAAACCCTTGATTCTAGACGACGTAGCTAAAGCACTAAATCTTCATGAGTCAACGATATCACGTGTCACCACACAAAAATTCATTGACACACCGCGTGGATTACTGGAACTTAAATACTTTTTTTCGAGCCATGTTCCTACTGCTATGGGTGGGGAGTGTTCGTCTACCGCGATTCGCGCGCTTATCAAAAAATTGCTTGGGGAAGAAAACTGCAGAGCACCATTGAGTGATAACAAGATTGCAAAGCTGATTAGCGAACAAGGCATTCAAATAGCGCGACGTACCGTCACTAAATACCGTGAAATGATGGGGATTGCATCCTCTTCAGCACGAAAAATGATTAATAACAAAACAACCATGGCGCATGCTAGGAAATAACGCCCGGCATGGTCATAAAGGAGAGCATTATGCAAATCAACTTCACAGGTCATCGCATGGAAATTACTCCTGCTTTAAGAACATTCACAGAAGAAAAATTCGATAAGTTGGAGAGGCATTTTGACAAAATCACAGCAATCAATGTGATTTTTGATGTAGAAAAACTAAGGCAAATTGCAGAAGCTACGATATTGGTTGTCAAAGGAGAGGTACACGCTAGCTCCGAGTCTGAAGACATGTATACAGCAATTGATATTTTGGTTGATAAGCTTGATAGACAGCTGATAAAACATAAGGAAAAAATACGCGATCGCAGCTGAGCTTAACATTCGGTATCGCGCGGGCCGGCCTGCGCGATACACTAGAGGTAATGTATGATAGATTATAGTCATCATGATAAAAACTAACGTCACCATCATCAATAAATTAGGCTTGCACGCGCGAGCTTCAGCAAAATTTGTTTCCACTGCAGCAAGATTTCAAAGCCGCATCGACGTCACCAAAGAAACACAAACCATCAATGGCAAGAGTATCATGGGCGTTATGATGCTAGCCGCAAGTAAAGGCTGTGAATTAACCCTACAGATTGAAGGCCCCGATGAGGCAGAAATGGAAACAGCCTTGCTTGAGTTAATCAACAATCGCTTCCACGAAGCAGAGTAGGTTGGGTCGCAAATATTCACGAAGAATCCGAGCCGCGGCTCGGAAAAGTTGTCAAGTTGCCCTATTTAACCTTCTTTATAAGCCGACGCTGCTTTCGCACACGCTGTATGGCAATAAGCGTTTGCAATGGCCCAGAGAGAGCATACAACGTAAAACCGCAAAACAACACTACAGAAGGATTTGAAGCTATTGCTACGAAGAGAATGACAATCAACAATACATGCAGAAAAGGAACCTTGCCTTTAAAATCCAGCTCTTTAAAACTGTAATATCGAACATTACTCACCATCAACACTGCCGCAATCACGACAAATCCTGCCGCCACTATCGAAAAGAACATGTGTGTCCAATCATTTTGATAGCATAACCAAACAAAAGATGACACAACTGCTGCTGCAGGTGGGCAAGCTAATCCTTGAAAATACCGTTTATCGGCTGTTTCCACCTGCGTATTAAAGCGTGCAAGCCGTAAAGCCACTGCTGCCGTGTATATGAATGCTATCAACCAACCTAATTTTCCCAGTTGATGCAAGCTCCAACTATAAAGAAGCAAAGCTGGGGCTACTCCAAACGTGACCATGTCTGACAAACTGTCATACTCAGCGCCAAATGCTGTCTGGGTATTGGTCATACGCGCAATACGCCCATCCAAACCATCAGCAATCATACCAATGAAAATTGCGACGACGGCAACTTCATACTGCGTCTTTAATGATGCAACAATCGAGTAAAATGCGGCAAACAAGCTCCCAGTCGTCAGTAAATTAGGTAATAAATAAATTCCCGAGCGATGTTCTTTTTGCTTCACAACACAAGCCTCATCTGAAGTTAATCAGTGGTATTCTATCATAATAGGGGTAAACACTGCCATGTACTATAAATTAAAGCCCCTGAAATCACCGCGAAGGCCTGTATGGTGCTATACTATACACACTGTTTTTTATTATATAGCTATCTGGCATGACGAAACCCGAAAACAAAAAAATTGTGATCGAAGGCGTCACTGAGCAGGGGAAACTTTTCCGCCCTAGTGATTGGGCTGAACGTATGAGTGGCACTATGGCTAGCTTCAAAAATAGCCGCATTCATTATTCTCCCCTCCTACAGCCCAGCGTTAACCATGAAGGCTACAAATGCGTGTTACTAGACCCAAAACTGAAGGAATCCAGCCCTCAGGTTTATCAAGCTATCCTAGAATTTGCTAAAGCTAATAACCTTAAAATTTGTGGTGAAGATTAGGGAGTGTTAGGCTACGCCCTCATTTGTGAATCAAGCGATGTACTTATATGAATTCTGCTGAACCCAGCAATAAATCCGAAAGCGTAAACGACTTTTCCTCTTTAACGTTACGGGATGCTTTATTAAAAAATATCTCCTCTCTGGGTTATGAGAGCATGACACCTATTCAGGCTCAAAGCTTACCAATCATGCTTGAAGGCTGCGATGTTATTGCACAAGCTAAAACTGGTAGTGGTAAAACAGCTGCTTTCGGGTTGTCTTTATTGCATTCTTTGAATGTGAATCATTTTGCAATACAAGCTTTGGTGCTATGCCCCACACGTGAATTAGCAGAGCAAGTAACGCAGGTGTTACGGCAGCTAGCTCGCCTGATGCCTAATGTCAAAGTGCTCAATTTATCAGGTGGTATGCCCATGAAACCGCAATTGGACTCACTAAAACATGGTGCTCATATCATCGTTGGCACTCCTGGCCGGGTGCAAAAACACCTGGATAAAGAATCACTATCCTTTGATAAATTACAAACGCTGATTTTAGATGAAGCCGATCGCATGTTGGATATGGGTTTTCTTGATGCCATAAAAGAAGTTATTAAAGCTTGCCCAAAACAACGACAAACACTTTTATTTTCTGCAACCTATCCCACAGAAATTAAACAGCTGGCTAGTGCATTTATGCTCAATCCTAAACGAATATTGATAGAAGAAGCTCTTACAGAACTAGACATTGAGCAATGTTTCTATGAAGTGAAAAATCAGGCTGATAAATTCCCCCTCTTAAAAGCTTTACTACTTCACCATAAACCCACATCAACGCTGATTTTTTGTAACACCAAAGAGCAAACCACCCGATTGTCTAGCCTACTTACGAAAGAAGGTTTCAGCGCAATTGCTTTAAACGGAGACATGGAACAAGTTGAGCGCGATCTAGCGATGATTCGCTTCGTGAACCAAAGTTGTTCCATTTTGGTAGCCACAGATGTCGCAGCACGTGGTTTAGATATTAAAGAGCTCCCTGCTGTTATTAATTTTGAGCTGGCGTTTGACCATGATATTCATATTCATCGCATAGGGCGTACCGGCCGTGCTGGCAGCAAAGGGTTAGCTTTGAGTTTAACAACACCGGCAGACGCTGAGAGACTGTGCGCCATTGAAACCGGGTTAACGAAACCA
This sequence comes from uncultured Legionella sp., assembly GCA_964648115.1. Taxonomy (GTDB): domain Bacteria; phylum Pseudomonadota; class Gammaproteobacteria; order Legionellales; family Legionellaceae; genus CAZYME01. The sequence continues at coordinate 42,129 of CAZYME010000017.1, forward strand.
CTAACGTGGGGCAGCATTAACACGCTAAACCAAACCGATCTCTCCATTATATTGCCAACCATGGTAACGCTATGCTTAAGCGCTGGACGAAAAGATAAAATTCGTCCCGGGGACATTTTAGGCGCTTTGACAAAAGACGCAGGCTTAGCCGGAGATACAATTGGTAAAATCAATATCGCCGCACTGTATTCGTATGTAGCCATACATCACAGCCAGGTTGATAAAGCCTTTAGATATTTTCAAAATGGAAAACTAAAAGGCCGGAGAGTTGTTGCGAAAAAAATATAATGTGATACTTCGAGACGTCGCTGCGCTCCCGCTCCGAGCCGCGACCGTCAGGGGGCGGAGCAGTTGGCTTAACACTGATGCCCTAGCAACTGCTCCGCTCCCTGACGGTCGCGGCTCGGATTCTTACTTCAAAGAAAGATACACGTCGTAATGCGCACCCTCGCCTAGCATATCAAATTTTTGAATACCACTTCGTTTAGCCCCTGCTTTTGCAACACTATCGTAACGATTAGGCATGCTCCAACGGGTTTTCAAAACACCTTTTACATTTTTAATATTCACACGTACTAATCCAAGTAGGTCATCAGGATTAAAGGGCAAGGCATCGCTTTCCATCAGTGACACAATTAAATTTACCGTCTCACCCTCTTTTAAGGGCCCAGACCATAACGTAACTTCAGACACATTTTGCATGAGTTGAGAGGGCCAATGCATAGGTTTTGCAGGCACGCGTAAATAGTGCACCGCTTGATTAGCTCTATAAACACTGATATCAAAATAAAGCTCATCGCCCGTCTTTTCTTGTACTTGAATAACTTTGAGGTGATCCAATATCAAACGAGGTTTAAGCTCCGCATTTGCGGCATTTACAAACGACGAAAATAAAATCGTCAATAAAAACAACCCAATCCGTTTCATAACCGCTCCCTACTAGGCTTAATTAACTCCCAGAACCAGTACTTGAACCACCCATTTCCGTTAGACCAAACAAATGATTCATTATGTAGTTTAACATAGCGTAAGTACCTTCAAAATTCATAGCAAAAATCCCAGCAATAATAAAGGTTAACCCCTTAGGCCCTTGTTGCTTGCCAGGTTCGCTGCTGTACACTAACAACACACACCCACGAACAAACCATAAAAGACCAGCAGTTTGGATTACTATCTCCATTGAGTTATAAATGCTATAAGTGCTAAAAGGCGTATACTGTAAAATATTGCCAACACCAAATGCCGTGTTCGAAAAAATCTCAATAGAAGAAGGTAGAAAAACCAACATCGCGCCTAGAACCAAATAAGCCATTGCTCCATATGGCTTCTCTCCCCCCCCCTTCGACTCACCGATTTTTTTAAACTTCATAATTGCATGTATAATAAACAAAACACCAATAAGATATCCCAGTCCTGTTATAAGGGCTTGCACTGGGCCAAGTGATCGGCTTAGATTGCCAATCATCGAAATTAAATCATTATTCATAAGATTAATTATATACGCATTTCGATTGGAACAAAGATGTGGAGCATAGTGCTTGCAATGTATTATTTTTCCCCTATATTAGGAGCTTTCCGATACATGCAGAATTAACCATGCAACTCATCACCTTTCCTATTGCCTTAGAAGATGCATATATGCCATCACCGAAGGTCAAACATTTTATTTTCAAAAGCTCACAAACACCCGCTTTCGATTACTTGCCCGGTCAATTTATTACAATTCACTTTGAATGTGACGGCAAAACCATACGTCGTAGTTACAGTATCGCTAATGTGCCCCTACAAAACAATCAAATTGAATTTGCCGCGGGGTATGTTGAGGGTGGGCCGGGCACTGACTTACTTTTTAATCTAAAACCTAATGACACTATCCATATTAATGGGCCATTTGGGCGATTAATCCTTAAAGATGACGTACCCAAACGTTATATTCTCGTTGCAACGAGTACAGGAGTAACCCCCTACCGTGCCATGATCGCTGAGATTAAAAAACGATTGCAAGCACACCCAGATCTCGAGGTAGTGATTTTACAAGGCGTGCAAAAACGCGAGGATGTTCTTTATCGCGATGAATTTTTAGCATTAACAGCATCTTGTCCCCGCGTTACTTTTCGCGCTCATTTAAGCCGTGAACCGAAAGAAAGTATGGGTGACAATGAATACCCCGGCTATGTACAAAGTTCGTTTCCCGAGTTGGACTTAAACCCAGAAGAAGATATGGTTTATTTATGCGGAAATCCCGGTATGATCGACGATGCTTTTGCATATTTAAAAGACAATGGTTTTGCTATGCAACAAATTATCCGTGAAAAATATATTTCAAAATAAGAGGACTATTACACCATGCATTACGATGAATTATCCACAACAATGGACCACTTGTTGCAAGATGGTAAGGGAATTTTAGCTGCTGATGAAAGCAATGGCACGATAGGTAAACGATTTGCGACAATTGGCATTGAAAATACTGAAGAAAACCGTCGCGATTACCGCCTATTGCTTGCCACCACAGACAAATTAGAGCATTACATCAATGGTGTTATTTTATTTGAAGAAACCTTTCAGAATAAAGATGCTAACGGAACACCTATAGCAGAATTATTTACCAAAAAAGGCATTATTCCTGGTATTAAAGTCGATCTTGGGCTTGTCAATTTGGCAAATACGGATGGTGAAAAAGTAACGCAAGGCTTGGACGGCTTAACCGAACGTCTGCTTCATTTCAAAAAACAAGGTGCTAAATTTGCTAAATGGCGCAACGTCTATTCCATTACTGATTACACACCTAGTTTAACAGCGATGAAAGCAGGCGCGGAAACGTTAGCCCGATATGCAGCAGCATGCCAAGCTGTGGGTATTGTACCTATTGTAGAACCGGAGGTTCTAATTGACGGCGACCATCACATTGATCTATGCGCTGAAGCGAGTGAAATGGTATTACATGAATTATTTAACGCGCTATTTATACACCAAGTGGAATTAGAAAATATCGTACTCAAACCGAGCATGGTCACCGGTGGGAAGGAGCGCTCTCCATTTAGCACGCCGGAGGAAGTTGCAGAGTACACATTAAGTGTATTTCGCAACACGGTGCCTGCAGCCGTTCCAACTATTAATTTTTTATCTGGTGGACAAACCCCTCAAGAAGCTACTGCAAATTTAAATGCAATTAACAGTATGGGGTATCAGCCATGGAACTTAAGTTTCTCCTACGGGCGTGCGCTGCAGGAAGATTGCTTGCAAGCGTGGAGTGGAAAATCAGAGAACATAGCAAAAGCTCAAGCAGCGTTGCTCAACCGCGCGCAATTGAATAGCTTGGCGTGTTTTGGGGAATATCAGCAAGAGTAGAGTCTGTTGACAATTCATATTCTCAAATTCTCTAAAGTGCCTACGTACCGTGGCTTGACTACGGTATCCAGAGATCTCCTGGATGGCGCCGACAAGCCGCGCCACGTAGGCCTTATAGAACAATTGTCAACAGACCCTAGAGGTATTCATTTATACAGATAGTAAATAGTAAGTTCCTCCCACATTGATGGGAGAGGATGCCCGACTCGATTAAAGAATACGGCATGATTCGAAAAGTGAAATATCATTTTCGATGTCTATAATCCTATTAATGGCATTACCTGCTTTTCGAATAGATTGATCAAATAGATTACCCTCAACAGGATTATCCTCCATGGGAGACTCCAACGCTGCTTTAAATTTTGTACAATCTTCAGCGGTAATACGAAATTCAATTGGTGTCTCAGTTGAAGTACGTAATGCTGTAATTCGGCCTGCTTGATCACTCAAGCTCCCTTCTGAAATCTCCTGCCAATCCCATATAACTGGCTGCTCATCATGAGCTGGTATGAGATTCAAACTACCTGTATATATATAAATTTTTCTGGTTTCAACGTCTCCAGTCTCAATAATAATAAATCTCGAATTTTGAGATGAATAGATTCCAATCATGCAAAATTCTTTGCTTACTTCCTTACTAGGATCTATTACTGAGCGAGCATTATCCGTCCTAATACCATTTTTTCCTGTCCAACCGGGCATTCTATTTCTCCTAATGATTTTCCAGGGCAAAATTGTAGACTTAATTCCTCTAATAAAGAATACGCTAGCCGCTAATTTATCAAATCAAATCAAAACTAGCATAAAGTGGCACATGATCCGATAACATTCGCCAGGGCTTGCCCTGTAAACATTGAACATTACGCACCTTCATTCCACGGAAATAAACCCTATCAACACAAAGTGCAGGTCTAATTGCCGGAAACGAGCGGGCATGGTGGCCTTCTACTGAATAAAATGCTTCCTCAATACCTAAGTCTTCAGCCAAGGGGGCTGATAGATGATTGCGCCAATCATTAAAATCACCTGCCATCAAAAGGGGCTCGTTTTCCGGGACCAGTTCTCGAATACGCAGCATCAATGTTTTACATTGTTCGGCACGCTCTGCTTTAAATAATCCTAAATGTACACAGAGTAAATGAACATTCAACTTCTGCTCGCCGAGGATCAGTTGGCTGTGCAAAATTCCCCGTGAAGCACGGTTCATCGACGATAAATTGATATTTTCAAAACGGTCTATAGGATATTTGCTTAAAATCGCATTACCGTGATGTCCAGATTGATAAATAGCATTCTTGGCATAAATATAGTGTGGCCATATTTCTTCGGCAATATATTCAAACTGGGGTTTTTCTGGCCACGTCTCGATACTTTTTTCTCGCCGGCTATGTGCACCTTGCACCTCCTGGAGAAAAACAAAGTCGGGGTTCAAGTGGGCAATCGCGTCTCGCATTTGTGGGAGCAAGAAACGTACTTTACCCACACCAAATCCTTTGTGAATATTATAGGTCATCAGAGATATGGTCTGCATCTATGCACCACCGAGTTTCAACTCATTGAAAAAACTCTATAAATTTATCATAGGCTATTTTTGGCATTCCCGCCTCATCCATCCTTCTTCTCCAAGGGGCGAGGGAACAAAACGAAGGTCCAGCCCGGACATAGTGACGCCTATGCTCAGCCTGTAGCCTGGATGAAGCGCAGCGTAATCCGGGATTTCTGTGCCACAATCTCCCGGATTACGCTGCGCTTCATCCAGGCTACGGTATTGTTTCTTAAGGTGACCCTTATGATTCAACGTTTCTTAGCAATTTAGATTACTAATCCCAACTTGCTCTAACACCTCTCTCACATCCCCAACAGAAAACCCAAGATCACGAGTCGCATTAATTATCCCACACGCCCCATCAGCAAAAGTAGAATAAGGCGTCCAATAATCCATATTGGCTTTCACCATAACATGAAAGGCTTGTTTGACATTCCATTGTGGCTGATTAGCCAATAAATAAAACAAGCGGTTGTACACCCCACTGGAATTGTGAACGTCCATCCCGTCTTGATATTGATCAGCTCTATCAATTGATACCCCATCTCGACTTGGTTCATCCATAAACCGTAATGCCTTATAGCCACTTCCTGCCTTCATCACTTCAGCACCAATCATCCAGCTGTTTTTTCCCTGAGAATAATACTCAGCGGCTTGTGCTGCCATGTCTGAAAAGGCCTCGTTGATACCTCCAGATTGCTCCACATATTCAAGATTTGAATGCTGCTCAGTAAAGCCATGGCTAATTTCATGTGCACCGATGCCTAATGACACCAGGGGATGCATCATAGTTTCTCCATCTCCAAACGTCATTTGCCTGCCATCCCAAAAAGCATTCTCATATCTATCACCAAAATGCACGCGTAGTACTAACCGCATGGATTTACCGTTAACGGTGAGTGCGTTAACCTTATACCACTCCTTATACATGCGATGAATCACCTGCCCCACATACATAGCATCATTACTAGGCGAAAATGCCCCATTTTCCAAATCGTAACCGTCATTTTGATAACCTGTCCAATATGTGTTTGTTGAGGACGATGCAGGCTTATCGCAATCAAAATGCATTGAGCTATTTGGTGATCTAAATTTGTGAAACATATCCACTACTTTGACATTTTTATTTTCCATGTAACACACACCGAAAATATTATCTCTATTTATCTGAAGTGCTGGAAAGTCTTTACCAAATTGATATTGCCCTGTCTGAGGATTACCTCCAAACCCTATTCCATTGATAGGTAAACGCAGTGTTTTTACATCATTCCATTGTAGATAGGGTTTTAATGTTTGTGCATCGAGTATAGCGGTGGGCCGCTCAGGAATGCCATCGTCGTGATAAACCAAAACACTAACCTTATACGCCCAAAAAGCCTTATGCTCAGCATCGATATAAACCATTGGGGTAACATGCCCATCGTCAAGAGAGTATTGTTGATATTTGGCTTTAAATTGCTGCAATGCCAGATTGGCATGCTCTAAAAATACGGGCGATGGTTGGCCTAATTCTGCCTCAAGACCTGTGTATAGCACACCATTAGTTTCTACATTTTTTGCAGCCGACAGCATTTGAGCTGACTGTTTGCTGTGCATAATGGCATACCCACCAAAGACAGGAAACCCAGCATAGTGCTGCTGCATACGTACATGGGTAATTTTATTTTCATCTGTGTGTTGTTGAACAAACTGCAGCGCATCAGAAGACACACCAGCTGACTTCATCGCACCAGGGACCATAAGCTGAAAATCATTTTTAAGCTCAGTAAATGCCGCTTTTTTCAGTACCAACTCATCAGCTGCATAAAGTGGCGAAATAGCTGACGCAAAATATGCAATCAGAGGCAGCAAATAGATATTTTTGTTCATAAATTACTCCATTATGAGATACGAAGGACTTGTTCCATATATTTTCCATATGTATGGACACGCCAGCTAGCTAACCAGAATTAACCTACAAAATCAAGCATATTTATTAAAATGACCAAATTGGCTACAACTTGCGCCATTCATACACCCATTGCTCTTCGAGAATAAATAAGTGTAGAGTGAGGATGTACTAACTAAAAAGGAGCTTAAAATGCCTAGCAATAGCTGTTGGGGTAAGTTTTTTTCCTGTTGCCAGAAAACAGGGGTAGTATTTAATGAAGTCGCATCTGTTGTAGAAGGCCTTGTGAATCAAGCAGAATTATTTATTAACATTCTAGTAGCTGCAAATGTTATTAATAAGAATAATGATGACGTAGTAAAAGCCCTTCAAGTATTAGCTACCACGCGCAATTCTCTTAAGTTAGCAGATAGTGTGGTTGCAAAACTCAAAAAATATATTCCAGAGGACTTGGCAAAAGTCCCCGATGTAAATGGTGACGGTAAGATTGATGCTCAAGACATAGTTACTTTATTGTCGGATGGACAAGAAACACTTAATCAATTAATAAAAGATGGATTTGTAACACAGGAAAACGCTCAGGCTTGGCAAAGAGTCTTTGTTGAGCTCATCGCAGCGCTTAAACAACCTACTGTACTCAATGTGGATTGGCGGAATTTTGCTGCAGCTAAGACTGCTTTAGGCCCAGAGGCGATGCAAGCCATATCAACTCGACTCAAAGACAGAAAAGCCAACGAGCGATATATAGAACGCACTTATCCTGACCGCTCAAAGCTTGTAGATGCAAATGAAAAACTCAAACAATCTGTTGCCTCTCTTAACGATAGAATTGTTAATATGGATGCTGCCCCTGCCGCTCCTCGCCCACCCCGCAGGCTGTTAGCACAACAAACAGTCCGTCTTGATCACACTCAGGACCAGTTGAGCCCAGAGGAAGGACAAAGGGTGCTTTATCAGTAAAAGCTATAGAATGTAAGTCGTGGATAACTGAGTAGATCAATGAAGCCCGTGTGGAGCGCAGCGGAATGCGGGGATGGCCAGGCAGTATGATCCCCGTATTCCGCTACGCTCCACACGGGCTTCATTTTTCATCTCACATTTCACTAGACCCCACCCTCCTAGCCCTCATGTATTAAAGTTGAGGCATGCTTAAAATAACCTTGATAAGCATTAATTACCTCTTCCGCTTGCTCCTCCAAAATTCCTGAGACCACCAATGTACCGTGATTTTTTAGTAACTCAGGAATGCCATCGTCGTGATAAACCAAAACACTGACCTTATCCGCCCCAAAAGCCTTATGCTCAGCATCGATATAAACCTCAGAGTTAACCTAGAAAACCAAGGCTTTTTTAGCTAGGGGCTCATCATCTTCAGGATGGGGGCGCTTGCCTTGGTTGAAAGAATGGAAGCCCAACCCGCGAGGCATATCCCGGAGCGATAAATTGCCAATAAAGGCTGTAAAAGCTGCATGGACCTCGGGTAACGGGCGCTCGCAAATGGCAATTATGTCAGGAAAATGCCAAGCTTTAATTTTTGGCCAATGTTCTACAGTATTAGCATTCCACAACACTTCTGCGCACTTAACAAAAATGGCATTAAACACCGCTTCATTTAAAAACCGACGGTTGGACAATGTAGTAATAACACGAGCAGCTGTATTGGGGTATGGGTGATGTAGTAAAGTTTCCAAATTTGTTCGCGTAAGTAGATTTGGTACAGAATTCAGCGCGTTTATAGGTTTGTAATAAATATTTAAATCTCTAAGCTTGAGCATTATCTCAAATAAATCCTGAGTTAAAATACCTGCCAACTGAAGCGCACCCAAAATATCTTTCAGTGATTCATCCTCATAATCATATTCGCATCCCAATATAGAATGAAAATTATGCAGGGTTGATATGCCTGCAGCGTGGAGCGTTTCGAAAATATCAAGCAAGTATGGATTGTCATGATTCACTATTAAGCTAACCAGCTCTTCACTGAATAACCCTACCACAACCAAGGTATTCGTTGCCATAGCAGTATAGTATGTGTTTCCTGATTCCAGAAAATAGATCAAGTGCTCCATATTAAGCTTTTCTGGGTGAGTCATTCCTCTGACAGCATTTTTGAGAGCACTCAATTGTGGGTAGGCTTGCAGAACATCACAATTATGATCTGTGTATAATTGTGTGCTGTCCAGTACGTAGATAGCCTCAGCAACTGGGATTGGCGATATAGATTGAACCACCCTATTAAAATTAGTCTGATTTAATAAATTTCTTTCATCTAGAATCTCAAAAGCAGTACGTAGAGATTCCGGATCCGTGTTAATTGCTACTGCATTGATGTTAGCTTGAGACACTAATTCTTTAAGACCAAGCAATTGAATGATCTCAAAAAGGGTTTCGTGATCTGGATGGGCATTATAATTTGTCTGAATAAAATTCCATAAAACTTCTGTTTCGGTTTGAATGGTGGTCCTGGGCATTTTAATTCACCTGCTAATTTAAAGAGCTATATTTTAGCATCGAAACAGCCTTATTTTAAAGCAAGGTGGCAATTTTTTTAATGAAATGTAGGAGAAAAGGGTTTTGGCTCAGTCCCGTACAAACTCCAGCACCCCCCAACCTTCATGTATCGAAGAGGTGACATGCTTAAAATAACCTTCATAAGCAGCAATCACATCTTCCGCTTGCTCCTCCAAAATTCCTGAGACCACCAATGTACCGTGAGCTTTTAGTAACTCATGAAAGCGGTCGCGTAGATTTATCAATGGGGTTAGCAGAATATTGGCTATCAGGATATCCGCAGGCATTTTTAAAGAATCAGGGAAATCTATAGTCAACCGAGTTGAAGAAATACCATTACTAGTTGCATTATTTTGTGTTGCAACCAATGCCTGCTCATCAATATCAACAGCATTGACATGCAACGCGCCTAGTTTCAACGCAGCTAGGGCTAAAATACCTGAGCCACAACCATAATCGATAACCTGCTGTTCAAGTAAATTCGCTTGTTCTAACCATGTAAGGCATAAAAACGTGGTCGGGTGCGTTCCTGTACCGAAAGCAAGACCAGGATCTAAAATCAGATTTACCGCATCTGGCTCCGGTGGAGTAATCCACGTAGGGCAAACCCACAAACGGGAGCCAAATTGTTGTGGCTTCACATCATCCTTGCATACACTCACCCAATCTTGCTCTGGCAAAATCTGCAAGGTGTAGCTCAAATGAGGGTAATCCTTTGATAACATTTGTACCGCTAACTGCGCCTCAATTTCTTCCGCATATAATGCTTGCACCACAACATTTGGCCACAAAGGCGTAGTGCCAAGCTCAGGTTCCAATATGGGATCATCTTGTTTATCAGTCAACGTGACCGACAAGGCGGCCGTTTCTTCTAGAGCATCACTTAGTTTTTCTATTTCATCACGATGACAATGTTCAATTTGCAATTGCAGCACAGCTTTTTTATTCCTTCAGCATTTTTTCTAAATAATGGATATTAGTACCACCCTGGATAAATTCTTTGTCATGCAAAATACGATCATGCAGCTCGATATTGGTTTTAATACCCTCGATAATGATTTCATCCAGTGCGTTACACATTCTGGCAAATGCCTCTTCACGCGTCTCGCCATAACTAATAAGTTTGCCTATCATAGAGTCATAATTAGGCGGAACGGTGTAACTGCTATAGATATGCGAATCAAAACGAATTCCAGGGCCCGCGGGCTGGTGTAATAAACGTATTGTGCCAGGCGATGGCATAAACGTTTTTGGATCTTCCGCATTAATACGGCATTCCACCGCATGACCGCGAAATTTGATCGCATTTTGCGTGAGCGTAAACGGTATATCACTAGCAATTTTGATTTGCTCTTTAATCAAATCAATACCAGTAATCATTTCAGTAACCGGATGCTCAACCTGGATACGCGTATTCATTTCAATGAAATAAAAACAGCCATCTTGGTATAAAAATTCAAAGGTACCTGCACCACGATATTTTAGGTTTCGACATGCATTGACTACACACTCGCCCATTTTCTCGCGCAATTTCGGGGTAATTCCTGGAGCAGGCGCTTCTTCTATCACCTTTTGATGGCGACGTTGCATAGAGCAATCACGTTCACCCAGATGCACCGCCTTGCCTTGCCCGTCTCCCAAAACTTGAAACTCAATGTGGCGGGGATTTTCTAAAAATTTTTCCATGTATACGACAGGATTATTAAATGCAGCCTTGGCTTCGCTACGAGTAAGTGCAATAGCATTCAATAGGTTTGCTTCGCTATGCACAACACGCATACCACGGCCACCCCCTCCTCCCGCTGCTTTAATGATCACGGGATAACCAATTTTTCGCCCCAAAGATAAATTGAGAAGATCATCTTCGGTTAGTGGCCCATCAGAACCAGGTACACAAGGCACACCTGCTTTTTTCATTGCTGCAATGGCTGAGACTTTATCGCCCATTAATCGGATTGTTTCCGCACGAGGCCCGATAAAGCGAAAGCCGCTTTGCTCAACAATGTCAGCAAAATCCGCATTTTCAGCAAGAAAGCCATAACCAGGATGAATAGCAACAGCGTCAGTAATTTCTGCAGCAGAGATAATTGCGGGTATATTTAAATAACTTTTTTGGGAACTAGCAGGCCCAATACAAACCGTTTCATCTGCTAAGCGTACATGCAGTAAATCTTTATCAACATCGGAATGTACCGCAACTGTTTGAATACCCAGTTCTTTGCAAGCACGTAAAATACGCAGCGCTATCTCGCCACGATTGGCGATAACAATTTTACTTAACATAAACCCAGTCTCCCTATTCTATAGTAAACAAGGGCTGGTCATATTCAACTGGATCCCCATTGGCAAGAAGTACCGCGGTAACAGTACCTGCACGGTCAGCTTCAATTTCATTAAACATTTTCATAGCTTCAATGATGCACAGCGTATCCCCTACCTTCACAGATTGACCTACCGTAACAAAAGGAGCCGCATCTGGTGAGGGGGATGTGTACATTGTACCTACCATTGGTGATCGCACTTTATGTGCAGAAGAAGTTTCTGCTGGTTTGGGCTCTGCTCCTGCAATAATAACTGGAGGGGGCGCTACTGTTGTGTAGGCTTGTGTAGATATAGACCGTGGGGGCTCCACGGATTGATGATAACGACTGAGGCGTAATGACTCCTCACCCTCTTTGATTTCAATCTCGGAAATACCCGTTTCATCTAGTAATTCAATTAATTTTCTTATTTTGCGAATATCCATTGTTTATGACTCTCTCTTCACTTGAGTTTTTCAATAATGGCTTGTAAAGCCAACAAGTATCCGTTTGTACCAAGACCGACAATGACGCCTGCAGCAATATCAGAAAAATAAGAGTGCTGACGAAAAGATTCACGTGCATAAACGTTGCTAATATGGACCTCAATAAAGGGAATTTGAACTGCCAAGAGTGCGTCACGCATTGCAATGCTGGTAGTTGTAAACCCTGCTGGATTGATGATGATATAAGCAATTTTATCATTCATAGCGTTTTGGATGGTATTGATAAGCTCACCTTCGCTATTACTCTGCTGAGCGGTTAAGATAAAACCTGATGCATCTGCATGCATTTTGAGTTGTTCGTTAAGCTCGGCTAAAGAAGTACGGCCATATACTGACGGCTCACGTAAACCTAATAGATTAAGGTTGGGTCCATGTAGAACAAGTATTTTCTTCATTAAGCTGATATTTTGTACCATGTTTCGGCGATTTTGCCTTACTTTTCTGTAAATGTCTAGTTTGGCGATGATCTCCGCAAGATACCAGCACGTTAGGCGCGTAATTGATAAAGTGAAACCCAGATGTCCATTAGCAGCAGCCGGGGGCACATGTGCGCAGCCTCGTCGTTGCGAGCGCAACGACGGGGGTTTTAGCCAGGATTCCTTAAGTAAGGACCATTCGGATCACATGTTGGAATTTACAACAATCCCAAATCTTTAACGATATCACGCTCAGAACGCAATTCAGCTAATGTTTCGTTAAATTTTGCTTGGCTGTAATCATTGAATGTGAGGTTTTCTACGACCTTAAGCGCACCATGCTCGATACGACAAGGGAAGGAGAACATCAACCCCTCATCAACACCATATTCACCTTGTGAGCTTCGGCAAACAGAAAATGATTCACCTGCTGGCGTATTGTTAACTAAACTATACACACCTTGCATCACACCATTCGCAGCAGAAGCGGCAGATGATGCGCCTCGCGCTTTAATAACGGCAGCACCGCGCTGTTGCACAGTCGGCACAAAAATCTCTTTTAACCAATTTTCATCACCTATCACCTGAGCTGCTGGCAAACCATTGATTTTAGCATTGTAAAAGTCAGGGAATTGTGTTGAAGAATGATTACCCCATATAGTCATCTGGGTCACAGCGGTCACATCTACTCCCGCTTTTATGGCAAGTTGTGAACGTGCGCGTAACTCGTCTAACATTGTCATAGCAAAAAAACGATCTGCTGGAATATCTTTAGCATGATGCTTGGCAATCAAACAGTTAGTATTACATGGGTTACCGACCACGAAAATACGCACGTCATCACTAGCATTATCATTGATTGCTTGTCCCTGCTTAGTAAAAATTCCGCCATTGATTTGCAATAAATCAGAACGTTCCATGCCTTGCTTACGTGGTACTGATCCAACCAATAGAGCCCAGTTAACGCCGTCCATAGCCGTTTTCAAATCCGAGGTGCAGACGATGCGTTTCAACCGAGGGAAAGCGCAATCATCTAATTCCATCCCCACACCGATTAATGAGGGTAAAGCTGGTTCTAACTCTAGAAGATTCAGCTCTACATCCGTATCTGGACCAAACATTTGCCCAGACGCAATACGAAATATCAATGCATAACCGATTTGGCCTGCAGCACCGGTGACGGCGACTCTCACTCTTTTGTTCATTTTTCCCTCATTTTTACGTCTAATTTAAGATAAAGCATGATACTATTGCCTATTAAAACAAGCCAGTATTTAACAATGCCATTGTCACTATACATCCACATTCCCTGGTGTATTCGCAAGTGTCCTTATTGCGATTTCAATTCCCACAAAAGCCCGGAGAATTTACCGGAAGCTAACTATGTCCAAGCATTGATAGCTGATTTAAAACTTGATTTGCTGCGTTTTTCAGGCCAAACACTTGGTTCAATTTTCATTGGCGGTGGAACACCCAGCTTATTTTCAGCATCGGCTTTTGAAGCATTATTAAGCGAGCTTCGAACACTATTACCTTTTTCACCCGGGATTGAAATTACTTTAGAAGCCAATCCCGGCAGTGTTGAACAACAGCGGTTTACTGATTATCGCGCATTGGGTATTAACCGCCTGTCATTGGGGATACAAAGCTTTAATGCAGTGCATTTAAAAGCATTGGGGCGCATTCATGATGACAAGCAAGCACATTGTGCAATTGAGAGTGCTCGTAATGCTGGGTTTGATAATATCAACATTGATATTATGCATGGCCTGCCTCAGCAATCCATTGCTGAAGGCCTTGAAGATCTGCGAACAGCTTTAACGTATCAGCCAGAGCATCTTTCCTGGTATCAATTAACCATAGAACCCAATACTGTCTTTTATAAAAAACGCCCCACTCTCCCGAATGAAGATGATGCGTATGCCTTAGAAGAAGAGGGCCTGGCTCTATTAGAAACACACCATCTTAAGCGTTATGAAATTTCCGCTTTCTGCAAAACCAACCGGGAAGCTCGTCATAACCTTAATTATTGGTTATTTGGAGATTATTTTGGGATTGGTGCAGGAGCCCATGGCAAGCTAACCACTTCAGATAAGCAAATTTTTCGCACACGCAAACAGCGACAACCTACTGACTATCTAGATCCAAAAAAGCCTTTTCTTGCTGCCATAGACGAAGTTAAGAATGCTGAGATAATGTTTGAGTTTATGCTTAACACAACCCGCTTACAGCAAGCTATTCCTAAGGCTCTTTTCACAGAGAAGACCGGGTTAAGTTTCGATCATCTCACACCGGGATTACTTAAAGCGCAGGCAAAAGGGTTACTAACAATAGATGATCATAACTGGCAAATTACTCAATTTGGCCGGCAATATACCAACGATCTGCAAGAAATGTTTTTACCAGAATAATCTATGAGAGGGTCGCTTCATTATAAAAATGCTGATAGCATAAAAACTTAAAAGAAATTGCAAAGTGTAGGGTCTGTTGACAATTGCTCTATAAGGCCTACGTACCGTGGCTTGTCCGCGCCATCCAGGAGATCTCTGGATGCCGTGGACAAGCCACGGTACGTAGGCACTTTAGAGA
>CAZYME010000018.1:0-50533 GCA_964648115.1 uncultured Legionella sp.
TATGAGGCAACGAATCGGTCCTTCGGTAACATTTATTTATGACGCAACAGGACAGCTAGGCACCTAGGTAGTTAAAATGTCTTAAGGTAGCGCCCGACCGGCTCAGTAACGACAAAATTGCCTAGGCATGGGCTCGCCTGCGCCCCGGGCTGAGGTCTTGTAAGAAAACAATGAGCGGATAGTGCTTGAAGAGATGGCACTTCTCGAAAAAGAGAAACAGCTAGCTCTGCTCTTCCAGCAGGCAGGCGATTTCCCTCATTATCGAGAAGAATGATGTCTCTTGCTTTAATGCGAGGAAAAATATTTTTTAGAGCGCGGCGTTGGTCTACCGTCATAGCTTCTATATCAGACAGCTCTAGAACAATTGTTGTTATATGTTGTAAGCTGCCCGCCATGAAAGCTAACTGCTCAGCAGTTTTAGAGCGAAGGCTATGACGGCTGAAATCAAGCGATGCCACGCCGGCAGGTATAGCTGCAAAAACGGTTGATAAATAATCGGGGCCGGCTTTATTGGCAAGGCCATTATTGCTCAAATTAAGCGATGTTACGCTGGCAGGTATAGCTGCAAATGCGGTTTTTAATTCCTCAGCGGTTTTAAGGTGAAGGCGATTATTGCTCAAATTAAGCGATGTTATGCTCGCAGGTATAGCTTTAAAGGCGATTGCTAAATCGGCGCCGGATTTAAAGTGAAGGTAATTACCACTCAAATTAAGCGATGTTACGCTCGCAGGTATAGCTGCAAATGCGGTTGCTAAATAGGCAGCGGTTTTATTGTGAAAGTTATTTTCGCTCAAATTAAGCGATGTTACGCTGGCAGGTATAGCTGCAAATGCGGTTTTTAATTCTTCGGCTGCCCTTTCGTAAAGGTTATTCCAGCTCAAATCAAGTGATGTCACGCTCGCAGGTATAGCTGCAAATGCGGTTTGTAATTCCTCAGCGGTTTTATTGTGAAGGCTATTCCAGCCCAAATCAAGCGATGTCACGTCGGCAGGTATAGCTGCTATAGCAGTTGCTAATTGGGCGCCGTTCATGGTGGTAACATTCTGTGGTCGAAAGTTCATAATTAACCTCTCTTGGGATTCTGGCTCAAACAAAGCCATGCTGCCAATTAAATTGTCCAATTACATCCGATTGCAACAATTTTGTACAATAATTCACGCAACAGCTAGGTACCTAGGCAGTTAAAATGTCTTAAGGTAACGGCTGACCGCCTCAGTAACGACAGAATCACCTGGGTATGGGCTCGCCTGCGCCCCGGGCTGAGGCCTTGTAAGAAAGCAATGAGCAGATAGTGCTTTAAGAGATGGCACTTCTCGAAAAAGAGAAACAGCTAGCTCTGCTCTTCCAGCAGGCAGGCGATTTCCCCCCTCATCGAGAAGAATGATGTCTCTTGCTTTAATGTGAGGAAAAATATTTTTTAGAGCACGGCGTTGGTTTTATTGTGAAGGCGATTCCCGCTTAAATCAAATGACGCAACAGGGCACGGCCACTGTCCCCCAAAAAAAGCGTCGTTGCGACCGTAGCGAAGCAACGACGGACTTTGCCGTTATTTTTCTAAGTAAATACCCTTACGATTTTTTCATACCCCAATTTTTTTAATTAGCAACTTGCCATGATCCATCTGCTTGACGGCATGCCTTTCCGTAAATTTGCTGTGTCTTACCACCAATCACTGCGTGAGTGATGTATTCACGACATGGTTGTTCGTTCGCATAATAGGTTCTTGTAGGTTTAACGCTGTATCTATTACCGTTATCGGGGTTGCTCCAGTTAACCTCTTTACCAGTTGGGGCTGTTTCTAAAGCACGTTGCATTTCCATTTTATCTTGGCGGTCCATATATTGCCCAATTTTGCCACCTAGGAACGCACCTATCAAGGCACCACCTGCAGCCGCTGCAACTTTACCAGAGCCGCCACCAAATTGACTGCCGAGAAGACCACCAACAACACCACCACCTATGGTGCCCACGCCTTCATTCGTTACTTGAGAGCAACCAGCCAGAAAAACTGAAAGGGACAGAGATGCCACTATTAATTTTTTCATTTGCGTTCACCTGTGTAGTTATTTGTGTATTTATTTATAAAACCGGTTTATATCGTAGCATATTATTCGTAGCGCCCACTAGAGCTCATCGATTATTACCTCGCGCTCGTGATGAGGTTTGGCAAATCAGCTCGTAAGCTATGGTTCCTGCGCTTTTAGCGATGGTCTCGACGGGGATATGTGTGCCCCATAGTTCGACCTCGTCGCCTATTTGTACTGTTGGACAATTGGTTAAATCAATTGTTAGCATATCCATTGAAACCCGCCCAACAATTGGTGCAATAGCGCCACGAACCCAAGTAGGCGTATTGGGAGAAATGTGGCGCGGATAACCATCCCCATAACCTATTGCAACCACACCAATTCTTGCAGGCTTATCACTTTGCCAAGTGCCCCCGTAACCAACGCGAGAGTGCGGTGGATAATCGTGTATGGTGCTCACCGCAGACATTAAGCGCATAACCGGGACTAGGCCTAGCTGTGTGCCCGTTTGATTTGCGAAAGGCGATATTCCGTATAGCATAATCCCCGGACGCACAATATCGAAATGCGTATCCGGCAACGCAAAAATGGCTGCTGAATTTGCCATACTCCTGGTTATGTTTTTCCCTTGTAGGGATAAATTATTAAAACACTGTAATTGTTGATGGTTACTTTCTTGATCTGGATCATCAGAGCAGGCTAGGTGCGTCATCAACCCAATATCATCATCTACCCAGGGACATTTGCGCAAAGCGGTCATAACTGCTGCTAATTCATCGGGAGGGAATCCCAGCCGTTGCATGCCTGTATTAATTTTTACCCATATTTTTATTTTTGCAGGCAATGGTGTAGCTAACAGCCACTGTAATTGGAGCGCTTCGTGAACCACACATTGCAGGCCTAAACCAACCACAATCTGTAACTCTTCGGCACTGAATACGCCTTGAAAGAGCACGCACTCGCTACTACTACCTAGTGCTCTAAGTGCTATTGCTTCTTCCGCGCAAGCCACTCCAAAAGCATCAACATGCCCCTCCAGCGCTGGTACAACGGATGACAAACCGCACCCGTAAGCATTCGCCTTAACCATCGCAATAATTTTTTTCCCAGGCGCGCATTGCCTCACACGTTCTACATTGTGTAACAACGCTGTAGTATTAATATGTGCGCGGGTGGGTCTTGCCATGTCAATCCACCCCTTGATAGCCATTGAACGCTAAATCTTCAAAGCGCGTGTATTTGCCTAGGAATGCGACTCGAACTTTGCCAATAGGACCATTGCGCTGTTTAGCAATAATAATTTCAGCCGTTCCTTTATCAGGGCTATCCTCGTTATACACTTCGTCACGATAAATAAAGCAAATCAAGTCCGCATCTTGCTCGATAGCGCCCGACTCACGTAAGTCAGACATAAGTGGGCGTTTATCTTGGCGTTGCTCCAAGCTACGATTTAACTGCGACAATGCTATAACTGGAACATTTAACTCTTTCGCCAGTCCTTTTAAGCTGCGTGAAATTTCAGAGATTTCCGCGGTGCGATTATCTGCTTTAAAGCCAGGAACTTTCATTAATTGCAAATAATCCACGACGATAAGGCCTAATTGCCCATGTTCCTTCATTAATCGCCGCGCACGAGCTCGCATTTCTGCGGGGCTAAGGGCTGAGCTATCATCAATAAATAGAGGCGCTTCAGAAAGCATATGAACTGCCGATGTTACTCGCGGCCAATCATCATCATCTAATTTACCGGTTCGAATACGGTGCTGATCGATACGCCCTAACGAGGACATCATCCGCATGGCTAATGAATCACCGGGCATTTCCATGGAAAAAACCAAAACAGGTTTATTTGCTTTGATAGCAGCGTGTTCGGCAATATTCATCACTAAGGTTGTTTTACCCATCGATGGACGGCCTGCAACAATAACTAAATCTGAGGGCTGTAAACCTGATGTCAATTCATCCAGGTCATTCAAGCCTGTAGCAAGACCGGTAATTGAGTCTCCGCTGTGATAAAGCGCATCAATTTTCTCTACAGCTCTGACCAAAATTGACTTGATAACTTCGGGTCCACCGTCTGTTGCCGTTTGTTCAGCGATCGCAAACACTTTGCTTTCAGCAAAATCGAGCAATTCTGAAACTTCGCGATTGCCTGGGTTGTAAGCCGAATCGGCAATATCCGTGGCAACACTAATCAGTTGTCGCTGCACTGATTTTTCGCGAACAATATCTGCATAAGCTGAAACGTTGGCAACGCTTGGGGTGTTGTTGGCTAATTCAAAAAGATATGCTTCACCACCTGCATCATCTAAGTCATTGTTTGACTTTAATGTGTCAAGTAAGGTCACCACATCAAAGGGTTGGTTTTTACTGGCTAGGGTAATAATAGCGCGGAATAAAATTCGATGTTCAGTACGATAAAAATCTGCTTCACATACTTTTGAGCTCACCTTGTCCCATACTTGATTATCAAGCATCAAGCCACCAAGGATTGCTTGTTCAGCTTCCGCTGAATGTGGGGGCCTTTTCAAGGGATCGGCGGATTTTTTTCGTGTTTGTAAGTCTAACATGGTTCCAACAATTTATAGATGTAGATAGCTATTGTAGGGTGCAACTCTTATATAGGCAAAGATTTGTTGATTTTTGTACATTATGCTCTTCTCCCCTCACGGGGAGAAGGAAAATAATTTGAATATTTATGATTTTGGACGAACCCACACTTGCGTGCGGCCGAGCATTGCGATGCCTACGTAGCCACGTACGTACAATTTGTCCCCTTTCAAATTCATTTTAACACGGTAAATTTTGCCAGATTTACCATCTAATATGTATCCATCATCCCAAGACCCAGGCGATTTCTCTTTCAAATCCCAGACAAATTTCATTCCTTTGGTGGGTTTATCTTTAAATTCACCAGGGCATTTTGAGCAAACTCCGGTATCACCTGGTTCAGGATATACCTCGACTATAGTAGCGCCTAATATCCCATCGTGAGTGGCCAAACGAACTAATGCTCTTTTTTTGCCAGTATTATCATCAATGGTTGTCCAAAGCCCATCTGGAGACTGATGAGCAAAGGCTGGCAGGTATAACATTGTTAAGACAAAGAAACATAATACTTTCCATACTCGCATCAATGGCTCCAAAACGTTATGTTGTAAAAATCATAAGCGATGCTCGCAACCATTGCAATTCTGTGGAGCTTATAATTTGTAACTTCTAAATAACCCCGGGAGAAACGTCATCCTGAACATAGTGAAGGATCTCGGAACCCAGGCGCAATGCCACGTTAAGGAGACCCCTCATTGTATCTTCCAATTCACCTTAAGTTTTTCTTGACAACGGAAGGCATACGTCCTGCGGCTTATCCGCAGGATCCAGTGTTACGAAGACCATACGTCTCCTAATAACCGGATACCGCGGACAAGCCGCGGTACGTCGGGGCTCTGAGTGTCAAGAAAAACTTAAGGTGAATTGGAAGCATTGTATTCGGGATGACGTGTCCCGGGGTTATTGAGAAGTTACTATAATTTACCCTAACATCTTGTATTTTTGCATTAATCTGGTTTTGTGTTAGTCTTTTCTCAAATAGCAAAAGGACGGCTTCTATTTATGCGCGGAGAAACAATTACTTTTCAATTAGCCACCCATTATTTGCCTAGAATAGCATTACGGTTAGAAGACCTTTTTCTCACAATAGAACAAGCCTGTCATGAGACACATCCTGTTATTCACCACTATGCATTAAAAAACATTATTGAAATTACTAAGTTAATTGAAAAGCCTGAGCTTAAAAGCCGGTTCTTAAAGGAATTTATGCGCATTGAACACGCGCTGAATAAATCACAGGCGGTTATTTCTGATGCTCTTTATGCTGATCTTTTTGTACAAATTCAGCGTTTAAATCAGGTTGCTGGGAGATTTGGGGAGTCTATTCATAATGACCCTTTTTTACAATCCATCAGAGCTACACAAGCAACATCGCAAAATGATTGTGAATTACACTCACCACAATTATTGTTATGGTTAGAAAATGGACCACGACATCGCCAGCAGGATTTAGCTACATGGCTAAAAAGCTTACGCACGCTATATGACACTGCTATAGTGTATTTATCATTACTTCGAGGCACTGCAGAGTTCGATAAAATAAACATGCATAAGGGCTTTTATCAGCGCTCTTTACCGAGCAGAACATCATGTCATCTGATTTTATTGAGAATGGATAAATCTTCTGGCATCGTACCAAGGATGCAGCTAGGGCATCATGGCTTTAGTCTGCGTTTATGTGATGCAAACTCTATGCATGAAATAAGCCCGACGGATATGAAGATTGATTTGGCTATTTGTCAGTTGTAGGTTGTGTCATTAACAAACAATATTGAGGATGCATTCCCGCATTCTGTTCCCGGCTGCGCTCCATACGAGCTACATTGATTGTAAACAGTCAACACCTTTAATGGGGCACTTTGTACAACATCACCGATAACACGTAATACTGCTAAATCCTCTACAGCCTTTTCCAAAACAAAGCCTTCGATTCCCAATTGCTTTCGTTGCGGCTACATTTTCTTCTTTCTTATAGCTTTGCTCGCGCATATAACCCATTCTTCTACAGAAAGAATAGGCAGCTCTTTGGCCGCAGCCTTTTCCATTTTCATAACACCAATCTACTCGGTAATGGCCGAATCTGGGGAACACAAAACGTTGTGAGCGGTAATAATAGTTTTTTGGTGGCTTGTGTTTGAAACTCCCTGTGCAGGTAATAAGCATAAAACCATTACAACTCCATCCTTTGCATTGCGCGCGAGCCGAAAGGTAGTTAGTCAACCCCACGTTGTAATCTATAATTTGTTTTGTCGCCTTTTCATAGCCCATCATCTTACAATAGCGGTTCGCAACCGCTAAACCACACTCCTTCCCACAAAACGAGCAATAATTTAAACGCTGAATATTGTATGTTGGGTACCAAAAATTACGAGAGAAATTGAGTTCATTTGTGGAGTTTGCATGGCTAACCAATGTGGTGAATAAAAACAAAACCACCATGAGATGACGAAAAAAGGTCATTGTGACAGTCCGTTATCAGCTAAAAACATAATTTCTATACCCTACACAGTCTAATAGCATAATTCAACACAATGGGGAGCCAGTATATCCGTCAAACTCGCTAGCAACTCATCGCTAGGCTTCACCCGCCATTCAGATGCAAGATTGATAGCAGCTTTCGCATTTGGGTTTGAATAGCGGACCTGGACTACACATTCGCCCTGATGAGCCTTGAGCACAGATTGAATTGTGGGTAAAAGCCCCTGATCATCTGCTGATAACGTCATTGCTAAACATTTGGCAAAACGTGTGCGGGCTTCGTGCAAGCAGTATAGCGCTGTGGCAACCATTTTCAGACCACCCGTATAATCATCCTGGCCCAATTCGCCTTCAACAATAATGATTTGCCCTGCTGATATATGAGCCTGTTGTGGTTCATATACCTCAGAAAACACGACGATATCTAAATTCGCACTCGCATCCTCAAGACTCATAATAGTTAATTTTTTGCCGCGCTTGGTCATAATATGGCGAAGACCGTTAACAAGGCCACAAATCGTGGCCTTTTTACTTGTCGCCGCACTTAGCTTTGCAATAGGTTTAGTAAAGCCGGCAAACTCTTGCTGGTATGGCGTCACGGGATGTCCCGTCAGATACAGACCAAGCGTTTCTTTTTCCCCATCCAAGCGTTTTTTTGTGGACCACGGTTTACAATGCACATAATCTTCCGTTGCAACCACATCATCTAACAATGAAAATAAATCTGTTTGGCCACTGCTTTGGTTTTGATGAAATTTAGTCCCAACTTGTATCGCTTTTTCTATAGACTCTTGCAATATGGCGCGCTCAACTTCCCAACAGTCCATAGCGCCGCTTTTGATTAATGCTTCCAATACACGACGGTTAACTCTTCGCATATCCAACCGCTGACAAACACTAAATAACCCTTCATAGACACCATGATTTTCACGCTCTTGAACAATGCATTCAATCGCTAACTCCCCTACTCCTTTAATCGCTCCTAAGCCATAAAGAATGGTGCGTTCATCACTTACAGTAAATTGATATTGAGAATGGTTTATAGACGGTGGTAACACTTTTAAATCCATATGTGCGCACTCATGGATAAAGTTCACTACTTTATCGGTGTTGTCCATATCCGAAGATAGCACTGCTGCCATAAAAGCAGCTGGGTAATGCGCTTTTAACCAGGCAGTTTGATATGCAACTAGTGCATAAGCGGCGGAATGGGATTTGTTAAAGCCATAACCGGCAAATTTTTCCATTAAATCGAAGATGGTTGTAGCTACAGTCGAATCAACGCCACGCGCAGTTGCACCATCTGTAAAAATAGCACGTTGTTTTGCCATTTCTTCAGGTTTTTTCTTACCCATAGCCCGCCGCAAAAGATCTGCCGCACCTAATGTATAATTAGCTAAAACTTGGGCAATCTGCATGACCTGCTCTTGATAGAGGATCACACCATAAGTAGGCTTCAGTATGGGCTCTAAATCGGGATGGGGGTATTCAACCCGTGCTCGCCCGTGTTTACGATCTATAAAATCATCGACCATACCTGATTGCAAAGGACCAGGACGAAACAACGCGACTAATGCGATAATATCTTCAAAGCAATCAGGTTGTAATCGGTGAATCAACTCCTTCATACCGCGCGACTCAAGCTGAAATACAGCTGTCGTTTGGCACGCTTTTAACAAGTCAAAACTCGGCTCATCTTGAGTTGGGATTTCAGTAATATCTATAGGCGGAAGGCCTTCACTAGCACGTTGGTTATTAATGGTAATTAATGCCCAATTAATAATAGTAAGCGTTCTTAAGCCTAAAAAATCGAACTTGACTAAACCTGCTGCCTCAACGTCATCTTTATCAAGTTGGCTTACTATTTGCGCAGAGCCTTGTTCGCAATAAATGGCTGTAAAATCAGTTAGTTGCGAAGGGGCTATTACTACACCACCCGCGTGTTTACCTGCGTTTCGCGTTATCCCTTCTAGTTTGAGCGCTAAATCAAATAATTCTGTAACATCTTCTTCGTCCTGGTATCGACGACGTAGCTCATCCTCTTGTTCAAGGGCTTTTTTTAAAGTAATGCCAATTTCAAAAGGGACTAACTTGGCAAGCTTATCAACAAAACCATAAGGATGGCCCAATACGCGCCCAACATCGCGGATAACTGCCTTCGCAGCCATGGTTCCAAAAGTAATGATCTGTGAGACGCTTTGACGACCATATTTGTCTGCCACGTAATCAATTACTCGGTCTCGACCCTCCATGCAAAAGTCGATATCGAAATCAGGCATGGAAACCCGTTCTGGGTTCAAAAACCGCTCGAAAAGCAAATCGTATTGCAAAGGATCAAGATCAGTAATGTGCAATACATAGGCAACTAATGAGCCGGCACCTGAGCCACGCCCAGGACCTACTGGTACACCATTTTGTTTTGCCCATTTTATAAAATCGGCCACGATTAAAAAATAACCCGCAAAACCCATCGAGTTAATCACGCCTAATTCAAGCTGTAACCGTGCGTCATAAGTCGGGCGTAGCTCTGAAATTTCTCTTCCTCGCGCTATTCGTGTTAAACGTTCTTCGAGGCCTTGCTCTGCTAAATGTGATAAATACGTTTCAATGGATGCCCCATCAGGTACAGGAAAATTAGGCAGATAATTGTTGCCTAAATCAAGCTTAACGGTACAACGCTTGCTGATTTCTACTGTATTTTGTAATGCTTGTGGCAGATCGGCAAAAAGGGTTTCCATCTCTTCTGCTGAGCGCAAATATTGTTGGGGGCTATAATTTGCATGACGTCTTGGGTCATCAAGTGTATACCCGTCATGAATACAAACACGGGCTTCATGCGCATCGAAATCCTCTTCATACAAAAACCGTACATCATTTGTTGCTACCAATGGGAGCTTGAGTGTTTCAGCGAGGGTGATAACGCGCTCGTTGTAACCCGTCTCATCGGTTCTCCCAGTGCGTTGTATTTCAAGATAAAAGCGGTTGGGGAATACTTGCATAAATGCCGCGGCAAGTTGTTTTGCCGTCTCTATATCATCTGCGAGAAGTGCTTGACCTATCGTGCCAGAACGCCCGCCAGACAAGGCGATTAAACCTTCGGCATGCTCGGAAATCCAAGTATGCTGAACCCGGGGCTCTCCATTATATTGTCCCTCTTGATAAGCCTTGGAAACCAAGCGCGTTAAATTTCTATAGCCTACTTCGTTTTGACAAAGCAGCACAAGGGTGGAGAGAGCTTCGGGTTTCTCTGGCGAGTGACAAGGTAGATCGCAACCTAAAATAGGCTTTATGCCTGCAGCAACTGCTGCCTGAAAAAATTTTACTACAGAAAAGAAATTACACACATCAGTAACAGCAACAGCATTCATGTCTTTCTTGAGCAATTCCTTCAACATAGGATCTATTTGCACCAATCCATCTACAATAGAGAACTCAGTGTGTAATCGTAAATGAACAAAGCGTTGTTGCATGAAGAAAAAACTCATTTAATTGTTAACCAAAGAACTGTACCGAACTCTGCAATTTGGGGCAAGCGTTAGTTTGGCACTCAGAAACCCGGATGTCCGCTGCGCGGCCATCCGGGCTACGATCCGCATGATAACGATCAAGCCTGGTTGACGCGCAGCGGCAGCCGGGGAATGGCCCCAGTAAATTTGATATATCCTTAACTCAAGTGTATAATTTTTTGCTTTATTTTATATGAGATATGCTATGAAATGTACTACAAGAAGGGATATTTTAGAGCTTTTATTTAAAAAAGCTAATGACAGTACTGCTCAAAAAGAGCTTTTTGTGCGATCTGTCTTTATACTCCCCACGCTAGAGTTTTTTAAAAGTGCAACACAAACCCCTGTTGAAAAATTTTGGTTTAACAGGGTGTTTAAGTCTTATAAAACCGCTGTATTAAACGGATCTCTACAGGATTGGTTCGACACAGAAATAGCTCTACTACCTCCCCAAGGCTTATCAAGTCATATGGCTTTCAATACATTCCAACCTGCAGCAGATGCTGGGCCTGCAAAAAATTCAACTCTACCTAAGATGAGTTTCTAGTAAAAACGAACAAATATATGTAGCACTTCGTGCTACATAAGCTACCTATGCTGTGTCTGATGCGGGTCAAACGCGTCTCGCACTGCGTCAGCAAGAAGATTACTGGCAAGCACAAGCGTGAACATAAACATAAACGCCGCTATCATAGGCCACCAAACAATAGGCTCTCTGGCCAACTCTAGGCGTGCGGCGTTAATCATGTTTCCCCAACTAATCGTCATGGGTGATACGCCTACTCCCACATACGATAAAACAGCTTCGGCAAGCACTAGAAAGCTAAAATCCAATACCAGCGTAATTAATACAATGTGCATTACATTGGGTAATAGATGCTTACAAATAATTTTAAACGAACTACTTCCCAAAGCTTTTGCAGCTAATACAAAATCAACTTCACGTAATTTTAATGCCTCGGCGCGCAATAAACGGCATAAACTAGTCCAACTGGTGACTCCAAGAATAAAACACAGCGCTAGTAGGCGGGCATCTGCGCTTTCAGCTAAGGTTTTAAATTTTTGTGGATGGTTGGCGATGTAGGTTTGCATCGAAAGTACCGAGGCCGTAATTAGTAACACACCGGGTATAGAACTAAGCGTTGTATAAATATACTGTATGACATCATCAATAATGCCACCGAAATACCCCGCGGCAATACCTAGTAATAAAGCTAAAGGCATCATAAATAACGTCGTCAACATACCGATAATCAAGCCAGTACGGATGCTTTTTACTGCATAGTAAAAAATATCTTGACCAATTTTACCGGTACCCAAGATATGTAAGTTACGGGATAGCCAATAACTTCCCAAGACAATAGTGAAACATATAAATACCGTTATAAGGGCACTAGCTCCTCTTGGGCTGACAGAAAAATTGCTAACTCCATACCTAAAACGTCGCCAAGCAACCATCCCAAGCCAGCAACAAACCACAAACAGGGTACTTATAAATAGTGTCTTGCTGAGCACTCCCATGACCAAATGCCACTTTTGCTCATCATTTTTAATACTGGCCGGTGGATAGACTAATCGGGGAAAAGTCTGTTCAGCGTGGTTTTTAACAAGAACCGTTTCACTGGAATAAAGGGTCAATGCTAACGGGGCTGAATATGTTTTTTCATACGCATCGCCTAATGGTGCTAAGGCGCTGTCAAGAAGTGAGCCGGATGTTGTCAAATGAATGGAATCTAATACCGCTGTAACCAGAAAAAAAAGTAAAATAATCGCCGAGCTCACAGCGATAGGATTTTTAAAAATAGTCGAAAAGGCCCGTCTAATGTGCTCTTTGCGTAATCCTCTGATCACTAAAATAAGACTAATTATCAAAACACCCAGAAAACACTCATCAGTCCATAAAAAATGCTGGTTCATTTTAATCTCACTCGAGGGTCCACTAACGTGTAAGATATATCGGTGAAAATTAAACCAACGATATATAGAACTGAGCCTAAAAAGACCATGGCTCTGACAATAGCAAAATCCTGTTGTTGAATAGCATCAATAATATAGCTCCCTAGACCCGGAACCCCAAAAAATGACTCTAATACTAAGCTACCCATAAATAGGGAGGGAATTAATACGACAATACCCGTCAAAATCGGCAACATAGCATTCTTTAAAACATGGCGAAATAATACTCGAATTTCTGACAATCCTTTTGCTCTAGCCGTTTTCACATAATCTTTATTCATTTCCTCTAAAAATAAAGTACGGTACCAACGCCCTCCTGAGCCCAAACCACCTAGTACCGCCACAATAATCGGTAACGCCACGAATTTTATACTCTGCAAACCATCGTCATACCCTGAAATAGGCATCAAGCGTAGCACTTTGCCTAATAAATACTGTCCACCAATAATATAAAACATGGTTGATATCGACATTAGAATGATGCAAAAAATAACACCGCTCAGATCAAGATAGCTAGATCTAAAAAAAGCCATCATCATTGCAAATAGGATGTAAGCCAACATGCCTAGCAAGAGCACAGGAACTGCAATAGCAAGACTTGGCCACATCCGCTGGGAAATATCATAGCTAATATCGCGCCCCGCGTCTGACGTCCCAAAATCAAATACAAACAGTCGTAATGATTTTTGAAAAAATAACGTCTGTGTGAACTCCGCAATTCCTGATTTTTTTTCATTATAGAAAAGTGGTAAATCATAGCCACGCTGCTCTTTCCATTGTGTTATCGCCTCCTGTTTAACATGCTTATGGCCTAATTGCATGCGCGCCATGTCATCGGGGGAATTCACCATAAAAAACAGAGCAAAGGTCAGTAAATTTATCCCTAATAAAATAGGAATTGCATATAAGAGGCGGCGAAATAGATAACTAGTCATAATGGCATTCTCGAAGCTGCTCGCTGCTGGTTTTTACGGTAAGCCAACATAAAAGGTAATAGTAACAAAGCCAACAAAAGGATAAACACTCCAATAGGCCATAAAATGGGCTGGTTCCAAGCAGTGCGTAAAATATTCCGTAGTGGCACATCAACATCTACATATTTTAATGTGTTGATCGACATGGTGCTTGTTTTAATCGGTGCTAACCATTGCTGACTTAGGGTGAGGCTCTCATTGTGGATGCCCCATACCCAGGGAGCATCATGCCGCAATATTTCGACCATTTCATCGAGCAACTGCTGGCGTCCCTCATCATTCGTTCTTATTTTCATTAAATTAAATAGTTTGTCATAGGTTGGATTTTGGTAATTCGTAGAGTTTTCTCCTCCATGTGCCACCATTGCATTTCCACCATAGAGAAGAAATAAAAAATTCTCAGGGTCGGGGTAATCTGCACTCCAGCTCCAACTGAATATCTGGGCGTTTCCGCTGCGAATTTTTTCCTGAAAACGATTGTAGTGGGTAGCACGCACATCCAAAGCTATTCCGATGAGCGCGAATTGTTTCTGCATCCAATTTAACTGGGATTTATCATCAGGCCCACCTGTTGCATGCACATCATAATGCAAGATTAATGCATGCCCTGTAGCAGGATCACGTCCATCAGGATAGCCTGCTTTTTTCATCAACACTTTCGCATCCTCAATAGATCGGCGTTGGGGGCTTTTTCCATTCCATGTATAAACATAAGGATTAATTCCCTTCTCCCCCTCACGGAATCCGAAAATTCCCGGGGGAAGAGGCCCTTGTGCTGCTTGTCCGCGACCGTTGAAAAATATTGCTATGTCTTCGTCAAAATTCACTGCAATTGAGATGGCTTGTCGTAGATTTCTTGCGCGTTCACTATTGCCGCCAACAATATTATCTAGCATATTAAAACCTATATAAAAGATAGAGGGCTCTGTCATCTGAGTCAGACGCATCCCCTTTTCCCGCATATCAGGCGTCAAAGTCGCTGTACCTACCGATGTGATTTGAATCGCTTTATCAAAACTATCTGCTGAAATGCCTGACGAATCATAATAACCTTGTAGAAATTTATTCCAGCGAGGAATCGATTCTTTTTCTAGGGTATAAACTGCTCTGTCAATCAGTGGAAGACGCTTACCTTTATTTTTTAGGTATCCATTTTGCTCGTCTACTAAAGTACCTACCGTAGGAAAATAATCTGGGTGATAATTGGGGTTTTTATCCAGTACCATCTGACTATTTGGATTATTTTCCGTAAGCATAAATGGGCCTGTACCTACTGGGTACCAACCAAAATCTAAATTTTTATCATCCATGTCAGGCTCAGCATAAAAACGATCAGCCTCCCAAGGAACCGGGGAGAAAAAAGGCATTTCTAACCAAAACATAAACTGCGGGTACAACCCCTTGATGCTAATTTGAAACGTGTAATCGTCAATTTTGCGTACACCGGCCAGAGGATATTGCCGTAAATCAATGTATCCCGCTCCTTGGGGTAGCGTTTTCCCGAACTCACGAAACCCAACTATATGCTCGCTCATTAAGCCATAAATTGGCGAATTAGAGAGCGGGTTGGCCAAGCGTTTAATTTGGTAGATATAATCATCAACTATTAACTCACGTGTACCTGTATATTTAAAATCAGCAAGCTCACTAATCTCGTTGTCGTCTAAAAAATCAGGCGACAATTGATAGTATCGATAATTTCCTGTTGCATCTTTTGCAAATGCAGGATGCGGTTGGTACAAGATGCCGGGTTTGATATGAATGGTGTAAACACTTTGATCCACTTCCCCACCTTCAGGAGATGTAAGCTCCTGGCCCGATTTATCATAATAGCGAACCTCTGGCATTTGAGTTGCTGTTAAGGGGATCAATTGATAAGGCCGCGCCAAATAATCGTATTGTAAAACTGGTTCGTAAATTTGACCGATAAATTGGTATTCATTGAGAGAGTACGACTTAGCTGGGTCGAGTGTTTTGGGTTGTTCGTTAAAGGATGAGTAATATATTTTTTCTTTGGCGTCACTGGGGGGATAAGGGTTATTTAAAACCCAGCTGTGGGCACACAATGGGATAGGTATACACAGTAATATTGCGAGTATGATCCCTTGCATACGTTATAACATCCTGTATTTTTATTAGTACCATGATGGTGGGGAGCGGGATTTGAGTCAAGTAGTAGTAAATCCTCGGCTGCCGCTGCACGTCACTGCCATTAAGTTAAGAGACTTTGTCGTTCCCGCGAAGGCGGGGTCCATCCCTGACTCTGGCTAGGAGCGATGGGAGAAATGGATCCCCGCTTCGCGAGGACGACAGTCTTTCCTTAATTTAATGGCAGTGCCGCTACCGCGTCAACCAAGCTATGATCGTTATCGTGTAGATCGTAGCCTGGATGGCTGCGGAGCGGACATCCGGGTTCTCAGAATCTATTTGCGCTCAATTTTTTCGTAACATCCCCTTCCAAATGAACATCTGTTGGATCAATGGATAAAACTGGGGCGCCTTTAGAAAAATTGACCTTGTTCAAATCAAACCAAACAATATTAGGCGCTGAAGTTGAATTAAAAAAGAATAACTTGTTCGTAACATCAGCCACAGTAACCCAACGAGTTGGCCAAGCGTCCTGAGTTTCATTGCCGGATGTATCAACAGCCCCAAAAGGAACCATAGCCGATCGGATAACGGAGAGTATCCCTGCAATTGCTTCTACTTCTGTTTTAGCTTGGGGTAATGTTTTTAAATAAGTGGCTGCTCTTACAAAACGGCTCAGAGGGTCGGAATCTCCTGGCAGTGAACGAGCACCACCGAAACCTTGGTAATTTTTGAGATTAGCTAATTGAATGTCATACGCAGGCTCATTTGTCATTACAGTATATTGAGCACCATGATAAATTTTTACTTCCCCTTTAATAAATTCAATAACGGCTGAGTCACCAGATACATCCTCTATCGCTAAATGTATAGGCCATGTTCTCCCATGCACTTCCGTTGCAACCATATTTAGCTTTTGCGTACCCTTTATCGCCTCATCTACCGTTGCACAATTATCAAGGATATATTGAGCCCATAAGGTATTTGAAATTTTTGGAGTTTTGGATTCAGGTTTAGGGTACTCACTACCTGTTAAATAGAGCAGATGAGCAACCAGCCCCTTTTCATTTATTCCATCAGAAACAACTGCTGTGTGAAGTGCCGTAACCACTAAGCTACCGTATTTCGATGTCCAAGTCAGTGAGTTTTCTCCAGCATCCCCAGACCGCTTTTGGCCTTGTGGTTGCGTTAGAATCATTGGCATATCAGACATATATAAATCCATAGAGCGCGCTACGGCTTTGATCGGGCCCTTATCATTTGCAAAAACACTGGTGCAGCTAAATGCATAAGGGCAAATAAATAGGCTAATTGAAAGGGAAATCCATTTTTTTAAATGTTTGTTCATTTTTAAAATCCTTTTTTGATTTTCGTGATACTGAACGAGCTAAGTACCAAGCATAGCAATAAACTCATCCTCTGTTAAAATCCGCACACCCAACTCTGTTGCTTTATCAAATTTAGAGCCCGCGTCGCTACCAGCCACCACAAAATCAGTTTTTGCGGAAACGCTACCCGTCACACGTGCGCCTACTGCTAATAACTTAGCCTTTGCTTCATCTCTCCCCATACTGACTAAAGTGCCGGTTAAAACTATCGTTTTATCATAAAAAAGATGGTGCTTATCTATAGGCGCCCTCTCTTGAACAGGCCAATGCACCCCATAGGCTATCAGCTTCTCTATAACATCCAGATTATGTCTTTGTGCAAAAAAATGCTCTACATAAGCAGCACCCACAGGGCCGATGTCTTTCAGTTCCAATAGCTGCAGAGGAGTAGCATCCCTTAAGGCATCAATGTCTTTAAAATGACTAGCCAGTATTCGCGCACTAGCTTCGCCAATTTCACGAATTCCTAAAGCATACAGAAAACGATTAAATGTAGTTTTTTTGCTGTGCTCAATCGCGGCCAATAAATTTTCAGCAGATTTTTGCCCCATCCTCGGCAAATCAGCTAATGCTTCGTGCGGTAATACATAAAGATCAGATACGTCATTTAATAAACCAACATCTATCAGTTGATCAATCAGTGCACTCCCCAAACCATCAATGGCCATCGCTTTACGCGACGCAAAATGCCACATCATGCGTTTAAGTTGTGCCTTACAAAATAACCCTCCCGTGCAACGAGCAACAGCCTCGTCTACCTCACGCACTACCTCGGCACCACAAACTGGGCAGGTACTGGGCATGTTAATAGCCTCAGTATGCTCTGGTCGCTTTTCAGCAACTACAGAAACAACTTCCGGAATCACATCACCGGCACGTCGAATGATCACCACATCGCCAATGCGGATATCCTTGCGCGCTATTTCATCCATATTATGCAGTGTCGCATTGCTAACGGTTACACCCGCCACACTCACAGGCTGCAACCGAGCCACGGGCGTTAAAGCTCCTGTGCGCCCTACTTGGAAATCAACAGCCAGGAGTGTCGTCATTTCTTCACTAGCTGGAAATTTATGCGCACAAGCAAAGCGTGGCGAGCGTGATACATAACCCAATGTATGTTGCAATGTCATGCTATCCACTTTATACACAACACCATCAATTTCAAACGGCAAACTGTCTCTGCGCGCTTGCATGGATTCATAGTAGGCCATGCAACCCTCTAGCCCGCGACCTACTGTCGTCTCAGAAGACACCCTAAAACCCATGGTACGCAGCACTTCTAATTGCTGTAAATGACTATCCGGCAATCGAAACCCTTCACACACGCCAACCCCATAACAATAAATAGCCAAAGGCCGCTTCGCAGTGATGGCAGGATTTAATTGACGTAAGCTACCAGCTGCGGCATTACGTGGATTAGCAAATGTTTTTTCCCCACGAATGCGTGCTTCTTCATTGAATGCCTCGAATCCTGCTTTAGGCATATACACTTCACCACGAACCTCAATCAAAGCTGGCACTTGCTCGGTCATTAGCGTTAAGGGTACAGCAGCAATGGTTTTGATATTATTAGTAATATTTTCTCCAACAGCACCATCTCCTCTTGTGGCCGCATGTATTAGCACACCGTTCTCATAAGTAAGATTCACAGCTAATCCATCTAGCTTTGGCTCGCAAGTAAATAGCAATTCCGTTTCATCAACACCTATTTTGTCGGACACTCGCTTAATAAAGGCCTGCAATTCTTCACTGGAAAATACATTTGACAAGGACAACATAGGCTGGTGATGAGCGACAGGTTGTAAGGATGTTGCGGGAGCCG
Organism: uncultured Legionella sp.; assembly: GCA_964648115.1. Taxonomy (GTDB): domain Bacteria; phylum Pseudomonadota; class Gammaproteobacteria; order Legionellales; family Legionellaceae; genus CAZYME01. Next base: position 18,853 of record CAZYME010000018.1, read on the forward strand.
CGCCCACACGCTGCGTAGGTGAGTCGCTAGTCAAATATTGTGGGTACTGCCCTTCCAAAGTTTGCAAAGATTTAAAACAACGATCATATTCCGCATCAGGAACTGACGGGTTATCTAAAACGTAATATTGATAATCATAACGCCTAATTTTCTCACGCAAGGCATTAATCTGCTCCAAGGCTGCATCCTCATTCATCCGTAGTACTCTGCAAAAAATTAAAAGTTTACCTCAAAACACAGTATACTGTGCGCATATTTACAACCTTATTGGTGTATTCGTGATTGAACTATCTGGCATTCCTGTTTTAGAAATAATAGGTCTTATTGTTACTTTGCAGATCCCTCTATCACTGTGGCTTTTGCAAAGACAGCGTCAGCAGCACTTACAAGCTTCCATACATTATGACAAATTACAGTTAGCGCTCACCACGCAAATTCACCAATTACATGTCGACCTACAAAATGTTCATCAAACAGGGCAACACAGCATCTATGAAAAGATAGCTCAAGGTCAACTAAACAGCCAGCAATTGATGACAGAAACCATGCAACGCCAAATGGCTGATGTCCGTGAACAAATGAGTCACAGTTTCAAACAGCATGCGAGCTCGTTAACATCTCACTTGCAAACACTCACCGAAGAAATACGCAATCATTTGCACAGCCTTACTCAACAGGTTAATCATCGTTTAACTGAAGGCTTTGAAAAGACCTCTTCTACCTTTACTGACGTGGTACGTCGCTTAACAATTATTGATGAAGCGCAAAAACAAATTACCGAACTCTCTTCTCATGTCATGAGTCTGCAAGATGTTCTGATTGATAAACGTGCGCGCGGTGCCTTTGGTGAGGTGCAATTAGAAACACTGATTGCTAACATGGTCCCCAGCACTCACTACAGCATGCAATATACGTTAAGCAACCAAAAACGAGCAGACTGTATTTTGTTTTTACCTGAGCCCACGGGTAACATTGTCATTGACGCTAAATTTCCGCTAGAAACGTATCAAAAGCTCATGAACTCCGAGATTTCTTCGGCAGAGAAAAAAACCTTACAACAACAATTTCGCCAAGATTTGCAAAAACACATTAAGGATATTGCCGAAAAGTACATTATTCCTAACGAAACCACGGATGGCGCAATTATGTTTATTCCTGCGGAATCTATTTTTGCCGAGGTGCACGCTAATTACCCTGAAGTTATTTCCATGTCGCAACGTTTAAAAGTATGGCTTGTTTCACCCAGTACCTTAATGGCTGTATTAACTACAGCAAGAGCTGTGCTGAAAGACGATGCCACCAGAAAACAGGTGCATATTATTCAGCAACATTTACACGCACTTGCTGGGGATTTTCAACGGTTTGAGAAACGTATGGATAAATTATCTAAGCATATTGATCTGGCTCATCAAGATGTCAGCGAAGTGAATACTTCCGCCAAAAAGATCACACAACGTTTTCAAAAAATTGAGTCGGTTGAGTTGGATTTGGAGCTAAAGAAGGATGAAGTGGCTATGCTTGAGGAAGCGTAAAGTACTAAAAACCCGGATGTCCGCTTCGCAGCCATCCAGGCTACGATCCGCGTGCTAACGATCGTAACCTGGTTGAGGCAGAGCGGCAGCCGGGGAATAGAGAAAATTGAATTGTAATACGTATATGCTATGCTAGCTTTATACAAACTTTCGGAATGAGTAATGCATTTTTTCACCCGCTTTTTACTCGTACTCTCTCTGCTGTCAGGCATGACCTCACAAATAGCTTATAGCGCCTGCCCTGCTTGTTGTGCTGAGATGGGAGGGATTAGCTATTGTGACTCATCAGCCGGGCGTTATGTGTGTAACAATGGGTATTATTCATCTTGTTATTGCACCCGCCACGCAGTAATGGATTTACAACGCATCCAAGGCTGCTGTTTATGGCAAGGCGGTGTGATGGCGGTTGATCCCATGGGATTAGTCATCTGCAATAATGGCGGCGTCTCCGAGCTCTGTAGCCTACAAACTCCAGTGCAGTCTGTGTCTATCTGGTAGAATGCCTCAAACTAGTACAGACTCAAAACTCCGAACCGCGGTTACATTAAAACACGCCCATATAATCACGTATGCCTACCTCTACGCCTTGATTTCGCAAAATATCGTACGCGGTTGTAATTAGGAAAGACCATTAAATTTTTTCTCTTTTGGTGTCCCAGGACGAGTCCATATAAGTTACCTAATATTTCCTTAATAAAAAAATCCTATAATGTGTAAAAATTCATATCAAATTGGACTAATTATGACAGCCTCTAAATCAGAGAACCCTTATAGCGCAATATCGGCGGAACTCGAGCAACTGGCTTTAGAACATGGATATACTTCCCCACAAAATACAGGGCCTCAGCAGGTTCCAGATACGCTGAAGCTGAGGATGAGGATGACGCTAATTAGAAACCTTAACAATTTACACCAAGCTGCTATGCAAAATACGCAAAACCAAATATTGCATGACGCAAGTTTAGATGTTTGGAAAAAAGGGAACGATTTTGCCAGGGCTCTATTAGGTAATCCTCACGTAAGCGACAAACTTTACAAAAAAATAGTGGGTCTTTCGGTTACTGTTGAGTCAGTCACCGCACTTCTAAAAGAGCCTACAAACATCAAAGCAGCAGAAGTGACAAATAAAATAAGCCAAATGTATAGGGAAATGTCTGCCCAATTTCCGGTTAAAAAAAGAGCAAACACCACCACGCTGTTTTTTGCATTTGGCGGAGCAGTTTTCACCCTGGCTGGAATATTCTGCGTAGCGTTGGCAGTCCTCATGCCCCCTACCGCCCCAATTTTGGCTGTTTGCTTATCTCACGCTGCTATGCTTATTGGCATGGGGGCTTATAGTTTTAGTATCGCTTCAACTGCTGGCAAAGACTCAGCTAACACAAGCATGCATCGTAACGTTACTGCGATATATAAATCTCTTCTTGATGTTACCAATAAAGCTTGCGAAAAGCCTCTGGATAAAGCAGAAGAAACAGAAGAGAAAGAAGAAGCAAAAAGAAGCATGTCCCCTTAACAAGGTAGGCCTTCTGGTAAGTAACAGCGAGCAAGTGCTTCCACCAAGTAACCATCTTAGATAAAGGGGGCTAGACTATAAGACCTAAGATAAAGAAGCAAATCCTACAACTGCCACCTTGATTTCTGGCACAATCTAGATTGTTGTCTAGGGTTTGGAATTACCATTGCTGTATCGAAAACCCGGATGTCCGCTTGGCGGCCATCCAGGCTTCTATCGCTGTACTAACATACGCCTTCGCGGTGATCCTGGTGAACAAAGTTTAACTTGCCATCTTTGGTGTTTAAGGTCACATGGCCACCATTTGCCAATTTTCCGAAAAGCAGTTCTTCAGCTAGCGGTTTTTTAATATTTTCCTGGATCAATCTTGCCATTGGACGGGCACCCATCGCTTTATCATAACCATGTTCAATGAGCCATTCCCGTGCAGGTGCTTCTACTTCAAATGTTACACCTTTAGTCAGGAGCTGCTCTTCCAGTTCCATGATAAATTTATCAACAATCAGCCCGATAGTTTCTACGTCTAAAGCCCCAAAATTGATAATTGCATCGAGACGATTTCTAAATTCTGGACTGAATTGTCGCTTGATCACATCCAAACCATCACTGCTATTGTCCTGTTGAGAAAAACCTATTGAATTACGACTAATCTCACCAGCACCCGCGTTACTCGTCATAACCAAAATCACGTGACGAAAATCAGCTTGTCTGCCATTCGTGTCCGTCAACGTACCGTGATCCATGACTTGCAAAAGCAAGTTAAATACATCGGAATGCGCCTTTTCAATTTCATCTAATAACAGAACAGAGTGCGGGTTTTTATTGACAGCCTCAGTCAATAAACCGCCTTGGTCATAACCAACATACCCTGGAGGCGCACCTATTAATCTAGATACAGTGTGCTTTTCCATGTATTCAGACATGTCAAATCGTAATAACTCAATTCCCAAAACATTGGCTAACTGCCTGGTAACCTCGGTTTTACCTACACCAGTAGGTCCCGCAAATAGAAAGCAACCTACAGGTTTTTGTGGCTCACGCAAACCCGAGCGGCCAAGCTTAATAGCGGAGGAAAGTGCTGTAATCGCTTCATCTTGCCCATAAACCAGCAACTTCAGATCACGCTCTAGATTACGTAACGTATCTTTATCGCGTGCTGACACTTTTTTAACTGGAATTCTAGCAATTTTAGCAACAACATTTTCAATTTCAGTAACACTGATAATTTTTCGTCGCTTGTTCGCTGTTAATAAGTTTTGATAAGCCCCTGCCTCATCTACCACATCGATGGCTTTATCTGGCAAAAACCGATCATTAATATATTTAGCCGATAATTCAGCCGCGGCTTTCAACGAAGGAATAGAGAACTTAACCCCATGATGCTCTTCAAGACGTCCCTTTAAGCCTTTAAGAATCTCAAATGTTTCGTCAATGCTAGGCTCAGTAATATCAATTTTTTGGAAGCGTCTAGCCAGTGCACGATCTTTCTCAAAAATACCTCGGTATTCTTGGTAAGTAGTTGATCCTATGCACTTTAACTCTCCATTAGCTAGCAGTGGTTTGATAAGATTGGATGCATCCATTACTCCACCAGATGCAGCACCTGCACCAATAATCGTGTGAATTTCATCGATGAATAAAATCCCACCCTCTTGCTCGCCCAGCTGTTTTAAAACAGCTTTTAACCGTTTCTCAAAATCTCCGCGGTATTTGGTTCCAGCCAGTAGAGAGCCCAAATCTAATGAGTAGACGACACAGTTACTAATTGCCTCTGGCACTTCGCCATCCACTATTCGTCTCGCCAGCCCTTCTGCAATGGCCGTTTTACCCACGCCGGCTTCACCCACTAATAATGGATTGTTTTTTCGACGGCGGCATAATACCTGCACTGTACGCTGAATTTCTTCATGACGACCAATAAGAGGGTCAATCTTACCAAGCTTCGCTCGTTTATTAAGATTCATACAATAGCTTTCTAACGGCGACTCATTGCCCTCCATACCCATCATGTCTTCATCCATAGATGAATTCATACCCTCGTGCATATCATTATTATTTTGATATTTAGAAACACCATGGGAAATGTAGTTAATAACATCGAGCCTAGTAATATTTTCACGACGTAAAAAATAGACCGCTTGGCTCTCTTGCTCGCTAAAAATGGCAGCTAAAACATTTGCACCACTTACTTCTGTTTTTCCAGCCGATTGCACATGAAAAACAGCGCGTTGCAAAACACGTTGAAAACCTAGCGTAGGTTGGGTTTCACGATCTAGCTCGTCATCAGGGATTTTAGGCGTGGTTTCGTCAATAAACTCGATTAAATCACGTCGCAATGAGTCAATATTGGCATCACACGCTTGTAACACGTTACCTGCCGCCGGATTATCAAGCAGCGATAAGAGGAGATGTTCAACGGTCATGAATTCATGACGTTTTTCTTTTGCTTCCTTAAACGCTAGGTTTAAGGTGAACTCAAGTTCTTTATTTAACATGATCGTTGCTCCCGTCCATCCACCTTTGTTATTCCTGCTCCATGCTACAAAGTAATGGATGTTGGTTAGTCCTGGAGTATTCATTCACCAGGAGAACTTTAGTTTCTGCTACATCACGTGTGAAAACACCACACACCCCGCGTCCCTGCATATGAACCTGAAGCATCACATGTGTCGCAACCTCCTCATTAAAATGAAAAAATTGTTTCAATATGCTCACCACAAAGTCCATAGGCGTATAATCATCGTTTAGCAGAACCACTTTATATTTTTTAGGTTCTTTAAGCGCCGGCAAGGCCTTCGACTCAGCTGTCTTGCGCTCTGTGATTTCTGCTAAATTGTCCCCGCTCATTTCATACACCCTTACTTAATTTTATAGACTTACATCCCTAATTTGGCCAGTAGAAATAAACTTATATCGTTAAAAAAATCCTAATTTGCGATCTTCAACGACACCCTGCTTTAAAAAAATCTCAACTGTTTGCTCCCCCCTCTCACCTACGAAGGGAGTGAGCAGTTACAAACAAATCTACCTTACCCCATATGTTTAATTATAGCCTCTGCAAAGCCCATGCAACTTACACATGTTGCGCCATCCATCAAACGCTCAAAATCATAGGTTACTGTTTTAGCTTCAATGGCGCCTTCCGTGCCTTTAATTATGTAATCGGCAGCTTCGAACCAACCTAAATAGCGAAGCATCATTTCTGCTGATAAAATTAATGAGCCGGGGTTAACTTTATCTTGTCCTGCGTATTTTGGTGCTGTTCCGTGGGTTGCTTCAAACACAGCAGTCTTATCACCTATGTTTGCACCGGGAGCTATTCCAATCCCACCCACTTGGGCTGCTAAAGCATCAGAAATATAATCCCCATTCAGGTTAAGTGTTGCAATTACGCTGTATTCTTCAGGCCGTAACAAAATTTGCTGTAAAAATGCATCTGCGATGACATCTTTGATAATGATCGGTTTGCCTGTTTTAGGATTAATAACTTGCATCCAAGGTCCGCCTTGGTATTCTTTTGCACCAAAACTTTCTCGAGCAACTTGATAGCCCCAATCTTTGAAAGCACCCTCTGTAAATTTCATTATGTTACCTTTATGAACCAACGTCACTGAGTCACGTTGATTATCGATAGCATATTGAATTGCTGCTGTAACTAAACGTGTGGTGCCTTCTTTGGAAACCGGTTTAATTCCAATTCCACAATGTTCAGGGAAGCGAATTTTTTTCACACCCATATCGTTTCGTAAAAATTGAATCACTTTGTTTGCTTCTGGCGAATCAGCTTGCCATTCTATCCCTGCATAAATGTCTTCTGAGTTTTCACGGAAAATAACCATATTGGTTTTCCAGGGTTCTTTCACAGGGCTGGGCGTCCCCGTGAAGTAGCGCACAGGACGTAAGCAGGTATAAAGATCCAATTCTTGACGAATAGCCACATTCAAAGAGCGGATGCCTCCACCAACTGGCGTAGTTAAGGGGCCTTTGATTGAAACGATAAATTCTTTAATCGCTGCTAACGTTTCTTTGGGGAGCCATTGATCAGAGCCGTATATTTTTGTGGCTTTTTCACCGGCGTAAATTTCCATCCAAGCAATTTTCTTTTTATCGCCATAGGCTTTTTTTACAGCAGCATCGACAACTTTTATCATTGCTGGAGTGACATCTACACCGATACCGTCTCCTTCAATGAAGGGAATAATTGGGTGATCAGGGATATTGCGGGTTAAATCTGAATTGATGGTAATTGCCGTACCTTGTGTGGGGGTATGAATTTTTTCGAATACCATGACCAACTACTCCGTATGTTGAAATGAAAAACAAATATAATAACATGGGGTAGCCATTTGGCCCAAATGGTGTTGAGATCTGGGTCACAAACCCATTATTCGAATTAAGACGATTTTTGGGGCAGCTTTATAACACATGCACAAATAAGAGCTATGCATGAGCCTATAAAAAATAGATACATGGAATCTTGTAAAGCTGTTATAGAAAAATTTTGCTGGTTTTTTACTACTTCAATGCCGTGATGTAGATAAAGAAACTCGCCTACCGACCATAATATAAGAGCACCCATTAATTGAGCTAACATGGTAGTGAAGCTAAATGCACTTGCTGCAATATCTGAGTCTGTTGTTAATTCGATTACGACATTGGATAGGATATAGGACCCAACCGCAACACCTTGTAGTAAAAGACAAAGAGCGACGATAGGAATGGGTAAAATTAAATTAATGATCAACCACATTACTATTGCTGCAACACCTGCAAAGCATATCATAGTAGGTTTTAAACCAAATTTGTCGGACAAAATCGCAGAAAGAGGCGCCCCTGCGGCATATCCTATGAAAATGAATGATGTTAAATATTCGGCTTTATCAAAGCTAATGTGATAATAGACATTCAAAAAAGGAGCGGCCCAAAAGCTAGCAAAAGCAATGACAGGTGCTAGAATAAAACCACCATAGATGCCTGGCAACCAACTTTGCCCTTTACGTAAAAATATTCTTAAATCGCTAAGAAATACTGCCCCCCCTGTTGATTGAGCGTTTTGTGGTCCATCCTTGCTTATAATAAAATAAAATAAAACAGCTATCACAAACGCAAAGCAGCCGGCATATCCCATCAGTTGTCGCCAATTTTCGAAATCACTCGCTGAAACCAGAGGCCCTCCGCCAAGGACGCCGCCTAGAACACTTATGGTTATCGTCAAACCTGAAAGTATGGGGAATAAAGTAGGCTTAAAATAACTACGTATGACTACCAATGCGGAAATTAACGTAAATGATGTAGCGGAACCCATTAATAACCGGGCAAGGGCTAATTGCGTATCATCATGGGACCAAGCAAATAGAAAGCAAGCAGAGCCGGCTGCTGTCATTGCCATGGGCAGCATTTTTTTGACACCGAAACGATCTATCAATATGCCTGAAATGGGTAAGGTGATGACGTAGGCGATAAAATAAAACATGGCAAGATCACTCACATCAACAATAGTGAGGAAAAAATCTTGCATGAGGTGTTTTGATAAACTACTTACGGAGACGCGTAAGTAGTATTGATAGAAATAGGTTAGGGAGGCTAGGATCCATAATACCCAGGGAATTAGAAGTTTTAGATTATTTTTACTGAGCATGCTTTCCCTTTATTGTGACTATCCTTTTTTACAACACCAGTTTCGATAAGAAAAAGAATAAAATATATGTAGGTTGGTGCCGCTAGGCCCAACCTACTTCTAATTTTACTCAGTCCATACTGGTTACAATGAACGCTCTCTTTTCAGTTCATTCAACAACTGCCGGCGAAAAACGTGGTAATCGACTTCCAATGCATGCCTCGTGCTTTCCTTATAAAGCTTACCGGTTTTTTTTACCTCTTTTTCAATTTTCATCGCTAAATTTTCAGGGCTTTTTAAAGTTCCTTTAATCATACTAGCGGCAATTTTTGCCTGGTAATCAGCTAGAGGCCAGATGCATCCTTGAGGTTGGAATAGTCCTATAAAAAAAAGATTATCAAATTTTGAACTTAGCATTTTTTGATAAAGTGGAATGTGTCTCAACTCACTATAGTCAATCAACTCTTTGCTAAAGAATGGGAAACTAATTTTGTAACCTGTTGCAAAAATAACAACGTCAAATGCTTCCGAACTTCCATCAACAAAATACACATCATTCCCATCAAATCGCTCAATCCCGTCACGAGGAAAAATTTTCCCGTGCCTGATAAAATAAAGCAATTCAGAATTTATCGTTGGATGATCCGCTAACGGCTTGCTATCTGGCTTTTTTAACTTATATTTTTCATACCGCCCTTGCAACAAGCGAATCATCACTCCGGCAAAATACTGTTTGCACCAGAGCGGCAATCGGTTAATTTTTGCAAAAGCGACATCCGTTGCTTTACCAAGAATAAACTTCGGAAAAATATGCTGTCCGCTTCGTGTGCTAATACACGTTTTAGCAGATATTCGAGCCGTTTCCACCGCTACATCACAAGCCGAATTACCCGCCCCGACAACTAAAACACGTTTATTCTTAAACGGCTCGGACTTTTTATATTGATGCGAGTGGAGAATACTTCCCTTAAATTCACCAGGATAGCTAGGCATCAACGGATCCCAATGATGACCATTCGCAATTAACAAATGATCAAAAATTTCTTCGTGGTTTCCCGCTTCATCACGATAAAGAACCCGCCATTGCCCTTCTGTTTCCCGGGTAATCTGCTCAACGGTTGTATTAAATCGTATGAACTTGTTAACACCAAAATGCTGGGCGTAATCGTTAAAATACGTTAACAGCTGAGAGTGAGATGGGTAGTCAGGATAATCCGCTGGCATGGGAAAATCCTCATACTCAGACAGACGTTTAGAACTGATGATATGGGTTGTCTCATAAATACTAGAGTGGTTATTTCGCTCATCGTAAACCCAATTTCCACCTAGCTGGCTGTTTTTTTCAAATACTGTGAAATTGGTCAGCCCTTGCTGAATTAAATTCTTTGCCGCAGTTATTCCGGAAGGGCCTGCGCCGATAACACAAATTTTGGGTGAATCCTTTCTAACGGATGACATCATGATTTCCTATTTGCTTCTTTTAATGTAGCTAATATCCTATCAACCATTAGCTTTTGAACAAATTGATGTTTATCGATAGTGAAATGGTTAACTCCCATGCCTTTAAGAGTATCAACATTCAAATTTTCGATTTTGGTGTACTTTGGGTCATCAGCTTTCAGAGAAAGTCCGCTAAAAAGTGGAACAAAAGATGGTTTATAGACATTAATCTCTTGCTTCACATTAGAAGGTATTCTTAGCGGTAAAACAGGATCAATCGTTATCAGCAGAGCGACGGGGATATTTTCCTTGGCAAGCAGTCTTGCAACGCCTATTTGGTCGTTAGCACCGAGTGAGTGGCCAACTAATATTATGGGGCCCTTTAATTCATTGGCCTTATAACGCTTAATAATAGAATCGCTTAATGCCTTTGCTTTAAACCAGACTGTGCTAGATGCACTTATTTGATAATTATCTGCAAGTGTATCTTCTAGGTGGTTCATGCCTTTACTAAATACTCCACCCAAGCCCCCGCGCATGGTATAAATTTCTCCTTGAGCAACTGATTTTTTTTTCTGCGCGAGCTGTTTATGTCGATTTTGATTTACAGCAAGGTCGATACAACCTGTAAGAAACAGAGCGCTTAAAATAGCGCTTAAGGAAAAAATTGATTTAGTTATTTTTAGGCGGAACTGGTCTTTCATTTATCGGAACTCCAAATATAGAATTTTTGTCTGTCATGCGCGCCTTCGCAGCTTTTTGAATAATTTTTTTATTTAGGTCCGTTCTCGTCAGCACGAACGGGTCTAATTATTCAACAACACCGCCTTCGCGAGAATGACAAATCTACGTGTTTTTTTCTATTAATAAGCCACCATCAGCCAACATTCGCAGCCATGGCCAGAAAACCATGCCCAGCATTGCTGCGCCGGTCAATACCCATAGGCTATTATGATAACCTAAGAAAGCCTCAATCAAGAAAATAATCACTTGGTATATCAAACAGAATACAGCAATCAACACCATTTGCTGTACTAATGAAAAGAAATTAAACCGCCTGGCCTTCCCTGCAGCAAAAAATGTGGTTAATAAAAGTGCAAAAGCGTGCTCTCCTATCACCGTAGACAACAATATGTCTACGCAGAGACCAAGAAAAAGCAACAGCGTAATATTGAAGTAATTAGGCAAAAAAAACTGAATATACAAGACAAATAACAAGATCCAGGGCGGACGTATCCCTGCTACGATTTCGGGAAGTGGTAAAATAGTTAACACAAAAGCAATCAATAACACTAAAAATAAACGCAGGTTTAGATTTCTCATGCATTCTCATCCATGACACTAATACGCTCGTTAATTTGCTCCGTTAACGCCGCATGCTCTTTTTCAGGCCAAACTACTAATACCAACCGGTTACTATTTAACAATGCAATTGGGCTAACACTAACTTTAATAAAATCATCCCCAGGAATATTTTTAATTTCTTCTACACGACCCACAGGATAACCCTCTGGATATCGTCGCCCCAAACCTGATGTCACTAATAAATCACCTTTCGCAATCGAAGATGTCCTCGGTAAATTAATCAGTGATAATTCACTCATGCTGTTAGTTCCTACCAAAATAGCACGCTCACCGGTCCTCTCATTTCTAACGGGAACTGCTGATTTCGAATCAGAAACAAGTAATACCGTGCTGGTCATCAAACCAACATCAATAATTTGCCCCATGACCCCTTTAGCATCTAATACAGGCTGGCCTGCAAATACACCATCTCGCTTACCTTTATTTAAGACTAATAACTGGCGTGAAATCGTTGTATCAACTGCAAGAATTTGTGCGGCCATCGCACGCATCTCTGTTGTAGCTGAGACGGATAATAATTCTTTTAGCTGCGAATTTTCTCGACTAATCACTAATAATTTTTGTAACTGTGCCTCAAGCATGATTTGCTGGTAGCGCAATTGCATATTTTCTTTAATCAACGATTTTTTACTGCTAATTAATGAATAAGTCCAACCCACCATACGCACAGGATAATCGACAATATACTGCAAGGGAGAAACAAGCAAAGAAAAGCCACTGCGCACACTATCAAGATATTGATAGTGATAGTCAGCAACCATACAGGCCATAGAAAACACCAAAGCAAACACAAATCCAATGGATGAACGTCTGCTTTTGGCAAAAAGCCTATTTTGAGAGTTATTCGGTTGAGAGGAAATCACCGCCACGTAAGTCCATGGTTTCTAATGCTTTACCACCACCACGCGCAACACACGTTAGTGGATCTTCGGCTACTAATACCGGCAAACCAGTTTCTTCCATCAGTAATGTGTCCATGTTTTTCAACAAAGCACCACCACCGGTCAGAACCATTCCTCGCTCGGCAATATCAGCAGCAAGTTCAGGGGGAGCCAATTCAAGCGCCGCCCGCACCGCGCCAACAATACCTGATAATGGTTCTTGTAGCGCTTCTAAAATTTCCGCACTGGTCAGCGTAAAACTACGTGGAACACCTTCTGCTAAGTTTCTGCCTCGAACTTCAATTTCGAAAAGATCACGGCTGGGGAAGGCTGAACCAATTTCATGCTTGATACGTTCAGCGGTTGTTTCACCGATTAACGTTCCATAATTACGACGAACATAAGACACAATCGCATCATCAAATTTGTCTCCACCAATACGCACAGATTGATGATAGACGATGCCACTTAAAGAAATAATAGCAACTTCGGTAGTACCACCACCAATGTCAACAACCATCGAACCACTGGCCTCTTCTACTGGCATTCCTGCACCGAGTGCAGCGGCCATAGGTTCTTCAATCAAGAATACTTCACGCGCACCAGCACCCATCGCAGACTCACGAATAGCTCGTCGCTCAACCTGCGTTGAGCCGCAAGGTACACAAACCAACACGCGTGGGCTAGGTCTTAAATAGCGATTTTCGTGAACTTTATGAATAAAGTATTGCAACATTTTTTCAGTCACAAAGAAATCCGCAATAACGCCGTCTTTCATAGGTCTAATCGCATTGATGTTACCAGGCGTTCTACCCAGCATGCGTTTAGCTTCTACGCCAACAGCCGCCACCCTTTTTTGCCCTGATTCATTACGCAGAGCGACAACGGATGGTTCGTTTAATACGATACCCTTGTCCCTGACATAAATCAGTGTATTTGCAGTCCCCAAATCAATAGACAAATCATTGGAGAACATACCTCGTAGTTTTCTGAACATGTGCCGCGCTACCTCGTTCTTTTTTGTTGAGAACTTTAACCTAAATTTGGATAAAAATCGACAGAACTTTTATTTTTATACATCAAAAATTAAGCATATTTTTTTATGGGGATTAAGTGTATACAATTGGCATAAAAATGTTGCTAGTGTACGTCATGTGGCGGGATAGCACTTTAGCCTGGATGCAGGCGAAGCCGTAATCCGGGAAATCGAGGCGCAGAAATCGCCGGATTACGCTACGTTCCATCCAGGCTAAAAATAGTCCCTCGTCAGCAACGACAATACCCATGATATTTTTCCACCCTATTCGACCGTAAACACTTCCTGCAACTGTGACAAATTCCTACGTACAAATGACTTACCTAGGCCGCGAATGCTGGCTAACTCAGCCACTGATTTAAAACCACCATACTTTTCACGATAACTTACAATCGCCTCAGCCCGTTTTTTTCCAATTCCTTTAAATGATTTTGTCAAAGCCCGCACATCTGCTTTATTAAGATTAATTTTAATCACATATTGCGTTGTTGGCGTGACAATATGGGGAACTGCGAAGACGGGGAGGGATATAACAAACAATGACAATACAACAGCAAACAACGTTGCTTTCATAACATGCTCCTTGATTTGATTGGACTTTGCGGTTATTACTAAACCGCCGGCAGTATCTCAAGATTTTATTATGCTGTCGAGGAGGCTTGAGAAAGAGGGCTATACAGAGAGTAAATCGTGTGCTCCTCTACCATTGATGGGAGAGGATGCCCGACAGGGCAGGTGAGGGTAGATCAAATCACCCCTCATCCGCCCTGTCGGGCACCTTCTCCCCTCACGGGGCGAAGGAACCACAATTATTTATGGGTGAGTTGCTCCCTCAAATAGACAATGTTGATGAAGGATATACGCCACACTCGACGTTAATTTCTTTACCATATCTAAATGCAAAAACTCATTAGGACCATGCGCGTTTGACCGTGGGCCTAAAACACCTGTGATGACAAACTGAGCTTTGGGGAATTTTTCGCCCAGCATTCCCATAAAAGGAATCGTCCCCCCCTCGCCCATGTAAACCGCTGGTTTCTGAAAAAATGCCATGGATGCCCCATCCACCGCTTTTGCTAACCAATCAGCCAATAATGGCGCATGCCATCCCATGGAACCATCACCAACAGAAAACGTTACTTTTGCTCCATACGGTGGATTTTCAGTCAATGCTTTAGACAATGCAGCACTGGCTTTTTTTGGGCAAACTGTTGGGGGTATGCGCATTGATAATTTGAAGGCGGTTTTGGGTCGCATGACATTGCCGGCCTCCTCAATAGAGGGTAAACCTTCGGCTCCAGTAACCGTCAAAGCCGGGCGCCAAGTGCGGTTTAAAATGAGTTGTTGGCAGTCTTTAGCAACAGGCTGGGTACCTGTATGGAAAGGAAACTCACTATAAACCTTATCACCTAATGTATCAGCACAATGTTTTGCTTCTGTTACACGCTGAACTGGAATCTCGGTATGCAACTGGGATAATTTAATCTCCCCCGTAACCTCATCCTCAACCCTACTAATTAATTGCTTAGCCACACGAAAGCTATCCGCAACAATTCCACTGGCATGCCCTGAATGAACCCCCTCATAAAGAAGTTCGACGGATAGCTCCCCAACAACATTACCCCGCAGTGAAGTCGTCATCCATAGTTGCTCATAGTTACCTGCACCTGAATCCAGACAAATAATAAGACCAGGATCACCAATGCGGTCCTTCAAAACATCGATATAATAAGGTAAATCGTAACTACCACTTTCTTCGCACGCTTCAATAATGAGTACACACCGAGCATGAGCTAAGCCCTGCTCCTGCAAAGCTCGGATTGCAGTAATGGATGCATAGGCCGCATAACCATCATCTGCCGCACCTCGACCATAAAGACATCCATCTTTTAAAACAGGCTGCCATGGCCCCAATCCAGTATCCCACCCTGTCATCTCAGGCTGTTTATCCAAGTGCCCATATAACACAACGGTCTCATCAA
Organism: uncultured Legionella sp.; assembly: GCA_964648115.1. GTDB lineage: Bacteria > Pseudomonadota > Gammaproteobacteria > Legionellales > Legionellaceae > CAZYME01. The sequence goes on from CAZYME010000018.1 coordinate 34,219, forward strand.
TATCGCCTGGCACATCCATAAAGAGTAATGGTGTACGCCCAGGTAGCCGCAAAACCTCGAGCTTCATTCCTTTCGTCGCATGCGCTTTGCACCAATCGGCGATATGGGTTACCGCTTGCTCCATATAACCATGCTCTTGCCACTTTGCATCAAAATGGGGGGATTTATTAGGGATTTTAATATAATCACAAAGACTAGGAATGATGTCTTCTTGCCATTGACCCTCTACAAATTCACGCAGTTTTTGTGCATTCAACATGCGCTTGCTCCTTGATAACATCAATAATTTTCAGCGTGGCCGATGCGATACCCAATGCTTTTATTTTTTCAATGATCTTGCTGCTATTAGCACTTACTTCATTGACCGCAGACAATAGTGTTTCTGGCGTTAATCCTTCTTCATTCACTACTACGCTGATACCTTGCTGCTGAAAATAACGCGCATTTTGTATTTGGTCACCACGACTGGCTTGCCTTGATAGAGGAATTAAAACATGCGGTTTGTTTAATGCAAGAATTTCATATAGCGCATTAGCTCCAGCCCGTGAGATAACCATCTCACTTGCGGCAAACAAATCCGCCAACTCTTTATTAGCATACTCAAGTTGGTAATACCCTGTTTTTCCCACTAAAGCATTATCCACCTTACCTTTGCCACACAAATGTATAACTTGAAAATCTTTACACAAGGTATCGAGCACTTGCCGCACACACACGTTCATTACATTGGCCCCTTGGCTGCCACCCACTACTAGCAGACAAGGTTTTTCATCTTTAAACCCACACAACGCCAGCCCTTTTGCTTTCTTGCCATTAAATAATTCTTGGCGGATGGGCGTACCGGTTACCTCAACGTTTTCTTGGCGTTTAAAGTGTTTTTTAGCCGCGGCAAATGTCACACAAATTTTATTAACGAATGGAAAGCTCAATCGATTAGCAAGCCCTGGAGTCATATCAGATTCATGCGCTACAACAGGTATACAGTTTAACCATGCACCTACCACCACAGGAAACCCCACAAATCCACCTTTAGAAAACACAACATCTGGCTTTAATTTACGTAACAAGCGATAAGCTTGCCAAATGCCTAGAAAAATATTGATAGGATCTAAAAAATTTTTCCAACTAAAATAACGGCGTAATTTGCCACTACGCACTGCATGGTATGGGATATTTATAGCAGTGATCATGGCTTTTTCAACACCATCTGCTGAACCAACATAATCTATTTGCCAACCTTGCGGCTTTAATACCTCGATTAATGCAATATTCGGAGTCACATGCCCAGCAGTTCCGCCACCGGTCAGTACGATTCTTGGGCTCATGTTGACTCCTTTTCAACTAACAAACTCAAATCAATTGCACGCACGGATTTCGTCATAGCACCTACCGAAATGTAATCCACTCCCGTTCCTGCAACTGCCGCAATGGTATCTAAATTTACTCCACCTGAAGCTTCTAATTCACATTGTCGTGATTGATTCATCGCTACTGCCTCAATTAACATCGGATGATCAAAGTTATCCAACAAGATACGATCAGGTTTAGCATCTAACGCTTCTTGCAACTCATCTAACGTTTCGACTTCAATCTCAACTAATAAACTCCCGGGTGCGGATCTAGCCAGAGTGATGGCTTTACCAATCGAACCACACGCTTTTATGTGATTTTCTTTTATCAAAAAAGCATCATACAAACCAAAACGATGGTTAACACCCCCAGCACATGCAACCGCGTATTTCTGCGCCAAACGAAGCCCTGGCAGCGTCTTGCGTGTGTCTAATAGTCGAGTAGCATGGCCTTTCAGCTGCTTTAAATAAAGATGCGTTTGTGTTGCAGTTCCAGACAAGGTTTGCATAAAATTTAAAGCCGTACGCTCAGCAGTTAAAATGCTACGCGCCAAACCTCGGATGGAACAAAGCGTTGCCGGCTTGTCTATCCAAGCGCCCTCTTCAACCAGCCACTCCACCTCTATCTTGGAATCAATTTCGGCAAAAGTACAATTTACCCAAGGTTGGCCACAAACCAACATAGGCTCGCGTGAAATAATTTTTGCACTTACCTGTAACTCGGCTGGTAAAAGTTCGGCAGTTACATCTCCCGTACCCACATCTTCAGACAATGCTCGCCTTACATCTGCCAGAATATCTACTTTTTTAGGCTCCATAATTTGCATACCGTGCTTTAAGCCACAAAGGCGCTATTAGGGTTGTTACTATCACCATTAAAATAATTGCTGAAAAAAGCTGGTCAGGGATAACACCAAGCGTCCTCCCAATAGAAGCAAAAACCAAGCCTACCTCACCGCGAGGCAGCATTCCAATGCCAATCAAAAGGCGATCATCTTTGCGATTGCCACCTAGCCCACTAACCAATTTACCAAGAATAGCGGCTAGGATTAATCCGCCAGATATCAATAAAACATGCCAATCAAAAAACGATTCTATTTTCACCTGTATACCAATTAACATAAAAAAAAGTGGCGCCAGAAGCGCTTCTAATGGCGCTACCAATTCTTTAATGCCACGCGCATTTTTGTGGCCACGATCGCGTGACTCAAAAAAACCATCATGAATAATTATGCCTGCGGCAAAAGCACCGATAATTGCTGCTAATTGCACTAGTGTTGCTAGCCATGCCAAAACCATTACGAATAAAAAAGCGATACTAAATTTGGCTTCCCAAGGCTCGAGAAAAGAAAAAAAATGGACTGCTTTTTGCAGCACCCAAGGCCCAATCAAAAGAACTCCTGCAAAAAATACAATGGCTAGAAGAATGATTTGCCCCACCATCCCCATGCTAACCACGCCACTAATAACCAAGCTGCTGACAATGGCTAAAACAATCAAGCCTAAAATATCATCAATCATCGCCGCGCCTAAAATGGTTCTAGCCTCACGTGTATCTAATTTTTTCATATCCTTGAGAACACGTGCGGTAATCCCAACACTGGTCGCCGATAATGTCGCTGCAACAAATAGGTGAACATTGAAAGATGAGTTTGGCATTAATACAGCAGTAACCAGCAAACCCAGTATGATTGGCGCCACTACGCCTAAGACAGCTACTTGAAGAGATGCGCGCCCGGTGCGTTTTAATTCCGCTACTGAACTTTCAAGACCGACCATAAACAGCAAAAAGATAACGCCAAAACGTGAAAAGATATCGATGATATAAGCTATTTTTATTAAATCGATTCCACCTTTGGCGCTCAATGCCCCAATTACCTGCTGAGCATATTGAGGATTTGGGATAAATGTATTCACGGCCTTTACCAGCGGAATACCTGTCAGTGTCTCACCAAGGATATCAAATACAGCCGAACCCTCGCGCAGAATAATGGCTAAGTGCATGCCAAAAAAATAGCAAATATTACCGACTAAAACTCCCATCAACAATTCGCCCAAAACACCAGGCTGCTGCAAACGTAAAGCGATATAACGACCCATGACCCCGAAAAAAAAGATTAACGTAATCCAAAAAATTACTGAAGCCACCGGGTCGAGGTGATTCATTGCTTTTGCTTAGCAAGAAATAGACATGTTTCGAGTACCGAATCAGGATTTAAAGACATACTATCAATGCCTTCATCCATCAACCATTCTGCAAAATCCGGATGGTCAGAAGGCCCCTGGCCACAAATACCGATATATTTTCCTTGTTTTTTACACGCTGAAATAGCCATATGTAGCAGTGCTTTTACAGCAGGATCCCGCTCATCAAACTGCGAAGCGACCAAGCCAGAATCGCGATCCAAGCCTAAAGTTAATTGTGTCAAATCATTTGAACCAATGGAAAAGCCATCAAAATGCTCTAAAAATTCATTGGCCAGCAACGCATTAGACGGCAACTCACACATCATAATAATACGTAGCCCATTTTTACCGCGCTCAAGACCATGCGTCTTAAGAACCGTGATAACTTGCTCGGCTTCTGTTACTGTCCTCACAAAAGGAATCATAACTTCTACGTTGGTTAACCCCATATCTTCTCGTACCCGTTTAATCGCCACACATTCCAAAGCAAAACAATCAGAGAAGTTAGGTGAAACGTAGCGTGAAGCCCCACGGAAACCCAACATAGGATTTTCTTCGTGCGGCTCGTATAAATCGCCGCCAGCAAGATTTGCGTATTCATTAGATTTAAAATCTGACAATCGAACTATCACAGGCTTTGGATAAAAAGCTGCGGCAATCGTAGCAACACCTTCCTTCAGGCGCTCAATGTAATATTCGACGGGAGAAGCATAAGCGGCTGTTTTTTCATCAATCAATTTTTTTAAATTTTTATCCTCTAGCATATCGTATTGCAATAATGCTTTAGGATGGATTCCAATAGCGCTAGATATTAAGAACTCAACCCTAGCAAGACCAACGCCACCATTTGGAATGGATTGAAAAGCAAACGCTCGCTCAGGGTTGCCCACATTGAGCATTACGTTAACAGGCAGATCCGGCATGGTATCCACATCTAATTTAACAAGCTCAAAAGGCAATATGCCTTCATAAACAAAACCTGTATCACCTTCGGCACAGCTCACGGTCACTTCATCACCGTCGCGAATAGTTTTGGTCGCATCCCCGCAACCTACTACCGCTGGAATCCCCAGCTCACGCGCGATAATTGCTGCATGACAGGTGCGTCCGCCTCGATTGGTCACAATAGCTGCAGCGCGCTTCATCACAGGCTCCCAATCGGGATCCGTCATGTCAGATACCAAAATATCACCGGGTTGAACACGGTGCATTTCGCTAATATCATCAATTATTCTTACACGCCCTTGGCCAATACGTTGCCCAATGCTGCGACCTTCACTTAAAACTTTCCCCTGTTTTTTTAGGGAGTAGCGTTCTAGAATTTGTTTGTTATCACGGCTTTTCACTGTTTCAGGACGCGCTTGTAAAATATAAAGCCTGCCATCATTACCATCTTTGGCCCATTCAATATCCATGGGTCTGCCATAATGTTTCTCAATAATCAGTGCTTGACTGGCTAATTGCTCCACTTCAGCCGTCGTTAAGGAAAACTGTTGTTGGGCTGCCATATCTACTTGGACTGTTTTAACCGTTCGTGCTTCTTTAGGATCATCACAATAAATCATTTTTATGGCTTTACTGCCTAGAGTACGGCGCACAACAGCTGAATGCCCGGCTCGCAGGCTAGGTTTATGCACATAAAACTCATCGGGATTAACAGCGCCTTGTACTACCATTTCGCCTAGACCATATGAAGAGTTGATAAAAACCACTTGGTCAAAGCCTGATTCAGTGTCAATAGTAAACATAACCCCACTAACGGCCATATCACTGCGAATCATCTGCTGTATTCCAGCAGATAGAGCAACATCTTGATGAGCGAATCCATGATGAACACGGTAGGTAATAGCGCGATCATTAAACAACGAGGCAAACACCTGTTTGATAGCTAATAAAACCGCCTCTTCGCCTTTGACGTTTAAATAGGTTTCTTGTTGACCTGCAAACGATGCATCGGGTAGATCTTCTGCAGTAGCGGAAGATCGTACTGCAACGCTGAAATCCTCATGCCCAATTGTTTTAGTAAGATTATGATAGGCAGTGCGTACAGCGTCTTCAAATGCACTGGTAAATGGGGCATTTATTACCATCTCACGAATTTTTTTCCCAACTATAGCTAATTGACGCACATCGTTAGCGTCGAGAGCCGTTAGCAGCTCATATATTTTTTTATCTAAACCATTGTGAGCCAAAAATTCACGAAATGAATCTGCTGTGGTTGCAAAGCCTGTGGGAACTGACACACCATTGGAGGATAAACAACTAATCATTTCACCTAAAGAGGCGTTTTTACCACCAACCTGCTCTAAATCCGCCATCCCTAGCTGCTGCAAGTCGATCGTATGTGTACTGACTAACATGTTTACTCCGATTCTATAAAATGACAGCCATTCTACTCAAGTTTGTGTATACTTTTCAAATATAGTCATAGCATGACAAGATTTGCTTTGTGTGCTCCTCTCCCATTGATGGGAGAGGATGCCCGACAGGGCAGGTGAGGGTAGATTAAATCCAAAAATACATTTTTGTTATAAATTATTTTGATCACCCCTCATCCGCCCTATCGGGCACCTTCTCCCCTCGCGGGGCGAAGGAATACTTCTGGGCATGGGCTTAAAAACCAAATGTAGATTGTGGTTCTGCACTTTCATCTATGCCTGCGGAGGGATTTAACAATTTTGGTAATTTCTTTCGTAGAATAAATATTCGCAGTGACATCTCCCCTCTGGGTCTGTGCATGCTTTCTGATAGCCTTGCAGAAGCCGCAGGAACAGAAGCGGAAACTGGGGCCTCTGTGGACTCTACTGGGTTAGGTACTGATTCCTCATCATTACACTCTCCTTCTGGATGGAGAATAGAGGATATAAGCTGACCCAAATTCGAACTCGGTTCAGGAGAGGTAAAATGTTGTGGAGTAGGCAATTTCTCGATGCATTCCTGCTGAAATAATACTTCTTGAATTTCATCAACGAGCCTCTCTGATACTGGGATAGCAATGAGAACCAATATACGCTCGATTGCTTCTCTGAGTTTTTCGACCGTCCCCTGTTGAAGCAAATCAAAAATAGGAATCATCCTAGCAAGCCACTGTATTGGATTAGAGTGCAGTTCTTGTCTTATAGAATCCTCTGCCTCTAAAATTCTCATTTCAGCACACAGCCCCACTATTTTTTCAACAATGCAAAACCATGCCAAAATTGGTTGGATTGGATTTTTCAATAGACTTATTTGTTCTGTAAGCTGCGCATCACGCTGGGAAATAGAAATCAATCCAGTATAGCCCTCTGTCACCAAACGCCTTTGATCTTCATGTAATTTATGCAACGCCTCCAACATTATGCCGCCACATTGCGTCGCCTCATCCCGCAAAACAACAAGTGCCCTCTTATCATCCTCACTAGCACGTTTGCTAAAAGCACTTAATAATATGCTGTATCTTGCGTGGTTTTCCATGTACACATAACGAAAAATCAGATGCGCAAACAAGGAAAAATATTCTGAAAGAGGCCTTGCTTGAATCGCTTCAACAAAAAAGCGGTGATTAGTACTGATTTGTGTTGGATACCGGGATTCAAGCAATTCCATTAAAGAGAAAAATGCACTGTTTGAGTCATCTGTCATTGGCTTTATATGCTGCTCAGAAGCTTTTATATACATTTTTTCTCCATAGTTTGTTTAAGTAAAAACAAAATTAAGGCACCTGCTCCATTGCAACCTCATCCTCTTCATTTATTTCTGGTAGTTTCTCGAATTTCTCACCCATCCTCACGTGCCAGATCTTAGTTCGCAAAGATCGTGGTATTTGAACGAGCACCTCAACCCCTTCAACATCGTCGTCTTCTTCCTCTATCTCCTCAAACGCATCAGAATGGAAAATCTGGTCGCCTACTAAACCCGTCTGTTTATCCTCATCAGTATGTCTTGCTTCCTCTGCTTCTGGAAGTGCATCATGAGGAGAAATTCTACGCCTTCTTTGCCTAAAAAATAGATGCCCTAATGCACGAGTTAGGCAATTGCCTCGCTCTTCTTCAGGAACCACCACTTCTAACCAATGCCGTTCCAATAGCGTTTTTTTAATCTTAGAAGCTAAGCGCGCATCACTGATATCAACTAGTTGCAACGTTAATGTAATGACTTCGATGAGCTCCCTTTCCTCCCCATTTTGCAACAACCGAAGAATAGGAATGAGATCTGCCATGAATTGTATTGGATTTTTTTCTTTAATCAGCGCCTCTTCTGCTCGCCCTATGCGTTTGAATTCCTGCAAAATTACTATTATTTTCTCAACGAGAAGAAAGAGCGCTAATGTTGGTTTTTTTTGATCTTCTAATGCCGTAATCGCTCGAGTTATTTCCCCATCTCTCTCGAGAAGGGTTTTCCCACCAGGGCCAGGATAGAAGCTTGCTGTCAGCAAATCCTTTTGCTGTAGTCTCAACTCTCCTAACTGCTTTGAAATACCCCCACTGTCAGTAACAGCTTTTTCACGGAAGTGGACAAGGGCTGCTGTACCAGCCTCGCTTACACCCCTCATAGCAGGCAATAAAATATAGTATTGCTCGTCACCCTCATAAGCGTAACGAAAAATTGCTCGAACAAACAATGAAAACCAACTTGAAAGAGGGCTATCTTTCATATCATCTTTAATACCTTCGCACTTGTCTTGTTTTATCTCTGGAGCTGTTGCTACCAATAGCTCACCTAGAGGACCAAATGCACTTCTTACATCTCCCGTCAACGCCCCTAAATAATCCAGTGGTGCTCGTAACAGCGGCATATCTTCTCCAATTCACATAAAATTTGGCGGAAATCGTAATTGATTTTATATTGCTCAGCAAGATAACGCTCTGGTCACATATAAAATAAGATGGTTCTAACTAAAATAGAATTTAGCCAACCATACCCTGCGATTTTATTCACATCTGGCCCCACATCAACTATCATATGTGCTTTATAACTGTTACGAATAGCTTATGACCCTATCTGCTCTAAACACCGTCTCTCCTGTTGATGGACGCTACCTCAAAAAAACCATGGCATTAAGCCCTTATTTTAGCGAATTTGCCCTCATCTATTATCGATTACTAGTTGAAATCCGCTGGTTAGAATCCCTTGCAGCGAATGAAACCATCCAAGAAGTTCCACCAATGGATGCAGCATCGAAAGCCTTTCTTAACAACCTACTCACTCAATTCAATGAAGAAGAGGCATTGAAAATCAAAGAGTATGAAAAGCAAACTAACCATGACGTAAAGGCAGTAGAATATTATTTAAAAGAGAAAGTAGAGCAATCAAGCTCTTTGAAGAAAATAAGTGGCTTTATTCATTTTGCATGCACCTCAGAGGATATAAACAATCTTGCCTACGCGCTCATGCTAAAAGAAGCTATCGCACAAGTTATTCAGCCAACGCTCGCTGAAATTATTGGCAGCATAACCTTACTAGGTAAACAACATGCTGATGTAGCGATGCTCGCTCGAACACACGGCCAGCCAGCTACCCCAACGACCATCGGTAAAGAACTTATTAACTTCGTTGCAAGACTTAAACGCCCCATGCAACAACTAGCTGAAGTATTGATTTCTGCTAAATGCAACGGCGCTGTAGGTAACTACAATGCCCATATCATTGCCTACCCTGAGGTAGATTGGCGTAAACATTGCGCCCAATTCGTGACGAACTTAGGCTTGTCATTCAATGCCTACACAACGCAAATCGAACCCCATGATGGGATTGCTGAAGTATCGCATCTAATGATCCGCATCAATAATATTTTGCTAGATTACACCAGAGATATTTGGAGCTATATTTCTATGGGCTATTTTAAGCAAAAAACAGTTGCTGAAGAGGTAGGCTCCTCTACCATGCCTCACAAAGTCAATCCGATTGACTTTGAAAACGCCGAAGGAAATCTAGGGCTAGCTAATACGTTATTCAGCCATTTTGCTAATAAGCTTACGCAATCGCGCCTGCAGCGAGATCTTTCCGACTCTACAGTTCTACGTAATTTAGGCGTAGCCTTTGCTTACGCCCTCATAGCCTACCAATCTATGGTGAAAGGTAATGATAAATTGCAAATTAATAAGCGCGCCCTTGAGCAGGATCTTGACGATAACTGGGAAATTCTTTCTGAGGCGATTCAAACAGTAATGCGCCGCTACAATGTTCCCAATGCCTATGAGCAAATGAGAGATTTAACGCGCGGTCGAAGAATTGAGCGCGATCGACTCCTAGAGTTTATAAAATCCTTGGATATCCCCGAACAAGCAAAAAAACAATTGATGGCGCTTTCTCCTGAGAAATACACAGGCCTTGCCGCACAACTAGTAAAAGCTTTTTCATGAATGCGCCCTTCTCACAACAAGGGAAAACCAGTGAATTTGATGTACTAGTTATCGGCACAGGACTCGCCGGGCTGCATTACTGCATGCAATTGTTAGCATTGCAGCCACATATCAAGATTGCACTGATCAGCAAAGCCGAGGCAAATGAGTGTAATAGCCGTTATGCACAAGGAGGAATCGCGGCGGTTTTCACGCCAGAAGACTCTTTGGAGTCACACATTGCAGACACGATACGTGCCGGTGATGGGCTGTGTTACACACCCACTGTCGAGTGCATCGTTCACCAAGGCCCCGAAGCTATTCAACAATTACAGCAATACCCTATTCAATTTGATAAAATGCCCGATGGTGATTATGCCCTCGCCAAAGAAGGTGGCCACTCGCATCGACGTATTTTTAACTGCGGTGACCAAACCGGATTAACAACCATTGATGCACTAATTAAAGCTGTACGTCAGCAACCTCAAATTGAATTTTTTGAACATCACATCGCTGTCAATCTAATTACCCACTACCACCCTCATCGAACTGACAATCAAGGCGAGGTTTTTGGTGCTTATATTTTGGATTGCCAAAAAAACAAGATCCATACGTTTTTATCACGATGTGTTATTTTGGCTACCGGAGGCGCTGGTAAAACCTATCGATACACAACCAACCCAATAGTAGCTACCGGCGATGGCGTAGCAATGGCATACCGCGCTGGCGCCCGAGTGGGTAACATGGAATTTTATCAATTCCATCCAACTTTATTGCATCATCACTCGCTGAACAATTTCCTCATCTCAGAAGCAGTCCGCGGTGAAGGTGCTCTACTAAAAAATGCAGACACGGGCGAGCAATTCATGCACCGTTACGCACCAGCCCAATTAGAATTAGCAACCCGAGATATAGTATCTCGAGCCATTTTTAATGAAATCGAGCAAAGTCATAGTGGATTTGTATACTTAGATACCACTCACCAATCTAAAACATTTTTAAAAAAACGTTTTCCGCAAATTTATGCGACCCTATTATCGATTGGCATTGAAATGAGCCAGGATATGATTCCAGTGGTTCCCGCAGCTCATTACCAGTGTGGCGGCGTATTAACTGATATCGACGGTCGCACGGATATAAAACGTTTGTACGCGATTGGGGAAGTGGCTTTCACGGGCTTACATGGCGCCAATCGCTTGGCGAGCAACTCCCTATTAGAAGCTGTAGTCATGGCATCTAATGCGGCCCGTTGCACTTTAAAAGACATTGCCACCCCGTGGAAGCCGCTTGATAGCATCCCAAATTGGAGCTCTCCAGGTGAGGTTAATAATCGCCGAGCTAGCCAGATTAATGCCCACTGGCGCAGTTTGCGCGGCGAAATGACGTCGTACGCGGGGATTGTCCGCACTGAGGCAGGGCTGCAAGATCTACTACAACTAATTATGAAACGTTACAAAATAATTGAAGAGTATTATTGGAAGCATTGCATTACTCGAGATTTTATCGAACTGCGCAACATTATTCTAAATGCCGAGTTGATTGTTCGTGCAGCGCTATCTAGAAGGGAATCAAGAGGCGGCCATTTTCGTGAGGATTTTCCACAAAAGAACGCGCTGGCTCAAGAAAGTATCTCTCGTTTAAATTCGCCACAAAATCCTTTTATTTGAGGTCACCAACTTGTTCACATCACACACTACTTACAAACCAGAAAAGACGCTCATGCACATTACCAATGATATGAGCATTTGCCAAAGTGACTACCCACTTGACTGGTACCAAACAGATTTCATCCCTTATGCTGAAGAATATCTTGCCCTGCCTGATCGAAAGTTAACAACGGTATTAACTTGGATGACCCCTTATATTCAAAAAGCACAAGCACATTTTGGCGATCGACTGCTGCTACTTGCTCACTATTACATGGGCGGCGATATCGTGCGTCTAATTGAACAATTTGGTGGGCAAATTGGTGACTCATACCAACTAGCACTTATGGCAGCCAACCACCCTGAGAAATCTGTCATCATTGAATCTGCAGTTCACTTTATGGCCGAGTCTATTAGCATATTGGCCAACAAAGACCAGCATGTTTACATCACGAACCCGAAATCTGGCTGCACCATGGAAATGCTAGCCAAAGATTTTATGGTTGAGCCAGCTTTTTTAGATCTCAACGAGCGATACGGTGCTGAGAATATTTTACCGGTGTGTTACATGAACACATCTGGCCGCGTAAAATCTATGACTGGCGCACAAGGTGGCGCAGTTTGTACCAGCTCTAATGTCAAAAAAATTTTCCAATGGGCACAAAGACAGCATAAAAAAATTCTCTTTATCCCCGATCAGCACATGGGTGAAAATGTAGCCTTTTGGCTTGGTATCAAAAATATAGCGTACTGGCCTGGCGGCACTGCTGGTGCACAATATTCGCTGGCTGCCCAAGATAAAAAAACGCTAGAACGATTTGATAAATCGGAATTAATTCTTTTCGCTAGCCAATGCGCTGTGCATACCCATTATAGCCCTGAAATGTGTGAGTATTGGCATAAGCACGGTTATACCACCGTTGTACACCCTGAATGCCGCAACGATGTTATTCGTGTCGCCCAACATGCCGGCTCTACAGCATTCATTTGGGATTATGTGGTTAATGACCGCGCGGGCACGAAGCGCTATGCAATTGGTACGGAAAATCACATGGTAGACAACGTCAAGCAGCACTGCAAAGCATTGGGTATTGACGTAGTTAACCTAGCAGAGGCACCAAAATCCGCTGAAGAGAAAGGCATAGGATGCGGCTGCGCCACCATGTCCCGCAACGACCCACCCCATCTAGTAGCCCTACTCGACCTGTTACGCCAAGGAAAATCCATGTCATATAACGAAGTAAAAGCAGGCGATGTAGTAAATGAATTCACAGGAACTCGCAACCGCCTAGAAAAAACCGATCAAACCTGGGTTATTGATAATGCCAAAAGAGCCTTGCAAATGATGATTGACATAACCGAAGATCGAGTTTAACAAAAGGAATCGAGCAAGTAGACAAGGAGGGAAAGACCGTAGATTTCATATTGTCTGAAAAGCCCGATGAGCCAGCTTCACGTGCATTATTTGAGAAGGCCATTGGATCGCTGGTTGACCAAATATTTCAGCTATCACAGCATTGTCAGATACCCCAAGTATATTGACAGGGCCAGATCATGAGTGCTCATTATTTATCTTGATGTCTACGTACCGCGCTTTATGCGCGGTATCCATAAATTTTGCTAGATTCCTGGATCCTGCGGTCAAGCCGCAGGACGTAGAAATAGAGACCAGATATAATGTTTTATCCCAGCATTGTTTATATTTGAGTCACTCATGCTTTCGCCCTGAGTATATTGACAGACAAACATAAATTTCTATACAGTGAGGGCATTTTTAATAAAAGGGGGTTTAGTATGGCTGAATCAAAAAGAGCAATTGAAGACAGACTATTTGCCAGCCTAGCAGACCGGCAGCAAGAGGGGCAGCAAGATCAATCTGATGCAAAGGATCCAAATTTAGAACAACATTTGATTGATTTCTTTGGTAAAAAAGTAACTTTTAGCACAACAAAGGGAGACATACTCAGCAATATGATTCATCTTTTCAATGCGCCAGATGGAGAATTCTCAGGAGCTTCGGGAGCTAGAGATAGTGCAATGGGTGTTTCCGATGGAAGTATTGATTCTAATATTAGCGATCTTGAAAGGATACATAAAGAATTTTTCGAGCTATCAAACGAGCTATTGAAGGCAAGTCTAGTGCAGCTATCTGGTGCCGTGAATTTTTTTGCCATGCGACTTCATATAATTATCACGACCTTAAAAAGGGGTAATTATGACCAGGAGGCCCTAAATAAAGGTGTTGGTGCACTTCTTGAGTATATGCAAAAGACAGTTGATACCCCCAAAGACTCGACTTCTGATAATGAAATAAATGCGTATGCGTTTTTCCAAAGAAAAATACCTGAGATGGAGGCGGCATTTAGGAACTTAGAGCAAACGAACGTAGCTAGGCAACGCCCGGAATAGCCCTTGCTTTAAGGCAGACTCAAACCCTAAGTCGAAGTGGTCAACGCAAGGACACCGAGAACCGATGTTTTTCTTCTTAGTGTCCTTTAAAAGATTGCAAGATCACCCCTTAGCGATCCCCCCTGATTTCACATCACATAACAAACAAATATTGATTACAAATAGGATTTCCTGTGCTATTATTGCCCATTGATTTTTTTAATGGCAAAAAATATGCCTGGTGAAACATATACTGGTGGATTGGCTTTAAATTTTTATGCTGAAGCGCAATTTGAAGCCGAAAATGCTGAAAGCGCTCAAGAAAATCATCGGATAAAAGCACGTAATTTGTTACGCGTGTTAATGATGGGCTGGACTCCTGAGTGGCGCAATCTTTTAACATGGCGAACGTTTAGCGCTGTATTGGTTGACCGCGATCATGAGCTAACGCAAGCTATGCGTCACGCCTTTCAGCAAGGCTTTGACCACGTTTACACACAATTAGAAGATAAACATTTAACTGAGCAAGAAAAAGCTCAAGCAGATTTATACATTAGCAATTGCTTAACCTACTTGCCATTCGCTGATATGTCACCTTACGAGTCTATATCTATTCCGCAATATGTAGATGGTAGCTGGCAACGGGTTGACTATAAGGTTACTCCAATTGAGCTAACCCCAACATATGGATTTAAAAAACTCTTTCTTGCGGAACATGACCGCGTATTTGCTTATGGCTTAGAACCTATTCACAACCCAAATGCCGAATCACATTTAATTTTTATGGGGACAACCTATCCAGCCGGACAAGGATTTTTTACTACCGTAAACACTGATTTAGAAGCATTTGAAACAGCAGGGAAAAAACTCTACCGCACAGGCCGCGCTAATATCACTCGCTGGCTTGATCAACAAAAGCATGAGGTACACGTATGCGGCACCAGCCTTGGTGGGGCATTAACAGAATTACTAGCACTCGATAAAGGCGGCGATACCTTTGAAAATGGTGCCACATTCTCTCGATTTGATGCACTCAATCCTCCGGGCTTATACCACCCCTTCCGCAAAAGTAAATTTGATAATTGGGATACCTTCGAGACAAAGCCTCCAGTCTATATTCAAAAACAAGCAGATGATGTCATTTCCTGGTTTGGCATATGGAAGCCTGACTGGCATGTTCTACAGGTCACACCCCCAGCTGATAAAAAAGGGCCTAACGGCGTCGCTGATCACGCAATCAATTACGCAGGCTTTGCTGAAACAGAATTTACAGAAGTTGATGCTAGTCAAGATAACGAATCACGAAAAACACGTAATTGGTGGTTATATGCCGTATTACGCAGTTTTGTATATTATACCTTCCTAGTGCCTATTCGTTATCTTGTTTTGCCTCCTGTGCGTTTTGTGTTTAACCACAAAATACAACTCTTGCTAACGGGTGCATTCGTTCCTTTGTTTAAATTCTTTCCTGTTATACCGCTTTACATTCCCATTTCGTTTGCACTCAACACGCTTTTGCCAGCCGTCATTACCGGTTATTTATTATCAACTATCATTCATTATGTAACGGATTGTATTACAGGCAAAAGTAACTCTGATATATCAAAACTTCTTGCAGTCTTAAAGAAACAACCATTATGGAGCATACCAATAGTATTACTTTCTGCAGCTATCATCGCATCTGTCGTTTCAAGCCTGTTTCTTTTTCCAGCCTGGACTACAACGTTGACACTGGCTTTTGCTGCTATTCCTGTTGTAGTTGCAGTGCTAGGTAGAACAATAGATATCTTTCAAATTTTATTCGGTTATAACCACGTTCAACCTCCGAATTGTCATGCACCATCACTCAATCGAAATGAGAACCTGGATATTTACTCAAATACAAATGAAACTCAGGTGACCTTCTCGTATGGTCAAATGCATGATTATTATCAAGCTAAACGCACCATGAAGGGTAAGCCGTTTCCTCCTGCAGAAGAGGTAGTATTACCAGGTGGAGCGGAACCACGTTTTTTCAAAGGCACACAAGAAACCAAGCTAGATATAATCCTCAAGGGTAGACCAGAGGAACTGACTCGTGGGGAAGCTATTACATTCTTTGCAACAAAAGCAAAAGCCCATGATATGAAACGCACATTAGGTCTTGACCTTGCACAGGATCAATCGGAAGTGCTACGACAACATCAGCAAGAATATACCGCGGGGAAACTTCGGTCTTTTTAGGAGCGACACAGCTAAAAATGCCGAACGATTTTTAAATAGTTGACTCCTCGCCCCTTGAGGGGAGAAGGAACCAAATAGTTCTTTTGTTTTATCTGAGAATATTTCTCTTACCCCATTGTTTCAGCTAGGTTCTTTGTTATAATGAGCGCGCCCGTGCCGGGGTGGCGGAATTGGTAGACGCGCCGGATTCAAAATCCGGTGG
>CAZYME010000019.1:0-48854 GCA_964648115.1 uncultured Legionella sp.
TCTGGTGGAGCAGGCGCAGGTTCTGGTGGAGCAGGCGCAGGTTCTGGTGGAGCAGGCGCAGGCTCTGGTAGAGCAGGCGCAGGCTCTGGTGGAGCAGGCGCAGGTTCGGGTGGAGCAGGTGTAGGCTCTGGTATCGCATGTTTAGGTTCTGGCGCTGCATTTTCAGGTTCTGAGATAGCAGATTTAGATTCTTCTGGTGCTGCAGGCATAGATTCTGGCGCTACTGGTGTGGCTTCTGGTTCTGGGGTTACTTCAGGTAACGGCTGGGGAGTTATTTCAGGTTTACCCTTTGGTTTAGGTTCTGTTTCCGATGTCGTCATTTCAGTAGCTGGTTGGGCTTCTGTTTCAGATTTTGTTTCAGCCGCTGGTGAAGTTTCTGGCTGCGTTTCAAGTTGAGGCTCTACCGATGGTGTATTGGGTGGAGTGGCTTCAGGTGATGCGGATTGTTGTGGATTGACTTCAATGTTAGTCTCCGCAGCAGGTTGCAATTTTTCTGTTTCTTCAGTAGTTAATGGTTTACCTGGATCTTCTGCCAGTTCCTTCTTAATCTCAGCGAATGGGGCAGGGGCTTCAGGTACAGGCGTTTTCACAACAGCAGGACTATCAATTACTGCGGGTGCAGGATTAATGCTAGTAGTCTCTCCGCCCAGCACACTCACCGTTTCAGGCACAATTTTTGCGGTTTGTGATTTTGGAGCTTCAGTTATCGTTTGCGGAGATACTGGAACAGCTACCTGGTTTACTGGTTGTGACTGAATAAAGGCATTAGTTGGAACTGCGGTTATTGCATTGTTTACAGATACGTTATGATAGACAACATTAGTCTGTTGATTATTATAAACATTAATGATGTTCGCGTTAGTAATAATGGTGTTGCTATTATTTATAGCTTGAAAATAGCTTCTGCTGACCTGGTAAGGAGGAATATAAACCTCTCCTGGTGCAAGTGGAAACCATGCCATACCAGAGCGCCCATTATTGAGCGCAAAATTTGAACCAATGCCGCCTATAAAAACAACCAAAGCTGGAGCATAAATTGGCTCAACGTGCCGAGGGCCAGGAACCCAGCTCCATTGGTTGCTTATATTTATCCAACGCCCATAGTGAAATGGTGCGTATCCCCAGGGTTGATCATCTACCCAAGTCCAGCCCCACTGACCGAGCCAGACCCAACGGCCAGTGCGGTAAGGGGCCCAATTAGAATCCACGACATTTGGTACCCACACACGGCCATAAGTTCTGTTTGCTTTCCAGGTTCCGTAGGAATCCAAGTCCTCATAACCAACCATGTTTGGGGACACATATCTTGTTGAAATAACGCTTGTGCTGCGTTGATTGCGTTCAAGAGCCCAATGCTCAAAATTATTGGTTGGACCTACAGCGGAGCATTGATATACCTTAAGATTGGTACCCATAAATTGGCAAAAACGCCCTGGAGTAAGTTTGTATGCCTTAGAAACTCCGTATAAATTACCCAGGCCTTTGCGCACAGAAATAGAAGTGATTTTATTTTTAACGTTAACACTAATACGGTAGTAACCTGGGTTTTTTACTACAAAAGCTAGATTAGGTGTATCGACCTCATAGGTTTGCCCCGGATTAATACGATTTACATTTAAAACCAACGTACCGTCGGTGAGTTTAAATTGTGCTATTTTATGGGTAAGGTTTAGAATTTTTAAACCGGTTTGCTCATCAATCCGAAGAGCAGCTGTTCCCATTTGTAATTCAACACGGGCATTAAGATCGGACCATAATTGATCACCTCTAATTAAAGGGCGGTTTAACATAGCCTTGGTCCATCTACTTTGACCGGCGGGTGAAAAACTAACTATGCCCTTAATATAGCTTAGTCTGGCAACACGGGATGAAGTAGGATCAGCTATAGCTGAGATGGGTATAAAAGCAATGAGAATTCCAAGCAAGCTGAGGGCAAACAGAGATTTAACGTTAAAAAATTTCATCGTAACTTTTCTCTGAAGAATGATTTAGTACCTCGAGTTTAGCTCCTTTTTAAAAATTGATCAATAATTTGTCTTTGAGTTCGACAGTGAGGCAGTTTGGTGCTTGTTAGTGAGTTAGGTGGCTTTTGCTTGCATGTACTGTACAAAATGATCTGAACCCATGATTGATAAATTTGGATCTTTAATCCGTAGAAATTAGCCATAACCCCAGCCGTATCTACAGCAGCATGAATGGTAAGCAGAGTAACTGTTTTATTACCGCCCCTCGGGGTGACAGAAACTGGTCCGCCCCATCCATTTTATCGGGTTAATTGTGTTCGATGACAGAATTCATTCAAGAGTATCGCTTGCCATTTGGTATTGTAATCAATCAAGCAGACAAAATAGAATGGCTGACAAAGAACATTATTCAGCTTCCTGTAGGTTATTTATGAAAGTGGATTGATTATTTTGAGGCAAGCGTAGGCTTTACGGCCCAGCCTCCGCTTGCTTATTCCCCTATAAGGGGGGCACTTTTAGGAAAATCGCTTGTTGTGGCAACTTGGCGTGTTATGTAAAACAAGCCAATTACCGCTAGTGCTAGCGTCAGTGGAATGATGCAAATCCCGTAGAGGAGTGCTTGGGCTGTTTGAGTCCCACCGCAATAGTTAACAACAAAACCAATGCTGGAGTGGAAGAGATAACCAAAACTCATGATAATGACATTTGCAACAGCAGTCGTTAGTCCAGCAATGGGAGCTGGCACATATGTCGATGCTTTATAAATCGCCAAAATTTGATAGGCGCAACATATCCCAACGATGAACAAGCCAAAACTTATGCTCGATATTGTGAATTTACCAACAAGCAGGGCGATGAATGCTAGTAACATTAGAATGCCTGAGGCGATGATGATGCTCATGTAATGGCCTGTTTTTTCTGCAAGAATGCTTAAAATGGGGCCGCCAAGGCACATCCCTAGAAAAATAATGGATGGAAATGAATTTGCCATGTCTGTATTGATGCCATAAACCTGTTTAAAAAATGCAGGCCCCCATACGTCTGCAAATCCTTCAAGAGGCCCTACCATCAGACCCGCACAAAAGCACAATACAATTACTTTGTGGTTGGTGAGAATCGTTTTAATTTCTGCAAGTATTGGTGCGTGAGGTTGGGGCGTTATATCTGGCACAATTATGTATGTGATACAGGCTAAAAATGTTCCCATGATAGAAAAAAGCTCTACAGTCGTGTGGTACCCAAGATGTTGATTTATCAGGCTTACAGGATATCCCCCATACATCGCGCCGAGTAATCCTATCGTTACGGAAAAGCTCAGCATGCGAGAAAATTTCTTTTCTGGGAACGACATCCGCACGATATTGAATACACCCAAAATGGCAGCAGATGAACCAACCCCAATAAATGCTCTACCCAGCATGAGGTATATGCAATGATCTGCAAAAATGAGGGGCATTAATCCAATAATGGTTAACATAATACAACCTGTCATGACTTTTCTAGGCCCTAAGCGGTCCATCATGATCCCAATGGGGAGTTGCAATAAGGCATAACCTAGGTAGTAAATTCCAGCAAATTGTCCATATAGATCCGCTTCAATATCAAATTGATTGGTAATGTCATGCATCATAATGCCAGGCATCACGCGTAAAATGTATTGATAAGCATAGAAACTCGACACAATGATCCAGGCAAACCAAGCCATTTTTTTTGAAGTAGACATTTTCGTTCCTTTTAGCGCAATACAACAGTGGCTATTGTCCCACATTCCCATTGAAATTTTGGTGCAAATATTGTTGTAAAATATTCTTTTTTAGCATTTTGTGCTAATTATTTGTTAAATAGAGATAATAAGTTGCTTTGTATTGAATTTTTATGAAATATATATTCTCTGGAGTGGCTCATGATGAATAAAGAGGCCTATAATGTTGATATTAAATAACCCATAAATCAGTTTGTATTTATCAATCATGGAATTAATGTATGGATAGAATTGATAAGAAAATTTTAGACTTGCTTCAGATCAATGGACAAATGAGCAACCAAGAGTTAGCAGATAATGTCTCCCTCTCGCCGTCACCTTGTTCTCGTCGAGTTAAACAATTGGAAGATGAGGGGTACATTCGTCAATATGTGGCACTCATCGATCCTCAAAAAATTGGATTACAATTGACCATTATTGTGATGGTTGGGTTAAACAGTCACGATGCAGAAAAAATGAAGTCCTTTGAAGAGAAAATAGGGTCAATGCCAGAAGTAATTCAATGCTATTTAATAACCGGCCAATCAGCGGATTATTTGTTGAAGGTTATGGTTGCGGGTTTGGATGAGTATCAAACGTTCTTATTAAAAAAGCTCACTGTCATTGATGGTGTGAGTCAAATACAATCAAGTTTTGTGCTGCAACGGATTGCTGATAAAACAGCATTGCCTCTTGATCATCTAAAGTTAAGTTAACAGTTAGTTGGGATTATGGTTTTTGATAACCCCCCTTGATAGGAAGCCAACAATTATATGGTTAGCAAAGAAAAGTGGGATAAATTGGCGGAATGGATGGTAAAACTTCAGATCCATGAGGCCGATCTTGTCGAAAAATTTATTGTGGGTAGTGGGAAGGGCGGGCAGAAGTTGCATAAAACTTCTTCAACGGTCTACTTGAAACATTTGCTATCTGATGTAGAAATCAAATGCCAGGAATCTAGAAGTCGTGAAAATAATCGCTATTTTTCAAGAGTGCGTCTTTGTGAGAAATTGCAAGCAATTTTGAGCGATGAAAAAACAAAAGAGCAGCAAAAAATCGAGAAGATTAAGCGACAAAAGAAGCGACGCTCAAGACGAAGTAAACAAAAAATGCTGGATGAAAAATCTAAACATGCCAAGATCAAAGTATTGAGAAAAAAGCCCTCTTTGATCACAAAATAGTTATTTCCCAGGCCCATTGCTAACATTGTACCGAGCTAAATTACGCTCAATGATAGCGTGCCCATTCACGCACTCCTCTAATACAGAGCGCCCAGAAAAATTCGTGCTTAGCCCGGTTAGATTTTCTCTAAACTGCTGAGAGTAATCTGCTGAGAGCTTTTCTGGCATAAAGATAAGATCTAAGGGTTTGTCATAGTCCCTTGCTATACTTTCAGCAATGGACAATGCGTATTCACTGGTGGCCTGAGTATCATCGCCTATACAAGGACCCCAACATCCAGGATTCTCTACCCTATATCGAGTAAAACCAGCATTTTTTCTTGCAAGAAGCGCATCAATTGTTTGCTTGTTTTGAACCAAAACTTCCCCGTTTATGATTATGGTATGGTTTTCGTTATCGACAACGCTATTTTTTAGTGCTTTAGTATCTCTTGATGGTTCAATGTCCACACTTTTTAGTGTGTGGGCAATAAGCCCAGCTTTGCAGTTTAAATAGTCAAAAGGTGTTTTACCTTCCTTATCCTGAATTGTTATGGAGGCTCTGCAGCTAATAAGTTGCTCAACCAACTCATGTCGACCGAGAATTACTGCATAATGCAAGGCGGTTTTTCCATTTTTATCTTGATAATCAAATTTAAGCTTGCTTTTATATCGCTCTATAAATTCTGATGCTAGAGAGCCTGCTGGTGGTAATAATGATAATAAAATCAGTACTGATTTTCTTCCGTATCTTTCACCATCACACAGATTAGGGTTTATACGCTCGGGTATCATTTCAATAAGTATTTGAATGTAATCAAAAAATTCATTTGCTAGCCAGCAATGTATTACGGGATTGTCAGGAGCCCATAGTGCGTTGGGGCTAAAATGGTTTTGGTGTATGAAGCTCAACAGCTCTTTATCGCCTAGCTTCATGTACCCCATTCTATTAAATAATGGGTTGTCATAGTAAAATTTATGCACAATTGTCTCATAAATACGCCTCTATTTTTCACATTATAGACTAATAGATATATTTAAGTGCCAATAGATTAAAAAAAAGAGCTTTTTTGATTGCCTCTTGTTTAAGGGTTAATTGGCTTGAGCATCATGAAAGCGGTAGCAGAAAGAAAAATCCAACATGGCAAAAGTTGCTAGGAATAGCGAATCGTATTACCATTCAATTAGTGTACATTAATCAAGTTGGTGATTATGAGCCATGGTGGGCAAAGAGAAAATGCTGGTCGCCCAAAAGGGCGGAATACGTATGGCGAGGCGACGAAGCCTATTCGCATTCCTATTTCACGCATTGATGATATTAAAGCTTTTCTGAAAAAGGGTAATCAAGTTCAATTGCCTCTGTACTCAAATAGCGTTAGCGCGGGTTTCCCATCTCCTGCTGAGGATTACATCGAATGCAAACTCGATTTAAATGAGCATCTTATTCAGCATCCGGCAGCCACATTTTTTGTGAGGGCATCTGGAGAGTCAATGAAGGATGCGGGCATTCAATGTGGGGACATGTTAATCGTGGATCGGAGCTTAGAGGCAACCCATGGAAAAATTGTAATTGCTGCCATAAATGGGGAGCTTACTGTTAAGCGGCTTTCCCGCAAAGAAGGGCGAGTGCAACTCATACCTGCGAACAAAGAATACCAACCCATTGATATAACCGAAGAGCAAGATTTGGTTATATGGGGTGTCGTTACACACGTTATTCATGAGGCTCAGTAATATGTATGCCTTAATTGATTGTAATTGCTTTTATGCTTCTTGTGAGCGGCTATTTCGCCCAGACCTTAGAACAAAACCGATTGTTGTTTTATCTAATAATGATGGTTGTGTTATTGCCTTAACACCCGAAGCTAAGGCGCTAGGAATAAAAATGGGTGTGCCTTATTTTAAAGTAAAAGCCTTTTGTAAGCAGAATAAGGTAGAGGCTTTCTCCTCAAATTATACTTTATATGGTGATTTATCAGAGCGGGTGATGTCTACGATTCAAGATTGTTGGTCTGATACGGAGATTTATTCTATTGATGAGGCTTTTCTAGACTTAAGCACCTTGCCTCCCACCTATATCGATATTTTTTGTCAGGAGTTGCAAATTAAAGTGTTAAAAAATACCGGGATTCCAACCTCTATAGGAATTGGCCCTACTAAAACATTAGCCAAAATTGCAAACCATATAGCAAAAAGGAAGCTTAAAATACCTGTATTTAATATGAATCATCAATTGCATTGGCTTTCTAAAATTGATGTAGGGGATGTGTGGGGAGTAGGGCGACAATGGGCAAAAAAACTCAATACCTTAGGGGTAAATACAGCCGCTGATTTGGCAAGATTAGATTCTAGGATGATAAAAAAATCTTTTAATGTTGTTCTACAGCGTACGGCAATGGAGTTAAATTCCATATCGTGTTTAGGGCTACAGGTAGATGAGCCTAAAAAATCAATTATCTCTTCTTGTTCTTTTGGGGGATTACAAACTGATTTTCAATCTCTTGCGCAAGGCATTAGTCATCATTGCGCAACTGCCTGGACAAAAATGCGAAAACAAGGGCTTATTACTCAACATGTATCTGTATTTCTTCGTTCCAATCCTTTCCGCACAGATTTAAAGCAATATTCTCCTTCAATTGGTTTTCAATTGATTAATCCTACCGATGATGTTCGAAATCTAACCCGCTGCGCTCTATTTGGGTTAAAGAAAATGTTTAAATCAGGTGTTTTTTATCATAAAAGTGGTGTGATGTTTGCAAATTTAGTTAATAAAAAATATCGTCAAATTGATTTGTTTAACCCGCTTTCTGAAGATAATATTGCTCATGCAGAAGTTGTAATGAGCACGCTAGATTTAATTAATAAAAAATATGGGGAGCGTACTATTCGTCTTGCTGCAGAAGGTTTTAATCAAGATTGGTCCATGAAAAGGCAATTAAAAACACCCAACTATACAACGCAATGGTCTGATTTACCCATAGTGTATGTGCGTTAAGGGCTATGGCTCTAGAGATTCGTGGTTTGAACGGCTTCAAGCAATCCAGGACCCACAGAGGCTAGGGCGTGTTTACAATTCATCCACGACGCCTATGTGCCGCGGCTTGTCAGCGGCATCCAGTTATTCGGAGACGTATGGTCTTCGTAACACTGGATCCTGCGGACAAGCCGCAGGACGTAGGCCTTCCGTAACGTATTGCAACGCCGTCTCTATACGATGAGACAATTTGAGCCATATCCTACTTTTTGCATTGAGAAAATACTTGGTCTGATAAAGATGACTTATCAGCGGCAGATCCCACCCTGGAGGGGGCAAAATAAGAAGCGCGTCTAACACCCGCAACAGAGGCGGGGCAAGAAACGGATACCTTAAAGTCACATGCACGCGGTGCGTGATCTAGCGACCTTTTTGGTAAAGGCGGCTCGCTTGTTGCCCGCACTCTCCTTCTCCTGAAAAAATCAAGCAAAGTTCTGCTACCGCCATCTTGAGAAGAGGCAGAGCATCTCTCGGCAAGCATTTGGCCTGATGCCAAGTCTAATGCTTGCTGACAAGTATTTAAAATAGTTGCGCACCACGCTTGTACTGCTTTTTTATATTCTTCATCCTGGGAGCTAACTTGGTTGCTTATTCTTTTAGCCTGGCGAGCTATAAAATCTAAAGCGCTACTTTCTTTAAAAAACATTTTATCGCGTAGAGAGTAGATGCGAGGAGAATCAAGATTTAGGCAATTGTCCAATGCACTTAATTGTCTTCCTATACTTTTATCTGGTTGAAATACAATAAAAGTGCTAGCAAGAAGATTTTGCATATCACGAAAATCAGCTTCTTCAAAAAGCACTTTGACCGTTGATTGTTGCTTGAAAACATCTGGCGCATCGTTTGACATCGGCGGTTGCGGTTTACTGACCATATGGTGCTCTGGATTAAAATAGGTATAGATTAGCTTTCCCTGAGTGATTATTTTCTTAGCTTCTGCAATGGGAGATAGTTTTTCCGCAATAGGGGTTAAATCTGCTGCAATTTGAGATAACACTGCTGCAATTTGAGATAACACTGCTGCATCTCCTATATGGAGAGGCAACCCTTTGGCAATTGAAGATAACTCTGCTGAAATTTGAGGTAACTCGCCTAGGGGGAGAAATGACTCAGCTGAAATTCGAGATAGCCAAGCTACAGCTTCCGATAGCTTTGCCGTAATTTGAGATATCTGTGCTCCGGTTAGGGGCTGGGCTCCTGGAGCTGGCAACAACTCAGCTATGGTTTGAGATAACCCAGCCGCACTAAGAGATGACATAGTCATATCGCTTCTTTCAGAATCTTGAGCAAGCCGACTCGTAATATACATCCGCATAGGAGGCAATTTCGGGCTGATGCTATGATTAATCTCATCAGGACTGCGTTTTAAAGCTATCTCTTTTATATGAGATAAACCACCCTTTACAACAGGATGAAATTGCAATGAAGATTGGTGAATAAGTGCGGCAAATTGATACAAAGGTAGCAAAACATCAGCGGTAGTGTCAGGCGGTAGAGTAGGTTTTTTTTGGGTTGCTGTATTAATAGCGGCCATAATAAAAGCCAGTCTTTGATTAAAAACATCCTCGCTGTCTGCCTTAATTAACGACAAAACGAACCATGAAGGCAACGTATCTTGCAACAGCGCAACAGTAGAAACTTTACTAGCATTTTCGTTTGGATAAGGGGCAGTATCCAAGGTGGGCAATTTTGCACTATCTTGCATTTTTGCATGATTAAACATCTGTGCTGCCATTATAAAAAAATCGTTAACATTTTTTTGCGTAGGTTGTAAGGAAAGCACATCAAATGCAAAAGGGACTTGTGCTATTCTATTTTTCAACGCCTGAACAGCACTAGTTTCATTAGCATGTTGAATTAAAGAACGCAGCTCATTACTTATTATTTCCGAAGGCGATTCAGGCTTAGTAGGAAGAGGAACGGCGGGAGGAGGTAAAACTGTATTTACCGGTATAGTGCTGTCACAGAAATAAATTGTATGTTTTCGATTTTGCTGCGCGACGTGGATTAAAGCATCTACATTAATGCCACGCCGTCTTACTATCTCATCCAGGATAACAGTTACATTTTGTTTAACCGGCACTCCATTTTGATTATCTAGCACCTCTATGATAATAGGCTGTTGTTCAAATAAATAATTTCCTAGTGTATCGAATGACAATATCGCTAGAATCATCTCATTAATTACATTTGGGGCAGGATCGACTAATTTATCAAACAAAAAAATTGTGTAGTAAAATCCCAGATCAGGCCTTAGTTCAAGCGCGTTTAATTCTGCCTTTTTTTCTTCATATTCAGGTCCTAAGAGGGCAGGTGTCTTTAACTGCTTATTGGCAGCATTTATAGCACGGCGCCTTATTTTTTCGAACTTGGATTGATAATTATGCAGAGTTCCTATAGCAAAATAAGCTGGTTTTTTAGCAACCTCAGGCAATTCTATAGCTGCTTGTAGTTTCTGAAGCTCATTAGCTGTTTCAAATGGCATTCTATAACCCCTTAGGAACTGTAAATGAATAAAAGTTGCGCTGAATATTTATCATCCAGACTATCGTATTTTATCGCAGATGTCAGCTGATTTATTTATAAGCAAACTAGGTTCTGCTGATAATTACTCTATAAGGCCTCCGTGGCGCGGCCCACTCGCATAAAGCGTTGGGCCACACGACGTAGGCAAGGTTGTGATAGCGTCCATCTCAAAATGAAAACCCCGCCCAAGTGATAGGCAAAATTGATGGTTTGATAAAATTTAGAAGCCTATCACAAGGGTGTACCAGGGCGAGAGTATAAGTGACTCAAATATAAACAATACTGGGGTAAAACATTATATCTGGTCATTATTTCTACGTCCTGCGGCTTGACCGCAGGAACCAGGAGTCTAGCAAAATTTCTGGATCCCGCGCATAAAGTGCGGTACGTAGACATTAAGATAAATAATCATCACTCATGATCTGGCCCTGAAGGGTGTACCCAGGGCTATAACTGACTATGAAAACTCGTGTATATTAACCTATATAATTTCCTGCAAGGATAGATACCAATGTTTCAATCCGCTTTAATAATTGCACTAATGACGTTTAGCATCGTCACTCAAGCAGCCCTTCCCTCAGATCCAATCCAACGTTGTTTAGATGTTAGAAGGCTTGCGGATCTTACTTCTAGGCAAAAGATGGCTGCCAAAGAGCCTGGTGTGTTGCGCTTTAAATTTCATAAAATTTCCCCATCCGAACTACCATTAGATAATCCTGTGGGTAATATGGATGAAGTTATCAAAGCATTAAACAATCAGATTGAAAACTGCAATAAAAGTCTAGGTGAATTTCAGACAGTGACGATTGCTGGGAAAAAATTTGTGCGCCAAGAATGGTGTCTAGATACCAACAAAAAAATGCTTACTCTTGCAAAAGCTGCTCATGGCAATTTTAGAAAATATTTATCGAGCATCAAAACCGAATTTGATTGGTATAAAAGCGATGGCTGGCCTGAAAATCATGCTGGATTTAAAAAGGGCGCGTTCCAATTTACAGCTTATTACGCCCCAGCATCGGTTGAGGCCCGCACCAAACGTGGGGGTGGATTTTTATACCCGCTCTACAGTAATCCAGGTGTTGTTAGCGTTGCATTGGAATGCAAAAAATTTAATTTGAAAGCTCCTCTTTGCGGAGTTGATCCCGTATCAAAAATGGCGCGTGGGTTTTGTCTGAAAAATGCTAATGGTACTTATTCTGTGGTGCCAGATCGGCATGAAATTGATCATGGGGCTTTACATCCAAAACATATAATCGGTTATCTTAAAAATCCAAATGATCCGGCTTTTTTTATGCTTCAAGGCTCCGGTTCATTAATTCTTGATGGTAAACCATTTCATATCAATTACGATGGCGCTAACGGAAGGCCACGCACCATGCTTGGTCGCATAGTCCAATGTGCACAAGACCCAACCTGTGGTGGTAATCTGGATGCTATGGAGCGCTGTGCTAAAAATCCTAAATGCCATGATGAAGCAAAGCTTCGTTGTAACCTGTCTAAAGAAGTTAAACGAACCGGCGCATCAGAAAAGTTAATTCGTCAATATCTAGATACTCTTAATAGCGATAAAGCTGCCGACCTACGGAATCGCGATCAAAGCTATGTATTCTTTGCTAAGGAAGAGGGCGGGCCATATGGTTCGGAGGATATTTCTCTAACTCCACACGCGTCATGTGCAACGGACCACAAGGTAATTCCTATTGGAATGAGTTTTATCTATAATTGCAAAAAATCCACCTCATGGTGTACTGCACAAGACGCAGGCGGCGCCATCGTGGGGGCTCATGTTGATGCCTATAAAGGTGAGGGTGAGCAAGCTGGTTTGGAGGCAAATGATCTAAATCACTCCGGCGCATTATTTGTGGCACTACCAAAACGGCAATAAAATTCAATGTCGGGTCAATGACCCGACCTACGTGAGCAAAGGGGCCGATACATGGCCCCTTTGATTCCTGTTAAACAATCACATGGCTATCGTGTAATTGATCTGCTGAAACGCCTAGCAGCGTGATGGTTTGATTGTTCAGCGTTGTTAGATCAATAACCGCATTTCCTTGTGCATCGTTGTGCACGGTGAATGCGTCGCGGGTTGTCCAGAAGTTATGTAAATCAACTTTATCTTCTGCGACGTTGAAACCACTTATAGCCTTGTGGCTACCCCAACCCCATGTGAAATTGAATACGTCTTTCACATTATTTTGCCCAGTTAAGCTGCTGTCGTTCATTTGGTGTTGGACAACATCTAATACGGGTGGGATTACTGGGGTTGATCCGGAGCCGCCTGAGCTAGGGGGGGTGCTCGGACTTCCACCGCCAGCTCCTCCTGGGATTGCATGGCTAAAAGCTCCCGTTACACCGGCAATGTTACTTGCGGATAGATTCGCGCTGGAAACGCCTTGCAATGTAATGGTTTGATTGTTTATACCCGTTAAATCGATTACCGCATTTCCTTGAGCATTGTTATGGATGGTAATCGCATCGTAATTGGTCCAAAACGATTGCAGGTTTATCACGTCTTTGCTCACATCAAAGTTGTTGATAACACTGTTTGAGCCCCAATTCCACGTGTATGAGAAATCGTGGCCATGTGAGGCTCCTCCACCATCACTAGGCGGAGTTACTGGGGGTGTAACAACAGGAGGATCAACTACTGGAGGAACGACCACAGGCACCTCTGGTACAACTGGAGGAACCGGAACAGTACTCGAGCCATCTATGTGCATGGTGCCAGACAAGCCCACAAAATTTGCTGCAGTCAAATTATTGACGGATACCCCCTCAATAGTAATCGTTTGATTATTGAGTGTTGTTAAATCGATTACAGCATTTCCTTGAGCATCATTATGCAACCCAATTTGATCAAAGCTCGTCCAAAAACCTTTTAAGTCGATTTTATCTAGAGCAATATCAAAGTTTTTCACCAGGCTATGTGCGCCCCAACTCCATGTGTAAGCAAAGACATCACCACCTTGGCCACCACTTTGTGAATTACCAGTCTGATTGCTGCTGCCACCACTACCAGCCCCTGGATCAACTGGCGGAGTAGTAGGGCCTGTATCAACTGGGGGAGTATGATTAGCATCTATCCCAAAAGCTACTGTGGCAAAGTCAACGGGTGCTTTTATAAAGCTAGCTGCACTTAAGTCTTTGAGTGGAATCCCTTCTAGGATTACACGTTGGTTATTACCCACGATATCAATAACGGTAGAGCCCTCTTGCTCATATAATTTGATATTGCTGCTTGCAAAAGCATAATTTAAGTCAATTACATCATATTTTGGATTAAAATTATCGAGAACTTTATCTCCACTATTTGCGTTCCAGTTAATTTTATAAGGGCCATATACAAATTGATCGGCACCTATATTCTGAGCCAGAACGTTCTGCAAGGTTAGTATTTGTCCATTTGGAAAGGTTATTTGTGCACTACCATTCACATTAGTAATGGTTAGCTCATGAACCGTTAAGCCTGGGAATTTTGAAAGAGAAATAACATCCTTACCCACGTTAAAATCTTGGATAACATCCCTATTGCCAGCATTATTATTAAGTACAATTTTATCGTTGCCATCCCCCGTTTGATAAGTATTATGTCCCGCACCACCCATGAATGTTTCGCTGAAATTGCTACCACTCAAAAAGTCGTCACCACCAGCGCCAAATGGTGTATTAAATCCTGCATATTTATCCATGTAAAATAAAATGTTAGTACCATATTCATCACTGCTTGCAACATTATGTAAAAATAATTGAGCAACACCACCGGGGCCTTGTAAATGCGCGCTAGCTAAAACCCCCGACATCGTCACATGGGCCACATGCGTTTCACCTAAACGTGTATAAGTGAATTCTCGGCCTAAGAAATCATCGACGGTTTTACCCGCTTGGGCTAAATAATCATTGATGATCCCCACATTCATGCTAAATGCTTCACGGATAGCTAACTCTTGTACATTACTCATAAAGTCTGCTTTACTATGAACTCCATTTTTACCGGTCCATTCACCCTTCCATTCGTTGGTTGCTGTAGTTCCATAATAGCCGGTAGGAGCTGGCACGTAGTAGCCTAAGTCAATCAATAAGGGTTCCCCAAACTGATATTTACCCATAAAGCCCAATGTATTGAATACATGGTACTGTAAGGATGCTAAATCAGCAGGATTATTAATATTGACGGTACTCGGGCTAACATTGCCATACTGGGAATCAAAAACCCGCAGATTTTGCAACCAAGACATCGGTTGTGGCTGCGATGTATCAATACCAGATTCAAATGCACCCAAAGCTGTTAAAAAATCGGTAAAGTCACTCATAATGTTTCTCCCCTAGGGTTGAGGAACATCCATGTGTTGATTATCCAATAAATTGTGGCGAGCCTACCTATGGCTCGCCATAGCTCCGGATTACATCATGAAGTTATCATGTGAAATCTCGTGAGCAGAGACACCTAACAAGGTAATGGCTTGGTGGTCGAAGCCGAGGCTAACAACCGCATTACCACTCGCATTATCGGCAACATGAACACTGTCAATATTTTGATGAAATTGTGACAAGTTAATGACGCCAATATCCGGATTGAAATGATCAATCGTTGTTTGCGCCCCATAGTTCCAATTAAAGTTGTAATATTTAATTGGGTTGGCTTCTACAGCGTTTCCGTAATTACCTGCTACACCTTTGAAGTTTAGCTGGGTCAAAGCGGATAACGAAGTATTGGTCAACGTTATGGTTTGATTATTCAACGCGAGCAAGTCAATTACCACGTTTCCATCGCCATCACTTTCAATATTAATGTGGTCGTAGTTTGTCCAAAACGCAGTTAAGTCAATTTTATCTTGACGCACATCAAAGTTATTGATGACTTGTCGACCACCCCAATTCCAGCCAAACGTGAAGGTTTCAGCGGGCTCACCACTAACAGGCCCGGGAGCCGGAGTTGGAGCCGGAGTCGGTGTTGGGGTCGGAGTCGGTGTTGGAACCGGGGTCGGTGTTGGCACCGGAGTCGGATCGGGAACCGGCGTTGGATCTGGATGTGGAACCGGATCTGGAACCGGTGTTGGAACTGGAGTAGGTGATGGAGTTGGGGTTGGTTGTGGATGCGGTGCATCAGCGACGATCGCATCTGCAAGATGGCCCTTTACGCCAACAAAGTTATCAGCTGTTAACGTACTGGCACTGATGCCTACTAACTTGATTAATTGACCATTGAAATCAAGTTTAATATTTGCATCGCCATTGGCGTCGTTATTAATATGCAGATCACTAAATTGTTTTCCAGAAAAGGTTTGTAAATCGATAATACCTGTGTTCAGGTTAAAATCGTTTATTACTGTTTGTACTCCGTAATCCCATTTAAAAGAATAATATTTGGCATTGTCGCCTACGGCACTTTGGTAGCTACCGCCAGTCACACCTTGTAAGTTAGACGCGCTAAATTGACTGAGGGTGACGCCTTTTAAAGTAATAAGGTGATTATCAACGGATAGCAAGTCAATCACCAAATTACCTTGACCATCATTGTGAAGGCTAAAATCATTGTAGCCTTTCCAAAATGCACCTATGTTAAGCACATCGTGTTGTACGTCAAAATTATTAATGACTTCACGAGCCCCCCAATTCCAAGTGATATTGTGCTTTACACCATCCATGTTTGGAGTAGGTGTTGGGGTAGGCACAGGAGTGGGTGTTGGCGTAGGTACTGGATCAGGTTCTGGCGTGGGTTCTGGTGGTACATAACTACCATCCAAGAAATGCTCATAGACCTGATTCATTAACGCATTGTCTGTTCCGTCTGGGTTGGGTCCAATGTAGTTAAAATTGGATTGTGCCCATGTGTGACCGCCAATCCAGGCAGTCCAACCTATGAAGCCTCCTTCGCCCTCGACATAAGCATTTGCTTCCACTTGTTGTAACAGATAGTTAACGTCGGCTATCGCATTTGCTTCGTTACCGCCGCCAAATTCGCCAAGGATAACCTTAACATCGTGTTCTCTCACCCAGTTCATAAAGCTATCAAATTTTAAATAATTTTTAAAATTATCAAGCGTCTGGCCAGTTGGTGAGGTACCACTGCCATTCCAGTCTACATATTGATGTACACTTATGGCGTAGTTGTGGAGCGGGTCAACGATATTTGCAGGAGTTAAAATCTGCGCATTACTGATGCCGTCCGTGGCGCTACCAGCTTCCCTCCATGAATGTAAACCTGTCCAACTATTGCCGTTCAATACCACCATATTCGTTAAGCCGGCATCGCGTATCGCATCAATACCAGCGTTGTTATTGGCAAGCATTTGTTGGGATGACATACTGTTCGGTTCATTTGCAATTTCAAACAAAAGATTATCTGGGTATTTATGTGCTAAATCTGTTAATCCATCAGCAATAATTTTCCATACATTATAAGTTTGTTGTGCTGTTGCAATTTGATTACCGGAGCCTGCATAGCTTCCAGGTGAAAAGCGCATATAAGAGTGAAGGTCTAAAATGGCATTAAGCCCGTGATCTAACATATCTGTGAGGGATGTTTTGACAGCATTTAAATACTGCTGACCTGCAGCAGAAGCTTGGGTAGCATTAGGGTTGTTTACAATGTAGTCCCAGTTTATTGGGATACGCACTGTATCCATACCATGCTGCACGTAATAATTCATATCCTTTGCATATGAAGGCATGCCCATATAAGCGTAACTTACCTCGCTTCCTGCCTCCGCACCGGAGATAGATATCCCCCGCAAAGTTATTCCGTCGGTACTCATGACAAAATCCTCCGCTATAGGCATTATTACTTGTTTTTATTACCTATCCGTAGGATTTTATTGTGTGATTCCATGCTTTAAAGCATAACGCCGAGTCTAGAGAGAGTGTGGCATAATCACACTCTTCTACACTGGTTAAATATTAGTTGCCTTTTTTAATTATAGAAAACATAATCAATTTGTCAAAAATTTAAACACAAAAATCTTTTGTAATAGCATGCCAGTGAGCGCTGGCCATGCTACCATGAACGATAATTTCTATGGATGGATCTCCTAGTGCGCAGTTTATTATGCGTTGTTCTAATCCTATTTTCTGCAAGTATTGAGGCAAACCGGGTTGATTTATTAAGCTGTTTTAACGATGCTGTAGCCAATGATCCTACCTATCAAGCGCAGTTTGCGACTTACATGGCAGCGATACAACAATTGCCTCAGAGCTTCTCCGCAGTATTGCCACAAGTTACTTTGACAGGTGCTGTTACTAAAGAGCACGAGATGCAGGGGCAATTGGGGTCAGGTACATTCAGGCCTAATAGTTTTGTGGCACAAGTTAGTCAGACCATTTTCAACTACACGCAATTTAAACAAATCGCCCAAGCAAAATTTTCTGTTAAATCGGCATTTGCTACCCTTTCTGCGCAGCAACAAGAATTAATGATTCGTATCTCAAAGGCCTACTTAGATGTCTTGCAAGCACACGATTTGTTGGCTTTTGCGGAACAACAGCAGGGCTACATCAAAAGGCAGCTTGATGCGACCAAAGCATTGTTTGAGCATAGTGACGCAACCATAACTGACCTTGAGCAAGCCCAAGGAGCGTATGATCTAATTAATTCAGATTTTTATGCTGCGCAAATCCGACTCTATGACAATATTCAAACGTTAAGTCAAATTACCGGTATTTACTATCATGATTTTGCTTATCTAAATGAGGGTTTTCCATTAGTAAAACCCAAACCAGAAAGAATCGAAGCTTGGACGCAAATTGCCAACGCGCATAATTGGAATTTACGGGCAGCGCGCTTAAATATTATGGTCGCTAAAGAAGCTCTTGGTGCAGTAAAAGGAAATTTTTTACCATCACTCAATGCAACCGGTAGCATAACCAAATCTGAGGTACCAAGTTTATTGCTAGTTGATACAGTTCCTAACAATACTGATATTGTTGGATTAAACGCAAATTGGAACATTGTTCAAGGTGGATTAACTGTGGCGCAAGTCAAAGCGGCATCGGCTACGTTAAAACAATACCAAGCTAATATGCGTCAACAATTCTTAAAAACCATGGCAGATACGCGTAAAGCATACAATAGCATTGTGGTGGGGGTTTCTCGTGTTAAGAGTGTTCGCGCCTCGCTTATAGCGAATACGAGCGCGATTAATCATGCTGAAGAAGCATATAAAGCAGGTGAAATGTCGATTACTGAGATATTGCAAATTCAATATCAACTCTACCGAGCACAAGTTCAGTATGCCGAATATGTTTATAATTATCTTTTCAATCTACTCCTTTTGAAACAAGCAGCAGGAACGTTAAACGTAGAGAGTTTGGTGGCTCTAAATAGCTTTTTAGATCACAAAAGTAGGTAAAAAGTCTAGATTTATAGGGTAGTTACGTTGTTACTGACAGGGAATGAATTACTGCTATGGGCGATAAAAACATTAGAAAACTATTAGAAGCAAGCCGGGGTGCATTTGGCTATGTCATTTTGTTCAGCTGCCTTATCAACTTGCTTATGCTTACAGTCCCCCTTTATATGTTACAAGTTTTTGATAGGGTTTTACCCAGCCAAAGCCATGATACGCTCATATATCTAACCCTCATTGCTGTAATTGCTACCGTTATCATGGGTTTGTTGGAGTTTGTGCGAGGTCAGGTATTAACTCGGATAAGCCATTGGATTGATAGCATATTAAGTCCTCTTGCATTATCACAAAGTATTGATCACACCTTACTGGGTGGTACTTATGGAGCGCAATCTTTAGCAGATATTACCAATTTACGTCAATTTTTAAGCAGCCCAAGTATTTATGCTTTTTTTGATGCGCCCTGGGTCATTATTTATTTGATTATTATTTATCTGCTGTATGTGCCACTTGGTGTCATGGCAACAATAGGTGCTATCATTTTATTTGCGCTGGCTGTCTTAAATGAAATTGTCTCTAGAAAACCTTTAAAAGAGGCCAATGTTGCATACTTAAAAAATCAAGAGTCAATTTCGAATAGTATTAAAAATGCTGAAAGTATCCAAGCCATGGGTATGATGCAACCTATCGTAGGTAAATGGCAGGTTCATAATGAGTTCGTACTCCACATGCAATGTTTGGCCAGTGACCGTTCGGGGCTTGTTCTTTCATGTTCTAAGGCTGTACGCACGGCTTTGCAAATTTTCATCCTGGGTCTTGGTGCTTACTATGTAATACAAGGAGAGTTGACGAGTGGCGCAATGATTGCAGCTTCTATTATTATGGGGCGCGCTCTGGCACCAGTGGAGCAGGCTATTAGCGCGTGGAAACATGCTGTTAGCGCCTTACAGGCTTTTAGACGGCTGCAAAGCTACTTAGATAAAGGCGAAATGCGCCCTGAAATCATCGAATTGCCAAAGCCTAAAGGGAAAATCGATGTTGAAAATTTATTATATATCCCACCTAATTCAAAAAAGCCTATTTTACAAGGTATTACTTTTACACTTATGCCAGGAGAAAGCCTAGGTATCATCGGCCCCTCTGCCGCTGGAAAATCAACTCTTGCAAGGCTACTTGTCGGGATATGGGCACCTAACAATGGCTTCGTACGTCTCGATGGAGCAAACATCTACGAATGGAATCGTCAAGTTATCGGCGAGTATGTAGGATATTTGCCACAAGGTGTTACGTTGTTTAAGGGAAATATTAAAGAAAATATTGCTCGCATGGGTCAAGTTGACGATCAGAAAGTAATTGCTGCTGCTAAATTTGTTGATGCACATGAAATGATTTTAAAAATAAACAAAGGGTATGAGGCGGATACAAATACCTATCACTTATCAGGTGGTCAAAATCAACGAATTGCTTTAGCTCGGGCTTTTTACGGTTTCCCCAAGTTTGTGCTGCTCGATGAACCAGAAAGTAATTTGGATGAAGAGGGTATGGCTGCCTTGGAAGTGGTTTTTAAACGCGCGCAAGCAGCAGGAATTACAATTGTTGTAGTTTCACAGCGCCCATCCTTGGTGCAATTATTAAGTAAAGTGATGGTATTGCGAGACGGAAAGATTGAACAATATGGACGAACCAGCGAATGAGTACTGATGCACCAAAGATAAAAAATATTATTTTCTATAGCGTACTAGCTATTCTGTTATTTATTGCTAGCTTTATCCTATGGATGATGTTTGCCACGTTAGAAAGCGCAGCTGTAGCCCCGGGCACAGTTGTTGTAGCGAGTGGAAGGCGAGTTATTCAGCATTTTGAAGGGGGAATAATTAAGAGTATTCTCGTTAAAGAAGGTGACCACGTTAAAAAATTTGCCTTGCTGGTCGTGCTTGAAAATACCCAAGCAAAAGCAGTATCCGAAATTACTCAAAAAGAGCTTTGGCAATTATTAGGCGTACAGTCACGAATATCTGCCGAGCTGAAGATGAAAAGCGAAGTTATTTTTCCTCATGAATTAACTGGTAATGATACCCTTCCCGCTCGTGAGATAATGCGGGTCCAGCAAGCTTTATTTGAAGTTAACCAGCGTACTTTTAAAAATAGTATTGATATTTATCAACAGCGTATTGAGCAATTAAACGATGAAATTCGTGCAAAGCAAGCACAAATCAAGGCCAGTGTGGAGCAACATGGTTATATTATACAAGAGCTTAAAGAGGTAGAGGCATTAGCTCAAAAGAAACTAGTAAAACTATCTAGATTGCTCGCGCTGAAAAGAGAGGCTGTCGGCTTGGTAGGAAAACAAGGTGAAATAAATGCAAATATTTCTGAGCTTAAACAAAAGATAGGTGAAACCAAGCTGCAAATTATAGCACTGACAGAAAAGCAGCATAAAGATTTGCTGGATGAGCTGCATGAAAATCAACAA
The DNA here is from genome assembly GCA_964648115.1 of uncultured Legionella sp. Lineage (GTDB taxonomy): Bacteria > Pseudomonadota > Gammaproteobacteria > Legionellales > Legionellaceae > CAZYME01. The sequence goes on from CAZYME010000019.1 coordinate 21,244, forward strand.
AAATTAGGTGAAATGTTGGAGCGGCAAAAAACCAGCAATGATGTTTTAGCCAGAACTCAAATCCGCTCGCCTATTAACGGCACGGTCATGAATTTAAAGTTTCATACTATTGGGGGTGTAGTAAAACCCGGTGAGCCCATTATGGATATTGTACCTGCTCATGAAACATTGCTTATCGAAGCGAAGTTAAGTCCTCTTGATATTGATGTGGTACATACTGGTTTAAATGCTCAGGTGGTTTTTTCAGGGCTTAGCCAACGTAATACTCCAAGATTGTTAGGCAAGGTTTCACATGTATCTGCTGATGCGATCGTAGAACAATCTACAAACAAAGCATTTTTTACCGTAGACGTCGAGGTGTCTGCAAAGGAATTGAAAAAGCTAGGTGGCGTAGCGCTTTATCCTGGTATGCCTGCAGAAATCATGATTATCACCAAAACAGCAACCCCATGGGAATATTTCACCACCCCAATTGTTAAGAGCTTTGACCACGCATTCAGAGAAAATTAGGGAAGATAAAAGGAGTGTATCAATGTAGCCCGTATGGAGCGAAGCGGAATGCGGGAATGGCCAAGCAGTTTAATCTCGCCTAAAAAACACGCGCAAAGCGAGCGCGTGTTTCATAAGATTATTTTTAAGTATACATGCCCTGCAAACCAGCAAATCGTGCTTGATCTGCTGTTTCTGCCTGTGCAGCTGCTTCTTTCTCGTCTTGTTTTTCCTTCTGGCTTAACTGTATTTTAAGTGCTTCAAGAGCATTATGAGTCCTTAGTTCCTCAACTAATGCGGCTAACAAAAGCAACAATTGTGAAGACACTGTAAGCTGAGTTGGAGAAGGGGATGGAGATGGAGATGGAGCTTGAAGAGGTTGGGCTTGAAGTGGCGCGCCGAAAAAGCTCGCCTGCGTGGGTGTTGCGGGTGGGGAGTCTGATGTCTCGGAGACTTTTCTTTTTTTATGTCCTGGCATTTTAGATCTCCTTATACGTGGTGGATCAATTTAAGCGTAGTCAGGATTTTGTAAAACGCAAATAAATAAGAAAACCCGGGTTATTAAGGGTTTCTTTGGATTGAAAATAATCATGAAAAAGGTGGTAAATTTGGGTGTAATTGAATATGTAGGTTGGGCTTCGCAAGCTCAGCGCCAACCTGCTTTTGACCTCATCAAGTCTGTCTTATTTGTTTATTTAATAACTCTGTCTTACTATCAATATACAAGACCTGTAAAAGGATGACGCCATGAAAGCAATCTTAATATGTGTACTGTTAAATTCATTTTTCGTCCTGACAAGTTGCTGCTCTTCTGGGTGTGGTGGTTCGGGGATGTGGTAAGTTAAACGTAAATAATGAATAAAAAACACTATGGTAGCCCGCATTCCGCTTCCCTCCATACGGGCTACATTGTTGGGAACGGCTCATGAAAAGGTTCATTCTTAAGATGCTGTTGGTTTTATGTTCTCTGCCAACCCAAGCAGCGGGTATTCCTAAATTAGATATCACAGAACAAAAAGATCAGCAGGTGGTATGTATAGAGCAACGCATAAATCAATGCACTACCAAATGTCAAAAAAGCAATGACATCCCTAATTGTTCACAACTGTGCCAAAAGAATGTAAAAAACGAATGTCGTTACGCTGGTGAGTGAATTCCCAATGGCGTCAATGACTATGTTCCGCGCCACCAACGTTCTATTTAAATAGTGTTGTGTTTCCCATCGTTGTTTCAATATAAAAATCCATTGCCTCCCTTAAGGAACCCTTAAGTTTAATGTGTTATTTTTGACGCAAATGTTCATAATGGGTGTTGTATGGCAAACGAAATTGTTTTTGTTGGAGCAGGACCAATTGGCTTATGGACAGCTATTCAGATTAAGCTTCAGCAGCCTGACACTGAGATTATTTTTAAGGAAAAAAAAGAGACTTATTCACGCACGCATACATTGTTATTAAAGCCGACGGCATTTGCTGGCTGCCTAAAAGATCGTACCGGAGTTATCCAAGGTATTATTGATCAGCTTAAAGAAAACCCTCATATTCGCACCAATGATCTTGAACAAAGATTAAAAGATCTTGCAGGCCAGCTTGGGATAAGAATTGATCTGCGGGCAGTTGATAATATTGCACATGATGTTTTGGAGGATCATCCAGAGGCTGCCATGGTGATTGGCTCAGATGGTGTGCGCAGTAAGGTCCATACACAAATTTTTGATGACGAAGTAAATACTCAAAGAGTAGCACTTGCTTATGCTGCGCAGATTAAATATTCGGTGCAAGGCGAGGCTATACGAGAAAGCCAAATACTCCAGACCTACCCATTGCTGAAGCAGTCAAATTACCTGGCCTCGGTAAATGTTGGGAAATTAAGGGATGGAAAAACCCCAGTTACCATTCAATTGGTTATCGATAAAGATACATACGACAAAATTAGCCATGCCACCTACGCTCGTCCAATACGAGTGCTAGCTGACTCCATTGAGGATCAAGTACCTCCCGAGTTACTAAGAGATATTAAAACGCATATCGGTTTTAGGCTAAGCAATGATGAAGATATTATTATCCAAGATATAAACCTGACTGCTAGCGAATTACCCCAACAAAGGCGTAGAGCTGTAACAGTTTTAAAAGATGGCAAATATTATGGGCTTACGGGCGATGCAGCGTTGGCTTTATCTTACTTCAAAGGAATGAATACAGGATTAAAGCTTGCAACACATTTTTCGAAAGCTATCGTCGGTAATTGGGATAAAATTATTAGCCAGGACCCAACAGCGTTTGATGATTACGAAAAACTATATGATAAATTTGCTACTGAGGCATTCGAACACGGCCATGAAAAAAATCACTCCGTCAGGAAATTATTTTCAGCCATTCAGTCTGGCGCAGCCCTGCCTTTTCAATTCCTCTATTTTGATAATAATACTATCGCAAACTTTCATCGTTGTTTTGATCTCTATAACCAAGCGTGTTCGTTTTACGTTAATGGTCAAATCCCAGAAGGAGATGGAGCAACTGATGGAGCGAACCCTGGAGTGGTACCCAGTGCAAGAAGTATCAAAGCGTGGCTGGAAGCTCAAATGGGGCCAGGCATCGAGCTCCTTCGGACTAAAGTAATATCGCAGGCTGAAGCGCAAATACATAATCCACGGTTACATAAAGCGCTAAAGGCTCTTACCAATTTAGATACCGCTAAATTAGATTTTTATGACCAAGCCAATTTGGGTTTAGCTTTCAGTAAGGTAAGTACTTTATTGGAAGCCCCAACTCCTCAAAATTATCAAGCCTGTGTCAAATTTTCTGAGCGCCTTAAGGCGGCTGGCTCTAGCTTTGCTCTCCTCATGAGCTCCATTGTAGAGTTAATCCTTGGGCTTGCTGCTATTGCATTTGGTATCGTGGCAACAGTTGCCACATGTGGAGCTGCTGCCCCATATTCTGTTCCTATTATGGCTGCAGGAGCGTTACTAGCTGGGCATGGTATTTATAAACTCCAGAAAAATATTCAGGGAGACAGTGCTGTTTGTAAAGCTTTGAGAGCTGTAGTAAGAGAACGAGGCAACTTAGAGGATGGTCCAGAGCTAAGAGATACCATTGTTATTGCGGATGTTGAGTTAGATGATGATATGCCTGCGTTTGAAATAGTTGAGGATGAAGTTGATCCAGATGTTGCGTTATTTACTAGGTAGAAATTTTTTAATTAATGATGGATTCAAATCACTGTATACTAATATGGGGAAAGTAAAAGAGGACGCTACGGCGATAGCGTGGCACTAGCTAAAAGGATGTGTTTATGGCAATTAAGCCCGTAGTAAAAATGGGTAATCGGCAATTGGCTACGCCATCGGAGGCTGTTGTAGATTTGGATAAATCCCTGCCCAAGATTTTAACACTGATTAATGATATGAAGGACACCATGGAGGAAGAAGGCGGGGTGGGTATTGCTGCGCCCCAAATCGGTTGTAATAAACGAGTTATCATGTTTGGGTTTGAAAAAAGCAAACGTTATCCCAAGGAAGGGTCAGTACCGCATACTGTACTTATCAATCCAACTTTTAGGGTTCTTTCTAATGAAATGGTTGAGGCCTGGGAGGGGTGTCTAAGCGTTCCAGGGCTAAGAGGGTTGGTGGAGAGGTATAATAAAATTGAATACAGCGGATATGACCCAGAAGGTAATTTGATTACTCGCATAGCGGAAGGGTTTCACGCAAGGGTCGTACAGCATGAGTATGATCATCTAGATGGGATTTTATTTCCACAGCGTCTAAAGGATCTAAGATTTTTCGGATTCGAAGATGAATTAGTGAGATATTAAAAGTAGGTTGGGCCATGGCCCAACAACTGCGCGAAGCGCTACATTATGTTTGATGAAAAAGCCTAACTCCTTTTTAAATGATGCCTTAAATCTGGCCCTGATGCCTCAGGGTCCTGTCACTGCAGTTATCCCTTCGTGCTCGCATGCTGCGCGCGACAGGAGCCCTCCCTTCCGCGCCACCCTTCGTTTGACATGTGGTTAGAATAAAATTAACGAATTCTTTTCAAATATATGTACATTTTCGGGTGGCGGGGCGGACAAAACTAATCTAGTATTTAAATTGTAGACAGTGTTCATTGTTCAGCCAACATTGAAGATTTAGGAGGCCAGATTGAGGGTGTGGTGAGCAAGCTTAGCCAGACTAAGAAGCCAAAAGCACTCCGGAGGCAACCACGTAGCAAACGTCGACTGTAAGCAAGATATCTGTCTATCCCTTTTCTGAATTAAGCGCGCTGTCTATTAGATAGGCGCTTATATTCGTTCCACATAAATACTGAATAATCAATCATGTAGCCCGTATGAAGCGCATCGAAATGCGGGATTCAACACCTCTACTCACTCATTTTGTCCCGCCCTATATGGGCTTCATCTCTCCGATCCTTACCTATCCTCAAGTATTAATATTCACTTAATAAAACTGTTCTAATATTAATCATAAAGGTTTTAATTGCACAGGTACAAATATGAAAAAACTATTTGAAAGAAAGCCTACAAGTAATACTGAAGATACAATTGTTGACGCACCTCAGAGCAAGAGTAAGAAAAAGGCACGAGAGGTTGAGATAGCAGTTAGTGTCGACCCCGCTGTCGCTTTAGCTAAAAAGCAAAAAGAGCTTACCCACGCAATAAAAGTACAAACAAAGGTGTTCGTGGATTTAGTGAAACAGACTTCTTCTATTACACTTGGTGCAGATGGTTCCAAAGACAAGCTTGTGCAGCAACAATTAAAAATAATTGGTGAGAGGAGATCTAAAGCGGATGGGTTGCTAACCGCAAGAGAAACTCTTTTAAATGAGTATAAATTAATTCGCTTTAACTTTGATGTATTGTCCAAAAAGCAAGAGTTAACTTCAGAAGATAAGACAAAAGCCGCAAAATTACTGAGCTTTTTTGTGCCTACTTTAAAAATTAATCCAGAAAGCCTAACTCAAAAAGAGATTACGAAATTAGAGAAACTCTCAAGGGATGCACTTAAAATGCATCGTGAGATGAGCCCGTATAGAATGACAGAAACATTAATCAAGAATGATGAGCGGGATTTGTTGGTATTAACAGCGTCTGTAGCTGAGATGCGTGCTGCAAGTGATTTAGTTACGCAGAGACTTCTAGAGCTCAAACAAAAGGATGATAAACCTAAACTAGCCAGGCTGGCCGCTCAAGGTGTTGCTGAGCCTGCTGCAGACCTAGCTGGGTTAAAGCAACAATTATCCGTATTGGAAGAAGAGATCAAATTAACTACAGCATTTATTAGGCATACTCATAGGGCTACCCCGCAATTTGGTGCTGAGCCTGAGTTTAACCCTTTATGGCAGCTACAGATTCATCATAATGAAACATTCGGTGAAATGATCCCTGTTTTAGAAGCAAGGGCTAGTGATGTTGCTAAACTTACGGATCCTAATGCTTTTCGTGAGCTACCTTTGGAAGGAGACCGTCTTAGGGCAAATATTGCCAGCGCTCAAAAAACTAAAGCTGAGCTGGAGTTAATAAAAGGGAGACTTGTTGAAAACTTAACTTCTATTAGCCAAGTCGTTGAGCAGATAGAGAAGGAAAGAAAAGATGCTGCTCAAGAAGCGCATAGTAATTTGAAGCGTTTAGGCGAGGCGTTTCTTCTTAAAATTAAAAAAATGCAGCAGGTTAGCATATATACACACCAATTTGGCCCTCAAATAACGGATTCAGAGGTAGCAATAAAAAAATTTCTAACCAATGAAATTAAAGCGCTCGAGTCAAGCAAAGATAGCGTGGAAAATACCTCCAGGAAAGAGGGCGCGTTGACGAGGACTCTACACGCAATTATGGCCCCAGTGTTGAAGTCATTGGTAGCAACGAATACGGAGTGTTTTGCAAATAGAGTAGATGATTTACAAAGGCGTCTTGAGCTTTTAAAGGAAGTTAAACAAGCAAGTCTCTCTAAAGTAGAGCAATTTACGATCGATGAGTCAATAGCGCTAGAATTGAATCGTCTAAAAAAGGATCCAGAGAATTATATTGCAGATAGGCAATACTGCGATGATCTTATAGTGGTTATGGAGCAAGTTAAACGGCAAGAAGCGACCGCTAAGATGCTTTTATATAAAATTCAGGCTAGAGAGGCCTCCCCAGAGCGGCGAGCCATTGCTCAGATGTTAGATACAATAAGTGCGGAAATAGGCACTCTTGAAACGGCTGATCAGCGTGATCCCAGGGTGCCAATTCTTAAGGGTATGCGTGACGGTTTGCACGCAAATTTAAGCGATTATTTACACTTAAAAACTGATAGCAGCGCTTTTGTGGTTCAATCATTAAAAACAATAGAACAACAGTGCTCAAAAGAAAATTTAAGTACTCTATCGCGTCACTCGAGTGGTATTGTCAGCTCGTTTGTTAATTTTGTGCGTGGGCTAGTAGAGCCAATTCACCAACTTATTAAGAAGGTTACTGGCACAACATACTCTGCGCGTATTTTTGCTCAACCCACTGAAAGTAACGTCGCAGAAGCCGCTGAAGCAGCACATACTGTATTAACTGAATTAGAGCAAAATCTTAGTACAGTAGAGGCTAGCGATGATATTCATACGCTTCAACGGTGAGGGAACACCTACTTACCCAGAGTTTCGAATAAGAAAAAAATAAAATATACCCAGGCTGGGCCGTGCGGCCTAATGGCACTACCTTAAGGATAAAACCCTCCAGCCTACGTTCCGCGGCTTGTCCGGGGAATCCAGTTTCATAATAAAAATATCGGATGTAGCAACTGGAGAATTTGTAAAAAAAGCAGGGGAATAATTTTTGGATACGTTTGAAAGAATACCCTCTAATTCTTGTATGGATTTCACCTTTTTAGTTGTCGTAGTAACGTAGTTGCTTCTTGTTTGTGAGAAGGCTCAGTGTCAGCTGCTAGCCAGGTACAGTATTTCTCGATAAGGGATTTAATCACGTAAACCCACTCCCTTTTTCAGTAAAATCATGTTGAGAAGGGCCAATAGTATCAAAATCACGCAGATAATACCTATAGCAAGTGTCATATTGATTTCCTGGTGGCCAATCATCGCTTGCCGTAGGGCATTTACCATGTAAAAAATGGGGTTGAAATAAGACACCTTTTGCCAAAAGGGTGGCAGCATGCTAGTTGCGTAAAAAACGCCTCCTAGGTAGGTCAAAGGTGCCAATATAAAAGTTGGCACAATGGCAACATCGTCAAATGTGCGTGCTAACATACCATTCGTAAACCCAGCCAGTGAAAATAATGCAGCAACCAATACAATAATGAGTAGCGTCATTGGAATATGATGGAAATCAACGTCCAAAAAGAAACAGGCGACGATATAAACAAGAATAGCGACTATTACTCCACGTAACACGCCGCTTAACGTATAGCCTAAAAGCAATAAGCTGTTATGCATGGGGCTAACCAGCATTTCCTCAATATTTTTTTGAAAGCGCGCGCTAAATAATGAAGTAGAAACATTGGAGTATGCATTAGTAATCACAGCCATCATCACTAGTCCCGGCGCGATAAAACTAGCATAACTGGATCCAAGTATAGGGCCGATGCGACCACCAATTACTGTGCCAAAAATGAGAAAATATAATATGGTAGTAATCACTGGGGGTAAAAATACCTGGCTGGAAATACGAAACATCCTGACTAGCTCACGCCGAATGAGTGTGTAAAGAGCGATAATCTGTTGGTTAATCATCATGATGAATAAGATCCATAAAAAGCTCCTCTAAACGATTGGTCTTGTTGCGCATGCTATGTATATGAAGACCGTGTTGGTTAAAAACAGTAAATATTTCATTGAGATTTTGTTGGTTATCAATGCGTAATTCAAACGTATTCGTATCTAATTTTATCGCAGCAAGTGGTCCTAACTCAGGTAATGTGTCAATGGGCTCCACTGTATTAAAGACAAAGGTTTGATGATGTAGGTTTTGTAACAATTTTTTCATCGAAGTATTTTCAATAATATGGCCTTTATCAATGATAGCGATGTTTTTACAAAGCTGTTCTGCTTCCTCCAAGTAGTGTGTGGTCAGAATAATAGTGGTGCCTTGTTTGTTTGCATGGGTTAGAAAATCCCACATGCTCCGCCGAATTTCGATATCTACACCTGCGGTAGGTTCGTCAAGAATCAATACTTTGGGCTGGTGAACGAGTGCGCGAGCAATCATCAGCCGGCGTTTCATTCCCCCTGACAAGTGGCGCGCAATCGTGTGCCGTTTTTCCCATAGTCCTAGCTGTTGCAACAATGACATTGCTACTGGAGCTGCTTTCTTTCGTGAAATCCCATAATAGCCGGCTTGGCTAAGGAGAATTTGTTCACATGTTTCAAAGATACTAAGATTAATTTCTTGAGGAACTAGGCCTAGATAAGATTTAGCTATTGCGGGATTTTTATCTAAGTCATAGCCATTGATGCGAATGCTACCCGATGTTTTAGTTAAAAGAGTGGTAATCAAGCCAATGGTCGTAGATTTACCTGCACCATTAGCGCCAAGCAAAGCGAAAAAATCGCCTGTTTTGACTGTTAGATCAATGTCTTTTAACGCTTCTACACCATTGCCATAGGTTTTGCGTAATTGATGAATTTCTAAAGCATTCATAGCCACCTTCGGATTTAAATAGTATATAAAATAGATATCCCTAAATAATTACTTGATGCATTAGTTGTAAAACGCGTATTCACTGGAGCAGTAGTGTTCATGTTTTGATATGTAGTATAAAAATAGTCAAGACCCACACCAAAGTTATTGTTGAACGAAAAATTTACCCCAACTCCAAAGCGCCCACCCCATTTATTTTCACTGTAATTAAAACTCGGTATCACGCCGCTAGCAGCTTGGCTTAGGCTCAGTGAGCTGTATGTTATGCCTGCGCGGCCATATACAAGCACGTTTTGACTAATTGCATAACCCGGTAGTAGGTCAAGCGTGAGGTAGTCTTGAATCTTGAGTGTATCGTTAACGCCCGTGTTAGGAAAGGTTAAATCTGGGCGGTTTTTAACCGTTATAGAGCGGCTTGGAAAATAAGTGCCAATTTCGCCACCCCAGAAAAAAGAGCTAGCTGTGGTGTAGCCGAATCCAGCAAAGATATCCCCAATTGCGTTGGTATCATCGGCATTATTTTTAATTGATAATCCACTGGTTAGGTTGGTAGTGGTTAGCTCGTATTCATCTGCGGACATACCGATTCCAGCGCCTACATAAAAACCATCGCGTGTGTTGGCCTGCGCGTTTAAGGTGACAGAAATTAAAATAGTAATTGTGGTAAGTGCATTCCTTTTTGTATTTTTCATTATGTTCTTCCTGAGTATCTAAGATGTACGACATATCCGTATCAACGTATGTGAAACTCCATGGGACGGATTTTTAACCAAGCAGCAATACTATATCTCGTTTTAAATGCTGTGCACACCTCATGTGGTATGTCGCTGTTGAAACAAATAAATCGGTTTCCCTGCGGTGTAATCCTAGTGAGGGGTTGGTCGGTTTGATCGTACAATTGGAGCTCTCCACCAAATGCTTGTTGCCAGGCAGGGTTGAGATAATAAACACAAGAAATACGCCTTTCTTGTGTAGTATTGAATTGATCAACATGTTTTTTGTAAAAATTATTGGGTTGATAAATAGCGAAGTGTGCTTCGTAATCGACTAGGCCTAGGAATAGGGTTTGGTTTAAGGTGGCGCTGATTTTTTCAAGCTCTGTGAAATAAGCATTGATTGCAGGGCTTTCTGTTTCGTGATCTAACCAATGTATTTGATCATTTCGAATGTTTGCAGCCAGGGTTTTATTGTGTTGGTGGCCGATTTTAGCGGGCGTAAAGTTGCCCTCGTCATGTAAGCGTTGAATTAAAGAGCATAGCTCGAAGTAATGTGTTTGATCGAGGAAGTCATCAATGACATGAAACCCGTGTTGATATATGTTGTCTTCTATTAGCATAGGTTTTTTTAATTACTCGTAAGTGATTTTTGATGGCAACGCCATTCTGGCATAAATTTATCCATGAGCTGATAAAAGCGTGCATTGTGGCTTGCTTCAAGAAGGTGCACCATTTCATGCACCAAAACGTATTCAAGGCATATCAGTGGCTTTTTCATCAGGGTTAAATTTAACCAAATGCGATGTGTGCGTATGTTACAAGACCCCCAGCGCGTTTTCATTATTTTTGTTCCCCATTCAGCAACGTTTACTCCTATGATGGGTTGCCATTTTTTGATTAACTCAGGAACGAGTGATTGCATTTGGGTTTGATACCATTTTTTAAGTAATACTTGTTTTTCTAACAGTGTTGCATTTGGTTTTGCGCTGAGTAATAGCGCATTATCTTTTAAGAGTATCTGAGGAGAAGGTGCTTCCAGCAGCGTAAGTGTATAGGCTTGACCCAAAAAATAATGGCGCTCGCCGGTTTGCAGGGTAGGTTCGGATTGTGATGGTAGCGCTTGTAGTCGTGCTCGTTGTGTATGAAGCCATTCACGTTTTGCTTCAACTTGCTGGTATATGTGTTTTATTGGCAATCTTAAAGGGGCACTAATTTGTATCCGCCCATCAGGTGGGTAAATACGAAGATGCATGTTTTTTATAGGTTTGCGTATGATTTTGATGGGAATGCCATCAATTTCTATATGATCAGTTATCATCAGGTGTCTTTAAGGGTCTTGCAGGGGAAAGCGTTATGATAGCATATAGTTATTACCCCCAAAGCTCCTTTTTAAACGAAGCCTGAAAGCTGGCCCGGACGCCTCAGGGGCCTGTCGCTGCAGGTATCCCGTCGTGCTCGCCCTTGCGCGCCACCCTTCGTTTAAGATCTGTCAAGTAAAAAATTTGTTTTGGACTAACGTCTATTTGGAAGGCAGGGGCTGTCAACGTACTCGCCATTTACGGTTAAAATCATATTCACATCCGCGCGTTGATAGCGCATGAGTACGTCGTATTCTTCTTGAGTAACGTAGCCAAATATATTTCCACAGTAAACAAGAGCAGATGCTTGAGGTGAGGGCTTCACATGGAATGGCATATCACACTCCCAGCGAAAGTCGGTTAAATCGCAATTAGGATTAGCTAATACTGGGCTAACGGAGAATATAAGAAAGAGGGTAATTAGGCTGATTCTTTTCATGAGCAAAAGCTCCATTTTTTATTGTTATAGAGCATATATCGGCAGGTAAGGAAGGTTCTTTAGGGGGTGTTTGCACGCAGCGTTGAGATCGTGCCAGGAATCAAAGCTCTGTCATTAACACGGAGCAAATTAGATGTAGGTTGGGCCATTGGCCCAACAAGCGCACGAAGTGCCACATTATGACTCATGCTGCAAAAGAGCAAGCTTATAAGGCAAAGCATCTACACAACCCATATAACCACCCTGATCGTTTTTACCCACTACCCGATGACAAGGGATAAATAACGTAAGAGGATTTTTTTTACAGGCTTGGCCTATTGCGCGAGGGCTGCTTTGTAATTTGGTAGCAAGCTCACCATAAGTTACAGTCCGTCCTACAGGTATAACCAGTAATGCATTCCATACTTTTTGTTGATAAGGACTGCCAAGAGGCTTAAGTGGGAGTTGAAAGCGATGATGGGGATTATGTAAGTAGGCATCTAGCTGTTCAGCAATGAGAGCGCCTAAGTGCACTTGTGTTTCTGCAGGATTTGATGTGGAAAGGGCCCCAGTAAAAGCAGCTCGGTAAATATAATGCTCATCGTACTCCACCTCTAGCCAGCCAGCTGGCGTCGTAAAGGTGGATACAATAAGTTTTACTGGATTCAATTAGTCGCCTTTTTTACCAGCCAATTTTTCTTTGATACGTGCTGCACGGCCAGCTAAGTTGCGAAGATAGTATAGTTTTGCACGACGTACATCACCACGACGTTTAACTGTAATGCTATCAACAACAGGGCTGTAGGTTTGGAAAACACGCTCAACACCGACGTTGTGAGATATTTTACGTACAGTAAACGCAGAGTTCACGCCACGGTTACGTTTAGCGATAACAATGCCTTCAAATGCTTGCAAACGCTCACGAGCGCCTTCTTTTACTTTAACTTGAACCAATACCGTATCACCGGGATTAAATTCAGGGATTTCTTTGCCTAGCATTTGCTCGGCATTAATTTGATCGATGATGTTAGTCATTGGTCGCTCCTAAAATCGGACCCTCATCGGGACCCGCATGTTCTCGTTTAAACTCGACAAGCAATTGCATGTCTGAATCACTTAACTGTAATTTTCCTAATAAATCCGGTCGTTTCAGCCACGTTTTTCCTAAAGATTGCTTTCTCCTCCACCGCTCAATATCACGGTGATTTCCACCTAACAACACTTCCGGTACGCTGTCACCGTTAATTACGGCTGGACGTGTGTAGTGTGGGCAATCTAGCAGCCCATTCATGAACGAATCTTGTTGGGCGGAGGCCTGATGTCCAAGGCTGCCAGGCAGCAAGCGTACTAGCGCATCAATGAACACCATTGCTGCTAACTCTCCGCCACTTAAGACAAAATCCCCTAGCGACCATTCCTCATCTACATGATGAGTAATAACCCGCTCGTCAATTCCTTCATACCGCCCTGCTAAAAACAGCAGGGGCTGTTCAAGCTTCGCGATTTTATTTAAATCAGCTTGCTCAATTACTCTACCTTGTGGGCTCAAGTAAATGGTCTTAGAGGCGGCAGGCATCTGGGTGCGAGCATGTACAATCGCTGCATCCAAAGGTTCATACATCATGACCATTCCTGGCCCGCCGCCAAAAGGCTTGTCATCCACCTGCCTATAAGGCCTACTGGCCCACTCGCGTGGATTCCAGTAATCAACTTTAGCTAAACCTTGCTCTATCGCGCGCCCTGTAACACCATATTGCAGGCTTGCGAATATCTCTGGTATTAAACTGATTACGCCAAGATGTAACATTCGTTAGAAGTCCACATCCCAGTCAACCGTTATTACACGTTGACTATCGTTAATCTCAATAACGTATTGGCCAGGTAAGTAAGGAATCAAGTGCCGTTTCTCCCCTACCACAACCAATACATCGTTCGATCCGGTTGGCATAATGTCCGTTACCGTACCCAGCACAACTCCTTTGGGAGTCACAACCTGCATACCTACTAGCTGGTGCCAATAATATTCGCCTTGATGCAGCTCTGGAAGTTGTTCGCGTTTAATAGCGATATCAACATTCGTTAAGCGTGCTGCCTCATCCCGCTCTAGGTAGCCTTCAACATGCGCTAAAATGAACTTATTGTTCATCTCAAGGTGCAGCAACTTTAAAGGTTGCCACTGCTGGTTAATATGAGCATGCCAATTTGTGTAACGTAAAATGTTGTCGCGTGGTTCGGTGAAAGATACAACCGTAATAAAACCTTTTATTCCGTGAGGCCGGCCAAAGCGGCCAACCACAACCCAATCGCTATTCGTATCCACGTTATGCAGCAGCAGCTTCTTTCTTAAATTTTTTGGTTAATTGCTGTACTCGATCAGACAATTGTGCACCAACGCTTTGCCAGTGAGCCAACTTGTCTGCTTCTAAGTGCAGGCCGATCTCTTGTCCACGCGCAATCGGATTATAATAGCCGATGTTCTCAATGTAACCGCCATCGCGACGTTTGCGGCTGTCAGTTACAACAATGTGGTAAAAAGGACGCTTTTTGGCGCCAGCTCGTGATAAACGTATAACGACCATTATTTGTGCCTCTACTTTTGTAAAAATGCCGTGTATTGTACGAAAATTAACTCGGTAATGGAAGAGCTAATTATTTAAAATCATCTGGTAACATCCCTTTTAGTCCTGCCATGCCTCCCATCCCGCGCATCATTTGTTTCATGGCGCCTGGTTTGGTGAATTTTTTCATCATTTTTTGCATTTGGTTATATTGTTTGAGGAGACGATTAACATCTTGAATTTCGGTGCCTGACCCCATTGCAATACGCCTTTTACGCGAGCCTATGATAATTTTCGGGATACGTCTTTCTTTCATAGTCATGGAATTAATAATAGCGATAGTTTGCGCTAAAGCCTTATCGTTGACCTGTCCCATAGCTTGCTGCGGTAATTGGCTTAAGCCCGGCAATTTACTCATCATCCCACTGATGCCGCCCATGTTGTTCATTTGCAGCAACTGCTGTTTGAAATCGTCTAAATCAAAACCTTTGCCTTTTTTGAGCTTTTTGGCTAGCTTTTCACTAGCTATTTTATCGGTTTTACGCTCAACGTCTTCAATCAGGGTAAGAATATCCCCCATCCCTAAAATACGGGAGGCGACGCGTTCTGGATGAAAAGGTTCAAGCGCATCGATTTTCTCACCGCTACCCATAAATTTAATGGGTTGACCAGTAATATGCCTAACTGATAAAGCTGCGCCACCGCGAGCATCGCCGTCTGTTTTGGTTAAAATAACCCCAGTAAGTGGAAGTGCTTCATGGAAAGCTTTGGCTGTATTGGCAGCATCTTGTCCAGTCATGCTATCGACGACAAACAAGGTTTCAACTGGTTTGATTGCTTGATGCAATGCCTTGATCTCAGACATCATATCTACGTCGATATGCAAACGCCCGGCTGTATCGATAATGAGAACGTCCATGAATTGCTTTTTGGCGCTATCCAATGCTTTGTTAGCAATATCCAGGGGTTTTTCTGTCGGTTCTGCAGAGAAAAAGGCCACATCAAGTTCATTGGCTAATAATTTTAATTGTTGGATCGCTGCAGGGCGGTAAACGTCCACGCTCACCAGCATTACCTTCTTTTTTTCGGTGTCTTTTAAATAACGCGCTAACTTGGCAGCGCTTGTGGTTTTACCTGAGCCTTGGAGACCTGCCATTAAAAAGACGGCGGGTGGTTGGGTTTTGAAGTCTAATTCGGTGCGGGTATCACCCATAACGTGGATTAATTCATCATGAACGATTTTAACAAGTGCCTGGTCGGGCTTTAAGCTGGTCATTACTTCTTGACCGAGTGCTTTTTGCTTCACATGCTCGATAAATTCTTTAACCACAGGCAGGGCGACATCAGCTTCGAGTAATGACAAGCGAACTTCGCGCAAGGCTTGTTGCATATTTTCTTCGGTTAAGTGCCCTTGGCCACTTAAATTTTTAAAGGTGCGGGTTAACCGTTCGGTTAAATTCTCAAACATGATATGTCCCTCAATAAAACGGTGATTCTAGCATTAGCGGAAGAACAACGCATACAAAAGCCCGATATACAAAGCATATTTTATAAAGTAATACAGCTTTCTATTATAATTTTTTAGCCATTTTCCGACCAAGCGAATCTGATAAAGGTATTTAAATAATTTATTAATGGTTCCTACCTGTTCCTCTGGTAGATTTTTACTTGAAGCGGCTTTCATAACAGTACGGCTAAAGAATTGATTAAATTTATTAGCCAAAGCATTGGTTAATGGGCGTCGGATATCACAAAAAAGAATGATTCGATCTTGCGTTGTTGTATTTTCTGCACGATGCACGTAGGTTTCGTCAAATAAAACATCCTCCCCATTCTTCCAGAAGTAGGGCTGACCATCCACATAGATGCAGCAATCTTTGGAGTTAGGTGTGATAAGGCCTAAGTGATAACGTAGAGAACCTGCATAAGGATCACGGTGTTCAAATAAAAAACTATTTTTAGGTAATAGTGCAAACATGGCCGCATTGACGCTAGGAATATTTTGGATCAGAGCTAAGGTTTTTGGACAAAGGGTTTGAGCAGAATTCAATGGTTTGTCATACCATTTCAAGTAAAAGCGTTTCCACCCACGTCGAAAAAATGAGTTAAAGCCAATATCATCATATTTTTCAGAGGCAGTAATATAGCCCTCATTGTATAAATGCTCTGCTTCATCACGAATAGTTTCCCAGTTATCACGTAATATTTTTAACTCAGGGAAATCAGCCACATTAAGATAAGGTGTTTTTGGTACAGCAGAAAAAAGATACATGAGGGCATTCACTGGAGCTAGAAAACTTGAGTGATCGGTTAGCTGGCGCAAAGTTTTTAAGCGAACATCTCCGCGAAAATGAGTGTATGTAATGGAAGAAATATAGCTTACTAAAAGCCAAAATTTGAAATTAAAAATAGTGAAAAAAGCGGTCATTTGAGTATTCCACTAAAACCAAAACACCAAAAGCTATATTTTTAACAAAAATTTGTCAAGTTTGAGGCGCTTGTTGTGTTACGGCAATTTGATAATGTCCGGTTTGAGAAAAATAGAAATGTGCGCATAGGTAGTACAGTTCATTTATCACTCAGAACAAGGGTAAGATTACCAAGAGTAGGGGGCAGAAATTTCTACTTTTTGCTATCATAAATTTTCTAGCTTGTGCCTTAAGGATGATCAGTGCAACTTTCACTTTCTACTCTGTTATGTATCTTATTGGTACTCATTGTATTTTCTGGTTTTTTTTCTGGCGCAGAAATTGGGCTGATGTCACTCAATCGGTACCGGTTGCGTCATTTGGTTAAAAAAAATAATAAACAAGCCGTAAGAGTTAATCAATTACTTGCGCATCCTGATAGACTCCTCAGCGTGGTTTTAATTGGTAATACACTAGCAAATATTGTTGCATCAACTGTTGCAACGCTAATTGGGCAACGCTTGTATGGTGATGCAGGCGTGGCTGTAGCGACAGTCCTTTTAACGCTCATTGTGCTGGTTTTTTCAGAAATGACCCCCAAAACACTTGCTGCTATACATCCACAACAAGTCGCTTTTGCCTGCTCTTTGCCCTTAATGATTTTGCAAGCGCTTTTCGCGCCACTAGTCTATTTAATCAGTTATACAGCTAATGGGCTTTTGAGTTTGTTGGGGGTCTCATTTGACTCGGCTCAAAGAAGAGACGCCCTATCAGGAGAGGAGTTGCGTTCCGTTGTCCATGAAGCTGGTAGCCTGCTGCCAATAGAACATAAAAGTATGTTAATTAGTTTACTGGATTTGGAGCAGGCCAGAGTGGAGGACA
The DNA here is from genome assembly GCA_964648115.1 of uncultured Legionella sp. Taxonomy (GTDB): domain Bacteria; phylum Pseudomonadota; class Gammaproteobacteria; order Legionellales; family Legionellaceae; genus CAZYME01. The sequence continues at coordinate 38,695 of CAZYME010000019.1, forward strand.
TTTTGGTGCCAAAGGCAGATATCGTTGGTATTGATTTAGAGCAACCATGGCATGAGTTGTTAGTGCAATTGGAAATGGCTCAGCATACTCGATTACCCCTTTACCGTAACACAATTGATAATTTGGTAGGGATGATTCATCTACGTAATGTGCTAAATTTGGCGCTAGAAGAGCGGCTTGATATGGAGGGCTTATTAAAGATTGCGGAAGCGCCCTATTATATTCCTGAAGGGACTTCTTTAAATGTACAAATTTTGAATTTTCAGAAAATGAAGCGGCGAAGCTGCTTCGTAGTAGATGAGTATGGTGATTTACAAGGTTTGGTAACTATGGAGGATATTCTTGAAGAAGTAGTTGGGGAATTTACAACGGATATTGCTGCATTAAGCAAAGATATTACCCCTCAAGATGATGGCTCAGTTATTGTAGATGCTAGCATTACTCTACGTAATTTAAATCGCCTCCTAAATTGGCAACTCCCATCAATAGGCCCCCGCACATTAAGCGGCTTGATCATCGAATATTTAGGTTATATCCCTCCTGCTGATTGCTGTCTAAGGATTGAAAATTACCAGATTGAAGTATTAAAAGTGGGTGATAATACGATTAAAAGTGTAGCTATGAATAGGGTTGGGAAAAAGCGAAAAAACTAATCCTGTAACACTAGCGTAGGTTAGGTCAATGACCCAACGACTCATTATGTTGCAACAAGGGAAATCTATTTTTGGGTCAAATGACCCAACCTACCTGCTGTAACAATGCTATGCTTAGATAAAGTGGCTGGATATTGTGGGGAAGTGATGCCAGAAACATGTCCAATCATTCCCCTGCTAGTTAATGGGGATTGTCGTTCTAAAGCAGTATTAAAATATGAAGTAAGGCAATTAGAGGTTCGTCTTAAACGAATTTTGGAACTTCTTTCGAAACTCCATAAACGCGAAGAAGTAAGAGAGAAGCCTCCTCTTATGTGGCTCGATGCTATGTTTCAATCTGCAGTGAACTCCTCACCACCCAATGCAGCGAAGCATATAATCACATGGCACAAAAGGGATAACACTCAAGTAACAAATGGAAGAATAGAGCAATTATTCAATGCGATTGAGGCTCAGCAAGAGTCATTTTTTTGTGGTAAAAATCTTGAAGCTGATTGAGCATCTTTATTGCGGGTGATTGCTTGGCAAAATCAGTATTTAATGCATCAGTCCATTTGCCATCATTTAAATTTAGGGTGATAGGTATATACCCTTCATCGTCTGGGTATAAGGCCAATACCCAGTTTCCTTCAATAATGCCATATAGTTTCTGCGCATCTAATGTTGCAATCTCGTCTTTACGCAAATGTAATTGGCCATTGTAAGGGTCAATGGTGAAGAACTTTTTTCCTAGTGACCGAGTTTTTTCGCGAGTTAAAAATTGATTGGGAAGCATGCCACTTTCCATGATAAAAGCACGCTCAGGAAGCTGCTCATTATGTTGGATAGCCTCCAATAATGGAAAACCGTCAGCATGCTGTTTACCTATACCTAAAAAAGCATAAATTGTAGGTGCAAGATCAATCAATGCTACTCGTGTATTAATTATTTTCGGCACGGTTATTAAGTGGTTGTTTTGGTATATTTTGAATGCTAATAGACAGTGATATTGATCAGGGCTCAATAAATCAGAACCGTGCCCAACACTCATTTCTAGGGCAGTTGATGTTTTGCGGTGGATATAGTTGGCGAACACACTGGAGCCTGAGCCCTGGTAAGTCCGAAGATTAGTTTGACGTGACCCAGGCACATATAATGCTTCTCCGTGATCGCTTAATAAAATAACTAAGCTATTCTCTAAGTAACCATATTTTTGTAGCGTTTGCAGCAATTTATCTACCTGCTGATCGGTTTGATTTAAAGCAGCTAGATAAAGCTGTCCTCGCTTTTCAACACTATATTCATCGGTAACTTGAGCAGGAGAAGACGTAGCCCATGCATATGGCCAATGCGGTAATGTAAAATGTACGGCAATAAAAAAAGGAGGTTTTGTACTACTGGCGGCTAAGGAGTCTTGCAAAATTTTATCGAAAGATTGTGGGTAATAGGTAAAATGACTAGCTCGATTAGTGTAGTTGTAAGGAAATAACCAACGACTGATGGGCAGGTTCACTAAAAGATTGCTGAGAGGAAAATCGTTAAAAGTGCCTAGCAAAATATCATTAGCGCCTGTCTTAGGACCTATAATTTTTTGAAAGCCAAACTCCCTTCCCATATTATTAAATTGACGATCATCCGTTGCGAAAATCGTTTGATAACCCAATCGTTGTAAACTCCAAGCAATACTATGCGCACTTTTTACCATATCAGGGGGCATTAAATTATAGCGAGCGTGATGGTGCTCTGGATAGAGCCCTGTGAGGATGCTGGACCATGCTGGATAAGTGTGAGCAAGTGGACTAATCGCTTCTTTAAATAGCACGCTATCTTTGATAAAACGAGTCAATGTGGGAGTGTTTTTGGAGGTGATACGGGTTGGGCTCAATGAATCAACACCGATCAGAATGACATTGGGAGTGACTGGATTGGTTTGAGTTGGGTATTGGTTAAAAGGCTTAATACCTTTGTAAACGAATAAGCCTACGTATAATAATAAAGCGCTGCTTATCGCTTTGGGATATTGTTTGCTGGCAAAAAAAAACATGTTTAGGAACAGTGCTCCTAAAATAAAAAGAGCAGATAGCATTAACACCATCAAAAATGTATTTGGCAGTTCGGGTAAAAATAGGCGACTGAAGAAACTTAGTGGGAAAAAGTAGGCATTGCTGGTGATTAATGCGCAAATAGAAAGAGACCATATAGAAAGATGCCAACGTTCTAGGGCTTTGAAGCCAAAACGCCATTGCGTAAGCCCCCATATAAAGGATGTTTGTATAACAGATAATATAAAATACAGAATTAAGTGAATGAAGAGAGTGATAAATAACCAAAAATAAACAGGTGCTGGCAATGGGATTGCATTAATAAAGCTGCCGCTCTTTGATAGAATAAAAGCAAATTGAAAACTCAGGAATACGAGATTATACAAGGCGAAGTATGTGAACCAGTATGATGGTTTTTTTACAAGATTATTCAGTAATATCTCCTAAACACAAGAGCCTATGCTACGGCGACCGTACTATTTATGTGCCAATTATACATATAGCTATTTACGGAGCTTATGAGCTGCAGTTGATTACGTAAAGGCTCTCGGGCATAGACCGAAAGGTGTTTAATCAAAGCGGATTCATTACCACCAAAATCATCAATATACCAATCGTAAACTTTTGACACGATTAATTTGCCTTCAATTACCTGGACCCCGCGTAATGAATTAATGTATCCATGAGCCACCTGATTTAGTTGCTGTTCAATGGTGGCGCCTTGGAAAGCCTCCTTACTGAGATTTGCTGCCCCTATTGTAGCGTCATTGATAGCATAATGCGTCCGCGGGTCATTCCAGATAGGGCGAATAATACGGTTTTGAATATCATCAAGTGATAATGGTGTGCCTGATATGGTTACAAGATTTGCACCCCAAGGGCCTATGCTAAATAACCCAGGGGAAATATTAACATCATCAATACTTTCAATAGGATAATATTCGGCTACGATTTTAATGGTCAACGCGTTGTAGAGGTTGAGCCAAAAAGCTAATTGCTCATCGCGATTGTAATTATGGATATTAACACGCGACATGCGAGCAATATATTGCTTTAACGCATCTAAATCAGCTTTTTTAAGATGAGGATAGTCAATAAGGTTGATGTCTTCTTTATTAGTGATAACGCAACGCCCTAAAAAATCATCCCATTCTTTATGCGAAATGACTTCTTGTGATAGAGGATTGTGTGCCGTCCATTTTGGCCATATATTTTTATGAAATGACGCAAAAGCCGTGTTTGTTAACAAGAAGAAGCAAAATATAAAACCCAACAACCGAGGTAATTTAGCTGAAATTTTAAATTTAGGCCTGGATCTCACGGGCAACCCCCGCGAATAATCGTGGGGGTAAGATGTCGGCGACTTCTGTTGGTAGTTACACTTCGGCATGTAATGCGGCCCGGTTGCGTAACGCGCTACCAATAGTGTAGCTATCTAAAAATTCTAATTCGCCCCCAGTAGGTATGCCATGTGCTAGCTGGCTAATAGGGACAGAATGTGGCCGTAAAAGCTCACGGATGAAATGGATAGTGGTTTGCCCTTCAATAGTAGGGCTGAGAGCCAGGATCACTTCCGCTATATTTTCACGAATAATTAATTGTTGGAGTTGAGGTAGGCCAATATCGTCAGGCCCAATACCGTCTAATGGGGAAATTTTACCCATTAACACATAGTAGCAACCATTGTAGGCATTGCTTTGTTCAATTGCTGCAACATCTGCAGGATTTTCGACAACACAAAGCGTTGTGGTATCTCGTTTGCTATTTTGGCAAAGCGCGCATAATGCTTCTGTAGTATAGTTGTTACAGCGCTGGCAATGATGGATATTGAGCATCGCTTTTTCTAAACAGGCAGCCAAATGCAAACCGCGCTGACGCTGGTGTTGCAATAAATGAAACACCATGCGTTGTGCGGATTTTGGACCTACTCCTGGTAGGCAGCGTAAAGCGTCTACCAGATGAGATAATGCATCCATACTATTCTTTGTCGCCTTCTTTCATGAAGTCAGTCGGTATATTCAAACCAGCAGTAAGCTGACTGATTTTTTCTTTAGATGCTTTTTCAACTTTTCGCACTGCGTCATTAACAGCAGCAGCGATAAGATCTTCTAACATTTCTACATCTTCTTCCATAAGTGAAGGGTTTATTTTGACCTTGAGTACATCATGGCGCCCGTTCATCTCAATTTTTACCATGCCGCCGCCAGATTCACCACCAACAATTAATTGGCTTAATTGTTGTTGTGCCTCTTTCATGCGTTGTTGCATTTTTTGAGCTTCTTTCATCAAGTTGCCAAGATTTTGATTAATGTCCATTAGAGCCTCTTTTGTCGTTTCGGTTTAGTATTATAAGTCATCTTTTAGTGATGCAATAGAATTACTCACTAATTCTGCTGAAAACTCCTGTTGTAGCTGTTGAAAAAATGGGTCATTTTGTAGCGCAGCCGTTGCACTTTCATGCTCTTCTGCTTGTATTTTTTTTCGTTGCTGTGCCGGTGAAGATGACACCACTTCATCACTGCTAAGTGTCAATTTTAGCACTTTTTTATAATAATTAGCCAATCCTTGTTCAATACGCTTAATTACTGCAGCAGTAAAAACCGATTGATGCCCCTTTGAAACGCGCAGTACAACGTCATGCTGGGACCTGCTAACAAGCTCAGCATTTTCAGCGGCGTTTAATGCTAAGCCACTTAATTTCAGTTGCGGTAATATGGTACTCCAATCCTCGTCTTCGTTTTTCTCCATAGGAGCTGACTCTATGGTCTGTTGACAATTCACACCTGCCCCGACGTCCCGCGGCTTGTCCGCGGGATCCATGGATGCCGCGGATGAACCGCGGCATGTAGGCGTAGCATGGGTTATAGGGCAATTGTCAACAGACTCTAGTGGCGCTGGGCTTGCGATAGTCTCTAAGGGCAGGTCAATAAAAGGTGCGGGCGATTGGAGAAAAACCTCATGGCTCTTTGTGTTTTCCAATTCAGGGGTGGTGGATTCGTTGGATTTTACTTGAAACGAAAGCGGGGGTGTTACCGCTTGAAGGGCGGGTTTAAATGTGTACATGCGCAATAACATCATTTCAAAACCGATAGTGAGTGTTGGGGCGAGATGTATGTCTTCCGCCCCCTTAATGCCAATTTGATAGAACAGCTGCACATCTTCGGGTGTAAACTGCGCGCCTAAAGCAATAATTTCGGGAGCAGGGCAAAGCAAGGGATTATTGTTTGGTATGTTTTGACTAATGCTAATTTGGTGTAGATGGCTAAGCATTTCATCAGTGACATACCGGAAATTGCCACCTTCTTCAGCTATTTGTTGACTAATGTCTATCAGTTTTTGCGGGGCAGATTCAGCCAATGCCTTGAGAAGCTGAAGAGCATAATCTTGTTGCGTAACTCCGAGAATATTTTTTACATCCGTTGCTTGCAGCTGTTTATCACTGCTAGCAATTGCTTGGTCAAGCAAACTGAGGGCGTCCCGCATGCTGCCCCGCGCAGCTGTTGCTAGCAATTCCAGCGCTTGGATTTCGTACGCCAGCTGCTCATCATCTAAAATATGCTTTAAGTGTTGGCAAATAACATTGGGTTGTACATGTTTAAGATTAAATTGTAAGCAACGGGATAGCACAGTGATAGGTAATTTTTGTGGATCAGTGGTAGCAAGGAAAAATTTCACATGTGGGGGTGGTTCTTCCAGGGTTTTGAGCAAAGCATTAAAGCTATGTGTTGATAGCATGTGTACTTCATCAATCAAATAGATTTTGAACCGTCCGTTGGTAGGAACATATTGGACATTGTCTAAGAGTTCACGTGTATCTTCAACGCGCGTTCTTGAGGCGCCGTCTATCTCAATCAAGTCAATAAACCGCCCTTGCTCAATGGCAAGACAAGCGTCGCACGCCAAACAGGGTTCAGCGCTAATGCCTTGTTCACAATTTAAGGCTTTGGCGAGTATGCGGGCTATACTGGTTTTTCCTACCCCGCGTGTGCCGGTGAATAAATAGGCGTGATGTAGCCGCTGCTGGGTAAGCGAATTGATTAATGCTCTGTTGATATGCTCTTGGCCGACCAGTTGGGAAAAGGTACGTGGTCGCCATTTACGTGCCAGTGCAACATAGCTCATAAGATATATTATTCACGTTTACGTTAAGAGGGTTCAGACGTTGGGCGGCAGCTCTAAGAGCCACACCCCGGCGCCCGCATCAGTTGTTACCGCTGCTCCCTTCCGGGCCTGACGGGGTTCACAACCTATCGTCGCGAGGGGACCAATAGAGCCACCATCGTTGAACCTGCGAAGAGTAGCAAAAATCAATATGAATAGCTAGAAAAAATAAAAATCGCGTGTGCACCCACCTTGTTAGTGATTGAGCACTGTGTGTTCATGGTCAAGTTTTGTCCTTTTGGGTGGAGGCTCTACACTTTTGTCGCCGGATCTTAATGATCCCGGACCAACAATTGTTGCAAAAAGATTAAACACCGGCTGTTCAGATAATAGTTTATTAATTTCCAGTTTAAGTTTAGAAATTTCTCTTGGATCAGCCATACCAGGTATATCTAAGAATGCACCAGCGATAGTGCCAATAGGAAGACCCACCAACGGATAGTCTAAGACAAGCTTACCAAGCGCTCGTATTATAGAATCTATATTATCGCTATCTTTATGAGCCTCTAACATTGCACGCGCCTGATCAGCTAACAATTGGCTGGCGATTTGCCGTTTAAAGCCTTTATTCATATGTAGAAATAAATATTGTATTGGCATATGTATGGTAGGGATGAATACCTCACTTAATTTTTGCAAAAAAAAGGCTCTTACCCTAGGAGTATTATGCCCTAAAGAAGCGGGTATCAAAGATTCAGTAGCGGCAATACTCTTGTCGAGTTTGGTGCGTGCTAAATTACGCCATTGTTCCAAGGTTATTTTAGCCTCTCTTAAACGAACTAGCGCTTCGTCAAGGATAGCTTGTTCTCTTTTATGAGTGTTTCCTTTTTTATCAAGCAGTTCAGCATATGATAATGTTTTTAGTGGCATAATCTTTCTCATCTATATTATTAAGGTTTTAATGTTATATGCGTATTTATAATCCTATTTGATCCGCATTCTACCATTGTTCACGGTATAAGCAAAAAAATGGAGATATGGCGCGTTGACTCATAATTGAGGTAAACCAAATAGTATCGACACACAAATACGTCTTGTCGCGTGCAATTCTGCAATAGGTAATCATACTAATTAAGCTACTTGGGCGAACGTGGTATCGTGGGAGATGGTCCTTTAGCCTCCGCAGCGGGTTCCTCACCCGATTTTTTCAGTGTAACTAACCTCTGTTTTATCTCTTCCGTTAGTGACAGGGTATTTGGTTTTTGCTGTGCTGGTTTTTGTAAGTTTGGCGCGGAAGATAACGCATTAGAAGAAGGTGTTTCTACATGTCTAACAGGCTTAGGTGCAACAAGGGGTGCTATCCTTTGAGGCTTGACGCCAATAGCGGGTGGAGATTCTGGAGCCGGACTATGCTTTGTATCGCTAACTGGTGATACCGGGTTAGATTTTCTGGCCATCGCCGCCTTGGGGGGTGGGCTTACCTGAGGGTCATTTGCTGATTGGTAATGTAATTTAATTTTAGTCAACAGATCTGGATAAACGTATTCCTCAGGTTTTACAGCCAAAGAGGATTTCTCATCATGGCCCATGGCCATAGCCCAAGGATCAACAATCAAAGCCCCGTTGGGTATGCTCGATAATCTGCCTCCCGATTTTATTTCTGCAGGAGGTGTATCTTTTGGTATCAAGAGTACGATATTGTGATTTTGACTAGGACCAATACCTGCAATACATACATTATATTCATCCGTTACACTTTGATCAGACAACAATATAGACATAGCATGGCTCGCATATTTGCTACACTCAGCTATTTTTACGGTATCTTTATTTAACTCTCTGTTAACTCTATCAAATTCTGATTTACTATTGGCAGGTAAAGGAGATAGTCGTGCTTTTGGTGAATAGCGGCCCTTTTCTATAGCAATAAACCAATCGACTCGCCACTCTAAATTCACATCGTCCCCATTGGCCATGTCTGGGAAATTTCGCATATCAGAGGCAATAGAATACTGATAGTTTTCCGACTTAAATTTGTCTCGTAGTATACTTTGTTTCATATCAAACCTCCCTGCGCTCACAGGTACAAAACAACAAAAGCGCACTGGATGGTTAAATTTAACACCTTATGTGTATTATTATAACACTGTTCTAAAAAAGAGCATTTAATTCTTTTCTGGTTCTTAACAATGTGGAAGGTGTTGACGTATAAGGAGGCAGCGGGATTGATCCACTGCCATTAAGTTAAGAGATTTTTGTCATTCCCGCGAAGACGGGAATCCATCCCTGACTTGTGCTAGGAGCCATGGGAGAAATGGTTCCACGCTTTCACGGGGACGACAGTCTTTCCTTAAATTAACGGTAGTGCTGGATTGTTCTTGAGTTCCATTGAAAGATCGTGAAGCAGGTTTATGTGATATGAGCTGATAAATGGAGGGGAAGTTCCTATTTTTTCTTAAGCTTAGTTGGTGTTGTATCAGCAACAGTTTCGGATGATGATGGAGCTTGAGTAGGGTCACCAAATAAGCGATAACCTAGTTCTAACTTCTTTTGTGCTGAAAGCTTGCATCTGGAATCAGGGTCAATACGACTATTAGGTATTTTCTGTGGAACAGTAGGGTCATTCATTGACTGATACGGCAATGCTATTTTTTCTAACAATTCAGAATAGACGTAACGAGATGGTTTGACGGCCAATGAAACATCCATAGGATGCCCCATCGACATAGCCCAAGGATCGACAATGAATGTTCCCTTAGGAAGTTGTTCTAATGAAAGACAGCTCTCGTTTAAAGTTGGGGGTAGCGCATCTTTAGGTAACAATATAACAATCGTATGATTTAATGAGGGGCCAATACTAGCAAGACAAATATTGTACTCATCTATTATGCTCTGATCTTGAAGGAGAATAGCAAGGGCGTGGCATGCGAAATTACTACATTCAGCAACTTTTACAAGTCCATCATCAAGGTTTAATTGTTCATAAACGGCCAAAAAATCGGCTTTTATAGCGTCACGAAGATAGGGTCTAAGTTTTGATTTTGGACTATATCGGCCATCTCTCCAAGCGATATACCAATCAACTCTCCACTCCAGAAAAGGATCACGTTTATTTACCATTGATAAATAATTACCCATATCTGTGGCAATTGTGAATTGATACCTTGCTGATAGAAATTTATTTCGTAACGCTTGTTTGCGCATATTAAAAATCCTTGTTAAAAATTGCAGGAGCTTTATTTATGCTGTTCAACATAAAAAACAATATATATGAACAAATTATAGACTATTGGGGTGTGTTGAAGTTCATAAAATTTTAAAATTGAGATTAAAGTGTTTGACAAGGGGTCACAAATGAGTAGAATACGCAGCACGCCGGAAGGGC
>CAZYME010000020.1:0-46116 GCA_964648115.1 uncultured Legionella sp.
TTCGAGTAGAGCAAATCTGTTCTGCTTCAAGCGACAACAATCCTGAAAATTACCGTTTCTGTTTATCTAGGTCGCCTTGGTGGACCGTATCAATTCGAATATACCCGGGCTTGCCATTTGTAACAGGTTTTCTACGCTCGCCAATTGACACGGGCGTGCGCTTCGTTTTATCAAAATCGTATCGTTTCTGTTGATACGTTTTGCTTTTACGTAGGTTGTAAATATGGGCAACAGAGATGCTGGCCAAGCGAATGTACACCATGTCATTGTAAAGTTGATGGGCTCTCTCAAACAATTTCTTGGTGGCTAATCCACTCAATCTCTCGTGAGCAATATCCGTTTTTACAAGCAGCAAAATATCCTCTCGTGTGTACTTCATGGAAAATTGATGCCGGGCTGAATAGTGGCCTCCTATCCAATTATGCTCCCGATATTGCGCAACCAAACGAGTCAACTGTTGCCTTGAATATTGGGTTATCTTTAGCAGGTACTCAATGACAATCGACTTGTCCTTTTTGCACAACTTAAAATAGGCAGTCTGCTTTAATGTTCGGGCTATGAAACTATAGCAGCTACTTTTATCTACGGTAAATTTTGATAGCAACGTTCCTCTAAGGAATGCCTCTATCGCCTGAGGTGTATTAAGATTCGTATCATTCATTTTTATGTTCATCTATTTAGCATGAACAACGTGGGCTCTATTTGCCTTCTTTTACACGCATTTCAGACCCATTTGTATTAGAATCACACTATTATTTGAGACTCATCTTGTATTGGACAAGACTAAGGCTTGTATAACTTTATGAAATTAAGTATGTTTGACCATAGTTGTAGGAGGAAGTAATGGGCATTATTTCAGATGGAATTGAAGTTGAACTTTTTATAAAACAAGAGCGTCTTGAACATAACCTAAAAAAATTACATGGTGGGGCTGTTTTTACCAGAGGTGAATACATTAGCGAAGTCCCAGGCTATATCAATGATATGGAATGGAATTTCTACGATGAGATTCACCGCTGTTATATTCACAAAACCTATCATGATATGTTTAAGGTGTTTTCTGGCAAAACGTTTTCTGTAAATATAGTAAAATGGGGGAAATTGCCCATTTTTATCCAAGTTGCAAATGCCAAAGTCGAACCTAATCTTTTCTATCAGACCATGTCAATTTTAGGCATTTTCTATGTTCATCAAATTATGCAGTTGGAACAATTAGATCGTGCGGTTAAGCTTTCTCGAACTTGGTACACAGTGAGTCACTGGCTATTTAAACCATTACACAAATTTCTAAACCGCAGCATGTTGAAACTGCAAATTAAGCAAGACATTGAAGATAATGAGCAAATTCGCCACCGACGCCTAGCTTTACGTGATGCAGGCTATCATTTCAATACTGATAAGGCAGATTTTACAAATTCTAATCAACTTACTAATAATGTTATTTTTCCAGAAAGCAGACCTGAGTCACGCTTTTCTTTGTCAGACGTTCCCGACAATTCACCACAAAGCATAATCGTAGGTAGTTTAGAGCTGTTAGTGAAGAAAGAAGGACATGCCATTCGGATTTGGCCAGGTATCTGCCCTCATGAAGGTGCAATGCTAAATGCAAATCACTTGTGTGAAGAAATTGTCCAGTGCCCTTGGCACGGTAGAAGGTTCTCTGGGAAGTTTCTTAAAGAAGGATCTGATATTTGGCGATTTATGAATTTTGAAGTATCACTAGAAGCTAATGAACTCATAGTGAGGCGCGTTGAAACAGCAGCAGGTGGCATGTCTTCGCAATATACGGATTGTATACCATTAACTGCAGAGATCTCATGAAATGACAAATTACCCCTCACACCGTCGCATTGAACTACTTAAATGGGCTGAAAAAATAGATCAGCTCGATATTACTATTTTTGTACCCTGCCGCAATGAAGAAGGCAATGTTGGCCGAGCACTTAAAGAAATTGTCACAACCTTAGCTATGTATCCTTATACTTATGAAATCATCGTCATTGACGATGCTTCTACAGATGGCTCCGCAGCAGAGATAGAGCGATTTAAGGCCGATAATCCATGCGTACGAATAATTTTTAAAAAAAACTCACATGCGATGGGTACGTCCTATAACTTCACTGACGCTGCTATTTTAGGTTGTGGTAAGTATTTTCGAATGATAGGCGGACATTTCCAAGATAGGCAAGAAGCCATGAAAAATGTTTTTAACCACCTCGGCAAGGCAGATATTATTCTTACCTATATTTACCCAGATTACAGAAGACCGCTTCGCCAGTGGACATCCCGAACCTATACAAAGTTAGTAAATTTGGTTAGTGGTTATAAAGTTGCACATTATCACGGTACTCCATTGCATCGTCGCATGGATATCATACGTTGGCATTCATACCGTTCGGTAGGCTTTTATGCTGATATTACTACTCGTCTACTCGATGAGGGTGTAACCTACATCGAAGTACCAACCATTGCCTACGAGCGAGAGAAAGGAAAATCACTCGCACTGCGCTGGCGCAACGTTGTTTCTTTGTTGGTTGGATTTGCAGACATGTTTATGCGCCGATTTTCCAAGGATCGCTTACCATCTAAACAATTGACCGTTGAAAAGCACGCTACTCAATCAAACTCTGATGCACATTTGACACCCATCCAACTTTTAATTGATGAAACAACAAATGCGGAGTAAGGCCGTGGTAATCAGGCTAATCCAGTTTTTAATTGCAATTAGAATGTTTACCATTCTTTTCAGCAAGCCTATGGTTAGTTTTGAGGTAAATTGATGACAATAAACTACTCCGATTTCCTTAAGAAAATACCTTGCACCTTTAATCAATACAAATTGATGCTGTTTCTTTTTGGATTAGCCTATGCGTTATATTGGCAAAAAGTTTCTCCGATTCAATACAATGGTGATTCAGATAGCTATCTTAGCATTGGTCGTATGCTATTAGGGCATGTTGGTGCAATATTTAGAACACCTGGATATCCGATCTTATTAGTTTTGACAGGGGCTATTATTCCAGGAACTTTTACTTTTCTGTTATTTATTCAGGCTCTACTCGCAGCATTTATACCCGTGATTATTTACCAAATCTTAAGGCCTTGTGGTCAAAAGATAACAATTTTAACAGCGCTCATTGCTGTGTTATCGGGCACAACAACCGTGCACACTTCACAAATAATGACCGAACCTTTGTTCACTTTTTTGTTATTTCTGGGCCTTTATATAGCCATTAGGTTAATACGTGACGCCGTAACCTCCCCGAAGCTCTTTTATTGGTTAGCACTTACCTTTGCAGTACTAGATAGTGTACGTCCGTTTGCATGGTTAATATTCTGGCCTTTATTAATGCTGGTGACCTATTTTTTATGGCATCAGCAACGATTACTTCACCTATGGAGAAATGTTGCAGGCTCTACATTATTGTTTATTGCCTTCATGAGTTCGTGGACAATGGTTGATGATGTTCTGTTTTCTTTTGGAGCACGTTATTCACCGGTCCTGTCTCTTAAATCCACCGCGGATAATTTTTTAGAAATTTACTTGTACGATTTGCCATTTTACGAGGCATATTTCAATCCATGGAAACAAAGGGTAGAAAATAGCAACAAAGAGTCACGTTTATTTGGAACCTTGATAAATCAGCCAGCCATGAGGGAGGTTCGTAATATTGTGCTACAAGAAATTAACAAAAATGGAGTGAACTCTTTTCAGGATAGTTCCGTTTATTCTTACCAATTATTCGGTAAATATGTGAATCATCCCAAAGACCTAGTGGACAGAATGTTTATCGCACCAAATTATGCATATGCTGAATATATAAACTCTGTTGTAGAACAAGCTATACCTAAAGAAAAAAGACTACCGTTATACTATGCCGCCGCCAAAGAATTGGGCTTCAACTGGCCAAAACGTTGGCTAAATTTATGGCGGATGAATCCAATGTTTCCCTTGATAGGACCGTCACATGGAAATAGTAGCCAGCAATTTTTGCTCGCATATACTTCACTGCGACATTACTTACCTAATCCAGAGGCCAATAATTATCATTCTTTAATTGCTGCAAAAAATGGACCTGCCACTCGTTTATTATTCACTATCCTCACGGAAGGGCTACGCGATCATTCAGAGTTATGGCAAGATAGCGATAATCTTTTCACCCCCTTCATCGATGAACCCGAGGGTTTGATAGAGTTTATGGTGGCTAACCCCAATCAACAATATGCTTGGGACATTACACGCATGCTTTGGGATCTCATGGGATATCACACCATGTCAGAACTACTGGCGAAAGTATCAAGTGAAACCATCGCATCTCACTCCACCTCGCGCATACTTCGAATATGGGACAATATACTGATGGCAGCGGCAGGACCGGGATACATTGCATTCGATACATTGGGCCCACAACTAGGAAAAGTTGAAATTTATGAGTATTTAGAAACTCCTCAACTCACAGATCGTGAAAGAAAAGAACTTCAATCAACCAAAAATCGTTATTTGGATAACTACTTGAAATGGCGGGCTCCTATCCAATGGAGTTATTTTTTGTTTTATCTACTTAAACCCTTCTTTTTGCTTACTAGCATCATGTCATTGGTTACTCTCTGGGCAAACAGACAGAACATAGCAGTTCCGATTATCCTGATGCTTCCCTATTTCATAAGCATTATCGTCTATGGCACATTGTTTACTGCATTACCTCGGTATACCGATCCAACTTTATTATTGCCTTTTATCGTAACGGCCATGGCTATTCCTGAATATTTACACATTTGGCGCAAACGAAAAGAAACCAAATTTCCTCTATCGAGTATTTAATAATGGAATTAATCGCGAATTTAAAAAGCTATGCCTCGAAAATTGCCATAAAAAATCCTTATCTATGGAGTAAAGCTTGGAATTGCATCAATACATTTCCATGTCTTTTACCGCATGATAATAGTTATTGGGCTCTTAAACATTTCTGTACTTCAGAGCATGATCTATTTCTAGATATAGGCGCTAATTCAGGTATATCAGCCTTAACATTTAGAAAAATTAGTAGAAGAATAAATAAAACCATTCCAATTCTTTCAATAGAACCTAACTCATTACACCAAAACTCTCTCTTAAAATTAAAAGAAAAAATCTCCTACTTCTCTTTTATGTTGCTGGGTGCTGGCAATTCGCAAGAGGAAGTGTGTTTTTTCACCCCTGTTTATAAAGGTATCGCTTTACACACCTTTACCTCGTCAAGTAAACAACAGATTCTTGATGCTGTACATGTCATTTTTGGAAAGAAGGTATCTAATAACCTCGACATAAAAGAAATTAGAGCAAAAATTATTAAAATTGACGATTTAAATATTCAGCCTACTATTGTTAAAATAGATACCGAAGGTTTTGATTACCAAGTTTTGCAGGGAGCAGAAAAAACCCTGCAAAAAATGCGGCCATTTTTTATGATAGAGGCATGCTGGTCTTCTTATACCAATATTGAAACTCTTTTTAAGAAATATGCATACAATCTGTTTGTTTATTCTCATAATATAGATCGTTTTTTTCATATAGGAAAAGAGCATTTTAGTTCTACCGTGCCTAAGGAAAAGAACATATTTGCCGTGCCAGCCGAGAAAATTCACATGATCCCGATTGGGAGTGCTTAGGATGTTGCTGTGAAAGTTATTACTAGCCGTTTTTCACTAGGTGCTCAGCAGAAACAATATACAATTGCCGCTGGGATTGTTTTAATATCTTATATTGTTATCTATTCTATATTTTTATATAGCACGGACTTTCTTCCCTATGTTTTTGACAATAATGAAACGTTTTCCTCTCTCATACATGTCCAAAATCTTTTTAATTTTGGTTTAAAAGATAGCTTCGGTCTTACCGATGAAGCCTATGGCGTTTTGAAGGCTGCTCACCCATTTGTATATACACATCAGGGAAATTTCCCGCGCCTCTATTCTTTCCTCTTATACATTCTAGGCGCCAAATCAGCAGAAGCCCAAATTGTAATAACGACTTTCACCATTGGCTTGGCGGGGATTTGGTTTTGTTATCACTATTTTGCTAAATACGTATCCTGTTTATTTGCAGTCATTTTTTGTTTATTACTGATGTCTGATTACATAATGTTTATGCAATGGCAAGTTAATACTTGGCGTGTATGGCACCTGTTTTTCTTTTTTTCAAGCTTTTTATGTTGTCATGAAATAAATAATAGAAATCGCGGCCTATTTATTTTAATAAGCATCTTTAATTTTGCATTTTTGTTTTATATGGAAATTGCATTTGCAGTATTTGTATTTTTTAGTTGTCAGATTTATCTGCTTATCGCTCGGAAGAACGCTTGGGTGGTAAAATTTTTAAACATATTAATTCTTGGTTTAGGAGCTTTGATTGGGCTGGGTATCCTAATTGCCCAGAATATTGCTTTTTTAGGGTGGGAAGCATTTCTAAAGGACATGTCTTATACATTTCTAGCGCGTAACCATGTGTCCACAGGAACCTTAGACTATGTTAAGGAAGTCACTTCTTTTTACTCAGCACACAAGATAGTCTTTTGGGAGAATTTTAATTCCCTAACTACTTTACGAAGGCCGATCACCGCCTTTATAAATTTTTATAGTTATTGCTTATCTTCCTACCCGTTAACGCTTACAATTTCAGCTGTAGTGATTTTACTAGGTTCTTTATTATCAGGTTTATATGAAGTATTAGAAAAAAATTTCAAAACTATTTTCTCTTTTAGACCATTTACAGTTTCTAAACAAAGTTTAATAGTTTGTACCACAGCCCTTTATTTATTATGCTTGGCTGTATTAATATTTTCCTTGTATCCACCTAATTGGGGATATAAGAAAATTATTGCCGAATTTATTACACCTTTCTCGTTTACAAGTATTGTTCTACTGGGATTAGTCTTTTTACATTTTTGTAATGATTTGTTTACTGAGCATAGTAAAATTCAACAAAATGATCCCGTAGCTGTCTGTAGAAACCTAATTGTATTCTTTCTTCTATCAAATTTTACAACATTTATAATTTTACTTTTAAATCATAAAATTATGCTGTCCTCGATTGTACTTCAAGAGCATACATTGTGGGTTTCAGGTGGGACGTCTTCGTTGCCGTTAATAGCAGGAGCTGTTCTATTTGCTAGTACGCCGCTAAGCTACCTATACAATAAGCCACTTGCAATACAAACGTTAAGGACGCTAAAGAAAATATTACCATTTTTAGTCGCTACATCGGTAGGCTTCTTCTGCGCTTATATAATCCTTCCCGGCTATATTATGTCAGCATATTGGGCGCGATCTTGTTGCTTCACAGTGTTCGCCCATATAGTACTTTATACTTGGTTATTTTATATAGTGGCCATACCTCTCCATAATTTGTATCAAACAAGCAAACAGAGAACGTTAATCGCTATTCTGAAAAAACTAAAAACAGAAATTATAAATATCAATGCAAGCATAATACAAAGTATTTTTTTATTATTATTTTTCAGCTCTTCGTGGATTTATTCACAGTTGTTTTATCTACAAGAATTTCCTCCAATTGATTTTAATTTCATAAAATTATTGCAAAAAACTCCATTTAAACATTACTCAGTAGTTTCGAATAACTATGCGGCTCCATTTTCATTTACCACTCAAGCTTGGGCCTATCTCGATCCTTCGATGGGGTATTCAATTCCAACAAAAGATATAAATAATCAATGGGAAGTTCAACGCGATTTTCGGTACTTATGGTTTGCCGACGCAACTAACAACCCTCGTTATCAAAATCCTAAAATCTTCGTTTGTTGGCAAAGTTATAGCATTGGCCAAACTGGTGGTGCTAAGCCAAAATGTGGTGATCTCCCGTTAATTCAATTTATACGAGACAAAAAGAATAACCAGTCAGAATTTATTGAATTAAAACATGATCAAAGTGGCAGAGATAGATGGTCAATCGTAGCTTTACCAGCCGCCGACTTTGCTGCAAGTCAAAAGCTAAAATAAATAATCTTTGAACTTAAAGCTATCCTAGATGAGGCGTGCTCAATTGCACTGTCTAAAAGTCCTATTGGTAAAGCGATTTTTTATGTACGCAACCACGGGGAAGACCTAAAAGCTAATTTTTAGGACGGCCGCCTGGTATCATAACTTATCCAAGTGCGATTGAGCCTTTCGTCATCGGTAGGAAAAAACTGGCTCTTCAGCGGTAATGAAGCAGGTGCTCATGCTGGGGATGCGCTCTAATACGTGTCATTCTTCTGGTATTTCAGGAAGATTTTCAGGATTCAGAGCCATAATGAGTTAAGTGAACTTTTAATGTGCTTAATTTAACCTAACTCTTTAAAATATCCAACATATTTTTAGGGTGCTGAGCTGTTACCTAACTCTTCAGTGTTGTCTGAAGGGTACATACAATTCATTTTAGAAATCTCCTTATAAATTATCATATGGTATTTTACAATTTTTACGATGTTAAATTCATTTTCAGCTAACTCTCGTCCTGCTAGCCCCATTGAATTTCTAAGCGCGGTATTTATGAGTAATCTATAAATAGCATCTGCAAGTGATAGATAGTCTTTCACCTTGACCAATAAGCCCGTTTTATTCGGAATAATTGCAGCACGACAACCGGGTACATCTGTTGTTATAACTGCTCGGCCACAAGCTGCAGCTTCCGCTAATACACGCGGTAAACCTTCGCGATACGAAGGAAGTACGACTAAATGTGCTTGGGAAAACAAGCGGGGAATATCTTCGCAATAACCAAGATATTCAATATCTTGAGCTTCCACCCATTTTTTCAATTGTTTTTCATCAATTGATGAAGGGTTGCCAGAATCCGGACGTCCGGCAAGCCAGAAGCGCGCGTTAACTTTTTTTGCGCGAAGTATTTGAGCTGCTTCGATGTACTCAATGACTCCTTTATCCCGTAATAACCTTGCTGCCATTATCACAATGAGGGGAGATGTGTCTGGCTCTGGTAAATGGTTATATTGTGTAAGATCCACTCCTGAGCCTCGGATCAAACAACATTGATTTTCTTTAAGCGCTCCAATGTTAAGAAGCGTGTTTTTATCATCTTCATTTTGAAAAATAACTTTCAAATTTTTATGTCGAAATGCGATTCGGTATAAGTGGCTAATTACACGTCGTAGGAATCTTGCTTCAAAATATTGATCAATAAAAGCGTAACCTAGCCCGGGTATGGCGGCGACAACGGCGGGAGCGCGTGCGAAGCGTGCTGCGATGGATCCATAGATAACAGGTTTGATAGTAACCAGATGAACAATGTCTGGTTTTAGGCGCTTTATAAGTCGATAAATGGCAAAAAGACTATTCAGCTCTAAAAAAATATTTCTTCCGCTACGAGATAGAGGGATAGGGTGGTATGAAAACCCCTCTTCATCAATTTTTTTTGGTGCTATTGGCTCGCCAGTTGCAACGTGTATTTCGTAACCCGCGTTCCTAGCAGCAACGGCAATAGGTAAGCGGTGAGATACGAAATAGGTGGGTTCGTTTAAGATGAATAATAACCGCTTGGCTTTTCCATCCACGCTTGAAACATTAATACTGTCCATAGTTGATACTGCCAATTTCGTTTCCCTGATAAATGCTCTTTCCATTTTTCTAAAATAGGTTCGGGTTTTAAAATCCCTTGTTGCTCATTGCCTATTTTACTTAGCAGCTCTTCTGCCCACTCGCGTAAAGGTCCTCTCAACCAAGCGTCAAGCGGTACTCCAAATCCCATTTTAGGTCTTTCAAAAAGATGGGATGGAACGTATTTTGAGAGCACTTCACGTAATACCCATTTGGTGGTGTGGTTGCGAACTTTCATATTTAACGGCAATTTCCACATCAATTCAACAAGATGGTGATCAAGATAAGGCGCTCTGCTTTCTAAACCAACAGACATCGTTGCTCTGTCAACTTTTACCATAATATCATCAGGTAAATAAAATTGCGTGTCAGATATCATCATTTTTTCAATAAAATCCATTTCCTCAAGTTGATGTAAAAGGATTTGAGTGTCACCGTTATTTTGTGGATACGTTTCTACAAGCTCATTTGTGTTATGCCATTGAGAAATAAGGTGTTGATAGAATTGATCTTGCGATTTTACCGTAAAAGTTGAAGCAAGCTTATGCAGTTTATCGCCAATCATGGGGTATTGTGCAAATTTCAATAATTGATCCCAACGTGTGGGCGACACGGACAAGAGTAGTTTTCGAAGTATCAATCGTATAGGGTAGGGGAATAGAGCGATTTTTTTCCATACATTTTTACCCAACAGATAGCGATTATAGCCCCCAAATAATTCGTCTCCGCCATCCCCGGATAAACAAACGCTGACATGCTGTTTTGCGAGTTGTGAGATTAAAAAAGTGGGAATGGCGGAGGAATCTGCAAAAGGTTCGTCATAAATAGTTGGTAATTTAGGAATAACAGATAATGCTTGGGTAGCATCTACGTAGAGTTCTGTATGATCGGTTTTAAGGTGTTGGGCTATGGCTTTAGCATATTCAGCTTCATTATAAGTCTTATCATTAAAACCAATAGTAAATGTTTTAATCCGTGTAGCACTATTTGCTTGCATCAATGCGGTCACTAATGATGAGTCAATGCCTCCTGAAAGAAGTGCTCCAATGGGAACATCAGAGAGCATCTGATTTCTGACGGTTGTATTTAGCAGCTCATCGATTCGGTGGATTGCATCGGCATCTGTAAGCATGAGGGGATTAGTAATGCCCTCTTCTGCTACTTGTGATGCCGACCAATAACGGGTAGGAGAGGGCAATACTCTGATATTAGAATGATTGATGGTTAAATAAGTGCCTGGGGTTAGTTTATAAATATTTTCATAGATAGAATGGGGCGCGGGTACATATCCGTATTGCAGAAAAAGCCCTACACTGGGGCGGGATATGGGGTTTTGAAAACCTGGGTATGAGCAAATGGCTTTGAGCTCTGAGCCAAATACAAATGCCCCATTCACTAATCCATAGTACAAGGGTTTTTCGCCGATTCGGTCCCGTGCTAAATGCAATGTTTTTGTTTGTTTGTCCCATAAGGCAAAAGCGAACATTCCTGAAATACTTTTTAGTGCTAGCTCGAGGCCATACTCAGAAATGAGGGCAAGGAGAACTTCTGTATCAGAGTGCCCGGTAAAGTTATAGCTTTTGGTTTGAAGTTGTTTTTTTAAATCTAGAAAATTATAAATTTCACCGTTGTAGGCAATCACATAGCGTCCATTTTGTGAATGCATGGGTTGGGAGCCTGTGGAGGATAAATCTATGATGGAAAGACGTCGATGGCCTAAGGCAACACCATCATCTTGATTTAACCAAATACCTTCGTCGTTCGGGCCTCGGTGTTTTAAACGATCAGTCATTCTAGAGATGACTGTTTTGGAGTCGTTTCTTCCATTGCTGGTGGTGTTAAAAAATCCTGTTATTCCACACATGGGGTATGCTCTTATTCAAGCTGCACAGTAAACTTGCCTTAGTTTTATATCTTTAGCATATCTATAACAGCTGCTTCTAAGGCGGGTAAATGTTGATCAATAATTTTCAGTTTTATGCAATCGATGATGTGATGAGCATATAGATGCCAATTTTTTTTCATAGATTCTTTGCTTCCTTCAAAATTGCATCGCGAAGATGACGGTTTAGCTCATGCTCTGGCACAAGATCGACCTTTCTACCAGTTAGCTCCATCAATTGTTCACATAGTGGCATACGTTGCGTAAAAAAATCATATCCTTGAGGGAAATCCACAAGAAAATCAATATCACTGTCAGAGCGTTCATCGCCTCTTGCAACAGAACCAAAAACTCGTATTCTACGGGCGCCATATTTAGTTGCTAACGAAAGAATTTCTTTTTGTTTTGCATGTAGTTCTTGAAGTAACATTGATGATACCCGATCAAAATTGTTAATCTAATTTTAACTGGCGATGAGTAGTTAGGCAATGTGATCTTAACTGGGATTCGTGAGGACGTCATTTTTTATTAAAAGGAAGCAGCATGCTGGGTAAGCCTTTAAAAATTATTTCACTAAATATTGAAATGGATCGGCACATAGATCGCATTATTGCGTTTTTTGAAGCTCAGCAACCCGATGTGATTTTGCTGCAGGAAGTTTTAGATAAAAATAGAGTTAGGCTTGAGCAAGCAACAGGAATGACAGGTTTTTATACGGCTCAAAATATCTTATGTTCTGATAAGGCTGAGTCGCCAATTGGTTTGTTAACGCTTACTAAACTCCCTGTGGCCCAGCACTACAGTGTTTTTTATAAAGGTAACAGCGCGCCACTTATTCCCATGAATACCTTAGAACCGGGAAAAATGGCGCGGGCAATTGCGGTTACGGAAGTTATTAAAGACGCACAGCGTTATTGCTTAGTAAACACACATTTTACTTGGTCGCCTAATGCGCAACCTTCCGAAGAGCAACATAGGGATTTAAAAGTTTTATTACAAGTTCTTGCTAAAATTCCTGAGTTTATTCTGTGTGGGGACTTTAACGCTCCTCGCGGCACAGCTATTTTTGATATTTTAGCCTCCAAATACAAAGATAATATTCCACCGGAAGTGACTACAACAATTGATAAAAAATTTCACCGAAAGGGAGACTTAGGTATTGTTATTGATGGAGTATTTACCACTCCAAAATATAATGTGGAAGATATTAGGGTTGTCGATAATGTAAGTGACCATTGTGCAGTGATAATGCTGGCAAGCTTAAAATTTACTATTTAGACGAAATGCGACCATATTTCCAAATTGACGTTTAACACATTGACAGTACACCTGAATAGGTGTGCTGTTGAAATAAAGAGTATTATTGTGATAACAAAAGTTCAAATTACAAAAAATGCGTTGAAGGATTTATAAAGAGCGCCTCAGTATCTTCAGGAAAAATTTCGTGCTTGGTTAGTTGCGGTAAGCAAAGTGGGTTTAGAAGAAACCAGGAAGCGCCCTGGTTGGCATGATGAGCCTCTTTTAGGAGATCGAAAAGGACAGCGTTCTATTCGTTTAAATAAGCAATGGCGCGCCATTTATATAATTAAAAGTAATGGAACAATTGAATGTGTTGAAGTTACGGAGGTCATGCCCCATGAATACTAAATCAAATACATTAAATGCGTTAGATGCAACCAAAGATATTTGGAATGATATGACTTTTGGTGGGTTAGTTCATTCTCTGCGGATAAGTGATGAAATTACTCAAGTTGAATTAGCCAAGAGAGTAGGGGTTTCTAAGCAATTTCTTAGTGATGTTGAGCATAATAGAAAAGACGTAGGAATTGCATTTGCTAAAAAGATATCTGATGCTTTAGGTTATTCTATAGAGCCATTAATTGAGCTATTGATAAGAGATCAATTAAGACGGCAACACCTTAATTATATAGTAGAGCTTAAACAGGTTTCTTAGTTTAATAAAGAAACCCAAATAGCCATAGAGGGATTTTGTTACTGATGCCGTGCTCAATATCATCACAGCCTAAAAAGGCATGGTTTAGGTCTTGAATTTGCAAAGAATCTTTTTTTCGGCCACCAATCTCAAATGTCCATTGATTATCAATCATGAAATCGCCTTGCATTGGGATGGTGACTGTGTGCTGGTATGACAACATGCTTAAAAAAAATAGCTCTCTTAATGTGCCTGGATTTGGATTCATCGGGCATAAAGCATGCATTTGATTGGGGTTATCTAGGTAAATTTTTTCAGGGCTTTCTAGCTTTCGAAGCTTCGGTGATGCCTTCATACATAATCGGATAAGTGAGCAGTCACTTAGATAATGCAGATAGGTTTTTAACGTTCGCTCATCTCCTATATCTAGCAGATTTTTTAATTTACTTAGGTTCGCTGTAAAAGGAACGCTGTCAGCAATGAATGACATGAGCTGTTTGATTTTTCGGATTGAATGTCCAGTTAAAGCAGGGTAAATAGTTGGGAGATCAGAATCTAATGCATAATGTAAATTTTGCTCCAGGGTAATAAAATACATTCCAGGATCGTTAAATTGACGGTAATAGGGGTAATAGCCAAATTGAAGGTATTTTTTAAATTCAAGTAAAATTTTTAATTGATTAGGGTCAATTAATTTTAAAATAGCATGGGTGATTTCTACATGATTTTTTAGTAGGTCGGCTAGAGGAAAAGAAGGGAGCGTTAATTGATGTTGTAATTCAAGGTATTCTCTAAAGGAATATCCAGGCATCAAGCTTATGACAGCCCTTCTTGATAAATCATGTGTTCCTTTTCGAATTTCCAGTGCTGAGCTGCCTGATGCTATGATTGCGAGGTTGGGGAACGTATCAAATATGCTTTTTAACTCTTTGGACCAGTGGGGGTATTGGTGGATTTCGTCAAAGGCAATTAATTTGCCCCCCATCTGATAAAAAGACTCTGCAATATCATACAGGGATCCTTTCCCGATTAAAAAATGATCCATTGGAACATACATAATCTCCGTGCTTAATGGATTATTGTTGGCTGCCTCCAAGAGCTTTTGGATCAAAAAAGTAGTTTTTCCAACCCCACGTTGCCCGATTAAAACCCCAAGCCTCGATCGCATGAAATCCTGTAGGATAAGGCGTTGATATGGTTGATTATGGATTTCTAAAAAACGACGGCTTAATAAATATAAGTCGTTAAGCAAGAGATGTTTAGCATTTTCCACGGAATATGCCTTAATTTAATTTGGTATTTAAATACTAATATAGATGATATTTATTAGGAATGCGATCCTAATATTATTTGTCTATATTTATCGTGCATAAATGTCGTTCATTTTCGTTTGGTTCTTTTCCATAGAATATCGCTTTTCTACTCTATTCCTCGCCAAAGCGCCCAGCTGTCGTCGTTCACTTTCGGATTTATTAAGCATTGCGAGGGCTGCTGCTGCTATTTGTTTGGGATCCTCACTAGGAATAAGGAGGCCAGTGTTGCCTATTATTTCGCGTACTTCGCCAACATCGGTGGCAATGCAAGGTAACTCACATAACATGGCTTCGGCTAAGCTGTTGGGAAAGGCTTCTGTTTTAGATGTTAAAACAAAAATGTCTAACGCATTAAGATAAGCAGCTGAATTATCCACACCATCAATTAAAATAACACGGTCTTGGTGGTCTAGAGTACTTATCATAGCTGTAAGGGCAGGATTATCATAATGGCAACCGGGTCCGCACAAGACGAAATAGATATTTTGGTGTACCTTACATACGGCATCAATTGCTTGGATGAGACTGGGATAATCTTTATCTTTGTGAAATCTTGCTAATGAACCAATCAGGATGGCATCATGTGGTAGCTGGGTATTTCCGATTTTCTGTAGAAGAGTTTTGCCCTTATTTGACGAAAATCTTGCTGTATCAAAACCATTAGGAATCACCTGCATTTTTTTAGGGTTATAACCTATTCGGCGATGATTATTTGCTGCGATTTGTGAATTTGTAATAATAAAATCAGGAATAATCCATGAAAGTAATGCACATAATTTTTGTATTACTTTTGTAGATTTTTTAAGTCCAACTCCTTCACATCTAATCCCCCATATGATCTTTTTTACGCCGCAAAATCGCGCACTTACCCCACCAATCAAGTCAGAATGGTATAACCAAGTTTGCACAATATCGGGTTTGATTTGCCTTAACAAAATGCCGAGTTGATAAAATGTTTTTATAATAGAGGTTTTTTTGATAGTCAGATAATAAACGGGGATTTTGAGCTCTTTGATAAGGGTCGAGTAATACCCCTCTTTGCCTAGAACAATAACAGAAAACGTGTATTCAGAAGAATTCATAGCACAAAGCAAACGATATAGTGCGGTTTCAGTGCCACCCATATCAAGGCTATTAATAATATGAATTACTTTTTTTTTCATACGACATGCTCGACGTACCACAACATTGCTTTCTCAATACCCGCATTAATTTTAAATTGTGGCTCATAGCCTAAGTTTTTTGCGGCTTTACTGATGTCGGCTTGGGAATGTTGTACATCGCCTGGGCGAAAATCTCGGTATACGGGTGAACGTTCGTAAAGAATGCCATGTGTAGCCAAAGCTTGTTTTAAATAAACAAATAATTGATTCAAGCTAGTGGTGTCATTTAATGCAACATTGTATACATTATTTTTAGCAGCATCCTCAGCGGTGGCAGCTAAGATATTTGCTTCGATCACATTTTCTATAAAACAAAAATCCCGACTGGTTTCACCGGTGCCATTAATATAGATCTCTTCATCTCGAATCATAGATGAAATCCATGTAGGTATGACGGCTGCATATGCGCCATGCCGGTTTTGTCGTTGACCAAATACATTAAAATAACGTAGCCCGATTGTTTTGAAATCATAAGTTTCAGCAAATACGTTGGCATACAACTCATTGACATATTTTGTCACGGCATAAGGAGACAAAGGCTTACCAATTCGCTCCTCGATTTTGGGGAGGGCTGTGTGATCCCCATATGTGGAGCTGGAGCCTGCATAAGTGAAACTTTGGACGTTGGCGTCACGGGCTGCAACCAACATATTTAAAAAGCCAGAAATGTTAGCAGAATTGCTCGTGAGGGGGTCGTTGATAGATCGAGGGACGGAGCCTAATGCAGCTTGATGTAGGACATAATCAACACCTTCACATACTGTTTGGCAATCTTCTAAAATCCGAATATCACCTTCTATAAAAAAAAGATTGGACCACCGTTTTGAGCCTACTTTAGCTTGAATTTCATCTAAATTAGATTGAAAACCGGTTGCGAAATTATCTATACCAACGACAAACTGATCATTTGATAATAAAAACTCGACTAGGTTTGATCCAATGAATCCCGCAGCGCCAGTTACCAACCAGCGTTTGGGCGTTTGTCGCAGTTCTTTTAGGGTTAATTCCAATCGTCTTGGCATAGCTAACCTTACAGTCGAATGTCACTAGCATTTTTGGGAAGGAGGTATTTCAAATCGTAAAGAACATGACTTGCTTTTCCAAACGATCGTATGTTTGCCTCCCCCATTTCTTTAAACTGCTGGTGCGCTACAGCTAAAATAATAGCATCGTACGTGTCTATCTCGGGAGTTTTGACAACAGATAGCGCATATTCTTCTATAGCTTCTGCAGAGTCAACCCAAGGATCGTACACGTCAATTTTTACGTTGTAATCATGTAGCTCAGAAATAATATCCACTACTCGTGTATTGCGTAAATCTGGGCAATTTTCTTTAAAGGTTAACCCCATTATTAAGATACGAGAGCCATCAATATGAATGCGTTTTTTAAGCATCGTTTTCACAAGCTGAGATGCGATATAACTACCCATTCCATCATTCAGTCTGCGACCTGCTAAGATAATTTCGGGATGGTAACCTATGGACTCTGCTTTGTGAGTTAGATAATAGGGATCAACGCCTATGCAATGCCCACCAACTAGACCCGGACGAAAAGACATGAAATTCCATTTGGTTTCAGCAGCTTGTAGTACTTCTTCTGCATCAATGCCTAGTTTATTGAAGATAATGGCTAATTCATTAACTAGGGCAATATTAAGATCGCGTTGGGTATTTTCAATCACTTTCGCAGCCTCAGCTACTTTAATACTGGAAACTTTATGTGTCCCGGCAGTTATGATTTGGCGATAAAGGCTATCAACGATTTCAGCGATCTCTGGCGTTGAGCCTGATGTGACCTTTTTAATAGTAGTTAGCCGGCGTGTTTTGTCGCCGGGATTAATTCGCTCGGGACTGTATCCAACAAAGAAATCATGATTGAAATGTAATGACGAGTTTTTTTCCAATACAGGTACGCATATTTCTTCAATCGCTCCCGGATAAACGGTAGATTCATAAATCACAATGTCATCTTTCTTAAGTACAGAAGCGAGCATTTCGCTCGCTCGAATTAAAAAAGTAAAATCAGGTTGCTTATAGTTATCTATAGGGGTTGGGACAGTAACAATAAATGTGTCACAAAAAGCGATATCAGAAAGGTTTGTCGTAAAGGAAAGTAATGCGGCTTCTTGAAGTTCGGTGGTTAAAATCTCCATCGTTGAATCGTAGTTTTGCTTGAGCTCCCCAATCCGAGCGGCGTTTATATCAAAAGCCATCACTGGCCTAAATTTCCCAAACTCAACTGCCAGTGGTAAGCCAACGTAACCAAGACCTATGATCGCAACTTTACGCTCTGCCATGTTAAAATTATGATCCATCATTTCCCTCAACTTATCCTTCAACCCTTCATCCAAAGGTTTGTAATGGGCTTTCGTTTAATCCCTCTGCCTGACCATCTGATTTAGCTGTTATTAATTCTTTTGCATTTGTTAATTCTCTGTCAGCGAGTGTTTGTAATCTAAAATTGTTGGTGATACTGCGGGATTTAACGCCACTTCTTCACTCCTTGAACCAAAGTGCTCTGCTTTTCGGCCAGCCTACGTTATCAGCGAGGAGTTTTCAAGGGCAATATGGTTGCGGTGAGAGATCGGCTAATTCTGTAGGCTCATGATCTTCCTCCACGAGTGATATTGCCGCTGAGGCTGGTTTCGCTACTGTAGATGATGAGGGCGCATTTCCAGAGGCGAATAGGGTGAAGAGCTCTCTGCGCTTGCGTGGTGGTGTGGGTGAGCTAGGGCTGTCAATGCTATCGGAGTCAATATCAAAAATGCCGTCGTATAATCCTCGCATAACTGTGGGTGATTTTCTTTTTGGGCTTGCGGCGGCAGCTGGGGGTGGTGCTATGCTGTTTTTCTCTATGTGGCTCTGAAAAACATCGGAGTCTTGTGCTAACTCCATTTGATAACCATTTTCGGAGCGGTATATTTGTTGAAGGCCGAAGGGATTATAAATGCTGCCTGCTGTAATGGATGCGTTTAATTCTGCAAGGAAGGCTTCTGGATCGGGGGTACACTTATAGTAAATTTTTATTGCCGAAATGCATTCTTTGAGCCTTCTCATGACCGTATCGAAATGATTGGGGTCTAGGGCTTTCTTACGCCGGTAAGTTTTATAATCCTCATCACGCCGCGCTTTTAGATTAAGTTGCTGTGAATCAAGATGCAACTTCCGCGAAGCTAAATCATTTTTGTGTGGGGAGTCCAAAGGAGCATCGCCGTCCAAAATTAAAGCTGGGTTTGCTTCATCCCTCACGGAGCAATGAGCGCGCCCTCGGTGTTTCTTAAGTCGTACCACATTTTTTCCTTTAGGCGAATATCCGTGAGTGCTTGTGCCGCCGGGTCTCCAATGAAATGCTTCAACGCCAGCTCTAGGGGGTGTGCTTTTTTAGGGCAAGATCAGGTGGCGAATCAGTTACAAAATGTAACAAAATGAATTAGGCATCTGACGGTAATTGTCATGCAGTATAAAACCACATGGTATGTTGACAACCGCTCTATGTATTCAGCATGATCATAATGGAGAACTTTATAGATTTGTGAGAATAACTTGTTATGACTGATACGGATATTCGTTGGCAGCAACGCTTTAATAACTACACAAGGGCACTTCAACAGCTATCCTCTGCTGTATCCCTTGCCAAAACCAGGTCTCTGTCTGATCTTGAAAAACAGGGATTAATTCAGGCCTTCGAATTTACGCATGAGTTGGCTTGGAATGTCATGAGAGATTATTTTGTTTTTCAAGGGAACTCAACCATTATGGGTTCGCGCGATGCTACGCGCGAGTCTTTTAATAAAGGCTTGATAGAAAAAGGAGATGTGTGGATGGAAATGATAAAAAGCCGCAATCAAACCTCACACACTTATAATCAGGCAGTGGCAGATGAGATCGTTAATAAAACTATTGAGCTCTACCACCCCTCATTTCAGGCATTTTTAAAGACAGTTCAAGCATTGAAAAACAAATGAAGGACGAATATGGCCTGCCTTTGCATGTGATCAACACTTTAAACAGTATTTTTAAAGCATATCCACAAATTAATAATGTAATTTTATATGGCTCTCGTGCCAAAGGAAATTACCGGCAAGGCTCTGACATAGATTTGTGTATGGACGCACCGTTATTAGGACTAACCGAATTACTCGCAATAGATAACAGGATTGATGATTTATTATTGCCGTGGAAAATTGATTTATCATTGAAGCACCAAATAAATGATCAGGATTTACTTGATCATATCAATAGGTTAGGGGTCTCAATTTACCATGGAGCGCTGTAAATCAGCGCCTTTTGTCCACCAGCACCAACCTACGCTTGCTAGAAACGTTGTTGTTTCACGGGAAACATTTTTCTTTATGATAGAACTTAGTTAGGCCATTTTACGAGTCCTAATCCAAATGATTATGGGGACAAATTTACAAACAATATTAATCATCAAGAGAATCTTATGAGAACTATCGCAAAAGTAATCTGCGCCACTCCTATTGCATCCACCCCATCCGCTATGAAGCTAGAGCGCATAATTGGGACGGTGGATATAGATGGTCATGGCACAGAACATGCCTTAGCACACGTCGACCCTTTTATTTTCCTTGATGACGCCCTCATTGAAGGAGAAATGTCTTCGAGCTTTCGAAAACACCCACACACGGGCTTAACTGCTGTCACCTATTTATTAGAAGGAACAGCCCATGCTTGGGATAATATATATGGCGCAACGCCGGATTTAAACCGTGCTGGTGGCGTTTATTGTGTTGATTCTGGAAGAGGCATCGTACACGGTGAAGCACCCGTTGAAGGCATGCGTCATGTCAGATTATTACAAATGTGGTTTAATCCAGGTCTTGATAAACAACCTTTACCAAAGGCCTCATATCAACTGCTTCAACCCAGCGAACTCCCTGTTTATCAAAATGATCATTTATGGGCAAAAATTATCATAGGACAAGCTTTTGATCTCACTTCGCCTCTTGTCAGTCGATGGCCAATACAGTATCTGCACCTCAAATTAGCCCCTCATCAAACATGTGTAATGAAAATACCTAACAAATCCTGGCAGGGTTTTATTTACATCATCTGTGGTCAGGGAAAATTTGGTAAGAATGAAATGATAGGGCAGCCAAAAAACTGTTTGGTTCTAGGCTCTGAATTATCAGAAGAAATCCAACTCGAAAACCCAAACGATCAAACGTTAGAGTTTATTTTCGCCACAGGTAAGCCTCATCAACAGTCTTTTACTAAATTGCTAGGCCACGGTGGCGCAATGATTGCCGATACAGCCGAGAACGCCCGCAAGTGGATGCAAATTTACGAGAAAGATCCTTCTCATTTTGGGTTATGACAAGCGTAGGTTGGGCCCATGGCCCAACGTTTTACTATAAATTAATACATAATGGAATGTGTAGTAGTTCAACATAGGGGTTTGGGAGAAGGTAAACGTTGGGCCATGGGCCCAACCTACGCTAAATACTTAATTAGAGGGAAATCTCCCAATATAGTTCCTACATATTCAGGCTCAGCGCTTTTAATAAAACCATTTTTTTCATAAAAATTTTTCGCTTTCGACACGTAAAATTTAAGGTTTTGGGTGAATTGGCTAAAGAGCTTTGTGGGATTGGCTCCCCGGGACGGGCTCGAACCGCCGACCTAATGATTAACAGTCATCCGCTCTACCGACTGAGCTACCGGGGAATGAGGCGGAATCTTAAATGGATTCCGCTGATTGGTCAAGAGACTGGCTGATAAATTATTTTTCACAGAAGCGTTGGAGCCTGTCTAATGCGTCTCGTAGTGTATCCATACTAGTGGCAAATGATAAGCGAATGCACCCTTCACTGCCAAAAGCGGAGCCTGGTACCAGTGCTACGCCTACATCTTGCAGCAGCTTATCGGCGAACTCAATGTCGTTTGCAAAGCCGCGGCGCTCTATGATTTTTTGTACGCTTGGGAAAATATAAAATGTGCCGTCAGCGGGAATCACATCTACCCCAGGGATATCATTAAGGCGTTGCACAACGTAATCATGGCGCTCGTGAAAAGCTTTTACCATTGCATGTACGGTTTCTTCTCCGCCATTTAATGCAGCAACGGCCGCTCTTTGAGCAATTGAGCAAGGGTTGGATGTAGATTGAGATTGCACGGTTTTCATAGCTGAAATCAAGGAAGCGGGGCCTCCGGCGTAGCCGATGCGCCAGCCAGTCATGGCGTAGGCTTTGGACACGCCATTCAAAACAATAGTACGGTCGTATAAAGCGGGGCAGGCGTCTAAAATATTGACGAAAGGCTGTGACCAAATGATGTGTTCATACATGTCATCGGTAGCAATAATTACTTGTGGGTGTTGTTTTAGAACTTCGCCTAAGGCTTGTAACTCTGCAAAAGTATAAGCAATGCCTGATGGGTTTGAAGGGCTATTGATAAACAGCAGCTTTGTTTTAGGTGTAATGGCTGCTTCCAATTGTTTAGCCGTAATTTTGTAACGTTCAGCGGGGGTCGTTGGGATGATAACCGGTATACCACCTGCTAGTAACACCATATCAGGGTAAGAAACCCAGTAAGGAGCAGGGATAATGACTTCGTCGCCATCATTAAGTAATGCTTGGCACAGGTTATAACAACTTTGTTTTCCACCGACAGATACTAAAATTTGGTTAAGCTGAT
This sequence comes from uncultured Legionella sp., assembly GCA_964648115.1. Taxonomy (GTDB): domain Bacteria; phylum Pseudomonadota; class Gammaproteobacteria; order Legionellales; family Legionellaceae; genus CAZYME01. The sequence goes on from CAZYME010000020.1 coordinate 22,539, forward strand.
AATCTAATCCATTATCACGTTTGAATTTGTCGATAATCGCCTGCTTTAGCTCCTTAATACCATCTACAGGCGTGTATTTGGTAAACCCTGCCTCGATGGCTGCAACGGCTGCATTTTTAATGTGTTGTGGCGTATCAAAATCAGGTTCCCCGGTGCCCAGGCCAATGATATCGAGACCTTGAGCACGCATTTGTTCGGCTTTGGCAGCTACGGCCAAGGTTGGTGATGGTTTAACCGCGTGCATGCGTTTTGCTGGTACAATATTCATTCAGTAAGCTCCTATGATATAGTTCATATTATGAAAAAAGTATTCAAGATTTGCTCAAATTATCAGCCGGCTGGTGATCAGCCTACGGCGATTGCTTCATTAATTGACGGTCTAAAGTCAGGTTTAGCACGTCAAATTTTGTTAGGGGTTACCGGTTCAGGTAAAACCTATACTATTGCCAATGTTATTCAGGCCTTGCAAAGGCCAACACTCATTATGGCACCCAACAAAACCTTAGCTGCTCAATTGTACGGGGAGTTTAAAGCTTTTTTCCCAGACAATGCAGTGGAATATTTTGTGTCTTATTACGATTACTACCAACCAGAGGCATATGTTCCTGCGTCCGATACCTTTATCGAAAAAGATGCGTCAATTAATGAGCATATTGAACAAATGCGGCTTTCAGCTACAAAGGCGTTAATTGAACGTAAAGATGCAATCATTGTGGCAACGGTTTCTGCTATCTATGGTTTGGGTGATCCAGACTCTTATTTGCATATGGTATTACATCTATCCCGAGGAGAACAATCGAATCAGCGTAAAATTTTAAAGCGGCTTGCGGAAATGCAATACATTCGTAGTACCCAGTCCCTATCGCGGGGGCAATTTAGGGTGAACGGGGATGTAATTGATATTTTTCCTGCTGATTCAGAGAAAGAGGCGATTCGTATAGAGCTGTTTGATGATGAGGTGGCAAATATAGCGCGTTTTGATCCATTAACAGGGCAAATTTTTCAGCGCTTGCCGCGCACCACTATTTTCCCAAAGTCGCACTATGTAACGCCGCGTGAACGGATATTGCAAACGATTGATTTGGTAAAAGAAGAATTGAAACAGCGGTTAGTTGAATTTAATAGCCAAAATAAATTATTGGAAGCACAGCGCCTAGAAGAGCGCACCCGCTTTGACATTGAGATGATGTTAGAGTTAGGTTATTGCTCAGGTATTGAAAATTACTCGCGCTATTTATCGCGACGTAATGCTGGCGAGCCGCCTCCCACCTTATTCGATTACTTGCCTCCTGAAGCTTTGTTAATTATTGATGAATCCCACGTGACAGTTCCACAAATAGGTGGCATGTATCGGGGAGATCGTTCGCGTAAAGAAACCTTGGTCAATTATGGTTTTAGGCTCCCCTCCGCATTGGATAACCGCCCCATGCGTTTTGAAGAGTTTATTGCGCGGTCTCCGCAAACAATTTATGTCTCAGCAACACCAGGTCCTTATGAGCATGAACAGGCAGATAATATTGCCGAGCAAGTGGTTCGCCCTACGGGTTTGATTGACCCCGAAGTGACTATTAGGCCTGTCACGAATCAAGTGGATGATCTATTGTCAGAAATACGGCTGGTTACGGCTGCCGGAAATCGTACATTGGTGACCACGTTAACCAAGCGCATGGCTGAAGATTTAACCGATTATTTGCGTGAAGCAGGCATAAAAGTACGTTATTTACATGCGGATATAGATACAGTAGAGCGCGTGGAAATCATTCGAGATCTGCGGCTGGGTGTATTTGATGTATTAGTGGGTATCAACCTACTACGAGAAGGGCTTGATATGCCCGAAGTTGCATTGGTTGCTATTCTTGATGCGGATAAAGAGGGATTTTTACGCTCCGACCGCTCTCTCATCCAAACTATTGGTCGAGCAGCGCGCCATGTGAATGGTCGTGCAATTCTCTATGCTGATCGCATTACAGGCTCCATCCAGCGAGCCATGGAAGAAACCGATCGTAGGCGGGATAAGCAAACTGCGTTTAATTTGCAACACGGCATTACTCCAAAAGGAATTATAAAATCCGTTGAAGATATTATGGAAGGAGCATATGTCGGCACACGTAAAAGCAAAGTCGCTGAGAAAAATGCGCCTTATGTATTATTATCACCAGCTGAGTTGGTTAAAAAAATTAACCTGTTGGAAAAGCAAATGTACGCACATGCAAAAAATATGGAGTTTGAGCAAGCCGCAGCAGTGCGAGATGAGATGCTTCGATTAAAAGAGCAATTAAAGCAATAAAAGATTACTTAATTTACACATTGCAAGCAAAATATGGATGCAGAATATACAGCGAGAGAAGGTAGTGGTTTCTGGGGCCAGCATGGAACTCTCAGTTGGGTAATAACTGGCTAGATCAAGTAGGTTGGGTCAATGACCCAACCTACAACTTCACTTGTTCACCAGCGTTTTTTGTTTATATTCACACAAATCTCGAATCACGCATTCTGGGCAATGCGGTTTACGCGCTGAACAAACGTAACGACCATGCAAAATTAACCAATGATGCGCATCTTGTAAAAATTCTTTTTCAATGTTTTTTAATAAACCTTGCTCAACAGCTAGCGGTGTTTTCCCCGGAGCAAGACCTGTACGGTTTGCCACGCGAAAAATATGGGTGTCTACGGCCATGGTTGGCTGCCCAAATGCGGTGTTGAGAACAACGTTTGCTGTTTTTCTTCCTACGCCAGGTAAGGCTTCTAAGGCTTCACGCGAGTTAGGGACCTCACCGCAAAATCGCTCAAGAAGTTGCTGACAGGTCTTGATGATATTAGAGGCTTTGCTATTAAATAAACCAATGGTTTTAATATACTCTTTGAGTTTTTCTTCCCCCAAAGCGAGTAGCGCTTGTGGCGTATTGGCAATGGGAAATAGCTTCGCCGTAGCTTTATTTACGCTAACATCGGTCGCCTGTGCAGAGAGGATGACCGCTATTAATAATTCGAACGAGGAATCATAGCTTAATTCTGTAGTCGGGTGCGGATTTTGTGCGCGTAAACGTTCAAACATAGCGCGGCGTTTTTGCTTATTCACCTGGAATGCTCTTATTTTGCTTTCGTGCTAAAGCTTGCAGGATATAATCTTGCTTGGCTGCTTTGTCTTGCTGTTGATCAGACGTCAACGCAGCTAATCGGCGCTTGTCTCTATAAGCTTGCTGTTTATCCTGCTCCTCGCGGAGCAAGCGAACTTTACGCGCATTAAAGCGTTGGCGCGCTTTATCAGGGTTATATTGTGGCTCAGTAATCGTGACGATTTCTATGCAATCAACAGGGCATGGCTCTACACATAGCCCACAGCCGGTGCATTCATGATTAAGCACGCTATGCATTACTTTCCCGCTACCAATAATGGCATCAACGGGGCAGGCTTGAATGCATTTAGTGCAACCAATGCATTCCACTTCACGAATGACTGCTAATGCGGGCGCGCGTGCTCGCTCTTCTATACCAGCTAAGTAAGGCGTGGCATCAACATCAAGAAGTTGCCCTAATGCTTTAACGGTGGCGCTACCTCCTGGCGGGCAAAGATCAATCGCCGCACTTTTTTGTGCCAAAGCTTGCGCATAAGGCAGGCATCCAGGATAACCACATTCTCCGCATTGGGTTTGTGGTAATAGCGCATCAATTTCTTTGACGGAGGCTCTCATATTAGGCTTTGCTCTGGGCAAACATAGCGTCTATTTTTTCTTTTTCTACGCGAACTATAAGAGGAGAAAATGGACGAATCGTATGGCTTAACAAAGGGGTATCTATACTGTCCCACATTAATGGCTCACAGTTTAAAAAATGCTCTGCAGCAATGGCCATTTGAGGAAGCACGGGTTTAAGATAAGTCATCAGTACACGAAATAAATTTAAACCCATAGTACATATCGCTTGCACTTCAGATTCGCGCTCGGGATCCTTTGCTAATACCCAAGGTTTATTGGTATCAATGTATTGATTTACCTGATCAGCAGCGTCCATGATTTGTCGAATTGCGCGTGCATAATCACGCTGGACATACGCCTCAACAATACTTGAACGCAGTTTGAGCAAGCTTTCATAAAGCTTTGGTTCAGATAACGAAGCAGCTAGTTGATTCTCAAATCGTTTGTTAATAAATCCAGCGCAACGGCTGGCAATATTGACGACTTTCCCCACTAAATCTGCATTGATACGGTTAGTAAAATCTTCAAAATTTAGATCCAAGTCGTCGACACGGCCATTTAATTTAGCGGCGAAATAATAACGTAGATACTCAGGGTTTAAATGAGCCAGGTAGGCGCGTGCTTCAATAAATGTTCCGCGCGATTTTGACATTTTTTGGCCATCCACGGTTAAAAACCCATGGGTGAAAATTGCTGTAGGCAGGCGATGATCGCTACCGGCAAGAATTGCAGGCCAAAATAAGGCATGGAAATAGACAATGTCTTTACCTACAAAATGATAAAGCTCAGTGGTTGAATCCTTGTCCCAAAATTCAGAAAACGAAATTGCATTCTCATCACAATATTTTTTAAAGCTTGCCATATAGCCAATCGGCGCATCTAACCACACATAAAAATATTTATCGACAGTGCCTGGGATAGGAAAACCAAAATAGGGGGCGTCGCGTGAAATATCCCATTGTTTTAAGCCAGCCGTGAACCACTCATCAAGTTTGTTCGCGACTTCGGCTTGTAGATGACCTTTGCGCGTCCATTCTTTTAATAATGTTTCATAACGGGGTAGATCAAAAAAGTAATGCTCGGATTCTTTTTCTATCGGTTTGGCCCCAGAAATAGCAGAAACAGCGTCCAATAATTCAACGGGCGTATAAGTTGCACCACACGCTTCACAGTTATCGCCATATTGGTCATGTGCCCCGCATTTAGGACAAGTCCCTTTTACATAGCGGTCTGGTAAAAACATATTTTTAACCGGATCGTAAGCCTGGCGTATGGTTTTTGTAACGATATCGCCCCGCGCTTGTAGTTTGGTATAAATGTCAGCGGCTAACGTTTGATTTTCTGGGGAGTGAGTGGTGTGGTAGCAATCATATGCGATATGAAAAGCTGTAAAATCCTGCTCATGGCTTTGTTTCATCTCAGCTGTCAATGCTTCGGGGGAAATACCAAGTTGTTCTGCTTTTAACATGATGGGGGTGCCATGCGCATCGTCCCCGCAGATGCTGATACAGTGATGCCCGAGCATTTTGTGGGTGCGCACCCAAATGTCGGTTTGAATGTGTTCGACCATGTGCCCTAAATGCAGGTGACCATTAGCATATGGAAGTGCGCTGGTAACCAGCATTTTACGAGTTGTTGTCATCTACCCACCATGATAAAAATAGCAAATTATAACCGAATTGTGCTGTGATTGCTGTATAATTGGTAACCGTAGTCTAAAAAGTGTCTGTTTCGAAAGTAGGTTGGGCCATGGCCCAACCTACATTTTAAATTTCCCGAGATTTATTTAAAGGTGAACGCTTATGAGTAACCCACGCCTTATCATCGGTATCAGTGGCGCGTCAGGCATCATTTATGGCATACGCCTCTTGCAGGTTTTGCAGCAAATGCCGGTTGAAACACATTTGGTGATCAGCAAAGCCGCGCAATTAACGCGTGTTCACGAAACAACGATGAGCGCGGCGGAGCTTAAATCGCTAGCAGATGTATACCACCCATACAATGACATTGCCGCATCCATTGCCAGCGGGTCGTTCAAGACTATGGGTATGATTATAGCCCCTTGCTCGATGAAAAGCTTAGGTGAAATTGCCCAGGGAATTGGCGGTAATTTATTAACCCGTGCCGCTGATGTTGTGCTGAAGGAACGTCGTCGTTTAGTGCTGATGCCTCGCGAATCCCCTTTGCATCTCGCACACTTGCAGAATATGCTCACTGTTACTCAAATGGGAGGCATTATCTGCCCGCCAGTTCCTGCTTTTTATCATAAGCCTGAAAGTATTACGGACATAGTGAATGACAGCGTGGCTCGAGTGCTCGATTTATTTGATTTAGACAGCGGTTTATTGCGATGCTGGGGGGAATAAAAAACGCGGCTTAAGCCGCGTTTTTTAAAAAGAAAAATCTTTATTGCGTCATTCCATTGGTATTACTAGCGTCAGCGTCAGCATTAGGCCTTGCAGGGTGGCTGCCATGTGCAGAATAAAGTGCACTACTTCCCGCACCGAACCGACTATAAGCTGGCATCGCACTGTCTGGGGTAAAGGGGGTTTGGAGCCAATATGGTTGATCAGCAACAGCAGCTGAGCTAAGCGGCGGTAACCCCAGTCTCCCAGTAGCGGCTGCGGCTGGCAATGTGCTTTGTGCGCCAAAGGAGGTGGTTGCTGACCAATCTGCGTGGTCAGCAGAACTAGCAGTTGGGCTATGAGGCGGCGAATCATCCTGCACCACATCCGGCCGCATTCTTCGTCCCCCTTCGTTCCAATCCCATGGATTAGCTGGAGTGGGGTCATCAGCCAAATGCCCCATTGTTGTTCCATAGCTAGAATCATGTCCTGGGCCTGCGCGATAAAAAGTTGGATCATCATCTGCATTATCAAAGGTTTGAACTAAAGTTGGATCATCATCTGCATTATCAAAGGTTTGAACTGGGGCGTGCTCTCTATATAATCTCCTTCCCCGACGAGGCTCATCGCCACGAGAAAAAAGAAAACCAAAAAGCCTACCAATTCCATATACAAGGGCTGTAACTGCCAAACTCATAGCCACAGTAACAGTTGCGACTACAGCAGTGGAAATTGCTCCAGCAAAAATTATAGGGAGCACAAAAGGAGCAACAGTGGCGACCGTGGCGCCAATGGCTACTGCTAGTATTGATTTAACCGGGTGTTTTGTTATGAAACCTAACATTAATAATACTCCTCAGAATTAAATTGCCGGCCATTTTAGCACTAATACCAACAAATGTGAACCAAAAATGCGCAATAAATTAAAAACATGGATAATTTATTGATAACTAGTGGGATCTGTTATCCCTGCCGCCTTAAAACCTCGTTGTCGTAACACGCAACTATCGCAATGCCCACAAGCAGCACCTTTCTCATCTAACTGATAACATGAAACGGTTAAACTATAGTCAACATCTAACGCCACACCAGCCTGAATGATCTCTGCTTTAGATAAATGCAGCAAAGGCGCTTGGATAGTAATATGTTTTCCTTCCACCCCCATTTTAGTAGCAACATTCGCTAAATTTTGAAATGACGCTATAAACTCAGGTCGGCAGTCGGGATAATGTGAATAATCCACCGCATTCGCTCCGATGAAAATATCATAAGCGCCAATACTTTCAGCCAAGCCTAATGCTATGGATAAGAAAACAGTGTTACGGGCAGGGACATAGGTTACCGGAATATCAGTGGAGCCTTGATAACTAGGAACTGCGATATTGCAATCTGTAAGAGCGGAAGCTCCAAACTGGCCAATATCAAGCGTTACTATTCGATGATCGGCTACCCCGTTTTTTTGGGCGATAGTATGCGCGGCAGTTAATTCATAAGCATGCCGCTGACCATAAGCAAAACTCAACGCATAACAAGTAAAACCCTGCGCTTTGGCCATGGCTAAACAGGTAGCGGAATCAAGCCCACCCGACAACAAAATGACTGCTTTTTTCATGATATCCCCACAGCTTTAAAATATGACTTAAAATAACACAAAAAAGCCTCGTTAAGATCAACCAACGCAAAAAATTGAAGAGTACTTCCTTCTCCCCGGGAGGTGCCCGACAGGGCGGATGAGGGGCGATTAAAAATGTATAACTTCAAATGTATTTTTTGATTTTATCTACCCTCACCTGCCCTGTCGGGCATCCTCTCCCATCAATGGGAGAGGAGACTACGATTCTTGATCTGTGCTAAAAACAAATCCCGTCTATACGAGAGTTTCGCCTTGCGGAGATCCATAATTGATATTTAAAGCCCACTGCTGCTAAAATGCCGAGCAATTATGCCATTGGATGGATAGTAATGACGGCTCAATTTTTCCCTGTAGTTCTTGCGGGCGGCTCTGGCACCCGTCTATGGCCTTTATCTCGAAAAAATTTCCCCAAGCAATTTTTGCGTCTTCAAGGGGAAACATCGCTTCTACAGCAAACCATGCAAAGGGCAATAACATTACCCCATGCCGGGAAAACATTAGTCGTAAGCAACGAGGCGCATTATTTTCTTTGCCAAGAGCAGTTGCAAGCGTTTGCCGAGAATATCACGTATTTGTTAGAACCCTGTGCACGTAACACAGCACCTGCCATTGCCAGCGCAGCCCACTACATTACATCGATAGCGGGTCCCGATGCTGTAATGCTTATTCTACCCTCAGATCATTGGATTGCGGACGATAAAGCCTGGCACGCCGCTATGCTAGAGGGTGCACAATTTGCTGCACGCGAATCAGCACTGGTTACTTTTGGCATACAACCAGCAGGCCCTAAAACAGGGTATGGCTACATCGAAGCCGCGCAGCTTCTGGCTGGTAATGTATTAGCCGTGGGCAGTTTTCGCGAAAAGCCAGACACCAAAACAGCAGAAGAGTTTATTGCTAGCGGTAATTACTATTGGAACAGCGGGATGTTTGTGTGCCGGGCTGGTACTTATCTGGATGAATTAAAACAGCATGCACCCGATATTTTTAATCACAGTGCACAGGCGGTCGCTAAAGCCTATCATCATCAGGATTATTTACGCCTGAATGAAGAGGCCTTCGCGCTATGCCGTGATGACTCCATCGATTATGCCGTGATGGAAAAAACCGATAAAGCGGCAATTATTCCAGTTAATATGCAGTGGAGTGATTTAGGTTGTTGGACTTCAGTTGCAGAGGCGAACCAGTTGGATGAAAACGGCAATGCATTACATGGAAAAGTGATCGCCAAGGATAGCCGTAATTGCCTTATCACCAGTGAAGATACACTAGTTACAACGTTGGGTATCCAAGATCAAATCATTGTAGTGACTGCCGATGCGGTCTTGGTAGCTGATAAGCGGTACTCACAGCAAGTAAAAGAAATTGTTAATGCATTGGGTAAAGAACACGGCCAATTGGCCCATGAGCATCAACGTGCTGCGCGCCCTTGGGGGCATTATGAAGTGTTAGCGGAAGGCCCCACGTTTAAAGTTAAACGTTTGATGGTGAAACCTGGCGCCAGATTGTCGCTGCAAATGCATCAATACCGCGCGGAGCATTGGGTAGTGGTAAGTGGAGAAGCCGAAGTAGTAAATGACAAGCAGGTAATGCGTTTAACGATGAATCAATCGACCTACATCCCCGAAAAGACCCTTCACCGCTTGAGTAACCCTGGTAGTGAGCCTTTGTATGTGATTGAAGTACAAAGCGGTAGCTATCTGGGCGAGGATGATATCACACGTTTTGACGATATTTATCAACGCAAAACGTCAGTGGAGGCAGTAACCAACTGATTTTCTAAAAAACACCATCGTAGCCCGTATGGAGCGAAGCGGAATGCGGGATCAAACCGGGAGTCCATTCCCGCATTCCGCTTCGCTCCATACGGGCTACATTGATCTGTTCCTCTTTTCATCCTTGTAGCCCGAATGTCCGATATTTTATCCATTAAATGTAGGTTGGGCCATTGGCCCAACAAGCGCACGAAGTGCACCATTATTTGTGAAATGTCCGATATTTAATCCCAAGTAAAGTAAAGATTGTTATCAATGTGTAAAGGTACGCAGCCCAGCCTTGTTTGACAAATTGATTATATGTTATAAAATAGAGCATGATTAGCAATTTTGATCAAAGTGCATATTTATAGAACAGTATAAGGTTTCCTATGCCTGAAAGCATCTTAGATAGTACATCATTCAGTTGTCTTGGCGACACGCCGCAAGATGCGCTGCGTAAATTATTTGATCACGAAACAGGGCAAGTGATACTGGATAGTAACCAGCTGTTTAAAGATCGTAAGTTAATCGCAACCTCATTTGAATCTTACAGCACAATGCTTGATAAGACGGATCCCGTTACTTTTAAATACCAGACGCCAGCACAAAGAGCAGCGCTGGAGAGAGATCTGCTTTTTGCTTTCTATGTTATGTCCGCCCAATATAAGCTCGCTGCCAGTTTTGCACTAGATGCTGCCGAGAGCCGAAAAAAAGATTTAAAAGAATATAATAGAAGAATTAAAAAATGCGCAGAGCTACTTGTTCGATTAAGGTCCCCTGTAACGCCTGATGCGGCCCATGCCGCAGAACAAGCGGATGAGGACAGAGGGTACTTAGCTTACATGGGGATGAGTATTATTCCAGAGCTGATTGCAAATGGAATCGAAGCTATTGCAAGCGGGGATCCTGAAGCTGTCGGAAAATGGAAGAATGAAGGGTTCACGGTGCTTGCCAAAGATAGTCGAGAGGCCATCAATAAACCCCGCCTCTATTGGGTGTGGGCTAATGGTTGGATTCAAACATGGATTAGCCTGCTCTCCGATTATTTTACTCGTAAACAGCAAGCGCTTGATTCCTTATCAAAGCTTTTACCGATAACTGGATTTTTAAGTTTTGGATTGTATCTCACCAACGCTGCTATCGAGCTATCCATGGTGTTAAAGCATAGCATCCGTAGTCGTTGGTGGATGAGTGAAGAAGAATATAACCTTCAGATCAATGGTCACAATGCGACTTTTGGCGAGCGACTTAAAGCGCAGGCCGATTTGCGCAAATACTCTATCCTAAATGACTTCGTTTGGGGACTTGGTAATATGGCATGCTTTTTCTGGTTAACCGGAACGGGCACGTTTGGTTATTATGGCAATGTGGTAACAACCGCTTTGCTGTTAATGGATGTGATTATAAGCGGCTTTATATACCTGGAAGAAAAAAAGCAGCATAAAGCGGATCTTACGCGATATAACCGTGATATAGGTGATTTAAAAGCGAAGATTGAGCAGCAAGCAGATGCTAACGAAAAAGCAATATTGAGTGCGCAATTAAAAACGCTTGAGAAAGCTAAGGCTCGATGTGAGTTTGAATGGAAACACAAAACCTACCGTCTTGTGAAGGATTGGACGTACTCAATTGCCTTGATATTATCATTTGTCACGATGTGTTGCCTCCTCCTCCCTCCCACAGTAGCGGTGGCTCCGGCCGTCGGTTTGCTTTTAAGTGTAGGTGGGACTGCATTATGCTTCACGTTCTCACTCATTAGCGATGCAGCGGAAGGCTATCTTGGTATTAAGAAGACAAAAGAACTGGCTAAAATCGCAAAAAATGAGATCGAGGATATTGAGAACGGGCTGCTAGAAAAATTCAAAACAGAACAAGATCCTGACGTGAAAAAGCTGCTGTATTTAGAAATGATGCAGTTACGCGCAGAATTCGATTATCAAAAAGAAACGGCACGTTATCAACAAAAACTATTGGTATATACCGTGTTTATCCGATTGTTTGTGCCACCATTGGTAGTTGCCTCGCTTATTCTCTTGCCTTTGGGTATCGGTCTTCCTGTTTTAGCAGCTGGATTTGCGCTAGCGCATCAATCCTATAGGCTTGCCGGCGCTAAACCAGCGAAGGGAGAACGCCCAGACACGTGGGATGGAGAAAAGTTTCAAAAATTTGAAACAAAAGCAGACCGTAAATTTGATGATATACCACGCTTTTTCAGCAAAAAAGCCAGCGAACCAGCTCCATCAAGACTAGATGACGAGCCAGCTGCGGATGTGAGCGGTTTACCTGCTCATCCTTAAATCCACACCTTGGGTATCTTACCAAAAAAGTGTATAATTGCACTTTTTGTGGTCTTTGAAGCACCCATTATGAATCTTGAAAAACACTATGATGTGATTGTGGTAGGCGGCGGGCATGCTGGTACAGAAGCGGCACTTGCGGCTGCGCGCATGGGTGCTGATACCTTACTGCTGACCCACAATATGGATTTGCTCGGTCAAATGTCATGCAATCCCGCGATTGGCGGTATTGGCAAAGGCCATTTAGTGAAAGAAATTGATGCGCTGGATGGTGCTATGGCAATTGCTGCAGACTTGGCTGGTATTCAGTTTCGTATTCTCAATGCTTCTAAGGGCCCAGCGGTTCGTGCAACGCGCGCACAAGCTGATCGAGTGCTTTATCGTCAAGCAATACGCCAACAACTCCAAACCCAAGCTAATCTCACATTGTTTCAACAAGCAGTGGATGATCTATTGGTTGAGGGTGAATTAGTAGTTGGAGTTGTCACACAAATGGGCTTAACCTTACGAGCTCGCACGGTGGTACTAACTGTAGGTACGTTCCTCGGTGGTAAAATCCACGTGGGTACAAATCAATATGCTGGAGGGCGTGCAGGTGATCCGCCGGCCATTGCCTTGGCTCATCGCCTACGTGATTTGGCACTACCCGTAGGCCGTTTAAAAACAGGCACACCACCTCGTATTGATGGTCGTTCATTGGATTATAGTCAAATGAGCGCACAACCAGGTGATACGCCTTTGCCCGTTTTTTCATATTTAGGCAATGTGTCACAACATCCAGAACAAGTGGCTTGTCATATCACGCATACCACAGCAGCAACGCATGACATTATTAGAGAAAATTTACATCAATCTCCAATGTATGCCGGTGCTATCGAAGGTGTTGGCCCTCGTTATTGCCCATCTATTGAAGATAAAGTGGTCCGTTTTGCCGACAAGCTTTCCCACCAGATTTTTGTCGAACCCGAAGGTTTGACCACCGATGAAATTTACCCCAATGGCATTTCTACAAGCTTACCTTTCGAGGTTCAAGTGCGGTTTGTTCGCACTATTAAAGGGTTTGAGCAAGCGCATATTACGCGCCCGGGCTATGCGATTGAATATGATTATTTTGACCCGCGTGGATTAACACCATTTTTGCAAACCAAACCCCTTGCCAATCTATTTTTTGCGGGACAAATCAATGGCACAACCGGGTACGAAGAAGCGGCAGCACAAGGGTTAATTGCCGGAATGAATGCGGTTTTATATGCGAAAGAGCAACCATTATGGAGTCCTCGGCGTGACGAAGCATACATGGGGGTGTTGATTGATGATCTCATCACCTGTGGCACACAAGAGCCTTATCGTATGTTTACTTCACGTGCTGAATACCGGTTGTTGCTGCGTGAAGACAATGCCGATTTACGCCTGACAGAAAAAGGGCGTGCATTAGGTTTAGTAGGTGAAAAACGGTGGCAAGCGTTTTGTGAAAAACGTGAGGCTATAGAAAAAACTAATAGCCAGCTTAATGATACATGGGTTCGAGTGGGCCATAATGAGCAATTAAAACATATTTTAGAAGCGCCTTTGTTGCATGATTGCCGTGCGACAGATTTATTAAAGCGCCCAGAGATTACCTACCAACATATACAAGCTGTTGATGGATTGGGTTTGCCTCTTTTGGACGACGCGGTTGCTTCGCAAGTCGAAATTCAAAGTAAATACGCAGGCTACATTCAACGCCAACAATCAGACATTGCACGCATGCGTAAATCAGAAAATACCCAGATTCCAGAAAGCCTGGATTACAACCAAGTTTCAGGTTTATCTATTGAAGTGATTCAGAAATTAACAAAAGTAAAACCCACAACGATTGCACAAGCTGGGCGTATTTCAGGCGTCACTCCTGCCGCGTTGTCATTGTTGTTAGTACATCTGAAACGACAACGGTTAATGGCATGAGTTTAGAGCCACAAATTACAACTGTTTTAGAACAGGGCCTGCGTCAACTCGGATGCCAAGCACCCTCAGAGACCCTATCTCAATACCTGCACCTATTGGATAAATGGAATCGTGCCTACAATTTAACCGCAGTACGCGATATGGAGGCCATGGTAAGTCGCCATATCCTAGATAGCCTTGCTATTTTACCGTGGGTCAAAGGAGAATGCTTGCTGGACGTAGGTAGCGGTGCCGGTTTTCCCGGAATTCCTTTAGCGATAGCGAATCCACAATTGCACGTGGTGTTGTTGGACAGTAATGGAAAAAAAATTCGTTTTTTGCAAGAAGCAAAACGCGTATTATCATTGGTTAATGTCGACATCATCCAGACTCGCGTAGAAAACTACCACCCTTCTCATGGTTTTGATACAGTAACCAGTCGGGCATTCAGCGAACTAGAGCAAATGATAAACTGGACCAGTCACCTAATTGCAAAAGAGGGTATTTGGCTGGCAATGAAAGGACGGTATCCTGAAGCGGAATTGGCTAGCTTGGATCATCCATATAGGGTAGAAACGTATACGGTTCCTGGCCTTGAAGGCGAGCGATGCTGCGTTATTGTTGAAAACGATAAGTAAAATAAAAACGGTGCATTGTATTCCCTTTTCCCCACGAGGGGAGAAGAACCTGCGATTCAATACCTGCGCGCCATCGAAAATGGAAATTTTAGGAAAATAATAATGGCAAAAATCATAGCTGTTGCTAATCAAAAAGGCGGAGTAGGTAAAACCACTACCACCATTAATTTAGCGGCTTCATTGGCTGCACAGCACTGCCAAGTTTTGCTGATCGATCTCGACCCCCAAGGCAATGCCACCATGGGTTGTGGTGTCGATAAAAATACCCTCGTTCATACCAGCAATGATGTTTTACTTCGAGATTGTCTAGCGGAACAAGCCTGTCTAGCGATTAGCCCCGGTTTTGATCTCATGCCAGCGAATGGTGATTTAACCGTGGCAGAAGTGAGCTTAATGGAACAAAATCATCGTGAAACTTTTCTATTCAAGGCATTACAACCTTTGCAAAACACGTATGATTACATTTTGATTGACTGTCCCCCTGCTCTAAATACACTGACCATTAATGCATTGGTTGCAGCCGATTCGGTCTTAATTCCCATGCAGTGCGAATATTTTGCCCTAGAAGGTTTGGCGGCATTATTATCAACAGTGGAGCAAGTAAAAAGTTCGGTTAATCCACGTCTGCATATCGAAGGGGTATTGCGTACCATGTATGATGGGCGTAATCGTTTATGCTCAGATGTGTCCAAACAATTGCTGGAGCATTTTAATCATAAGGTTTACCGCACAGTTGTTCCAAGAAACGTGCGATTAGCTGAGGCTCCAAGCCATGGTCTGCCTGCGTTACAGTATGACAAATCATCACCAGGGGCCGCCGCATATATGGTTTTGGCATCTGAAGTAATTGGTAAACAAACAGTGACTAGCTGAGGTAATGTATGGTCGTAAAACGAAGTGGCCTAGGGCGTAATTTATCAGCATTGCTGAGCCATACTGACGGTGCGGCGCTTGTCGCTGATAGGGGTGGGGAAGGCGAGCAACGAAAGCTAACCATCGACAGTCTGCAGCCTGGGAAATATCAGCCTCGAGGTGATATGGATGAGGCAGGGTTGGTTGAGCTGGCCGAATCTATCAAAAAACAAGGTTTATTGCAGCCGTTAGTAGTACGTGAAGTTTCTCCTGGGCGCTATGAGATTATTGCGGGAGAGCGGCGTTGGCGTGCTTGTCGGTTGGCTAATATGACGGAAGTGCCTGTCTTGCTTCGCCAAGTTGATGATGAAACAGCAATGGCGATGGCTTTGGTTGAAAATTTGCAGCGCGAAGATTTGAATGCAATGGATCAAGCACGGGCGATGCATCGTTTAACGACAGAGTTTGCCTTAACCCATCAGCAGATCGCTGAGTTATTGTGTAAGTCACGCGCCGCAGTAAGCAATTTTTTGCGTTTATTAAATTTAAGCAGCGATGTTAGACGCATGTTAGAACACGGTGACTTGGACATGGGCCATGCGCGTTGCCTACTGATGTTGGAAGAGCAACAACAATCTCACGTCGCGCAGTTGGTTGTGGCAAAAAATTTATCTGTGCGCGAAACAGAAGCGCTAGTAGCGCGTGTCAAAGCAGGGGTTACCCCTCCTCGGAAAGCAAAAGTTGATTTAGCTCCGGCTTTCGAGAAATCGCTGCAAACATTGGCACAGCAATTGCACACCAAGGTTAATATTAAACCGGGAAAAGCGGGTAAGGGCACGTTGGTTATTCACTACGAAGATGAATATACATTACAGCAAATGATAGAGCGTTTTATAATTTAAAAGGGTAGCTGTCCGAGCTGCGACCGTAAGGGAGCGGAAAAGTTGGCTTAACACTGACGCCATCAAGGAAGAAAATGTCGCGAAAGATCGGCTCACTCGCTGAGCAACAAGCCTGTGATTATTTAATTAAGCAAGGGTTGCAATGGGTAATTAGCAATTACAACTGTCGTTTAGGCGAAATAGATCTTATCATGCGCGATGGAATTTACTTGGTTTTTGTTGAGGTACGTGCGCGGGCTTCAAATGCTTTTGGTGGAGCGCTTGCTAGTATTACACATAGTAAAAAACAAAAGCTTATAAAAACCGCATTACTATATTTAATGACGAACAAACTCCAAGACAAACAGCCCATACGCTTTGATGTACTAAGTATGGAGGGTGCGCCACCCAGCATTTCATGGATTAAAAATGCGTTTGGTTCAGACTTCTGAGAGGAATTTATGACGCAAATAGAAGATCGGGTCAGGCATCTTTTCGGTGTCGGCATTGAAGCAAAAATCGCTGCGGCTGATGCACTTTCGCCGGTTATTGCCAGCGCGGGATTACGTTTGGTGAATTGCTTACTAAACGATGGCAGAATATTTTTGTGTGGAAATGGCGGGTCTGCTGCAAATTGCATGCATTTTTCGGTTGCAATGCTGAACCATTTTGACGTTGAGCGCCCGCCCTTACCGGTCATTACCTTATCAGCAGATGTATCCATTTTGACGGCGTTAATCAATGAAGGCCACTCCGATCAAGTTTTTGCCCGTCAAATACAAGCGCTGGGGCAGGAGGGTGATGTGTTGCTAGCTCTATCAACTTCCGGAAATTCTGATAATGTGTTGCACGCAGTTCATGCAGCAAATGATCGAGGTATGGATACTATTGCATTAAGTGGCCGGGATGGAGGTGTTCTTGCTAACCATTTGGGGCCAGAAGATATTGAAGTGAGAGTGCTAGGTGATACATCCGCGCAGATTCGCGAAACACATTTATTTATTTTACATTGTTTTTGTGACTTGATTGATCAATCGTTATTTGGCCAAATGTTGGGGTAGATATGAAGCGTATTTTTTCTGTTAAAGCATTAGTTTGGTTGTTATTGAGTACTTTATTAACGAGTTGTGCCGCAGTAATTGTGGTGGGCGCGGCAGGTAGCATGGCAGTTTATGACCGTCGAAGTATATCCATGATAGAGCGAGACGCGCGAATATTTTATCAGGTGCATAAGGCTATTGTGCAAGACCCACGTTTTAGAAATTCTCGTGTTTTAGTAAGCAGCTTTAATGAGGTCGTGTTGCTAGTTGGCCAGACACCAACGGCATCACTACGTGTCGTTGCAGAAAAAGCGGTACGCAATGTCCCTACAGTTCGGCGAGTTTATGATGAAATAACAGTAGACTACCCACTCTCATTAACACAACGCAGTAAAGACAGCTTTATTACGGCTGAGGTGCGCAGCAGAATGCTAACGCAGAAAGGGCTAGAGTCCGGCTCAATTCGCATTGTTACTGAAAATGGCGTCGTGTACTTAATGGGAATCGCCACTCACGAACAAGCTAATCTAGCTGTCAACGTAGCGCGACAAGTAAGTGGAGTGAAAAAAGTCGTTAAAATTTTCCAATATATCGTTTAGCCAAAGAAAAATAATGTAGCCCGTATGGAGCGAAGCGGAATGCGGGATCTCAACAAACCCTATTCCAGCATTCCGCTTCGCTCCATACGGGCTACTCTGTTTCCAGCTAACGGGAAATGCTGCCAACAAGGACGAAAAATGAAGAGCTGCAAAATTCTAAGCTCCCTCTTGCTCACCATATCTACGTTATTACTGACCGGTTGCATCAGTAACGTATGGACTGGCGCGACGCTTGTCTACGATCGCCATAACATCTATAAAAAACTCAGTGATTATCGACTATCCTCTAGTGCAAGCCATGCACTATTTAAAGATGCCGAGTTCAAATGTGCCGATTGCTCGATTGATTTAGCTGTATTTAATGGCGATATTTTATTATCAGGGCATGTACCCACAGAAGAATTGCGTAAAGAGGCCCGAACACGTGTTGCTGAGGTACGGGGTTATCGCCGAATCTTTAATCAATTGGCAACCCACCACCTAACAGACACAACAATGCAGGATAATTGGATTACCACAAAAATCCGCACAGGGATTTTTGCCGACGCTGATATCGACCCACACAGCTTCAAAGTTGTAACTTCCGATCAAATTGTATATTTAATGGGAGACGTCATACCCAAAGAGGCCAATATTGTGATTCAAATCGCAAGAGAATGTGCCGGAGTAAAAAGAGTCGTCAAATTATTTAAATATTACAACTTAGATGATAAACCAACCACACAAAATGCCAAAGAAGAAAACGAGTGAAGTGGTTGCGGGGCATGCGAATTTTTACGCACCTACCAAAAAACAACCGTCGTTGCGAACGTTAGCGAAGCAATCCAGCGTCTTTAAAGCCACTGGATTGCTTCGCTAACGTTCGCAACGACGGTATTTACATACCACGTGACCTATTACGATGCCCAATAGCAAAACCACTAGCCCCCAATAAAA
Source organism: uncultured Legionella sp. (assembly GCA_964648115.1). Taxonomy (GTDB): domain Bacteria; phylum Pseudomonadota; class Gammaproteobacteria; order Legionellales; family Legionellaceae; genus CAZYME01. The sequence continues at coordinate 41,135 of CAZYME010000020.1, forward strand.
AAGGCCTGAATTTCTCAGGCCTGGCGATGCTTTTCCAGACAGGAAAGTGGCTAACCTGAGTGGATACTTATACTCTATCAATGGATGCGACCTTTATCCAGTCGTTTACGAATTTTTCGCAATTTAAATTCACGTAAATTCCCAGTTGGGCAATTAATATCCTTTTCTTGCTCATAAACATTGGTAAGATGTGCGGGATGAGATCTACTGTGTAGCCGATAAGAATGATGAAGTTTGTTGTGTTTATGGTGAAGGCCGTCACCATAGTGACGTAGCATTTTTTCTCGCATGCTTGCGGTAGTGTGTTGTAATTTTTCGGACATGATTATTTCCTTACGACAAGTTGGATTACCAAACTCTGTTATTTCCATAAACAATCTCAACAGAGCTTACTAGAATTATAGCCGAATAATGCAACTATGAAAGACGAATTATTCACAGCAATTCCAGCCGTAAAACCAATGATCAGCCGGATCGCCCTCTACCATTGATGGGAGAGGGTGCCCGATATCGGGAGAAGGAACGCAACTACAAGCCTCAGTTTTTGGGCGGGAATTGCTGAATTATTCAGGTTGTCGTTGCTTATCCACATTGATTACTTTATAATCCGCGCGAAAAGATGGGTGTATCTGTGAAAAATCAGCGAGGCTTGCAAGGTGCTCAGCGTTTGTTGATGTGCCAGATCAGTATGACAGTATTGCTTGCAGCAATTGCCCTGTTGTATTCGAGCATAGCTGCAATGTCGGCAATATTAGGCGGGTTAGTTAGCATAGTACCCACCGCTTATTTTGCAACAAAATTGTTTCGGCATCACGGAGCACATGCGGCGCGTCAAATCGTTAGCAGCTTCTATAAAGGTGAAGCGCTGAAAATAATATTGACGATAGCCCTATTTGGGTTGGTATTTAAATTTTTTAATATCATCCCTCTGATATTTTTTGCTGTATACATAATGGTGCAAATGGTTTTATGGTTTGCTCCGTTAATATTTAGATAATTAATTGGGATAAGCAAATAAAGTGACTGAAATGGTATCTAGCACACATTATATCAAGCATCACCTGACGTACTTGACCTACAACGTCAAGACCATGAGCTTAGGCTCTAATGGTGGTTTTTGGACATTAAATTTAGACACCCTGTTCTTTTCCATTGTTTTGGGTCTCTCCGCACTTCTGTTTTTATATGTGGCCGCGCGACGTGTAACCACTGGTGTTCCGGGTAAAATGCAGAATTTTGCCGAGCTCATGCTGACCTTTGCCGATAACCAAGTAAAAGATTGCTTCCATGGTAAAAATAACGTTATTGGCCCATTAGCGCTCACCATATTTATATGGGTCTTCCTAATGAATTTTATGGATATTGTGCCGGTGGATGTATTGCCCGCATTAGCGCAGCTAGTTGGTATTCATTATTTAAAAGTGGTACCTACTAATGACCTTAACTTAACATTTGCATTGTCATTGTCGGTTTTTTTCCTCATATTCTTTTACAGCTTAAAGATAAAAGGCCTTAAAGGGTTTACAAAAGAGCTCACAATGCAACCTTTTAACCATGTGCTTTTTATTCCATTTAATTTGTTGCTGGAGTTGGTCGGCCTTATTGCAAAACCCATTTCGTTATCTCTACGGTTATTCGGCAATTTATACGCCGGCGAATTAATTTTTATCTTGATAGCGTTGCTAACATTGAATGCGACTTCATCCTCGGTTGCGACTACTGCAACATTGGGTGTGGCACAGTTTTTGCTGTCTTTGGCCTGGTCGATTTTTCACATCCTGGTCATTACGTTGCAAGCATTTATTTTCATGGTCCTGACGATTGTTTACCTTAGTCTGGCTCACGAAGATCATTAACCGTTTTATTATCATTGTCCATTAAGGGGATTTATATGCAAGCTGCAAATTTAATAGCTCAAGTTCAAGGCATGACGGTCATTGCGGTCGCTTTGTTGATTGGATTAGGCGCTTTAGGTACTGCGATTGGTTTTGGATTGTTAGGCGGTAAGTTTCTTGAAGGTTCAGCACGACAACCAGAAATGGTCCCTATGTTACAGGTAAAAATGTTCATCGTAGCAGGTCTTTTGGACGCGGTAACCATGATTGGTGTAGGTATTGCATTGTACTTTACGTTTGCTAACCCATTCATCGATGCGCTCTTAACTCACATCGCTGCTTCTTGATAACACGTAAGCCAAGGGTACTTAACGTGCCCTTATCGTTACAGGAGGAATAAAATTGGATATCAATTTAACATTGGTTATACAGGTGCTGGTTTTTGCAGCGTTTGTATTATTCACCATGAAATTTGTTTGGCCACCACTGGTAAAAGCGTTGGAAGAACGGCAAGAGAAAATTGCTGATGGCTTGGCTGCAGCAGAGCGTGGACGAAGAGAATTAGAATTAGCACAACATCGCGTTAAAGACGAGATGAAGCAAGCTAAAGTCCAAGCTACTGACATTATCGAAAAAGCTAATCGTCGTGCGACCCAAATCATCGAAGAAGCAAAAGATGAGGCACGTCAGGAAGCACAAAAATTAGCGAAAATTGCAGAAGAGCAAATTACGCAAGAAGTACACCGTGCTAAAGATACACTTAGAAAACAAGTGGCAGTTTTGGCAGTTGCCGGTGCTGAAAAAATTCTGATGCGCGAAATTGACACCAAGGCAAATCAGGCGCTTTTAGACAACTTAATCGAAGAGATTTGATATGTCAGACCACACTACAATCGCTAGACCCTACGCCAAGGCAATCTTTAATCATGCACTTGCGGCAAAGCTTTTAGCTGCGTGGTCAGCTACACTGCATAATTTAGCGGAAGCTGTGCTTCACCCAGATGCTGAGTATTTCATTTCTAATCCTGCTACTACCGCAGAGTTACAAACACAGTTACTGTTAACGGTTTGTGCCACAAATCCTGCCAGCGAAAAGAAAATGATCGAAAATTTGGTTGAATTATTGGCGGAAAATAAACGGCTGTTGGTACTGCCTGATATTTATGCTCAGTTTGAGGCGTTGCGTGCCGAACAAGAAAAAACCTTGACGGCAAATGTGAGTAGCTTTTCAGAATTGACGAACGCTGAACAGAAAAAACTAATTGAATCTTTGAGCCAGCGTTTGCAACGGCAAGTCACGCTGGAAATAACGATTGATAAATCACTGTTGGGTGGCGCCGTCATCCGTGCAGGGGATCTAGTCATTGATGGCTCGGTGCGAGGTAAATTAAATAAACTCGGCACTAGCTTGGCCGCGTAATTTAGAGGATATATTCCATGTCAGAACAAGTAGCGTTAAATCCATCTGAAATCAGCGAATTAATCAGAAAAAAAATAGAACAATTTAATGTTGTTTCAGAAGCACGTAATGAAGGCACGATTGTTAGCTTGAAAGACGGTATCGTCCGTTTACATGGCTTAGCCGATGTCATGCAAGGTGAAATGATTGAGTTTCCCGGTGGCATATATGGCTTGGCGTTGAACTTAGAGCGCGATTCAGTTGGCGCTGTAATCATGGGCGATGCTAGTAGCCTTTCAGAAGGCCAAAAAGGTAAATGTACTGGCCGTATTTTAGAAGTCCCTGTTGGTCGCGGTTTGCTAGGTCGCGTAGTTGACGCGCTGGGGAATCCTATTGACGGAAAAGGGCCAATCGAATCAGATACATTATCGCCTATTGAAAAAGTAGCTCCTGGCGTTATTGCACGTAAATCAGTTGATCAGCCAGTACAAACAGGCTTAAAAGCAATCGATGCGATGATCCCTGTAGGGCGTGGCCAGCGTGAGTTAATCATCGGTGATAGACAAACCGGTAAAACCGCTATCGCTATCGATGCTATTATCAATCAAAAAGGCACAGGCGTACTGTGTGTATACGTAGCAATTGGCCAAAAAGCCTCTTCTGTGGCTTCTATTGTTAGAAAGCTTGAAGAGCACGGTGCATTAGAACACACCATCGTTGTTGTCGCAGGTGCTTCAGACTCAGCTGCATTGCAATTCCTCGCACCTTACGCAGGTTGTGCGATGGGTGAATACTTCATGGAACGCGGTGAAGATGCGTTAGTTGTTTATGATGACTTAACGAAACAAGCCTGGGCATACCGTCAAATTTCTCTATTACTACGCCGCCCACCAGGTCGTGAAGCTTATCCTGGCGATATTTTCTACTTGCACTCACGTTTGCTAGAAAGAGCTGCGCGTATCAATGCTGCAGAAGTTGAACGTTTGACGAATGGCGAAGTAAAAGGTAAGACAGGTTCATTAACAGCTCTGCCAATTATTGAAACACAGGCTGGTGACGTTTCGGCGTTTGTACCAACCAACGTAATTTCGATTACCGACGGCCAGATTTTCCTCGACGTAGATTTGTTTAACTCAGGTATTCGCCCAGCGATTAACTCTGGTTTATCTGTTTCTCGCGTAGGTGGTGCTGCACAAACCAAGATCATGAAAAAATTAGGCGGTGGTACGCGTTTAGCACTGGCTCAGTTCCGTGAATTAGAAGCGTTTTCGCAATTTGCGTCGGATCTGGATGAAGCTACCCGTAAACAGCTAGAGCGTGGACAACGCATTACCGAATTGATGAAACAAAAACAGTACTCTCCATTTTCAGTTGCACAAATGGGCGTGTCACTTTTTGTTGCGGAGAAAGGTTACCTGGATGATGTCCCTGTTACCGAAATAAGCTCTTTTGAAGCGTCATTCCAAGATTACATGCATAGCTCACATGCAGCTCTGATGCATAAAATTAACGAAGCTGGTGCCTATGACGATGAAATCGAGTCGCAATTAAAAGCAGCTGTGACGGAATTCAAACGAACTGGTAGCTGGTAGTTTGTTAACAAGCTCATAAAGGTGAAACAAGATTATGGCTGGTGCAAAAGAGATTCGTTCCAAGATTGCGAGTATTAAAAACACGCAAAAAATTACCCGGGCGATGGAAATGGTTGCGGCAAGTAAGATGCGTAAAACGCAAGAAAGAATGCGTGC
>CAZYME010000021.1:0-44874 GCA_964648115.1 uncultured Legionella sp.
CCGCCACCTGGAATTAATTTAATTCAGAGGCGACAACTTTCCTGAAATTGGGGGAAACCATGGATAACTTCCTTGATCTCGCCATCCATGGCTCAGTCTTTACGGAAGTTACCCACCGTTTCGCTTAATAATAAATTTGCTGTTTTGGTCATAATTATGGCAACATAAGCTCCCAATTAATGACTATGATCAACCTGGATCTCTAAACTCATTTCAGACTCATTTTAGGATTGGAATATACTGCCTTGTTCTCAGATTCAATTCATAAGTGCAACTTTTATATATAAATAAACCAGAGAGGATAAATTTCAAGATCAACATCATAAGGCCGCTTTCTTAGGCAGAGTGAGCCATTACCTAGCGGGTGTTGTCTGACTCGATAGTTTTGCCGTAACACTCCATCACTTCATCAACACCACCAAATCTAATAATCCTTCCATGATCTAGTAACATCGCTTTATTACACATTTTCCTGATTAACTCATCTGAATGGGAAGCAATAACCAAAATTCCAATTTTATTATAAAAATATTCAAGTCTTTTTATCGCTTTTTTTGCAAAGCTTGAATCAACAACACCAATATCTTCATCCATTAGTAAAATTTCAGGATCCAATGATGTAACAACTGCAAAACACAGTCGTAAAACCATCCCAGTAGAGTATGTTCTAGCAGGAAGATAAATATAATCTCCAAGTTCACTGAACTCGATAATTTCATCTTTTTTTGCATCGATAGTTTTTTTGGTTAAACCATAATACATACCCATAGTGTATATATTCTCATAACCTGTATCATCATTATCTAATCCTAGATTAAGATTAAATAAAGAGGTAACCTTTCCGGTAGTTTTTATTATGCCCTTGTGGGGAATATAAACTCCCCCTAGCACATTCAATAGGGACGATTTCCCTGCTCCATTGTGTCCAATTAGTCCTAAGCGGTCACCCTCTTCCAGAGAAAAGCTAATATCGTCTAATGCACGAACAGAAACATGATGGCCAGTAGTGGTTTTTTGGATGCTCCCACCGAGAAAACGGTTACGTACCAGATTTCTTAGACTTCGGCTAGAATCATAAACAGGAATATCGACGGTAATATTTTGCACATCTAAACGTTTCTTTTTCATTGCGATTCCTAGAGCCAAAAAACCAAATGCCTATAATATTTACTCAAAATTTTCATAGTAAACAACCAACCCACTATACAAATACCTATAGAAGCCACCCAATTATTTAGAGTCGGTTGCTGCCCTAACAATGGTGCTCTCGCAATTGCAACAAGGTGAGATAAAGGGTTTACCATAATAAACAGCTTTGCTTGCCAGGAGGAACCAAGTTGTGATGGCATCCATAAAACTGGGGTAACAAATAATGCAATTTGTAAAAAACTGCTAATTACTTGCTTTATATCACGGTAACGCGCAGAGAAAAGTCCAAACAAGATAGAAACCCAGCTTATTGTTAAACACAAAATCAACATTGCTGGGAAAAACAACAGTGTATTTAAATTCAGTGGAACACGAAAAATCAAAATAATAGCTAGGTAAACTATTAAATGGTGTAGAAGTATTATGACATTCCGCGCCACAACAGTATTCGCATAAACTGAGTAGGGTAGAGGAAGTTGCTTAATCAACACACTCATATCCAGAAAAGTACCACACGCTTCGGTAATAGACGTAGAAACGAATGTCCATATTATAAATCCTGAAGCAAAGAAAGGTAAAAAAACTTTTGTATCCACATGCCATAACCTCGGAAAAATGATCCCCATTGTTCCAATAAAAATTCCTACACTTAGGGTTACCCAAAATGGACCTAAAAGCGTCCTTCTATAGCGCCTATGAATCTCCGATACTGCCATGTGAATCCAAATACGCCAAAACAAAAAACCTCGTATATAAATCTCTAGTCCTTTAAGGGAGTGTTTACTAAAAAATCTGTCTAAAGCACTTAATCCATCAAACTCATCAGCCCCTGTCATCGTCGCGGCACTGATTTGTAATTCAGCCACTATCTAACTCCTTCATTTAAAACATCGCACATTTGCTCGAATTCGCGGGAGATTACGTTCAAATCATCATCCTCCCATACCCATTTTTGAAATTTATTTGTGAATTGTGGATTTTCTCCAAGCACAAACCCCCTATCAAGAAGAACCTCAGTGGACGCTTGAGGAACCGTTTCTACGCTTGTTTTAAATGTAATATAACGGCAACGCGGATTCAGCCAACATAATGCCATAGGACCATTATTGACACCAAGATTTAAATAAGCCAACTCATATAATCCGCAACGTAAATTCAGATTCCAGCAAGCTGGAAGAAAAAAATCAAATTCCTGCAGTTCAGTGGGCGATTCACTCAAAGCTTGTTCTGTGTCAGGAACAAACACCACATAATAGCGCTCTTTATCTAAAGTTCTAGCAAACTGCGCCCAAGCAACAATATTGCTGTTTCGAGCAGGAGAATAGGCATACTGGCGTAAGGTAATAACTATGATTTTTTTATTTTTGCATCCTCTAGATAGCCACTGAGAAACATACTCTAAAGTTTGTTGATCAGCCTGCAACGCCATAAACTTCTGGCGATAATCCATAGCCTTCCTGGGTGAATACGGGACAGGAAACGTAACATTGTATTTCTCAGGATAAACAAAATACGCCTGTTGCTCTCTAACTAACATTGCTTCAGCACGTGTCGCACAGAGCATAAAGCTAGAGGCACAAGGTAATAACCTAATGGCCGGAAGTAGTATGGAATAGATACGCCAATAGCGCGCTTCTCTATCTATTATTTTTTCATATTCAGCCTCTTCTTTTCTTAAACCTTCTTCAGTTCCAGGGACAAAAACAATTCGTAAATTTGATAATCCCAACTCATTTCGTCTTGCATTTGCAATACACAGGGCCCAAATAAAATCATAGGTTATAGGTTCCACTTCAAAATCATAAAAAAAATAGAGGCTATTCTTAGAGGATTTTGACATCAAACTGTATACGTAAAACAAAAAATTAATCGGTTTGTTAAGCAAATAATAAACAAAAATAAAGAATGGCTTTAAACGCTTTCCAACGGTTGTAGTTGGCTCAATAAACTCGCGAAAGATACGGCGTATCATCCAAATTAAGCCTTGTTGCTTTAATTTTAAGAGTAGATCCATTTTATTCTCATATTTACAATTTCAATTCACATCTCATATGAAATGAATCTAGCGGGCTTCTTGCGGGTTTTACACCTCCTACCCAACATGAAGTTGATTTCTTATGTAATGTAATCCTGTAGGAGAACGTTCTGAAAAAGTAACGTTTCTGCATAGCGGGATCGACAGTTTTGTCATGTTATGACTTGATCTCCCCTTGATCACCTAACATATCTTACTAAAGTAAACCCAAACCTCATCATCCCAAGCTCACTGAAAAATCAAAGTGCTAGCATATTACGCCCGCATAACATAGTCAGTAGAATATGTTTTTAATTGATCAAGATATCGATCTGTCCAAGTGACCATTTCATCTAGTCCCTGTTCCCAAGTAATTTCAGGCACCCAACCTACATCTCGTTGAATCGCTGATGAATCCAGCCAATATCTGGAGTCTTGCCCCAACCGATCTTCTGTTATTTCACATAAACTACTAAACGGTATGTTCAACGCTTTTGCACAGCGCTCTACAACTTCACGAATTGAGCTGGGTTCTTTTGCGCCAGCATTATAAACCGCTCCTAAAGGTGCTTTTTCCGATATCAAGTAAATCGCCCGTGCCAAATCCCGCGCATGTATATACGATTTCTCAGCTCGTCCTCCGCCGTGTAGGGGTAATTTTTTCCCCAATCGACCCAGTAATAAAGCCTTAGGTATTACCCGATGCAGCAGTTGCCCTGGGCAATATGCATTAGAAGGTCGAATAATATTCATTGGGAAATTTAAGAACCGACTAATTGACATTAAATGCATATCAAATGCTACTTTTGACACTGCGTAAGGACTAGATGGTTTAATGGGCTCTTCTTCAGTGCAAGGATAATCCGTAGAGCCATAGATTTCTGAAGTGCCAACGTGAATAAAACGCTCTAACCAATCCCGTTTCATCAACTCTTCAGTTAATCGCGGAAGAGCCATAGAGTTCATTTCATAAAAGCGCCAACTATTTTTCCAAGATACAGCCCCTTCACCTTGAGCAGCATAATTAATAATAACCTCTGGCTTTTCCCTGTCTAAAAGCTCCATTAAAAAATCAAACTCGTAAGTAACATGTCGAGCATGATATTCAAAATGTTCTCTTTTATGAATGTTTAAGGAAAATGGCTCCTCCCTTAGCAAATTTCGACCAATACCAATCACTTTTTTGGGTTGAGCATGATCGAGTAAGTAAATTGCTGTATGAATACCAAAAGAGCCACCACCACCTAAAATTGCGTAGGTTTTTCCCACAATATCTCCTATTCTTAATGCACTAACATTCGTTTTAATGTTCTAATTTGAGATGGCAGAACAAGCCCGTTTTCATTTTGTATTTGTCAATGGTTTTTGAGCAATTGTAGCTATGTTTCCTAATTTTATTGGGATGATAGGATTAGAGAAAGAAGGGATAAGAGTATTACTTAAACCCAATGCCGTTAAACCCGCTTTCACGAAATACATTAAGGGAAAATAATTAGCAGTTTTCACGGTTTGCAATATATTAAAACTTTCTGATTTTAATAAGGCTTGTATTGTAGATGTTCTAAAGAGTTGTGGATGTTGCAAAGTATAAGGTGGCCACTTTTTCTTTAAGAAACGCGATAATAAGGAAGACTCATCATGCGTCACAATAAAAACAATACCACCTGGTTTCAGGTTTTGATAAATATCATGCATCAATCGGCGAGGTTCTAGAAGGTGATCTAGGGTATGTATAATGACTGCAATTGACAACGAATTGTGCGCAACATCAGAAACTTCATAGTTTTTTATTCGTATCTCATGTTTTTTAGTTCTTACATTTGTTTTAAGATCCTCATGAACTTCATAATTTGGCTCATACAAAAATAAATTACCAATTCGTTCTTCATGTGTAAAATATTTAGCAAAAAGACCTATATCAGCACCTATCTCTAAATAGTCCCCCTCCGGCAAAAGATAATTTTTAACAAGATCATAGTAAGCTTTTTGGGTGCGATCACGAGCTTTGAGAGGAGCCTCCGCCATATTTTCCTCTTGGTTTTTATATAAACCATTCAACTGTTCTTGCGTTAAATAGGTTGGACAATACAGTAAGTGACATTTGTCACATCGGTAATATGAAAAGAACACTCTTTTATTAGTATAACCTGAAGCAAATTTTCCGTGCTTGTTTAAAGAAAGCTGTTCTGCTGGTGGCATAGATTGCAAGGTTAATGCCGCCTTTTCCGTACCTGAAAAGCAACCAGGACACGATGTGCGTTTTAAAAAAGAATGAGTAAAATCAACTAGTTCTGTATCTAAGCCATAACTTGCTTCCATACCATACTCCATGTTCACTAAAAAATGAATATCTTTAACAAATATACGACAAAACCATATAATAAAAAATTATTATAAAATGAAATTATCCATTATTCTCATCGAGTGCCCGCAAGACTCCCCTAACCACCTTATCAAAGTTTTTTTACATTCTAAAATGGCCCTGCAAACCAATCTCCAGGGACATCTTTAGGATACTTATTTCTACTATCTCTCATTGGTTGCAAATCAATTGGCAGGGATAGCATTTGACAAACTGTATCTGCAATATCCTCACTGTAGATATACGCTGGATTAGCAAGTGCTGGTGACGTTAAAACAGGGTAATCTGAAAGCGCCAGGCGTTGCGGAGGAGCGGTTAGTTCGTTAAAACAATCCATTGACACACGTGCTACAATTTCACTTGCCACCGAACAAAATTCTGAAGCTGTGTCCAATACCAATAGCTTACCTGTTTTTCTTACCGAGGAAAAAACGGTTTCCCAATCAAGTGGCTTAATGGTTCTCAGATCAATCAGTTCACAATTAACACCATACTCCTTAAGATAATCTACAGCATGTAATGCTTCGATAGTCATATAAGACATAGAAACTATAGTAATATCGGAACCTTCTGTTATTTTTCTAGCCTTTCCTAAAGGCACAAACTGATACGGATTTGCTGCCTGATTCGCTTTTATATTATGTAGCCAGCGATGCTCTAAAAAAATAACAGGATTATTATCAAAAATACTCGAAAGTAATAACCCGTACGCATCTTCTGCCAAAGAGGGCATCACAACTTTCAAACCTGGAACTTGTGCAAAACAGGACTGCAAACTTTGACAGTGGGTTGGACCTTGTCCCCACCCTCTGCCTACTATAACTCGCGTGGTCAAATTGACTGGCATTGTCCCGGCAAAAACACTATTCCACTTAGCTGCGCCATTGATAATTTGATCCATTGCCAACAAAACAAAATCGAGTCGGGTATGCGAAAATATCGGTCGAAATCCATTAATAGCCAAACCAATTCCTACTCCAGTTAATGCGTTTTCTGCAGTAGGCATATCAAAGACACGAGCTTCCCCAAACTCCTCTACCAGATCTGCCGAAGTTCCGAACATCCGACCTTTATCATTAATTCCCAACGCATAATGCAGAACAGTCTTGTCAAGACGCATTGCTGTTTTAAAGGCCTCATTAATGAGATTACTAAATCGATGGTTCAACGAGTGGCTCCTCCCTCTTACAATCCAAAGTAGCTTTCAACCAGTCTAAATTACTCTCTGCATATAAGTATTTGAATCTATCCTCTGCTGGTGGAAAAGGAGATTCTTCAGCAAAACTGAATGCATCATTTATTTCATTTTGAATCTGTAAACGATAGTCTGCAATTTCTTCCAGTGAAATAATCGATAACGATAACAATTGATTTTCTAACAACTCTAAAGGATCTTTTGCAAGCCAATATTCAAGCTCATCTCTCGGCCGATATCTTTCATCTAAATCATCTTCGTGACCACAATGCTCCTTATAGCGGTAGGTTAAAAACTCTAAAAACCAAGGACCATCATTACTTCTTAAATCAGCAAAGACCTTACATACTGAGCTAAAAGAGGAATAAACCTCATTACCATCAAATTGAGCAGATTTAACACCAATTCCCTGAGCCAGTTCAAAAATATGACGCCCTTTGGGCTGTCTCAAGTCGAGTGGAGTATTGACAGAATACAGATTATTTTCACAGACAAAGATCACTGGGAGCTTCTTTAAAATTGCGTAATTTAAAGATTCATAAAAAGCCCCTTCTTCAATCGCAGCATCACCGAGAAAAATACATGTGATTGCATCCTCTTGCTTTAATTTTTGCGCCAAGGCTAAGCCAACACCAACAGGAATTGTATTACCTATAATGGCCTTACTGGCTACGAACCCAGCTGATAAATCGCTAAGATTCATCGAACCACCTCTTCCCTCAGTGCAGCCTGTTTTTTTTCCATACAACTCAGCAATCAACCCACGTAAGCTGCCGCCTTTAGCTAAATAGTGCGCATGGGCGCGATGAGAACTAACAGCCAAATCAGACTTTGTTAAATTAAGACCAATCATGGCAGAAACTCCTTCTTGGCCTATAGACAAATGTGTAGGACATCGCATTTGGCCTTTGGGATAACGTTTGGCAATTTGCTCTTCAACTAAACGAATACGTAAAATTTCATAAAATAATTTTTTATACTGGTCGTTATTAATATTGTTATTATCCAACACCATGACACCTTTAATTTAGTTAATTCCATTCTGTCCGAAGTTAGTTATATTTTCCCACTACATCTCCTTAATTCGACTTCAGTCTTGACTTGCACCAGCTCACTGCACCTCGTGTTTTCCAATAATACTGTTTTAATACATTTTTAGACTTATTCGGAAGCAAACTCAAAATACCTTTTCGCATTTTTATAAAGAGCTTGCTTGTAGTGCGAGAAACATTCGTATTTGTAAATACTACATTAACAAGTTGCAAACTCACTCGTTCAGCTTTTATCCAATTGTCATTCAATTCACCTGCATGCAATTTGTAAGTATTATAAAAGTGAATTTTATGTAGCTCATTCACAAGGTTACTTTGTGAAATATTCTTGACAGCTTTACACTTTTCATCTTCATTCCACACTAAACCATCCTCTACCCTATCCTGTTCTTGTGTCATCGAATACAAAATCATATTGTCCGAATCTTGTTCCCACAAGAATTGATTTAAGTTAAGAAAGTTTCTTTTTATAAAGCTACCATCAATCGTATCAAATTTATTAAATGTGATAGCTTCTTTACGTGCTTGGCAATTAACCATAATTGGATGCCAATGAAACGCTCTTACTAATAATCCACATTCATTGGGGATACTCCAACTCACCATGTGAGGTGTCTTTGTAAATCCATTTTCAACAATATTATAATTTTTAAACTCGCTATGAAGCATAGGAAGACCTATCTCAACCAGTGTTCTTGGAGGAAATACCAGTGGTTCATCCTCAGCTAAATGCATAGAATTAACAAAATCAATAAACTTTTCTTTTATGATTCTTGGGCCAGGCACCAAAACCACATCTCGACCTTCAGAGGCATACTTTTCTAAACTCTTGAATGTACCATCAGAAACAATACAATCAGGAATTAAATAAATAGCATAAGCATTATCCTTACAAGCAAGTTCAGTTGCCTTTTCATAACCCAGTGTCATGCGACAATAAACATTGCTCTCATCTTCTCCTCCTAGTTCAATAAACAACGGTTCGATATAGCTTTCTAGTTTTTTGAATATGAGCGATTGAGATATTTTTGTATAATCTTGTTTTGAAGTCACAAAAATAAATTTTGAATACCTTAGGTTAGTAAGATTAGGAATATTTTTAGGCGATAAAAAACAACGTAACCCAATGCGCAGCAACATATCTACATAGTCGTCACCCCAAACAACGACCATAAAATATAATGCAAGCTTTTGTCCTGCTCTATCCATTTAAATACACCATCCTGAAATTTTTATTAATCTACTTTTTCATGCAACAAAGACCAATTAAATAATGAGCCATTCGATAATAACCTGTATGTACTACTTCATCATTCATGGAAAATAAAAACACATTATGAAAATATTTTTCGAGAAAAATTTTTAAATCCGAACCACTCTTACAATTAATATGACCTTGTTTGCTAGATAAAGATGCATATTCTTGCGACTCCAGAGAGGGCATGCCAATCATTAAAACACCTGTATCTGATAAAGACAAAATAATATTACGAATAAACTGGTCTTCATCATGAGGTGAAATATGTTCGAGGACATCTAAAGAATAGGCAGCATCAAATTGATCGGGAACAGGTGCTTTTAAAATATCGTGAGTAATCGCATTAAAGCGCCATTTATCACACATTCGGTTATTTACATCATCAATAAATCCGGGCTCAATATCGATAGCAGAGAGATTTTTTACTTCCTGAAGAACAATTCTGGTTCCAAAAGCATCCGCACATCCCACTTCTAGCACATTTTGTTTTCCCGCCAGCATTTTACTGACAAATTTATAGCGCGCAAAATGAAACGCTAACCGCTTCGGATCATCATACCAAGCATAATTAGACATCAACCCAAACCGCTGCATTCCAACATCTTCTTTGGCATACAGCATAATTTGATTAGCAGGATCCAATAGCTTAACTTCTTCCACACTCATGATAAACATATCCTTAATTAGCTTGGCATCACAATTTTTATTTTTTAAATACCATCCCATATCTATTTGATTTTTTGTTTACGCTAACACCATCCAATAATCATCATTATATCCCGCCTGCTTAAATAAATTTAATCCATTCATCGGGAAAATCATGAGACGCTGCAGTCAAAACTCATTCTTCAAATAGCTCTTTCTGCTCAAGCGTATGATAACTTTCAACTTGAATAAATCCCTTTCCTTTCAATATCCACTGTAGCTCACGCAAAACTATAACAACCTCTGGACGAGGAAAATTATGAATAGTATTTAATGAAATAACGGTATCGAAACCAGCATATGAAAATGGCAAATTCTCCGCACTTCCTTTTTTGCTTGTTGTCTTGCTTGTATGTTGCGTTTGGATTGAAGTAAAGCATGAAGCAAATTAATTTGTAACATAAACATCTCTATTTAAATCTAATCATGAAGAAACACCACTGAAGGCGGTTTATTTGACTTACCTAAGTTAGGTTCTTATTGAGCCATGCAAAATCATGGTTCTTAGGATTACAACTCCTTAACTTCATTTTTTTAATTTCGAATAAAATAATCCGCAATGCAATTTCCTTCCAATAACCGCCTTGCAATTAAAAGTTTTTCTACTGCATGCCCTTCTGTTTTAATTGTAGTAGAAATGTCACGTATCTGCTCCCCGTTCGGAGGATAAGTACTTTGGAGTCGATGGTAACAAACTCTTAACATTATTACCTTTGTTTTGTTAATAATAAAATGTATTACTGTTTACTGCCCTCGGTTCCGTGAACCAATTTTATTAATTAGATGAAAAGCAGTCAAGATATTTTTAGCGCCCCTCTTGTTCTCCTTAATAACATAATACAACAACAGAGCGTTTCTGATGCGATTTAACCCAAAGTTCGCCACTATTCACTACCACTTTCTTTTCTTCATAACCTCGTATAAACATCTTTCTGCGAACCGATAAAACTGGTTGAGCAAGAACAGGTACATCATCGAGGTGGTCGAGTTGATATTTCGACCATAGGTTGGGAACGGCTCTTATTTGCGAGAGAAGTGCTGCCTATCTGATTTGCGCCGTAAACATCCTCATCTAAAAGTGCTTATTGTTGAAGATGCATTGGCTTCTAATTTCCCGCATCTATCCTTGCTGGATTCTGTCTTCTGGTATCATAAAGAGGTCTCTTCGCGATAATATTTAATTCCCCTCACCCTTAATCCTTCTCCCATGCTGCGCGGTGAGAGGGGAAAACTCAGCGAGGTCAATTACATACCTGGGGAGTTACTAAATTTTTCCGAATAGAAAATCCACCCAATAAGCCCAATACAAGCAATAGGATAGGTAGACCAGATAGTAACCACATGGAAATTACATTAAACCGAAGCGTAATATTTGTCACACCAGGTGGAACCATTATCGCTTGCACTGAGCCATTGGCTTCGTAAAGACGCGCTCCATTTTGCTCGTCTATCTTCCAGGATGGATGATATCGCTCATTTAAAACGAGAAGACGGGGCTGATTAGCAGCCTTTACATTTATAATTTTCTTGGAGCCAGCCTCTTGAATAATAATTGGAGATTGATCGGTGACAAAATTAGGAAATTTTTTAGACGTAGATAATACTGCTGGAAAGGATTCTGGTTTTGCAAGATCTACTTTACGAACAAGCTCTAACGCTACTTTCGCTGCCTCGACTGCCGATTTTTCAACATGTATTTGGCCTGCCCAGAAAACACGCGGAAGAGCGGGAAAAGGATTAGTCTGTATTCGTTTCCTTAATTCCTTCCTATTCATTGGTACCCCACGATAAAAAGCTTCGTCTACAATGAAAACCGATCGAACTCCAAGTAGAGCCAGCTGGGTCCATGGCACCTCTTCTAATTCAAAAGTAATAGTCCGCAGACTAAGAGAACTCTCAGACCATCCCATAGAACGAAGGTTACTAGGAACCCCTGTACTATATCCGTCCACACATGGTAAACCATAAAATAGACAAAGGTAGGGAGCAAGAAATGGAGGTAAATTTTCTTTCGCTCGAATGAAAATCGCATTTTGTTTGGGCCAGCCAATTTCCTGCGCCAATTCAGATCGCATCTTTTTCGCTGGGAAAGAGAAAGATAAAGATGATGGGAAAAAACTGTTTGAATGGCCAAATGGAGTTCCTCCTATCACTTGATGATTATGAAATTGATTTGCAGCATTTAGAAATGCCTCAGCTAACATAAACCCGGCAATAAATATTGCGCAACGAGCGCGAAAAGTGCGACAAAAGAAAACAACCGCCATCACAAAACAAAAAACAAGCACACACAGACCGATTTGGCAAACCACTTGAACCGGTATTGCATTCGGTGTCCCTATAATATGGATATATGAGAATTCTTTAGAAAAAAGCTGGCTAGCCAACCAAACGCCTCCCCCCACCACTCCGCCGAGGGAGATAAGGGGCAGAAGGCTACTTCGATTGATATCGTTTTCTACCAATTGTTGTAAGAACCATGCTATTAAAACAACAATTGGCAGAAGGACTGTAATGCAAAGACGACTGTGAGTAAAATCTTGCTGAAGAAAAATATAGTAAATGATTTTTTGTAAAGGGGTAACAGTTATGGCTAGGAGTATTACGATTGTCCAGACAGCAAAAAACCGTATTTCTGGTAATTCATTCCGTCTACTAACCCATGATTTTTTTATCCAAACGGTTATTATCGCCACGAGCATGACTAATGCGGCAAGTGTGGAGCTATGTGTCTGTATTCCCTCTGTAATATTAATGTTGTTATTTAACGATGCGGTTTCTTTAAAAAAACGGCCAAACACTCCGTAGTGGAATATTCTGAACAGTTCGTCTGAACCAATATTTTGGAAAGAATTGACTTCTGTAAATGTCTTCAATGACCCAGAAGGCAGCTCACGTACAAGAAGTTTTAATTCCTGCGCAACAATGTAAATCCGAGGTAGGCAGGCGATCAGTGCAATGAATGAAGCCAACAGCGCTAAAATAGCCGCCTTCAACTGGCGAGTTCGCCAGATCAAAAATGCAGTGTAACAGCTAAGAGCGCTGAGCGCGTAAAGTACTTCTTGCAGAAAGCCAAATAAAAGCATGAACCACATACTTCCAAAGAGATATAACCATCCCAAACGTTGTCGGCCCAAGAAAAGGAGGCGAATGCCAAGAAATCCAGCAGGAAGCATCGCAATCACTGAGTAAGTGAGATCGTTTTGTGCAATGCGAAGCATTGAAGCATAACTCAATTGATAGAGACAACAGCCTATAGCTGATATCCAAGGAGCAAACCTCAGGCTTCTTAAAAAGAGAAACGAAGTCAAACCAGCAAGGATAAAAAACAAGCAGGAGAAAAGCGTTGTTAGCCAAAGAAACCAACTCTCTGGAAAATACGCCAATATAATAGGCTCAAGATTGGGAGATGCATAATTTACTAAAATCGCCCAAAAATTTGTGCCGAGAAACATATTATTCAACCACCCATAAACTGAGTGGTGCCTTAGAGCTTGGCTTTGAATCCATAAATAATTCAGGTGGGCATTTAACCTATCGAAATTTCCGATAAATAGCCTATCCCCAGTGAGAAAAGGAAGAAATAGCGACCCTGCCACGATTATCGGAAGCAAAAGCCACCATGAGTACGGACTATTGATCTTCGATTTGGGGTTTGTTTTTGCAACTCTATGACAATAATATTTAGTAGACCATAACATAAAACGAGTTTCCGCGGTCAATTTGCTGCACTTACTATGCTTGCTATCTTTGAAGATGCTTGCATTGTAGAAAAAATAAGGTCATGCTTTGCGACATGAAAAGACTATACTACATAGAAGCAGAAGATAAAAGAGCCTTAGAGCAACGTCACCGTGACTGCGTTGATAGAAAAGAAGGCTATCGCATTTTGAAGTTTCTTTGGTATGTGTAAGAGCTAAAATCATCAAAAGTTTTATTGCTGCAGTTGCAAACAGTTTAATTGCTCCATTCTCAGAACGTTTTTTTCATTTCTTTATTTGAAATAGTCGATACCACATCGAACCTAAAACTACTTCCTATAGTATCTGTGGAGTTATAACTTTTGATAAATCTATCAACATCTAAATATTTATCCATTTTCTTTGAATTAAGCTTGATAAAGCATACACTAAGACTACTTCTCATCGTCATTATTTTTTAGTTCCAGTAGCTGATAAATGTGAGCGTACATTCTTCATTAATGGATAGACGAAAACACGCTTTTGTGATCCCAATAGTTTACTATAACCTTAAGTCGTCCGCGGAATCCGCAAATCACAGCCCTAGTCAAGAAGGTCTTCGGCTAATCGCCTCAGTAATTTTGTGCTGGAAGGGGAATGAACCCCTCCCAACACATATTTTTACGCTAAGGAAACCCCGCCCTGAAGGACGCAGTCTCAAGCCTTTAGATGAAGAAATAGCAATTTAAAACACCGTATACTGATATGATATCAGCAATGCATACAAAGAAAAGGGTTAGGGAAGTGTCAGTGTAACCACGAACATAATTCATTCCTTTCTTTTGCTCCAAATTGTTGGGTAGTGAATGACGACGCCTTGTAGGCAATAAAAGTCCTACTATGAGGGCGAAAATACAAATAGAAGACACCACTACTCCCTGGATAAATGATCGCGGCAGATACCGAAATTTGATCTCATGTTGCCCAGCAGTTGTAATAGCTGTTCCCATAAAGCTGCCATTTATTCGCAAAAGTAATGCCTTCTTTCCATCAACATAAACATTCCATCCTGGGTCGTAACCATCCGTGGTGACGAATAACTGAGAAGAATCTGTAATTACCTTAATGTCAAGCGCATTTGGCCGCATCTCAATCACTTCTAGCTTCCCAGTTACATGAGCCCCCTTTGGTGGTACGCTTACATCAATATTATGACCTCTAAATTCAACTTTAGTTGGGTCGGCATTAGAAGAAAAATCAGAGGTTAACCAAAATCTGGATTTTGCTGCGTCTGATCTCCAAATACGCACTCTAGCGTCTTGATAAACAATAGATAAATGAGCGTCCGGTGATGCGAGTATAGAATCATCATTACGCAATCCCGGACCAAAATAATCTCTATTTAAAAATAGATATTTAACTCCTGCAAAATCAAAGAGATCTTTATATTTCAGATATAAGCTTAATGGGTATCTCCAAGAATAGTATCCTTCAAGCATAAATACAGTGGAGCCCTTAAAAGAAGCTATACCATTCTTGTCTGTGATAGATTTAATGAAAGATAAATACGATTTCGGAGAAAGTGGCCCGAGCACACTAATATCACGGATGTTTGACATAGAAGAAAAATCGGGATGGATTCCAAAACTACGATAAAGGCCGACGTCTTTCTTCGCAAGCCATTGCATCGCCGTCGGGGGAGAGATTAAATCAATGTTTTTAGGGAGCAACGATCTAGGAATGATCAACCCTGCATAAAACACAATTGCCATTATCACGGTCGCCCAAGCTAGCCGACGATAGTTAAGGAGGAACCCATATGCTGCACATACTAAAATTAATCCCAACGCCAATCGCATATAACTAAATGCCAAACTAGGATTCCCAAGTGGAAGGTATACAAGGTTTTCGGCAAAAATAAGAGCTGAAAAAGCTAACAATAAATTAAATGGATTGTGGTATTTTATCGATAACGCGATTGCAATCACACTAGTAGCTATAAATATTTCTGTTGTTAACACCCCATTTATTGCTAACCACTGATTAATCTTCCCAAAGCCACCTTGATGATACACCAAAGTAGCAAGCATTGATATCGTGATCAAACTAACGGAAGCATATAAGATGGGCATTAAATGCTTGTTGATTCCTCCGAACCTAAGCCAATCCACAACAAAAGATGCTGCAACAACAATACAGAATACAATAAGGCCATTTGAATGCTTCGGAGATTGTCTTCCAAGAACAGGCAGAAAATTAAGAAGAGCCACTGGCGAGAAAGAGATATATCGCAGAAGAAGGATAATGGTAGTTATTGCAAAAAATAGGAACAATAATCGATTAGATTTTTCCCAACCACTTTTTATGTAAAAGCCTGTGATAAGTAACAGAGTAAGCAAACACCCAGAGAATCCAAATAAATTATCCCATGAAATAACATCGTCGGGCCAGTTTCCTGGAATCCAATTTTGAAAAAATGGACCAAATACACCCGGGAAAAAAAAAGCAATAAGGTTGGCTGAGGGAACGAATGATAATGCAAGAAATTCGACGTTTTTATTAAATGTGGTTTGCATTGCCTCCAAAAGAGGCAACAGAAAAAAAGATGCTAATCCGTTACCTAAAATAAAATAAGCCAAAAACATACTAGCTCTATAAAATACTCCCCGCACATTTTCGCTAAGTATAATTGCATAAAAAAGTGAAAATGCAACGCAAACAATAGCCGAAAGCATGGCGATTTGTATAAATCCCCCAAGTAGATGAAGACAGGAGATCAGAGAAAGTACTGCAAGATTCTTTAAATTTGGATTCCTTACTGCAGAACCAGCGCTCCAAAATAATATCGGAATCATACAAATTTGATCGGAAATATTAAAACGCGCTAAATGGAGGTAAAATGCTCCCGAGAATATGAAAGCGATTGATCCAAATGCTGCAGATGTGACTGCCAGACCTAGGTTCCTTAAAAAGAGGTACAATACAAAACCGGCTACATAAGCAAAAGTAAGCGAGATATAATCCGACCATGTGTAGGGAAATAGTGCTCTCAGGATAGTTACTGGAAAATATGGACAACCCTCCCCCTGGGCCGCGAAGGGTTGCCCAAGCCCCTGGTAAGGATTCCAAAGAGGTAACTCTCCTTTAAGGAGGTAGTTCTTAACTTGGGTTTGGAATGGAATGATTACAGATGCTGCTCCCCAAGATTCTGCAGTAATTTGCGAGCTTGGTAAAGGTCCAGAATAATTTTCGGGCGGGTAAACCACATTGAATGAGAAGGGGCCAAGGCCATTCCATGCCCGCCCTTCGCAAAGTGGGATGAGCATGGGGAGTATCGCAAAACAAAGAGCAATCAAAATTGTCCGATTCGCCTTAAAACGCTTTCGAATTAAATTTATCACATCTAATGGCATTCCTTTCTCTCTATCTAAATGAAATAAATTGTTACGAATAAAAAGTCCACTTAACAAACCCAATGCTAGCAATAGTAGTGGAGACCTGATAACAGCCACATGAAAATTACATCAAACCGTAGTGTAATGTTTGTCACACCAGTTGGTCTGCTATGGTTTGAACTGAGCCATTGGCCTCTTATATAACCTGCTCCACGTTTGTTCTGCGATTTTCGGAGATGGATAATAGCGTTTTTTTGTGCTTTCAACAATCCTGTGAGACACACTGTTACGACAATTCGATAATGTCCGGTTTGAGCAATTTAGAAATGACCTGTTGTGTGCGCATATTGTACAGTTCATTTATGACTCATAATGCAGGGTAATAAATGAGCAAGCATTACGGACCATTATTAATGTGTCATCAGGATAATCTTACCGCGTTTTAGTGGACACCGTTTACAACAGGAGGCTTTCCTTGGGTGGATTTGCCAAATCTGTTTTGTTATAATCGCAGCATTACGCAAACTCGCCACTTTTTCTTCTAAGTTTTATCAAACAAATTATTAGTCCTTAACTTAGAAAACAGTCAAGAAGCTAAAGGGATACCACCAAGCACTATAAACGGTGGGAACGTAGGATACTAGGAAGAATATTTAAAATGAGCGCACATAAAGAAAGTACTCACAGATTTATTATTTTGGGTGGAAAAGGTTATATTGGGAAATCAATTTGTGACTACTTTACAAAATCTGGCCTAGATGTGGTATCTATCTCAAGAGATGATAGTGACTTTGCTGAGTCTTCATTTAGCGATTTTCTTGTAGAAAACATCAAAACCAATGACATATTAATATATTGTGCTACCAAAAGTATAAAAAATGGGGACACAGAAAATATTTATAAAAACAATATATTATCAATTTTGAATGTTTGTGCAGCAATTCAAAAAATAAAGCCGCATAAGTTTGTCTATTTAAGTTCAGATTCAGTTTATGATGCACACAAGATCCCAATTGACGAAGATTCAAGTATCGAGCCGGTTGACCTTTACGCACTAGCACACATCACATCGGAAATGCTATTAAAGTCACAAATAAATTTCGGATTAAACCTTTTGATTTTGAGATTATGTACCGTTTTTGGGATGCCAAATGTTAAACAAACCTATGGGCCGAATTCATTTGTAGAGTCTGCTTTAAATCGTAAGAAAATTGTTATCTATGGAGGTGGCGAGGAAAAGAGAAGCTTTTTGTATATCAAGGATGTGGTTAATGCAATAAAATTAGTTATTAGCTCAAATTATTTGGGGGCCGTTAACTTAGTCAATCCAAAAATACATACCTATAGACAGGTTGCGGAACTAGTTGCAAGTACTTTTGGATCGGAAGTTTCAATCGAACAAGTACCGAGAACGATCCCTATTATTCACAAGCCATATAAACCCACACAAGTCTTTAGATATATATATAATCTTGGAAAGCCAATCAATCAAGTCGTACATAAAACGTACGATACCAAGCTGCTAAAAACTCTTTTAGGTTCATTTGAGTTCACACCTATCCATTCTGCTTTGCAAGAATTCATTATGCAGGCAAAATATGAAAAAAAATAAAGTCATCATAGTTGGTGGGAATAGTGATATTGGATATTATTTACGAGAAAAATACCGCTCGCAAGGATGGGAAGTAATTTCAACCGTTAGAAAACGATCTGAAAATATTTTTCATGACCAAGAAGTTATAGTTGACTTAAGTTTACAGCAAAGTGTTGAAGAATGCCTCCCAAATTTGATGGAAATGGCAGATGGATGGGATTTGATAATCGTTGCTGCCGGAACGATGAACCCTATTGGAAAACTGGAGCAGTTATCCCTTTCTGATATGATCCAATCCGTATTGGTAAATACGATCTGTCCTGTTTACCTAATTAGCAGACTTTATGATCTCAGGAGAAGAGGAAGTAATCCTACTGTAATATTTTTTTCTGGTTCGGGCACTAATTCAGCTCCGGAATATTATTCATCCTACTGTGCTTCAAAAATTATGCTTATAAAATATGCTGAACTTCTTGCTGAAGAAAATAATGATGCAAATTACGTTGTTTTAGGCCCTGGAATTGTAAAGACAAAAATACATAAGCAAACCATTCAGGCAAGGCATAATGCTGGGGACAATTATAATAGAGTGTGCAGTTTTTTGAATGATCCTAAATTTAAATTTGTTGAGTATGATGAAATATACCAATGTATAAACTGGTGTATTCTTGCGGGTAAGGAAGCAACAGGAGGTAGAAATATTTCACTAGTACATGACCAATGGAGCGATGGCGGACTTGGTCTCATTGAGTTCTTAAAACTCAATGAGAATACTTATAAACTTAGACGAAATAATAATGACTACAAATGATTCATGGAAGGTATCGGATATTGTGGCAAAATTTCTTTCAGAGAAAGGAATTGATAAAGTATTTGCGATCAGTGGTGGTGCGTCATTACATTTAATCCACTCTCTAGCCGAAGCAGAAAATACAGATTTTGTTTGTACCTTACATGAACAGGCTGCAGCGTATGCTGCGGATGGTTATGCCAGAGTAAAGAATGCAATTGGATGTGCTATAGCAACTAGTGGACCTGGAGCTACAAATTTAATTACTGGAATTGCCAGTGCTTACTTTGATTCGCTACCAATGCTAGTAATTACTGGGCAAGTTGCCTCATTCAGGTCGTCAGAAAATACTGGGGTTAGGCAAATTGGCTTCCAAGAAACTGATATCGTAAAAATGTGTAAGCCAATCACCAAATACTCGGTTAAGTTAGACTCCCCTTACAACATTTTATTTGAACTTCATAAGGCATATCAAATTGCTATGAACGGTAGGCCTGGACCTGTGCTGGTAGACATCCCCGACGATTTTCAAAGAATGAATGTCCATATTGATCAATTGACTGCTCCAAATTATTCCCATCCTCCTCCCGCTAATTTTATGAAAATAGAGCTGGAAAGTATAGTCGATATGATTAATAGGGCTGAACGCCCAGTGTTTATAGCTGGTTGGGGTGTTTGTTTGTCTAAAGCTGAGAAACAATTTTTATCCTTAATCGAAAAGTTGCGGGTTCCATATGTGACAACATGGGCTGCAAAACACATTGCCCCAACAAGCAATGAATTAAATATGGGTGGTTTCGGCACCCATGGTAATAGATGCGGGAATTTTATAGTGCAAAATTCTGATCTTGTAATTGCGCTAGGAGCTCGGTTAGATACAAAAGCGACTGGTTCTCCACCAAGTAGTTTCGCGCGAGGCGCCAAAATTATAATGGTGGACATTGATCCCCATGAAATTAGGAAATTCGAGAAACTTGGCAGAAAAATAGATTTAGGTGTGGAAGCAAATGTTTTGAATGTTATTGAAAATTTAGTTGTTCAAAATTATAAAATTTCAGATAGGACAATTTGGCTTGAGTATTGCAAAAAAAACAGGACGTTGTATCATGATGAGCCAATGTATTACAAAAAAAACACACCGTATGATTTTGTTATAAAGCTATCAGGAGTACTAAACGAAAACGACATTATTTTTTCAGACACTGGTTGTGTTTTAGCTTGGTTCATGCAAGCCTTTCAATTTAGGGGTTGTCAAAAATTCTATCACGCATACAATAACACACCGATGGGCTACGCCCTACCTGCAAGTTTTGGAGCTAGTTTAGCTGTTAATCAGCGCGTAGTATGCCTCTGCGGTGATGGCAGCATTATGATGTCAATCAATGAGTTATGTACCATCGCAAAACATCGCTCCCCGATTTTAATCTTAGTATTTAATAATAAAGGGCATGGTATGGTGCGGCAAACCCAAGATATGTGGCTTAATGGAAACCACTTCGCGACCTCGATTAATGGTGGTTTACCAAATCCAAAAATTGCAGCCATTGCCATTGCCAGCGGTATAAAATCAATTGAAACATCTGACTATGATATTGCAATTGATGCAATATCCAATTGGGCTGGTAAGGAACCATTTTTAGTTGAATTACATATTGATGAAAAATCAATTGTTGAGCCGCAAGTTAAATTTGGAAAACCGAATGAAGATTCGGAGCCTTACCTTGATAGAAAGGAATTTTTTGAGAATATGCTTGTTACCCCATTAGATTAGAGGTTTGCTGGATGAGCACTAAATTTATTAGCGTTGGAATATCCGCCTTAAACGAAGAATTAAACATCATACCAACAATAAAAGCTGTTGAAAGTGCATTTGATAAATTAAAAAATTCGAATTTCGAATATGAGATCATTGTTGTTGATGATGGTAGCGTCGATGCAACCAATCAGTTGGTTACACGATATGCTTTAGAAAATAATAAGATTAAACTAGTCAAACATATTAAGAATATTGGGCTTGGGGGAGCAATCAAAACAATAATACAACATTCAAACGGTGATTATGTTACATTTTTACCAGGTGATAATGATATTAATTTTAGTTTGTTTCTAAAAATGCTATCCATAATAGGCAGTGCTGATGTAATAATGGCTTATTTTGACAATGAAGAAATTAGAGGGCTAAAAGGATATGCATTATCAACTGTATACAATTTGATATATTGCCTTACTTTTGGATATTGTATTCGCTACATAAATGGACCTGCGATCTACAAGTTGAGCGATGTAAGAAAAATAATTCTCAAATGCAACAAGTTTTCAATTATACCCGAATTGAATACTAAATTACTGACAAGTGGTGTAACGTTCACAGAGGTTGTAGGCAGCAGAACTAATGGTAATAATGGCAGGAAATCCATGTCACCAAAAAATTTCATTGATGTTGCTATTCAGTATTTAAAACTATGCTGGACTTTAAAAGTATCAACTAAGAAAAAGTTAGTTACTCCAGTACGCCTCATCAGTAATAAAATACTTATTACCGATGAATAATATCTCAAAGTTACTCAAATGGCTGTGCACCGGATTTTTGGCCCTTGCTCTCACTACGCTTCTGCTTTACATATGTGTTGATATATTAAAATTTGACATAGGTTTCTCTACCGTAGCATCTGCCGAAATTGTAACATTGATGAGGTTCTTCCTTTTAAATAGATGGGTTTTTGGCAGATTTAAAGTCACATTTAACGAATTACTAAAATACCATCTTGCAAATTCTGTTGCTTTTATCGCCTGGTTGATAATAATCAATTTGCTAGTTTCATCCGGGGTATATTATTTATTTGCTAATATCGCCACTGTGCTGGTGACAACTGCAATTAACCTCTTAACAAATTTTAAATGGGTATGGAAAGAGGAATGGAAACGGGAATTGGAACAAAAGAAACTTCTATAAAAATATTACTAGTGAGCGCAGCGGCTTTATTTTTTGCGCTATTACTATTCTTGGTTATCCTTTCATTTACTATGGATTACACTATGGTAAGAAATGAATCGATGGCTTATAGATATTTTTTTATAGAAAGAATTAATTTTGGCTTTGCCACTTTCGTCCCTGTTGGTCTACTAGACTCATTAATCCATAAGTTATCCTATTTTCTCACAGGATTACTGCACCTCAAAACACTTCCAGAAAAGATTAATTCATTTGGTCTCATTACAAACATAGCTGTAATAGTCCTTGAGTTATTTTTGGCATTCTACGTGTTGGTTACCAAAACAATTGAAGCTAGAATTAAAGTCCTTCTACTTCTTTTATCTCTCTCAATATTAACAGTTTCAGGTAGCTCATCTATACATGGCGCTCTATCAGCAGATTACTTATCGCTGGATTTGTTTATTTTAATGCTCTTCGTAACATGGTTTGCATGTTGATTATAACAAAAATGATATTTCTATTCATGGCTTTTTTCTAAGATGTTTTTTTATTGGTCTTGCTGTTACAAATAAAATTACAATGTTATTACCGGCATTAATATTTTTCGTATATGCGAACAATAAAGTGCATAAGCCCATACATATTAAATTGATTGCCGCTTTTTTCGGCTCCGCCGTAGCAATATTGCTTGTTCATTTTATAGCATATAATTTTAATATTGCTATGGTTGGGCGTGCACTTCATGATCTAGTTGGTTACGTGGCGAATCCGGGTAATACAGATTATGATTCTATTTCGTATCAGGTTTTCCTCAAGAACAATCTGCACATTTCGTTAATTCTAATCTTCTCAAGCTTAATAATTTTATTTTATTTCCATTTTAAGGACGGTAAAACAATAGATATTTTTAAAACTAACTTTTTTTTCTCTGTGGTTGTCGTATTAGGCATATATAGTATCTATAAAAGACCTGCAGCAACCACAATATTTGATATCTCATCTACATTTATTGCAGTTATTTTTTATCTATTAATTATTTTAATTAAAACAATAAGAAGCTCTATGTATAAGTTAGTTATTTTACCATGTTTAATAATAGCAGGAATGTGCGTGATTAGACCTGATTATGAGCAGATTTTCGATTGGTATAAAAATTCGCATTTATGGGCAAAAACCAACTACGATTTTTACCGGCTTTCTGAAACAATAGCAAAAAAATATGGTAAACTTTACGTAATTATTGAAGATAATCGTTGGCATAATGAAGGGATGCATGAGTTTTTGTTAAAAGGCGCATCCGAGTTCCCCACCTGGGATGTTAGACAAGCTGGCAGTTGGATTCTACGGAAAGAATATGGAAAAATCGAATTTAGGACGCGTCAAAGTACAATGCCGAATTATTTTGATAAAATTCCAAGAAACGCACCTATTTTATTATTTCACTTTAATAGTCTGAACGTGTTTGAACATGAATTGGTTTCTAATAATGATACAAAAGAAAATAGCTGTTTGGTAAGTGTGGATTTATTTCCTGCTGCTATAATTGGAAGCATTGTATTTCCACGGCAATCAAAATGTATGTAATTCTGATCGTATTAATAGTAATTTTAATAGATATTTTACGTATAAGATCTGGAAAACCTGTCTTTACTCTAATACATGCAGCTTTTTATGCCACTTTTCTTTATATTGTAGCCATGGTAATAGGGCTTATTTCTTTCGATCATTTAATTATGGAATATCTACTGTTAGTTTTTCTATTAATCGACTTCTACATTATTAAAACCGGAATTGATGATGTGAGCCCAACATTATTAATATACAGAATGACAGATTCACTAGGGGTAATACCAATAAATGTGATTGAGAGCTCATTTATGCGCGAGAGGACGATTCAGAAAAGATTGGATACACTAGTCGATGATGGCTTCGTTGAGCTAATTGAAGGAAAATATTATTTGACAAAAAAGGGGGCTTTGGCTACGAAAATATGGGATACTTTGAGGCGATTATTTTAACATGTATCTAATCATTATATGGTTTCAACCTTTGCTACTATTAATGTACAAAGCTGCTGCAACAGTAATTAACGCCATACTATACAGGATTTTACTTGTTTGTTTGTTATTCTACTCAGTTTTAATATTTTTTATGGCTAAATTATCATTTGACATGTATGAATGTATAACTGTTTCAATGTTATATGCAGCAGAAATTTTTCTTATTTTGAATATAGCGAATGCGGCTAGGGGTTCCATACGAGTTCAACTATTGAGAAAAATTGGTGCCAGCGATTATTCTGAGTTAAATGTAAAAGAAGATGAGCGAGATTTATTTAATGATAGAATATCAAAACTCTACAACTATAATTTATTGAATTTTAATGATCAGGGTGTGTCTAAAAAAAGAAGTATCATTGGTTTTGTCAACACTATATTTATTATTTTGCAAAAGCTGTATGGTAAAAGCTTCGACCATGAAACGAGCTCTCAAAATGAATAAGTGCAACTTTCTGCTGACCATATTTAATGTTCAATTTCCATTTTTATTTTGTCACAAATATACTTACTAAACGGCAAGGAAGATGTAAACCCGGGAGAAACAGCATTCAAAATATGCACCGACTTCGCATCCCCTTCAATAACAAAATCCATCTCTAATTTTTTCTCTTTAATATTTAATAGCTGAGCTCGTATCCCGGGCTTGCCAAATTTAGTAAAATTTTCTTTTCGTATTCCAGTTGCTAGCGATGTGGATAACTGCACTAAATAGGGTTTGGAGTATTTTTTTAATTCTTCAAAAGCAAGTTTTTTAAAATCAAAACCTGAGTGGATTAATAAAGCCATTTGTCGGCAAGATAAATCCATAAATTCTTTTATATTAAATCTGGTATGAGCGTTGTATTGTTCTCGCCAGAATGCAGGAATAGCTGTTGGACCTAATTTCGCAACACCTTCTACGTTTACTGTCACATGCACGCCTAAAAATGGATTTTTTAAATCCGGTACAGGGTAGATGAGAGTTTTAATAGCGTTTGCAGGCTCGTCAGAATAGAGGTATATACCTTTAAACGGCAAAATCCGATAATTTTTTGAAAAATTGAAATCCATTGCAATTTTATCCGCATAAAGCCCTGCCGCGTTAATGACGAAACCCGCTTGAAACTCCCCTTGTGTTGTTACAATAGTGCCATCTTTTTTCCGCTTTAAATACTTAGCATTACAACAAATATGAATACCCTCTTTTTCAGCATCCCTTCTCATGTGTTCCATAACTTGGGTGGGATTAACAGAAGACGTTGTGGGTGAAAATAGCGCGCGCTTATATGTCAAAACACGGGGTTCGATTATTTTGGCTTGTGCTTCGGTAATATCATCCAAGATAACACCATTGGCATTTCCTCTTTGAAGCAAGATATCCAGAGATTGAAGCTCTTCTTCATTTTTTGCTACTACTAATTTACCGCATTTGTTGAGCGGAATTTTTCGCTCTTCACAATACTGCGTTAACATTTGATTGCCTATTTTTGTAAATTTTGCCTTTAGGCTATCTGGGGTGTAGTAAAATCCAGCGTGGAGTACCCCGCTATTTCTTCCGCTTGCGTGCAGGCCGCATTCTTTTTCTTTTTCAAGGATAGTGATTTTTGATTTGGGGAAATCTTTTTTTAGGTGGCGGGCGATGTTTATGCCGATGATGCCGCCGCCGATGATTAGGAAATCGCTGGTATTTGAATTCATAATGGCTTCGACTTAAATGAATTTAATTTTGGTTGATCTGCCCTCATCCGCCCTGTCGGGCACCTTCTCCCGTCAACGGGAGAAGGAATACTTATTAGGATCATTCTAGAATTGTCCAGTAGTAGTCGCCGGTGTAGCCGGCTTCTTTAAATAAGGCTGTCCATTGGTCTGGGTAGTCGTGATACTCCGCCGTTAGTACCCAGTCTTCGAAGATTTTTTTCTGTTCTGGGGTGCGGTAACTATCTACTTGGACAAAGCCTTGGCCTTTGGAAACACGTTGTACTTCGCGCATGGCAATAACTGCACCATCGCGTGAAAAATTGTGGATTGTATTTAGTGAGATAACCGCATCGAAACTGGCATTTGGAAAAGGTAAATTGTCAGCGCTGCCTTTGTGTAATCTTCCAATGACATCTGGCTCGCAATGCTTTAATGCATAGTCGGAAATATCCACACCAAATACTTCTAACCCGGGGCATACTGTCATGAGGTCCTTAACCAAAAACCCTTTTGCGCAACCTACATCTAATACCCGATCACCTGCTTTTAAATTGAAATGTTCAACCAAATCTCTCGCTACCGGTAACCAGCGACCATCGTAATAATATCCTCCGTAACCATAATCACGTGAGCCATCGAAATACATCTCTCCATATTGTTTCGCAATACGTATAACATCAGGGTTTCTTGCCTCATGTCTTGCTTGTATATTACGTTTTGATATGGGTAATGATTTGAGTAAATTAATTTCTTGCATCAGTCTCTCCTTTTACAACGCGCGAATTCTGCTGATGCATTTTTGTTAATCCATCGACCAGCGATGTATACTGAAAGGATGAAAAAGCTTGTTGGCATACAGTATTGTCAAAAGCACGGTAGCCATTATGTGGCATGGCTCCACTGCGTGGACGAAATTTAATATCAACAGCACTGTCTGTAAATTGATTTAACAATTCAGCAATTTGATAAAATGAAACAACATCACCTGTTGTAATATTTAAAATTCCGTAACTTTTGTGGAGCAAAGATAAATAAATAAGCTCTGCTACGTCTTCGATATAGACGTGATCGCGCCTTTCCTCGCCTTGTCCAAATAGTTCGATAGGAGTGCCTGACTGGACTAATCGGTAAAAACTATTAGGACCATAACCATTATGTGGATCAGTTGCCCCATATAATAAACTTGGGCGCAAAATAGCTAGCGCATTTTCCTTCACTACCGATTGCAACATTTTTTCGCGTGCCACATGCATGGCCCCGTGCAATGATGTGGGTGCTGCTGGGGAAGATTCGTTTAGCTTACCCATTGAATCTGTATACACAGCATCTGAGCTAATATAGATAACATGCTGAACCGGTTGTTTTATGAGTGCATCGCATACCGATTTCATCATTTGAATATTTTGCAAAAGCATATCATGGTTTTTACAGGGCGCTTTTGCAGAGATAACGACTAGGGCATCATCAGGCTTTAGCGTTGCTGCTAATTGGGCGGCTGCCTCTTTAGTACATAAATCAATTTGTTCGCGGGCTATCTCTACACAGGGGATACCTTCTTGTGATATGCGCTTTGATGCAGCAGCGCCAACAAAACCTTTTGCTCCTAGAATAACAACTCGTTTAGGCAGTGTTGCCCTGTCATTTAGATGTTTAAGCATAATCTAACTCCTTGTGTTCTTGCTGAGTGGAGCGCTGTCCTAAAGTAAAATAATTTATCCTGGGATCTTCTGAGGCCACACTGCTTTTTAATACATGGTAGGGGTCAATAATCGTATTGCCTCGCATGTGGCTTTTTATTAACGCTGTCGATAGAGTTTGGTATTCGGTCCAAGGTGTCATAATAATTACTACGTCAGCATCTTTAATTGCACTTAGGCTGTCTTGGTATTGGGTCACGTGCGTTAAAACCTGCTCTTTCACAACTGGATCGTGAGCCTTGATTTGATAGTTTTTCAATTGATTGATGAGAGCAATCGATGGTGAGTTTTTAACGCTATGCGTATCAGGTTTATAAGCTAGGCCTAGGATACAAATTAAAGGATTTTTCATATGACTTAAAACGCTATCCTTTAAACAGCGTAAGACCCAGTCACGTCTATATTGGGAATTTTGTAGCCAAGCACTAACAACACCCGTATCTGTTGAGTTTGCTTTTCCTAATTTTATAACCGTGTTTAAATCGCGCTCTAAATTGCCTCCGGAAAGCCCTAAACCAGGTGCTAAATAAGCATGCTGACCAATGCGCTTGTCTAACCGTAGCGAGGGGGCAATTTCCTCCCAATCAGCGCCAATTTTTTCACAAATTTCAGCTAAGGTATTTGTGGTTGTGACGGAGGAGACTAAAAACATATTAATCGAAATTTTGGCTAGTTCGGCACTTTCATAACGCATTTTTAATATTGGGCAATCAAATGACGATAGGAGTTTTTGATATGCTTCTGGTAAATGTTGAGTGGGATCGCCTGTGCCAATGATATAACGTTCTGGATATAATGCGCGCTCGACTGCACGGCCGAAAATTAGGGTTTCGACTTGGTAAAATAGGCGTGGGGGACATTTTAGAGAAGCACCTGGAGGGGTAGCAAGATCTCTGGATCCCGCGGTCAAGCCGCGGGACGTCGAGGGAGAGGGCGATATATGACCCAGAGCGATTTGGCGTGTGAAGCCAGGAGGAACCTGGGACAATATTACTAAAGATGCATTTGCTGATAGCATTGGCGTTACTTTTTCGATTAGTTTATCGATAACAGCTAGATTACTGTTGCCTTGATCATCTGTGGGCACATCGCAAGCGATAAAAACCAAATCACATTGTTTCAACTGAGATATATCATTTGTAAAATGTAAGCTTGATGAATTTTTGGCTACTAGTTCATTCAGCTGAGGTTCGTTGACAGGTAAAATATGATTTTGTAATTGGGTAATTAGATTTTTTTCATCATCGTAGCAAATGATATTGAACCCTTTCTCAGCAAAAGCTACAGAGTGAATTAAACCTAGATGAGTCATGCTGACACAACCAATTGTAATTTGTTTGCTCATATATTAAATCCTGTATAACTGCTACTTTTGAGTTGTAGCACCTGTTTTTTTGTTGGGCCATGGGCCCAACCTACGCAAAATTTGGTAATACGGGGGTTATAAAATACCCCTCATCCGCCCTGTCGGGCACCTTCTCCCTCAAGGAGAGAAGGAACATTTTTTTGTGGATATTCGGGAGTTGCGCCTGTTGGTGCTCTTTTTGAGGATTCTAAATAAGATCGTGCTAGACGATTTAACTCTTGCTGAATCCACAAGTCCGTTGCCAAATTAGTTTTTGCTTTATTTGATATTAAATTTTTAAAATGCGCGTACTCTAGCGCCCAAGTTGGATCATCTTGGACCAATGTCACCGTTTGTTCTGGAGGCCTGCCGCTTGGTAAAATCCGTTGTCGGTAGGTGAAACGGCTAGGGCCCCATTTGCATAGCGATTCTATGTGTGCGGAACCTTTCTCTGCCATAACATCACATACAAAATGGTTACGCCACGATAGCAAACTCATTTCAAATGTTAATTGCGGATTATTTTGTTTATCTACAATCACCGCATGATCAGGTGCTTGGTTTTCAAACTTATCCATCGTAACAATTTGGAAATTTATGGGTTGCACTGAAAACCAAAAATTGCTGGTGTCCAATAAATGTGAGCCTAAATCCGCTAACACACCCATCCCCTGGTCTCTCCACGCCGAATCACGTACCAACCGGGCTGTTCCATTACCGTAAAACATGCGGCAAGAATAAATTTTGCCAAGATCGCCTGAATCGATTAATTGCTTCATTTTTATGAAGTGGGGCTCGAAGCGATGATTGTATGCGGTATAACAAACCAGGTTCTTTCGGCATGCTAGGTCTTGCAGATCCAAAATCTGCTTGTCGGATGGCGTCCAAAGCGGCTTTTCAACTAACACATGTTTACCATTTTCAAGCAAATATTGAAGCACTGAATATTTGGGCTCATCTGGCAAACACACTAAAGCTGCATCGTAAGCGTCTAATGGAACCGCTTCAACTTGCCTATAAGTTGCATCTTTATTAACAGGATCAACACTAGCAATAAAATCGTTACCTGCATGATATTGCCGTTTTTTTCCTTGGACGCCTAAACCTACAACAATGACTTTCATACTTCAGCAACACCCTCAATATAATTGGGATTAATAATAATCTCATTAGGCATACGAGAAAGTACCGGCTCAAAAAGATAGGCTGCATGCTGTGTGACATGTCGGATTTTTTTAATAACATCGTCTTTGGCAATCGGTATATTGCCATCAACCTCGCATTCACAAGCCGCCGCCATCGAGCCGACAATACTCGCTATTGCAGAAGAATAACCTTTTACTAACGCTAACGTGGAGTATGCTAATAATGCATCCCCGGAACCAACAGCATCTATAACATGATCCACGAAACTATCCACAAACACAGAGGCATCCAACGCTTCATGATCACTACTTCGATGTGTTAATAAACCTCGCTCACCTAATTTTAAGATAAGCATCTTACATTGGGCTTTATCATATAGATTAGATGCTAATGGACGTATACCTGAGTCTTGATCACCTAAGGCAAACCTTGCCTCACGCTCATTAGGCGTAATTAAATCAAAGCCTTTAAACTCAGTGATGTTCCCCCAGCGACTAGCAACCTGGCTATCGGCAACTTTAAAACTGGTTTTTGGTATAGCGGCAATTAACTCATCTATTGTTCGTTTGTTAAAGATACCGTGCCTAAAATCACTAAAAATTACCGCATCGCTATGTGTTGAACTAATTTTTTCAACTAGCTGCTCGAGGATGGCATCTGAAATGGAAGAGTTATCTAACGTATCTACTTTGATCAATCGATAGTTATTAGCAACAATTGCATTTTTAAACGTTGTTGGGCGATTTTTATCGACAATGAGCTGGATTTTTATGCCTGCTTCTTGCAGATCGTTGAGCACAAACTCTGCCATTGAATCTTCGCCAAGAACGGTTGTAAAAATGACATCAGCCCCAGCGGCTTTCAAATGCTTTGCTACGATACCAGCGCCACCGACATAATTTTCTTGGGACTCTAGCCTCACACTTAAAGTAGGCGTTTTAATTTGTCCACCAATTACGTTAGTGTAGGTTATGCCATCAACAATCGTGTCCCCAACCACATGGATTGTAATGGGTTTTGGTGAGCTCAGACTTTCAATTAAATCATCTATTGAAATGTTCTCTACTTCCATCAGTGCGGCCAACTTCTCAAGGCGTATCATTGGCTCTTCTGTGTTGATGAATTTAGATGAAGAGTACACAACATCACCCGGGGTGAATAACATTTCTCCGCCGTAGCTTTGTAGTAAGAGCTCTTCTTCTTGGGTTTTTTTCGGTTTATTGCTACCAGAATACTCATATCCTTTTGCAAAAAAATCGGGTTGCAGCATTTGCAAATTACTAAGTGGCGTAGGATTTTTATCAATGAGAACGTAATCTACCATTTCAAAAGCCGCTAAATTTGCCGCACGAATATTTTGGGGGATGTGCGGTCGATAGTGGCCTTTATTAATGTGGTGATCAGCGGTCAAGCTGGCGATTAAAATGTCTGCCTTTCCTTTTGCATACATTAGGTGGCGCATATGGCCTGGGTGGACAACGTCAAAAACTCCGTGACACATGACTACTGTCTTTGTGCGAGGGTATGGTCCTATGATTTCTGCCAGCTCTTCAACCGTTTTAACTTTGTGCTGATAATGACTTATAAACATATCTGAAAACTCCGTTTACTTAGATACTTTTTAATTACTTACGTAACTTCTCGCTCCCGAGTAGGAGGAGGTCCCGCATTTCGCTTCGCTCCATACGGGCTACATTGATTTATTTCTCTTATCCAGAACTCTTTTTAACTTAAATGCTCAAACCATGTCTCTGTTGCTTTTGCTATGGAGTGTTTATCCCATAGCGGGGCATCGTGCCAATGCTCTATTTCTTCCAGCATCATTTGCACGCCTTCCGCAAATGGTACTTGAGGATGCCAATCTAGCTCTTTTGTGATTTTGGTGATATCGCTCCAGGTACAATCAGGCTCGCCCGGGCGCTTGGGTAAATACTCAACACCATTTCCGCCTAATAACTCAACTAAGTAGTTAATCGATTGAGGGTTCCCCGCACCAATATTCCATATTTCACCAACGCGATCTGTTTCCGCGGCTGCTAAAAATGCCTTGGCCACGTCTGTTACATATAAAAAATCACGTGTTTGTGTACCATCACCAACTAGCGTATAAGGCATTCCCTTTAGTTTTTGCTTTAAAAACACGCCAAACACAGCACCATAAGCTCCTGTGGTTCGCACACGTGTTCCGTAGGCGTTAAAGATACGCACAGAATTTACAGGTAATTTATATACCTGATGCCAATGAAAAGCTGCACATTCGCCCTGGTATTTAGATAAGGCATATGGATACTGTGGGTTTATAGGATGCTGCTCATTTGTAGGCGTATCTGCCAAACCATAACAAGATGACGAGGCAGCATACACAAATTTTTTAACTTTAGCAGTCCTTGCCGCTTGTAACACGTGAACCGTACCCAGAACATTGGTTTCCATATACCGGAGCGGCTCCTCAATTGAAGGAACAATATCCCCTACACCGGCAAAATGAAAAACAAATTGTGCATCTTTAAAAATTGCCGAGTCGGGCTTAATGGTTAATATGTCCTGTTTCTCAAACAAGAAATTCGGATTATTGCTATGTTGCGCAAGGTTTTTCGCGTGACCGCCTACTAAATTATCGATAACACGTACTTGATAGCCTTTCTCTAATAGCAAATCCACCATATGGCTGCCAATGAACCCCGCGCCACCAGTAACCACCGCGACTGGCTTTTCCATTATGCAACTTCCAAGGCTTGAATGCGTTTCACATTAAAATAACGATCGTCCGTCATACTGTTCGGTATTTTCCCATTTCGAAACGCTCTACATAAATCAGTCACGGCGTCTTCTATCGTGAACTTAGGAGTAAACCCTAAACAGCGTTTAATTTTATCTGAGTTAATATGGTAGGAACGATTATCACTGGACTCAGCTACCTCAAGTTTCAAAGGAGCTTTTTCAGGAAATTCTTTTTCGACGATGCGTTTCACAACATTTGCAATTTCCATTATCGACAAGTTTTCGTAACCTGCATTAAAAATTTCGCCAGCTATTTTCTCTTTTGGAACAGTCAGTAACAATTTGTAAAGATCACACATATCTTGAACATGAAGATTAGGACGCAATTGCGCGCCACCAAATACAACAATTTTATTATTGCTAACAGCATGGTTAGTCAAAATATTAACGCTTAAATCCAAACGCAATCGAGGCGCGTATCCACAAACTGTGGCTGGTCTAATCGCCACACAAGTAAAGTTATCATCCATATGTTTGAATAATAATGGCTCGCACATTCCTTTGTATTTGTTATATAACGTTAAGGGAATCAGAGGATGCTCTTCTGTCACATTTGGTTGATCAGATACGCCATAAACTGAGCTAGAGGATGCATAAATAAAGCGCTTCACACCCGCTTTTTTTGCAGCGACCACCATAGGCTCAAATGCATTTAAATTGATGCTGGTACTAAGGGCTTCATCAAGCACAAAACTAGCATCATTTGAGATACATGCGAGACTGATGACCGTATCAACACCCTGACAAGCGCGACCTAAATGAGCAGCATCACGAATATCACCCTCAATAACTGTTAATTTTGGATGTGTCTTGGGTAAGAAATTATCGCCGAAAAATAATGTATCATAAACTGTAACTTTATAACCCAGATCAAGAAGTTGAGGGGTTAATAAACTGCCTACGTAACCTGCACCACCGGTTATAAGAATATGTTCCATGTGTTTATATCCTTTAAAGTAATGAATCAAGAAAATAGGGGCTATCGAAATTAGCACACCTAAATAAACTTAAAAAATTCCATCTTCCATTTGAATTGAATGGGTTAGCCCTCGAAAACTTCAACTTATTTGCCCCTTATATCATGAAAACATCAGCTGATGAAACACTCCCTTATTTTTTTTTCCACTAAATAACCTGAACGAATCACCAGAACCTAGATGAATGATCAAACACTAGCAGCCGCTCAAAAAAACAACTAACATGATTTGTATTTATCCCGCTATTAATGATCCGGCTCTCTGGGAGAACGTATGAAATTGGTTAGGTATGGTAATCTTGGGGAAGAAAAACCTGGGATGGTGGATGAGCAGGGGAATATACGTGATCTCTCTGGGCATATTATTGATTTTAGCCCCCAGCACCTTAGTAATATAGAGCTTATTTCTTCTTTAAAAAAATTAAAGGTGGATCAATTACCCTTGGTTGAAAAAAGTATCCGACTCGGGGCTTGTGTAGGTATGCCGGGGAAGGTGATATGTATTGGTTTTAACTCTAAGCTGCATACGCAGCAGATGGGGATTTCTCCTATTTCTGAGGGGGAGATGGTGGTGTTTATGAAGCCCACTTCTTCTGTCTGTGGGCCTTATGATCCTATTTTATATACGCGCCATACTAAAAAGCTGGATTGGGAGGCGGAGTTGGGGGTTGTTATTGGAAAGAAAGGGAAATATATCACGGAAGATGAGGCCATTGAGTATGTTTTTGGCTACACTTGTATTAATGATTTATCCGAGCGTTATTGGCAGCTTGAGGCGGGGGATACGCAGTTTACCAAAGGGAAGGGATTTGATAATGCAGCGCCTATAGGCCCTTATTTGGTTACGAAAGATGAGATACCTGATTCAAGTAATCTGCAAATTAAACTTTGGGTTAATGGCGAACTTCGTCAAGATTTTAATACTAGTGATTATATTAATAATGAAAGAAAGGTTATTAGCTATTTAAGCCAGTATTTTACGCTATATCCTGGTGATGTGATCTCGATGGGCTCTGCTCCTGGTAATGCAAAATCATGGGGGGAGAATATGTTTTTAAAGCCGGATGATAAAGTTGTACTTGCTATTACGGAATTAGGTAAGCAAGAAAAAATTGTTGTTATTGAATAAGGTAGGAACTACCCTTTATGCGTCACTTGAGTTTGTTAGATAAATTAGTGTGTGAGTTAGATACGGCTGTACGGACATTGTTTGTGCCGGAGCATCGCAATAGTGTTAGGGCATGTCCTGGGCAGAATATTGATGATGACTCATTGAGTACAGGCGACAAACGTCATGTTGCGAGTTTAATGCGGGTGAATCATGCTGGAGAAGTATCGGCGCAAGCGTTATATCAAGGTCAGGCGTTGACTGCTAAATTATCTGCGGTGAAAACACAAATGACGGAGGCGGCTGCAGAAGAGGTTGATCATTTGGCATGGTGTGAGCAGCGTTTGCGGGAGTTGGATAGTCGGCCTAGTGTGCTTAATCCACTTTGGTATGGTGGCTCGCTTATGATTGGTGCGTTAGCAGGCTTGGTAGGCGATAAGTGGAGTTTGGGATTCGTTGCAGAAACTGAGCGGCAGGTTACGAATCATTTGCAGGAGCATTTGGCGCATTTACCGGCTAATGACTTAAAAACGAAGGCGATTCTTGCTCAAATGCATGAGGATGAGGCGCATCATGCTGATGTTGCGCATGCTGCGGGGGCCGCTGAGTTGCCTTTTTTGGTAAAGCAGTTGATGCGGGGTGTTTCTAAGTTGCTTACGAAAAGTAGTTATTATATCTGATGTAGGTTGGGCCCATGGCCCAACAGCGTTGCGAAGCGCCGCCAAATATAGCGCCTCATAATGGGCACTTCGTGCGCTTGTTGGGCCATGGGCCCAACCTACTTTTGATTGTAACATTGGAGCACAGTAGCCTATGGACCAAGGTACGCTCTTTATTATAAGTGTTATTTTCATCGCTTATATTTTTGACTTTATTAATGGCTTTCATGATGCGGCAAACTCCATTGCGACTATTGTCACAACTGGGGTCTTAACACCACGTCAAGCTGTGATATGGGCTGCTTTTTTTAATCTTATCGCTTTTATGTTTTTCAATCTGATGGTCGCTAAAACGATCGGTAGCGACTTAATTGCCCCGAATATCATTGATACAAAACTTATTTTAGCCGCCTTAACTGGGGCGATTTTTTGGAATCTATTAACCTGGTATTACGGACTACCTTCAAGCTCCTCTCACGCCCTCATTGGCGGGCTCGCCGGTGCGGCCATTGTACGCGGAGGAATAGCAACTTTAAAAATATCGGGGTTTATTAAAGTGGCTTTTGGTATATTTATTGCTCCTGTCATTGGACTCTTAGTTAGCTTGATATTCACTTATAGTTTAACGAGGCTATTCCGTCATAAAACTGAGCCCTCACTCAATCGTTTATTTAAAGGCTTTCAACTAACCTCTTCTGCGTTGTTAAGCCTGACACATGGTGGCAACGATGCACAAAAAACAATGGGGATTATTGCTGTATTGCTGTTTTCCAATGGATGGTTGGAAGGGGCATTTTATGTGCCTTTTTGGGTGGTCATTTCTTGCCAAGCGGTTATTAGTCTAGGCACCCTCGCCGGGGGATGGCGTATTGTGCATACGATGGGGAGCCGAATCACTAAACTCAATACGTTACGGGGATGTACTGCTGAAACGAGTGCGGCCGCGATTATTTTAGTCTCAACCGTGTTCGGTGTCCCGGTTTCGACCACTCAAACCGTGACTGGTGCCGTTGCGGGAGTTGGTATGGTCAGCGGTTTGGGAGGCACGAATTGGCCTATAATACGTCGGATACTTTTTTCATGGTTGCTTACTATACCCGCAGCTGGGCTATTAGCGGGAAGTATCATGCTAGCCCTTATTTACTTCTAAAGCACTTTTATGTCGGCTATACGAAAAATAAATAATAATCCCGATGCACATCCAGACCACAAAACGCAGTAATGTCAGCCAAGGCAAATAACATATCAGGTAGCTGCAGCTGACAATTCCCAATATTGGGATATAAGGCATAAAAGGTGTTTTAAAAGGGCGTACTAATTCAGGCTTTGTATAGTGCAGAAAGATAACCCCGGCACAAACAATTATGAATGCAAAAAGGGTTCCAATATTAACTAGCTCTGCTAAATCACCCAATGGTACCAAACCTGCGACACAAACCATTAAGGCACCGCAAAGTAAAATTATTCGTACCGGTGTTTTAGTTTTTTTATTCGTTATCGCAAAATACTGGGGCAATAAACCATCGCGAGCCATCGCAAAAAAAACCCGACTTAACCCGTAATACAATACCAACATCACTGTGGTTAATCCTGCTATTGCGCCAACACCTATCAATCCCGCAGCTACTTTATAACCTAAAACTAAAAGGGAATGGCTAATTGGGGAGGCCACATTGAGCGAGCTATAGGAGGCGATACCTGTCAGCAAGCCCGATACCACAATATATAAAATGGTACAAATTACCAATGAACCTATGATACCAATTGGAGCATCTCTTTGTGGGTTAATTGCTTCCTCAGTAGCAGTTGAAACCGCATCAAACCCAACATAAGCAAAGAAAATCAAGGCGGCCCCATTCATAACCCCAGTCCAGCCAAAAGGCGCAAAAGGCACCCAGTTTTTAGGATCTACTTCGCCAGAGGCAATAATGATAAATAGAAAAATAACCATCAGCTTAGTCAGTACCATTATATTATTGACGCGGGCGCTAGATTTCACCCCTAACATCAATAAGACGGATAATGCGCTAATAATAAGCATTGCCAAAATATTTATTATCCCGCCATGAGTGAAGCCACGTAATAAATACACTGGTATATGAATATTGATTGACAATAATACGTCGTTAAAATAACTGCTCCATCCCACTGAAACAGCAGAAACGGAAACCGCGTACTCCAATAATAAATCCCAGCCTACAATCCACGCGATAAGCTCCCCAAATCCTGCATAGGCATATCCGTAAGCGCTACCACAACCACCAATGGATGATGCTAATTCAGCGTAAGAAAGAGCTGAAAATGCGCATGCTAGTCCGGCCATAATATAGGAAAAAACAATAGCAGGCCCTGTCTGGGTCGCGGCAACAATGCCTGTCAACACGAAAATCCCAGCACCCACAATTGCTCCGACCCCTAAAAAAACCAGGTCGAAGGCGGACAGGCAGCGTCGGAAATCCTCTCCAGAATCACCTAATACATTAATTTCTTTTTTACGAAACAAGTCCATGCTAGTATGTCCTTTGGAAGTAATTCCAAATCTTACGTATAAAAATTAGCTTAACTCTAACACCAATTGTATCGCTGAGAAACCAGACCTATGTTGCATAACGAATGAAACACGTGCTTGCATTTTCATTGTTGTTTCTTTCGCTGCAAACTGCCGTAGCTGAAGACGCACAGCCTAAAAAAAGCTTGTCTTATTGGCCTAAGCACTTCGTGCATCGCCTGCATCAAATTTGGCATGAAGGAAATAATGAGCTTTATTTGACAGGTTATGCTTGGCATAACCGTTACACCTATCCACCTGAGCGCATTGGTACATACAATGAGCAGGCCTGGGGTGGTGGATTAGGCAAGGGTTTTTATGATGAGGATGGTGACTGGCAAGGTTTAACTGCTTTTGCTTTTCTTGACTCGCACAAAAATGTAGAGCCAGCGGGTGGTTATGTATTTATTAAAATGTTGCACTTCAATGAAAACGCGCGGGTCGGAGCGGGGTATTCCTTTGTTGTAACCCAGCGTAGAGATATCTTCAATGGGATACCCTTTCCCGGTGTTTTGCCGTGGGTGCTGGTTAGTTATCGTAGACTGGCGATTGGTGCGACTTATATACCTGGTCCTATCAATAGAACAGCCCCTGTGGGGAATATATTGTTTGTGTTGGGGAAGTGGACTTTTTAAGGGCTTAATGTGGCACTTCGTGCGCTTGTTGGGCCGTGGGCCCAACCTACTTTTAATTGTATCTGATCAATGTAGCCCGTATGGAGCGAAGCGGAATGCGGGAATGGCCAGGCAGATTGATCCCGCTACGATAGTGTTTAATTTTTAATCGTAAAACACTGATGAATTCGTTTATTACGTTTGAAATCCACGTCTATCGTGTCTTCGCTAATATCACATACGGTG
The DNA here is from genome assembly GCA_964648115.1 of uncultured Legionella sp. Taxonomy (GTDB): domain Bacteria; phylum Pseudomonadota; class Gammaproteobacteria; order Legionellales; family Legionellaceae; genus CAZYME01. Next base: position 38,987 of record CAZYME010000021.1, read on the forward strand.
TATTCTTCGCTAATCGCTGGTGCTAGTTTAAAGCTACGTAAGTTGGTGGAAAAATATAGGGTGCCTCCTGGAGAGAGTAACCGCATAGCCGCATTAATTAATAATTCATGGTCACGCTGGATGTCCAGGGTTTCCTCCATACGTTTGGAATTGGAAAAACTAGGCGGATCTAGGAAAATCACATCAAAGCGATCCTTTGTCATCTTTAACCACGTCAAACAGTCGTATTGAATAAATTGATGCCTAGATGAATCAATTCGATTCGTTCTAAAATTATCCAGAGCCCAATTGAGATAGGTATTGGATAAATCTACGTTGGTCGTCAATGCGCCCGCTAAAGCAGCGTGTACACTGGCACTTGCTGTATAGCAAAAGCAATTGAGAAAGCGCGTCTCAGGAGGTAATTGCGCAAATTGCAACCGTAGTAGACGGTGATCTAGAAATAATCCTGTATCCAAATAATCGTATAAATTCACATTAAATTTAGCACGCCCCTCACTCACCACTAATGTGCGGCCCATCTCATCCATTTTTTGATACTGATTTGAACCCTTCTGTTGCTTGCGTCGTTTTATTACTACATTTTCCGGCGAAATTCCTAAGGCAATCGGCACCACCTGATGCACCTCAAGACTTCGTCTTTCTACTTTATGCGCAGCAATAATGGCGGGAGCTGCATATTCTTGCAGCACAACATGATCATTATAAATATCAATAGCGTACGCATATTCTGGTAAATCTCCATCATACACACGGTAACAGCTGATTTGATTTCGCTTTGCCCATTTCTGCAAATGACTATAATTTTTTTGTAGGCGATTCATCAACATTTGTGCTGCCTCTGACAGCTTCGCCTGTTGTTGAGCATCTTTAAGCTGATTGGTGGCATCAATACCCACACAATATAATTTACATTCTAGTGCGCCGTTATATAGCGTGTACTGTTTGCTCGCACGCAACCCCATTGCTTTAGCCAAAAGTGGGTTCGAGGTTAGAACAGCGGCTTGCCACCCCTGATAATGCTCATGCAAAACCGCGCCCAACTCCTGGTACAATGGGATTAACTGCTTCGCATCTCCTAGCCGTTCGCCATAAGGTGGATTGCAAACCACCAAACCTTTTTCTGCAGGTGGTCTGCAATGCTCAAGGGTTGTTGAGCTAAACTCTACCAAGGGAGCCACACCGGCCCGCTCCGCATTAGCACGAGCCATGTCTATTAACTGTGGATTAACATCTGTACCACGTAATTTCAAGGTAACTGGTTTGACTTGTTCTAATGCTTGTAGCCTTATTTTTTCCCACAAAGATGGTTGATGCTGTACCCAATGATGTAAAGATTGATCATCTCGTATTAAGCCTGGAGCAATATGGGCAGCCATCATTGCAGCTTCAATAACGAGAGTACCCGCGCCACAAAATGGATCGTGAAAAGCAGCGCCTTCAGCGGCCATTTGTGGCCATTTGGCGCGAATGAGCATTGCGGCGGCTACATTTTCTTTTAGTGGCGCAGCACCTGCTTGCAAACGATAGCCGCGTTGGTGCAGGCTGTAACCGGTTAAATCCAAACTAACGGTGAGATCATCATTCTTGAGATAAGCATGCAAGCGTATTTGTGAATCTTCACGATCAATAACGGGTCGAGCCCCGTGCAATTCACGACAATGGTCGACAATGCCATCTTTAACGACTTGTGCACCATACATGGTGTTTCGGATCTGCGGAGATGAGCCATGGAACTCAATAGCCAATGTTTTATCAACCGAAAAAACCGTCTGCCAGGGGTATTGGTGGCATAATTGATAGAGGGTTTGTTGGTTATGAGCCTCTCCGCTAAATAAAACCAGCTGGACTCGGTTAGCCAGTCGAGACCACAAACACAGGTGATAAATTACGGTGATATCTCCCTCACCATAAACCCCCTGCGGACTCACCCGGATTACTTGTAAACCAAGAGCCTTCACTTCTTCTTCTAGCAAATATTCTAAACCTTTCGGGCAACTAACAAACAGTGAAAAAATCATTCTACACAGGACCTTAAATAGCGAAAGAGGGCCTTGCTTGCGCCCGTGGGTTGGTCGTTTTTCTGTTCATCGACCGCTTTTTTTATCAATTGCCGAAGCTTAGGAACATCTACTTGCTGATGAGCCGCAACAAATTCGGTTAACGCATCTCGACCATCATTAATTAATCGAGTACGCCATTGCTCTAGGGCATGAAAATCAGCAGTTTGAGCGCTTCCTTCAGCCAAAAGGAGTTCGTAAGCAGCAAGAATGGCGTCGCTATCTGCACTGCGCATCAACTTGCCAATCAATTGTGCTTGACGTCTAACAGCGCCATGGCTTTTCAATAATTTTGCATCAAGGATTGCTTGTCTTAAATTATCAGTAAGAGGCAGGGTATCAAGTTTTTCTAAACTCAAGGCAACAAGCTCCACTCCTACCCTTTGCAGGGTATCAGCGTCGCGTTTTTTTTGTGATTTACTTTTAGGTTCGTCCATCAGGGATGTATCAGTATTTTTGTTGTGTGCCCTAATTGTACACTGTTAAAGAATCATTTTGCGAATTAAACGATGCGGCAGCTTTTGTTTGCAGATAGGTACGGCCGATAGCCAAGAAATTATAGATTAAAATACCCAGCAATAATGTATGAAGCCACGGGACAGTTAGATAGCTAAATATGGGCAGGGTGATGAAAACACCTAAGCAGCCGGCCAAGCTTAAAACCAGAGTTTTTTTCAATGGAATTTTATTTTGCTGGAGAAAAACCAATGTGGTTAAGGGCTGCTGCATCGCTCCTGCAGTCATCATAATAGGGAATGCAATTAACGGTGAGGCACCCAACAAAAATAGCACGCCCTGCACCATCGCAAACAAACCAATCCCCACAGAGGTCAGCGCCCCGCACACCGCCATGGCACAAAAACCAACGATCAGTTTCCAAGAATGGAATTCAATAAGATCGCCGTCCATTGGTAGTAAACGAAATTGATGAGAAACTAGTAACCCGATGATTAAGAGAAAACAGCACATCATCGCCAAACGAATAGCTTGTTTGCTTAAACGGCTAACCACTGCCCCCCCAACCAGCCCGCCTGAGGCCGTACCCAAAACTAGCGTAATGAGAGTAGTCAGATCCACATCCACCAATTGCATAAAAAACAGAGACTCTATCATGCCAGGGATAACTTGTGCGCCATTGTTCATAGCAGGTAGCTCATCATCATGAAAGGTACCCAATAACTTTGCTAAAGCGACATTTACCGCAAAACTACCAACCCCTAAGGTATCAGCTATAAAAGCGATGACGCCACTAGACACCAGTTTACAGTATTCTAATTTTGACAAAACAACAGCGGGCTGTTGTTTGAGTCGATACATCATCGCCCCTACACAAAGCAGACTTAATATCAAAATAGCCACAGTAATCAAGGTAATAGTCATAAATATTCTCAAAGCAACGGTGCAATTTAACAAAAGAATATTAACAGAATATTAACGCCATCCAAACCGCTGTTTGGAATTTTGATCATGTAGCCTTGGTGCAGGGCAGCGTAATCAAGGCTAATATCCATACAGCATGGGGGCTATCCAAATAAACGCTTGGCAATATCTGCCACATGCTTACCTTGAAAATGGGCAATTTTTAGTTCTATTGGTAGCGGTTTACGGCTACCGTCTGCGCCGGCGATCGTTCCTGCACCATAGGGAGAGCTGCCACGCATCTGGCTTAAATCGGTTAAACTACTTTCTGAATAAGGCACACCGACTAAAATCATGCCATGATGAATTAGTGTATTCCAAAACGAAGTAATGGTCGTTTCATTCCCCCCGCCGGTGCCCGTCGACACAAAAACACTACCGATTTTACCTATCAAACCACCTTTTACCCACATGCCCCCAGTTTGATCCAGGAAGTTTCGCATTTGAGCAGCCATATTTCCAAATCGCGTTGGTGTACCAAAAATAATGGCGTCATAGTCGGCCAATTCCGCAGGTTTCGCAATCTCAGCAGCTTGGTTTAATTTTACCCCCGCCTTTTTAGCCGCATCCTCAGGCATTATTTCTGGCACACGCTTTAAAGTAACCGACACGCCATCAACACTAGAAGCCCCACGGACAACCTCTTCTGCCATGGTTTCAACATGACCATAACTTGAGTAATAAAGTACTAAAACCTTCGCCATCACACTCTCCTGACACAAAATTCAGTAAATCCTAAAGAGTGATTTTCAACAGAGTTGTCTTTAAATGTCAAGAAATCGACGTTAACATTCGGAAAGGGGTTATGGGGCTAACTTCCGTGGCATAAACTATTAGAAGGTATTTCCTGCTGATTTGCCTGCACCATACCCATCAATGATGGACTGTATTTGTGCGCCGTTTTTTTCTGTCGAGATTTGATGGCGTGACACTATAGCCCTCAATACAGAACTTGCTTCCTGCTCGGAACCATACCCTATACGCAGGTGTTCGGGTACTGTTTTGTGAGACTCCTGGACCAATTGACTAAGTTTATCGCTATAGGCATCTATCAATATATTCAAGATTTGACCATTGGCCCTTCTAATGGGGCTGAAACTTGAAAAAAATGACCACATAGGACTACTTGGTACATACCCTAATGGCACACTGATTTGGTTGTCCCTTATTTGTTGAAACAGTTCATTAAGTTGAGCCATAGCAATCAAGGGATCAACACTCAAATGCCCAACTAACAGCGCTTTCGTGTCGTCATTTATTTCTCCTGCCGTCAAGCGCTCTAAATACTCTCTAGCCCTTGTAATTTTATATTTTTGGAAATGCGCCAAATCTTGAAGGGTTTCGTTTACTAACTCTTCGCCGGAAAATCCTGCAAAGTGAGCAGGATTTTCTGTAATTTTCATACTATAACCTTTTTGCACAAGCAGTAGATTAGCCAATAAAAAAACAAATGTGCGTCCATTCCCATCAGGAAAATAATGCGACTGATGAAGCTTGCGGATAAAACAAACTATTGCTTTAACCTCAGCCCTAGTTTTATCCTCAACATTATCTATCTCTGCTGTCTTTAAAAACGCTCCGTTGAATGCATCAATATCATTTTGCACATCAAGTAAAACTAACTCCCTGGTGGTTTTGTTAGATATAATCTCAACCTTGGTCAACCGATCAGGAGGTGTTTTGGGGCCTGTACAGATGTCCTTACTGCCTGAAGCATTGCGCAAATGCTCAAGTAGTACCGCCTTAAATTCATCTAGGCTTTTATAGCCTAAAGGATTGAGGTAACTCTTAAAATCAGAGCTACCAATCTCAACGCAAAGGTCCATTTGTGGAAATTTTCTCCCCGATGGATTGTCTCTTTGTTTCTCATGAGATCGCTTAAGAGCCTCAACAAATTCATCCAAACCAGCCAAGCTAATGCCAGCAGTATGCTCTAAACCAGGCAGTGGTAAAAATATTTCAAACCCACCATAGTCTATATTGTATCCCCTTTGCAGGACTTCCTCGTCAGCAAAATTATCTTCATATTTATAAGCACTGAGATAAAGGCCCTCTATAAGCTCAGGTGTTAGGGGAGCCTTATGATGCTCACGTAAATACTCAAGGCCCGCATCCATACCAGCATAAAATGCTGGCCTGAAATTCCCCGGGCCAAGGCCAGCTTGCCAACCATCTGTTTGCAAACGCCATATCTCGCTTTTAGGAAAATCTTCTAAAGCGTCATCAATAATATTTCCTGTAGGCACATAAAACCCCATCCTGCATTAATTAATATCAATTATAGCAACTTTATTTCACTTTGCATGCTTATTGCCACGCGAGATCTTTTATTTGAAATATTGCTGCGACACTTACCTGTTGCGTCATAAATAAATGTTACCGAAGGACCGATTCGTTGCCTCATAATTC
>CAZYME010000022.1:0-43472 GCA_964648115.1 uncultured Legionella sp.
ATCGAACCCGCGTCCGCAAATCCTCTGCCGTCAGCTCTACATGCATAGCCTGGTCTATTGAGTTTAACCGGGGACCCTCCGACTGGCAGGATGGTACACGGCGATTCCCTGAGTTTCGCAACTTATTGCGGGACATAAAAAGTCGCTAGCTTATCTTCTATGACCGTTGATTCGATACCGGTAAGCAAGCTCGGTCAACGGGACGCTGGTTTTTGGCAGCGCACTGTAGTGCTTTTGTTGGTTAACTATCAAAGCTTACGCAGCGATAGCATCCCCTTCTTCAGCACTAGCAAAGTTTTCATCGTTTGCATTTGTGTTTAGTTGAGTCTGTTTTACGAGAGTTCTCATTCTCGGCATGCACCTCAAGTTTCGCAACCCACGTCGAAGCCAGGTCGCCCCCATATGTGTACACTTATATTATAACATACAATCTTCTATAACCGTAACTATCACCGCAGGGCGCAACGTCAGGAAAATTAGTTTAGTGAGCCCACATTCCGCTTCGCTCCATACGGGCTACATTTTTTTAAGTGACCTTTTCTGATAGTACGTTTTCTACTGCTTTTCGAATGGTTTTAAAAGAAGCTATCGGTAGATATCGCCTTAATACGCGCCCTTCCGGGCTGATTAATATTTTTGTGAAATTCCATGGTATGAATTTTAGTGGCCTTTTTTCGATGTGTTTAGCTAGGTAAGCGTAGATTGGAGCCTGGTTTGGACCTTTTACGTCTATTTTTGCAAATAAGGGGAATGTAACGCGAAAGCAACTTTCAGCGAATTCCTTGATTGCAGCATTATCGCCGGGTTCTTGGCGCATGAATTGATCGCAGGGGAAGCCTAAAACTGCGAGGCCGCGTTTTTGATAATCTTGGTACATTGTTTCTAGTTCTGTGTATTGGGATGTAAATCCACAGCGGCTGGCGACGTTTACTATTAAGATTGCTTTGCCCTGATAAGGTTGCAATGTGGTTTTTTTTCCATCGATTGTTTCCACGGGAATAGTATAAAGGTTGTCTGGTGAGTTCACTTTTAGCCTCCTTGTTAATACCGATTGCATTTGCTTGCACTGAAAACCCGGATGTCCGCTTTGCAGCCATCCAGGCTACATGTTTAAATCATACTCCTATTTGTATGCCATTGTGTTTTAGTAGGGCGTCGACGGTTGGCATGCGTCCTCTAAAATTTGCAAACGTATCTGCGGCTTTTTTTGAGCCGCCTACCTCAAGGATCTGCTGTAGGAAATCGCGGCCTGTTTTGGCGTTAAATACACCCTCTTCTTCAAAGCGGGAAAACGCGTCGCTAGAAAGAACTTCTGCCCATTTATAACTGTAGTAGCCTGCAGCATAACCACCAGCAAAAATATGACTAAAGCTATGCTGGAAGCGGTTATATGGCGCGATGGGAACGACTGTGGTGGCTTTCCGGACATCAGCAAGGGTCGTCGCAATAAATGACGGTTTATGCTTTTGATATTCTTGATGAATACGAAAATCAAATAGAGAAAATTCTAATTGTCGCATCATGGCCATCGCTGATTGGAAATTTTTTGCTGCGAGCAGTTTATTAAATAACGTTTCTGGCAAAATTTCTCCATTATCTACATGCGCCGTCAAAAGTTCCAAAGCTTCTTTTTCCCAACACCAATTTTCAAAAAATTGGCTCGGTAGCTCAACAGCATCCCATTCAACCCCATGAATGCCTGAGGCACTCATATAATCGACTTGCGTTAAAACATGATGGAAACAATGGCCAAATTCGTGAAACAACGTCAACACTTCATCATGCGACAATGTGGGGGGCTTATTAGCCGCAGGCTTGGCAAAATTGCAGGTTAGCGTTGCAATCGGTAGTTGAACGCTGCCATCAGGTAATTTACGCCTAGTTTGGCAAGAATCCATCCATGCGCCTCCACGTTTATTTTGCCGGGCAAACAGATCAGAATAAATATAGCCTCGCACGTGATTTTCGCTATCCTTCACACAATAACACGTCACATCCGGATGCCAAGTCTCAACACCCTTGACCTCTTCCATGGTCATTCCATATAGCTTGTTGATAATTGTAAATAATCCTTTCATCACTTTCGGTAGCGGAAAAAACGGTCTCAGCTCTTCCTGCGATATGGCATAACGCGCTTGCATTTTTTTCTCTGACATAAAAGCCATGTCCCAGGGGGCCAAATCACTGATACCATATTCTTCTTTCGCAAATGTCTGCAAACGGTTAAATTCTGATACCGCTTGCTGATGACCACGCTGGCTTAAATCAGAGAGAAACTGCACCACTTGATCGGTAGAATCGGCCATTTTAGTCGCAAGAGATAGTTCGGCGTAATTAGCAAATCCGAGTAAATTAGCCTTTTCATGTCGCAAGGCCAGCATCTCTTCCATAACAGGAGTATTGTCGAATTTCCCTGCGGAAGGCCCTTGATCAGAAGCACGTGTGACGTATGCTTTATATATTTCTTCGCGTAAAGCTCGATCCTCGGCATACGTAACCACTGCAAGATAACAAGGTATCTCAAGGTTAAGGACCCAGCCAGGCAAGCCTTTTTCTTCAGCTAGCGCATGTGCCGCATGTAAAGCATGCTCTGGTAATCCAGTTAAACGATTCGCTTCCGTAATATGTAAATTAAAATCTTGTGAGGCATCCAATACATTATTTTCATATCGGTTAGATAACTCTGATAAACGCGCTTGAATCGCTTCAAAACGTTGCTTGTCAGCGGCTGGTAATGCCACGCCGGACAATTGAAAATCACGTAAAGTGTCATCAAGAATTTTGGATTGCGTTGGGTTCAAGGTTTTTTTGTCTAATGATTTAATAGCATCATATAAAACCTGATTTTGGCCTATTGCAGACTCGTAAGCCGACAGTTTTGGTAGACAAGCTTGATAGCAATTACGCAATATTGGCGAATTCACTACGGCATGCAAATGAGCCATGGGGGACCAAAATCGCTCAAGGGCGTCCTCCATATCTTCTAGCGGTTGTATAAGGGACTCCCAGCTTACAGTTGAATTTTTGGCCAAAATAGCGTCTATTTTATGCAAATTATCCTGTAATAATGTATCAAGACGCGCAACATAGGTGTCTGTGTCTATGTGATTGAATTGGGGGAAGGAAACAGCCGACATGGTTTCTCCATCATTTGAAAAACCGCTAGCATAACATCGAATTTTAAAATAGTAACATCAGTCCGGAATAACATCGGAAAATGTATGATGTTATTAAGCAACTACGCTGAAAACTCTATGGAACTGCTCGGGCTCAGCAAACCTAACTCATCAGACGTAACTGGCCCCTCAGACATACTCGACCCGGACGCTACGTCAGATGAGCCACGTGACACAATCAACTCTCCCTCTGCAGGTAACACATTCCCAGCAGGTGAAAATATACTTAAAATTGTTAAATTAGATAGTTGGCGTCGCGTAGATTCTTCGCGTGGCGTAGATTCTTCGCGTGGCGTAGATTCTTCGCGTGGCGTGGACTCTCTGCGCGACTTGTATACAATTTTGTCATCTGGTGCATAGCGTTTTATCTGTTCGCGAGCGACCAAATTACCTATCGTCGTCAGCACAGCTAATGACGCCCCAATCAATGGAATTATTGGATTAAAAGCAATGAACGGAATCGATAATGAAGTAGAGAACAACAATAAAACAGTGTTTATTACTGCCGTTTTGAACAGCAATCCGTCGTAATAAATTTTGTTATCCAAGTAGCTCAGATAATTTACATCAGGATTTTCCATCTCCGCATAGATTTTTTTAATTTTCTGTAGTTGATGTAACTCATAACAGGTGCGCACAGTAGCCAATACAACGTCAAACGCCATTAAACTTACACCTAAATAAAGGCTCGCGCCTCCCGTCAATGCAAAGCAATTAAGCAAACCAACCGTTATTGTCACTAAATCATTGGCTAGCTCAAACCAGTGAAGCTCGAGATGCGCGCTGAAGCGGGTACTTGCGCCGAGAGAGATTTCCTCCTCACTCATCCACAATGTAATTGGGGTAAGGTGTTTAAAGAGTACGAACACATTCTTTAATAATCGGGGGAGAAGTGTAAGCCACGCTAGGTATGCGAGGACGGGGCTCGTCCATTTCTCCATCAAACCGACCCAATGGCCATACTGCTCATAATTTTTAAATAATGGAGTTGTTACAATGATTAACCGCCTAACACGTATCGTGAACAGGCGAAGTTGATTAGCAGCGAATGCATTTTCATCAATTTTTTTACTATAGGAGGGCTCGCGCTTTCCCTCTAAGGAAGAGATACTGACCTCTCTCTCTTGCAGCATTTTACGGTATTCCACCTGATCAAGATGCATCTTAGCTATTTTATCTACTTCATTCAAATAGCTCGAATAAATATGACCCAAAAGTGCCGCTATTATTAGGGCCGCATTTATGCTCTTGATAATGTCCTCTGCTCGTATGGTCTGATCCGCTAAATCTTTCTTTAACTGAGAACAATATACGCTATACTGAACGCCCAACCATTTATGATTACCTACCAACCGGGTTACATTAACTGTTGTTTGGGCAAAAATTTGACCAATTAATCCCTCACTATAGTCCTCGGGAGGATTAATTCCATAAGATTGAAGTTGTCGCAAGATTGCTAGCATAGAAGGTTTTAGATCAATTAAGCTGCCTAATTATCCTATAAAATGGACAGAAAGTAAAATTTTTCTCAAGAGTGCACATTTTGATCATAGTAATGAACTTGCCGAATCCGGGCTTCTGAGAGACAATAGTCTCCCCATTGATAACCCAAGTTAGTGCCCATGAGCTTTTCTAGAGAATTAGCCCACGCCATTCGTTTTTTAAGCGTGGATGCTGTTGAACAGGCCCAATCTGGGCATCCAGGCATGCCACTAGGTATGGCCGATATTGCTACCGTTTTGTGGCGCAAATTCCTAAAACATAATCCGAAAAATCCACAGTGGTTTAATCGCGATCGTTTTGTTTTATCCAACGGCCATGGCTCTATGCTGCTTTATTCGCTCTTACATCTAAGTGGTTACGCCCTAAGCATGGATGAACTGAAAAATTTTCGTCAATTGCATTCAAAGACCCCTGGCCATCCTGAAAATATAGAAACACCGGGCGTAGAAACAACTACAGGCCCTCTAGGCCAAGGCCTTGCTAATGCCGTAGGGATGGCAATCGCCGAAAAAATATTAGCTGCCCAGTTTAATGATAACAATACCGCGCTTGTCAACCATTACACTTATGCTTTTGTTGGAGATGGCTGCCTCATGGAAGGCATCTCTCATGAAGCTTGTTCATACGCTGGAACCTTAGGGTTGGGGAAATTAATTGTCTTTTATGATGATAATGGCATTTCCATCGACGGCAAAGTCACATCTTGGTTTACAGACGACACCGCTACGCGCTTTAAAGCATATAACTGGCACGTGATTGAAGAAGTTGATGGCCATGATTTTGCAGCCATTGAAAACGCCATTATCAGTGCCCGTAATGAAACTAACAAACCTACCATTATTATCTGTAAAACCGTTATAGGCTACGGTTCTAACATTGCGGGTAGTGAAAAAACCCATGGCGCACCTCTGGGTGCTGAAGATATTGCCCAGTTACGCGAACGGTTTAATTGGCCTCATTCACCCTTTGTCATTCCAGAGCATATTTATGCAGAATGGAATCACCTCGAGCAAGGCCAACATGAAGAACAACTTTGGCTAGAACAGTGCGAAAAATACCAAGGTCAGCATCCTAAGGAATATTTTGAATTTTTACGTCGTATCAACGGCGATTTACCCGATGCTTGGCCTACAAAATCAAACCTATTTATAGAACAATGTCGGGGCGGCACCAAAGCCGTCGCAACGCGCAAGGCATCGCAACAATGCTTAGAAAATTATGCCGCTTTGCTGCCGGAGATGCTTGGGGGCTCAGCTGATTTAACTGGCTCAAATAATACAGATTGGTCTGGTAGCAAGGCTATTACCTGTGACCATTTCCAAGGAAATTATCTGCATTATGGAGTGCGTGAATTTGCCATGTCTGCCATCATGAATGGCCTGGCCTTGCACGGCGGCTTTATTCCTTATGGCGGCACATTTTTGGTTTTTGCAGATTATGCCCGCAATGCATTGCGATTGAGCGCTCTCATGAACCAACGGGTTATTTTTGTTTATACCCATGATTCAATAGGCCTGGGCGAAGACGGTCCTACGCATCAACCGATAGAACACGCTGCTATGTTACGTATGACACCAAATATGCAAGTCTGGCGTCCCGCTGATCTCACAGAAACAGCTGTTGCATGGCAGCAAGCGATTGAGCACCATAATGGCCCTTCTAGCTTATTGTTATCCAGGCAAAATTTGCCCGCATTGGAACATTCATCAGCATCATGTGAGCTAATCAAATGTGGGGGTTACATATTACAAGACAGTGACCAGGCACCAGATGCAATTTTGATTGCCACAGGATCAGAAGTGCAAATAGCGGTCGCTGCTGCTAATCAAGTTAAAAGTCAGGGTTTACATATCCGTGTCGTTTCAATGCCATGTGCGGAGCGTTTTCTTATCCAAGACGCGGCTTATCAGGAGCAAGTTTTACCATCGGCTGTACGCAAGCGCATTGCTATTGAAGCTGCGGCGAGTGGTTATTGGTATCGTTTTGTTGGGTTAGATGGCGCCGTGATTGGTATTGATCGTTATGGCGCTTCTGCACCAGCAGCAGATGTTTATCATTATCTGGGGGTCACTGTCGAGAAAACAGTCGAGACCCTTCTAGCTTTATTTGAGTAATTCGGAGAGTAGTATGGCAATACGTGTAGCAATTAATGGCTATGGGCGCATTGGGCGCTGCATTTTACGGTCCATTTTTGAATATAATCGTCAAAATGATTTTGATATAGTCGCTATCAACGATCTATCAGGTATTAATACCACAGCACATCTGACGCGTTATGACTCTACACACGGACGTTTCCAGCATGATGTAAAGGTTGATGGCGATAAATTAGTGGTTGATGGCCATGCTATTGAAGTGATCGCAGAGCGCAATCCAAGTGACCTTCCATGGGAAAAATTGAAGATTGATTTGGTATTTGAGTGTACCGGCCGCTTCACACAACGCGCTGCTGCTATGCAGCATATCACTGCTGGCGCGAAAAAAGTTTTGATTTCGGCTCCTGCAAAAGACAGCGATGCGACCATTGTATACGGAGTTAACCACGAAACCTTACAAGACGCTTTCCAGATTGTTTCGAATGCCTCTTGTACAACCAATTGCTTAGCCCCTGTGGTGAAACCTTTGCATGAACAAATTGGGATTGAACATGGTTTGTTAAATACAATTCATGCCTACACTAAAGATCAAATGCTCCTAGACGGCAGCCACTCCGATTTACATCGCGCACGCTCCGCCACGCAATCTATTATCCCTACCAAAACCGGCGCAGCCAGTGCATTAGGACTGGTATTGCCAGATCTCGAAGGGAAGCTGGACGGTTTCGCTATGCGCGTTCCAACCTTAAATGTTTCTGTGATTGATTTTACCTTCATTGCAAAACGACCCACGACAGCTGCTGAGGTCAACGACATCATGCGGCAAGCACAAAGTGACACCCTGCGTGTCAGCGATGAGCCGCTGGTCTCGGTTGATTTTAATCATGACCCTGCTTCTGCGATTTTTGATACCACTCAGACAAAAGTGCTGGGCAACTTAGTTAAAGTTGTCGCCTGGTATGACAATGAATGGGGATTTTCTAACCGCATGTTAGATACAGCACATTATATGATGCACCTTTAAGGATAGAATCATGGATTTTGCCAAAATGAGCGATATTAACCTTCATCATAAAAGGGTTTTGATTCGCGAAGACTTAAACGTACCAATTAAAGATGGGATTATTACAAGCGATCAACGTCTACAAGCAGCCCTGCCAACTTTGCGCGCAGCTCTAGAACAAGGCGCTGCTGTGATTGTGCTGTCGCATTTGGGGCGTCCAGAAGAGGGTAATTTCGACAAACGTTTTTCGCTGCAACCTATTGCGACTTACCTGGCTGCAAACCTTAATTATCCTGTGCATTTTGCCAGCGAATATCTCGATGGAATAGATGCAAAACCCGGGGAATTGGTTGTTTGTGAAAATGTGCGTTTTAATGTTGGCGAAACGGCTAATAGTGACAAACTCGCAAAACAACTTGCCAAATTATGTGATGTTTTTGTTATGGATGCTTTTGGCACAGCGCATCGTGCTCATGCTTCAACGTGTGGGGTGGCTAAATATGCGCCTATTGCAGTAGCAGGTCCTTTGTTAGTAAGCGAACTTGGTGCACTGCAACGGGTGTTCAAAGATCCGAAAAAACCGATTATGGCGATTGTCGGTGGGGCAAAAATTTCATCTAAATTATCTTTGCTTAAACAGATGGTAGGTATGGTTGATGTTCTGATCCCGGGCGGTGGTATTGCTAATACTTTTTTGAAAGCGCAAGGCCATGAAATTGGTGGATCACTGTGTGAAAATAATTTACTGGATGAAGCACGCGATATCCTTGCGCTTGCTGCTAAATCTGGTTGCCAACTTCCACTACCTTCTGATGTAGTAGTGGGGAAATCATTTAATGAAAGCTGCCCTGCTTATAACAAGCTTTTAAGCAACGTTGCCGATGACGATATGATTTTGGATATAGGCCCTGAAACTATCTCGCGCTACACCACTATTTTAGACGATGCGCAGACTATTATATGGAACGGGCCCGTGGGAGTATTTGAGTTTCCACAATTTTCTTATGGGACTCGGGCTATAGCAATTGCTATTGCGGATAGTGATGCGTTTACCATTGCTGGTGGTGGGGATACGTTGGCCGCTATTGATCTTTATGACTTAACGGATCAAATATCTTATATCTCCACAGGCGGTGGGGCATTTCTTGAGTATTTAGAGGGGAAAAAATTGCCTGCTGTTGCGGTGTTAGAAGAGCGGGCTAGTGCGGCGGTGACGCCTTAAAAAATAAATGTAGCCCGTATGGAGCGAAGCGGAATGCGGGCTACATGTTTTATGAAAACTAGATTTCCACACTATCATTCTGAATTTTGTGAAAAAAGACACTGCGGGGAGGGGAAAAACAAAGCCTAGTCTATAATTATGAAAATAATTACAACGATAAGGGGTAATATTATGGATAATAATGACGCCAAAAATAATAATGATATCTATAATAATATTGATATTGTTGCCTCAGAAAAAGCTCTGGCAAATGACCAGTTGAGTAAATTTGAACAACCTGCCTCGCTCCCCATTCCGTCCCCTCCTACTCCCACTGCTGCCAACATTCCTGCTGTCATAAGTAGTGCTAATGTTTCTCTAAATGAAACCAACTTTACTTTAAATACTAGCGGTAAACTTACCATTTCTGATGTTGATAGCCCTGCTACTTTTGTGGCTCAGGCTAACGTTGCAGGGGCCAATGGTGTATTTAATCTCAGTACCACTGGTTCCTGGATTTATGTAGCTAATAGCGCATTTAATAATTTGAACATAGGCCAGAGTGTTAGTGATACGTTTACAGTTCACAGTGTTGATGGCACGGCAAGCAGTGTTACGGTAACCATCAATGGAACTAATGATGCTGCTGTTTTAGGCACGGCGAGGATTTTTTTAACGGAAACAAATACCGCTTTAAGCACAGGCGGTACCTTAAGCATCACCGATGTGGATAACCCTGCTACCTTTGTGGCGCAAACAAATGTGGCTGGCACAAATGGTGTGTTTAATATTGGAACTAACGGTGCCTGGACCTATGTGGCTAATAGCCCGTTAAATAATTTGAGTACAGGCCAAAACGTTAGCGATCAATTTAATGTGACTAGCTCTGATGGCACTGTTACCACTGTACAAGTAACGATCAATGGTACAAACGATCCGGCAGTTCTAAGCAGCGCAACCGCTACTCTCACAGAAACGGATACCGTCTTAAGCACAAGTGGAACCCTCACTATTTCTGATGTGGATAGCCCTGCCGCTTTTGTAGCGCAAACCAATGTTACAGGCATTAATGGTACTTTTAATCTCAGCACCAATGGTGCGTGGACCTATACGGCTAAGAGTGCATTTAATAATTTGAATGTTGGACAAAATATTAGTGACACATTCACCGTAAGAAGCATAGATGGAACGGTGAGCACAGTAAAAGTGATTATCACTGGAACCAATGATACTGCTATTGTAAGCAGCGAAAGTGTCACAGTCGCCGAGACGGATGCGGCATTAAGCATAAGCGGCGCACTGACTGTTTCTGATGTAGATAACCCGCCCGTTTTTGTGGCGCAAGGCAGTGTCGCAGGCACTTATGGGACATTTGACTTTGGTCTTGATGGCACTTGGGTTTATGTCGCTAACACTGCCCTTGACGAAATGAATGTAGGTCAAAGTGTTAGCGATCAATTCAATGTAGCAAGCGCAGATGGCACAATGTCTTCAGTCCAAGTGACTATCACTGGAACAAATGACGCTGCTATTTTAAGTAGCGCAACGATCATACTCGATGAAACCAATGCTGCTTTGACCACAGGCGGTACGCTCACGATTTCTGATGTGGATAGCCCTGCTACCTTTGTAGCGCAAACCAATGTAGCAGGAGCGAATGGTGTTTTTAATATCGATGCAGATGGTGCTTGGACTTACACGGCTAACCGTGTTTTTGATGAGCTCAGACCAGGTCAAAGCGTTAACGATCAATTCAATGTAACCAGCGCTGATGGCACAGTAACAACAGTCCAAGTTACCATTAACGGTACTAACGATGCGGCTGTTTTAAGCAGCGCAAGCGTTACTCTAGCTGAGACAAATGCGCCCTTGAGCACAGGTGGAACCCTCTCTATTTCTGATGTTGATAGCCCAGCTTCTTTTGTAGCACAAAGCCATGTTGTAGGGACCAACGGAGTATTTAATATTGGTACTAATGGTGCATGGACTTATGTAGCTAATAGCGCGTTTAATAATTTGAACATAGGTCAAAGCGTAAGCGATCAATTTAATGTGGAGAGTGATGATGGCACTGTTACAACGGTGCAGATCACCATCAACGGAACTAATGATGCTGCTGTTTTAAGTAGCGCGAGTGTAACGCTAGCTGAAACCAATGCTGCATTAAGCACTGGTGGAGTACTCACTATTTCTGATGTGGATAGTGCAGCTACTTTTGTCGCCCAAACCAATGTTGCAGGTACCAATGGTGTGTTTAACATCGGCACAAATGGGGCATGGACTTATGTTGCTAATAGCGCGTTTAACAATTTGAACGCAGGTCAAAGTGTTAGTGACACCTTTACCGTTGCAAGTGCTGACGGTACCGCCAGTAGCGTTCAAGTCACGATTATCGGCACCAATGACGCTGCTGTTTTAAGTAGCGCGACTGTGGCTCTTTCAGAAATCAATGCTGCATTAAGTACTGGTGGCACACTTACCATATCTGATGAGGATAGTCCTACCACCTTCGTCGCTCAAACCAATGTTGCAGGTACCAATGGTGTATTTAATATTGGCACCAATGGCGCATGGACTTATGTAGCCAATAGTGCGTTTAACAATTTGAATGTAGGTCAAAGTGTTAGTGACACCTTTACTGTTGCAAGTGATGACGGTACCACAAGCACTGTTCAAGTCACTATTAACGGCACCAATGACGCTGCTGTTTTAAGTAGCGCAAGTGTAACGCTAGCTGAAACCAATGTAGCATTAAGCACAGGTGGAACGCTCACTGTTTCGGATGTGGATAATCCAGCGGCCTTTGTAGCGCAAACCAATGTTGCAGGAGCCAATGGCATATTTAACATTGGTGCTAATGGCGCATGGACCTATATAGCCAATAACGCGTTTAATAACTTGAATGTAGGGCAAAGCGTCAGTGATACGTTTACCGTGAAAAGTGTGGATGGTACTGCAAGTAGCGTTAAGGTAACCATCAATGGCACCAATGATGTTCCCGTCACGAAAGCTGATGTTGCTAGGGTGGTAGAGGGGAGTGTGCTTAGCAATCCTGCAAATGTGCTCGCAAATGATGGTGATGCTGATAACGGCAGTCTCATTGTTTCAGAACTTGCTCAAAACGCTAGTGGTGGTGGGGCTATTGTTGTTAATGGTGTAAACACGATTACAACCGCATTGGGTGGTACTGTACTAATGCATGCCAATGGCACTTATTCCTATACTGCTCCAGTGCTTAATCATTCAGGGTATTTAACACTAACCGATAGCTTTTTCTATAAGGCGGGAGATGGTTCTGCTCAATCAGCCTGGACACAGGTGAATATTGTTGTTACAGATACTGTGCCGGTAGCATATGAAGATGTCAACAATGTGGCTGTAGGTGGTGCTACATCCGGTAACGTAATCACAGGTGCTGGTGGTAATGGTGACGGGGTCGACAAAATAGGTGTTGATGCAACGAGTATTTCTTCAGTTGATTACCATGGTACGACATACAGTAATTTTGTTAGTGGCAACCTTACTATTAATGCAGAACACGGTACCTTAGTTATTAATCAGAATGGTAGTTATAATTATCATTCTACGGAAAAATTGACCTCGGCAGGTGCTGGTAATAGCCTTGCTTCTTGGACGGGAAGTGGCATACAAGTCTTGGGCTATAGTATGGGCGCAGCGGTTTTTGGCACCTCTACAACCCCGCCTGCCATTCGAAGTAATTATGGTTTATATATTGACTCATCAGGTAGCACGGATAATAACGATCAGTTGGACTCCAACGGCTCTACAAAAACAGAAACGCTTGTTTTAAATATGGGCTCCGATCATCGCGCTATACAAGCTACCTTTAGGGATGTTCAGAGTGATGACCAAATAGGTTGGAAAACCTATGATAGTAATCACAACCTTGTAGATAGTGGCATTATAAACAATACTGCAAATGGCACAGGAAACCGGCAGGAAGCAAGTTTTACTATTAACTCCGATGCTCCGTTTCGATACATTGCCTTTTATGGAACAGACAGCAACGATGACTTTACCCTCTGGAGTATTAGTAACGGAGTAAAGGCGATTGACAGCGATGTTTTCAACTACACGATACGCGACCAAGATAACGATACTGGCTCTACGACTCTAACCATTAATACGAATAATACCATTAATACTGTGGATGATGTGCATATATTAAACGGTACGAGTGGTGCTGACATATTAAATGGTGGGAACTATACAGACATTATTGATACTAAAGCTGGAAATGATACGTTATTCGGCGGGTTGGGTGCAGACACTCTTATAGGAGGACTTGACAGTGATTCTATGACCGGTGGTGTCGGCAAAGATACGTTTGTCTGGAAGAACGGGGATAGTGCTGGTTGCCCCACAGACACCATCACAGACTTTACCAAAGGGAGTGGTGGAGATGTCCTGGACCTAGCTGATCTATTAACAGGTGAAGCACAAACGGCAAAAAGCCTGGATTCGTTTTTAAATATTAGCTACAACAACTCGACTAATAACACAACGATTGCCGTTGATACCGATGGAGGAGCTACGTTTAATTCAACACAAAAAATTGTGTTGAATGGTGTCGACCTGACTGCCGGGGGCACTTTGAATTCGGACCTAGATATTCTAACAATGCTAATCAATAATGGTAATTTAAAGACTGACTTATGAGTGGCGGCAGGATAACGGCCTTTCAAAAGGCTGGGCCACGGCCCAACCTTTTGAAACTTATATTTGGGTCTGTTGAAAATTCACACCTACCCCAACGTCCCGCGGCTTGTCCGCGGGATCCATGGATGCCGAGGATGAACCGCTGCACGTAGGCGCAGCGTGGGTTATAGGGCAATTGTTAACACACCCTAACTTAAAGACTTTCTTTCTCAACTTCATTCTTACGAGACAAGCCTAATTTCTCTTTTAAGCGGGCTACTGCATCAGGATCATAAGCTCGTGAGACTTTATGTTTAATCATTACAGCTGGATTTCGGGCGGCTGGCATGGGGCTATTTTGTTCTATATCTTCGTCTTCGGCATAATAACTAGGCTTTGACTCAAGCTTGCTTACAACCGTTTTCCGCATATTTTTGGCACTTTTTTCTATGCGTTTTCTAATTTTGTCAGCCGCACGATTTGCTTCTTCCTCAGTTACAGAAGCCACAGGATTGCCTTCTAAATCAATCCGCATCTCGCGTGCTTTAAGACATGTTAAATAATCAAGGCGTCTGGCAAATATAACAACCGCTTCGCGTAACTTACTTTTTGAAATACCGGCGGCAGCTGCCTGCTCTTCATACGCTAAGATATCTGCCATAATGCCTAGCTTCAAGGGTTGAATACTCACGGTGTTATCAAACGCTGATGGAAATGTCTTGGCCAACCAGATTAAAGCTTCATTGCGCGTTTTTTTTGCTTGATTTTTTTGCTTTTTATTAACAATGGCAGTGCGCGGATGCAGCTCCTGTTGTCTCATGCTGTGACCCTTGATTGATAAGATTATTAGGCTGGAAAATGAGCATGCAATGTACAGCGTTTAAGGGCATTTTGCAAGTCATGCCAAGCAGGGTATATAATGTTCTTATGGTACTTAAATAGGCATTTGCATATGAAGATGAAGCGTATTTTTATGTCAATCATGGCAGTTTTCTTCCCATGGATAGTTCTGCTAGCCTATGACAACCCAGGAGGAGCTTTCGTTGCCCTAATCTTACAAGCAACGCTTATTGGTTGGATCCCTGCCAGTATCTGGGCTTGGCGAACCATTTATGGGACAACCAAAGACACTACACCTGAGACCCCCAACCAATAGGTAGCCTCTATGCAAAGCAGAGTTATTGTGAATGGTGCCCACGGAAAAATGGGCACCCTTGCATGCGAAACCATTAACAATCACCCCGACTTCCAATTAGTAGGCAGCCTGGGCCGTGAAGATAACTTACAGAAAGCGATTGTAGATACCAAGGCTCAAATTGTTGTCGAGTTAACACGAGCCGACTGTGTCTATGAAAATAGTTTAATTATTATCAAAAATAACGCGCACCCTGTGATTGGCGCTAGTGGTTTACTGCCTAAACAAATTCATACGCTACAGGAGCTCTGTGCTGAAAAAAAACTCGGAGGTATTATTGCCCCGAATTTCTCTATCGGCGCAGTACTCATGATGCGCTTTGCAGCCGCTGCCGCACATTTTTTGCCTGAAGTAGAAATTATCGAAATACACCACCAACAAAAATTAGACGCCCCCTCAGGAACAGCCCTGAAAACAGCTGAAATGATTGCTGCAGCAAGGCGTGATAAAAAAAATCAGTTATCTCTTAAAGAGCTGGTGCAAGGTGCACGAGGGGCAACACATCATGATGTAAATATCCATTCTCTACGTTTACCAGGAGTGCTTGCTCGACAACAAGTTGTATTCGGGAATACAGGCGAAACTTTAACCATTACCCATGACAGCATTGACCGCGCGTCGTTCATGCCAGGTGTAATCTTATCCTGTAAACGCGTGCAACAAATTGATAGATTGTATTATGGACTGGAGCATATACTAGGCCCTCTTGATGATTAATTTTCTTAAATTGTCTAGAGTCGCTTCGTAGCTTAGCTTGTCGACACACCCTATTCCCTCCGCTTCATTATTCCAAATATCCACACTAATCAGGCCAAATTAAAAACAAAGCGATCCCATATTGAACCCAAAGTTTTTTTACATTACAATAAACAAAATTAACTTTTGAGAAAATTACTCGATTTTTAGGCGAGCAACCTTCTCCTGCAGCAGCATTGCCAAGCATGCCGGGTGATGGAGAAAGCCATGCTGCGGCACTATTCAAATAAAATGAAAGTTCGGCCAGGGTTAATTCATATGTTTTGTTGGATAGTCCGTGCGTAGTGAGCTGATGATTTGAAAAACGTTTATGGCGGAAATTGCTTTTAAAATATCAGTAGGAGTGAAAATTTTATATGCCAACGATTATTGTTAATGGTCAAACTGCTTTTCATCCTGCATTTGACGCGGATAAGATAAGGGTATTTTTTACCGGGTTAAAGGCTATAGGCTGTTCTCATTTTTTTGATAGCGCTCAATTTTCCTTTAATGGCATAGAATTTGATGCAAAAAATTTTTTATGCGAACAAATGCCGAACGAAGAAACTATTTATTGTACTTTTTTTGGGGATAAGCTTGGTAGTGGCAGTTTTGGAGAGGTATATTCTGTTATTGCAAAAGTTAAGGTAACGCCTACATCCTATGAACCCTATGATGATTATTCCCAAAAAGCTGTCAAGGTGCAGACTCATTGTACGTGTGATCCTAATATAAAAGCTCCCACCCCGCACCTTCATAATCCAATAGAAAGGCTAAAAGATGAAAATGAAATTAGCGCAGAAGTACCCCATCTTGGCGTGATGCCAGCAACGCAAATTAATATACCAAATACAATTTATAGTTATATGTTTATGAATAGGTTTAAGGGTGAAGAATTATATAATTTGCTTGAACGCGATCAAACGAAAAAGTCAATTTTATCTTTACGTGAGCGCATATTGTTGTCTCTCGAGTTATTGCGGGCGCTGGAGACTCAGGTTTCGAAGTTACGAATTATACACGGGGACATAAAGCCTGAAAATATAATGATCGAATCGATTGAAAATCCTGGGAATGATAATACATTTGCTATTAACATAGTTGATTATTGCTTTGCAAAAAAGCTCCCTCCAGAAATCCAAGAGATTGCCGATATCGTGCCTAGTGGCTCACCGTGTTATATTGCACCAGAAATTCTTATGCCTAAACCTAAAACATCACCCGCCTCTGATTTATATTCTTTATACAGAGTTTTACAATGCGTTTGGGGAGGGGTTGATTCTAGTTATTATGACGGATTGAAAGGACATTTGAAATTTATGGTCAAAACTAATAAGGTGGAGAATCTTTTTAATGGTCTTCCGAAAGATCAGAGAGAGACCTTATCGAAGTTGGGGCTTGGTGATGAGATCAAGAAACTTATACAGCAAGGCCTTGATAACAATCAAAGCAGACGAGGAACAGTTGAAGATTCAATTAGAGCATTTGAATTAATACACGATCGTTTTATGGCCACAGGTCCATGCGCGGCCCCTCAACTTCAACAGCACGTAATGGGCAGTAGTGCTGCCGCAGCTGCAGCCAGCGGTCCGGTCAACTCTGGCCCTAGAGTGATAGAGACTACTCTAGTATTTTTTAAGCCACTCGCTCCTGGAGACACTCCAGCTGATGATAAACACAATATAGCGCCATCCCTGCATACTTCCAATTAGCCTCATGGCAACCGCATCTAAATTTTGAGCATTTATTTTGTTAATAAATCCGTCTTTGCGAGCCTTGGCGAAGCAATCTAGCATCCTTAAGGTCACTGGATTGCTTCGCCAAGGCTCGCAAAGACGGTTAATCACTTTTAATACTGCATTTAGATTTATTTTTAATCATAAGATGCGGTTGCCCTGACCCCAGCCGTATGACCCCAGCCGTATGACCCCAGCCGTATGACCCCAGCCGTAATCAACAAGATTTTCTCATTTTAGCATGCTAGACTGGGGGTTTGTGTCTCCATGGATGAAAAAAATGGCCAAAATAAAATCAGCGGATTTTACTGGATATTCGGATGTAGGCATTGAGGAAGCCATTCAAGATGCCTTGGATAAAGCGGGTGATTATGCTCGCGTTGAAGTCATAGAAACACGTGGGTCGCAAGCTAATGGAGAGAATCGCGAATACCACGTCACGTTGACTGCTTTCAACGAGTAATCAGGGAAAAAGGAGTTTATGATGGGATACACCGTACCGCATTTCATTGCCGGGAACGCATTTACTGAAACAACCACAAAAAGCCACGATATATACAACCCAGCCTTCGGCGAAACAATTGGGCAGGTCAATTTTGCAAGCGCTACCACCTGTAATAATGCTGTAGCTGCTGCTAAAAAAGCATATCTTTCTTGGTCGCAAACAGCACCGATTAAAAGAGCCCGGATTTTATTCAAATTTCGCGATTTATTAGAAAAACATCAGCTGGATTTGGCAAGTATTGTAACGCGCGAGCATGGCAAAACGCTTGACGATGCAAAGGGTTCCGTCGCTCGTGCTATCGAAGTTGTTGAGTTCCATTGCGGCTTGATAACCCAGTTGCAGGGTACTTTTTCTGCAAATGTATCGGCACAAATTGACTGCACCACCATACGTCAATCATTAGGTGTATGTGCAGGGGTATCTCCGTTTAACTTTCCAGTGATGGTTCCGGTATGGATGATGATTCCTGCCATAGCGTGTGGGAATACATTTATTCTCAAGCCCTCTGAACAGGACCCTTCCGCCCCGATTCGGCTATTAGAGTTGTTAAGCGAGGCTGGTTTGCCTGATGGAGTTGCGAATTGTATTCATGGGGACAAAACAACGGTTGAGCAGTTGTTAGCGCATCCTGATATTGCGACCTTTACAGCTGTTGCCTCAACGCCGGTAGCTGAGTCTATTTATACTACTGCCACAGCACATGGTAAGCGTGCACATACGTTTGGCGGAGCCAAAAATCATTGCTTGGTCATGCCGGATGCCGATATGGACCAAGCGGCCAATGCGATTGTTGGTGCGGCTTTTGGTTCTGCTGGCGAACGCTGTATGGCGCTGTCTGTCGTTGTCACTGTCGGGGAGCAAACTGCAGAAACGCTTCTTCATAAACTCACGCCGTTGATAAAAGCCATCAAAATTGATGCGGGTGATGTTGCAGGAAGTGATATGGGGCCGCTTATTAGTGCTGCTCATCGAGAGCGGGTTTTAGCAGCTATCGATAAAGGTGTTGCTGAAGGTGCACAATTATTGATTGATGGTCGTTCTTTCAAACATCCTAAACATCCCCAAGGCTATTTTGTAGGGCCTTCTTTGTTTGATCAGGTCACTGAAAAAATGAGCATTTATCAAAATGAAATTTTTGGCCCAGTGCTGGTCATCCTCAGAGCCACTGATTTTGAAGAAGCATTGGCGCTGGTTAATCGTCATCAATATGGGAATGGTACAGCTATTTTTACCCGTGATGGCTTTAGCGCCCGTGAATATGCAGAACGTGTACAAGTTGGCATGGTTGGTATTAATGTACCTATACCTGTACCTGTTGCCAGTCATCCTTTTGGCGGATGGAAACGCTCTGCATTTGGTGACACAAACATGCATGGGCAAGAAAGCATTCACTTTTATACAAAGCTCAAAACCATTACTAGCAAATGGCCGGTTACTGTATTGAGCGGCAGTGCGTTTTCTATGCCAAGTCATGATTAACGGGGAATAAAATGGCACGAATTGGATTTGTAGGTTTAGGGCATATGGGATGGCCTATGGCTGTCAACTTGATTAGCGCAGGGCACAGTGTCACAGGCTTTGATCTTCAGCCTAAAGCAATTGAAACATTCATTGCTGCAGGCGGCCGTGCCGCTGCAACACTGCAGGATGTAGCTCGTCAGCAAGACATTATCATCACTATGTTGCAAACAGGGCAGCAGGTACAACAAGTATGCTTAAGCGAGGATGGTCTTTTTGCCAGTGCTGCTAAAAATACGTTGTTTATCGATTGCTCATCAATTGATGTGCAAAGTTCACGTGAGATTCATCAGCATGCAAAAAAAATGCATTTTTTGGCTGTTGACGCACCGGTATCTGGAGGCGTTGTGGGTGCAGCGCAGGCAAAACTAACGTTCATGGTGGGTGGTACGGAGGAAGCATTTACCCAAGCTAAGCCAATCCTCTCTCTACTTGGGAAAAAAATCATTCACACGGGTGTTGCTGGCAGCGGCCAAGCTGCAAAAATTTGTAATAATATGATCCTTGGCATTTCCATGATTGCTGTATCGGAGGCGTTTACGTTAGCGGAGAATTTAGGCTTATCTCCTGAAAAATTATTCGAGGTGGTTACCAACTCTTCAGGCCAATGTTGGGCTATGAGTAGCTATGCGCCCGTTCCTGGCTTAGTAGAAAATGTCCCTGCTAATAATCAATATAAAGCCGGTTTTACTGCGGCAATGATGTTGAAAGATTTGTGTTTAAGCCAGAAATCGGCTGCTAGTGTTGGAGTTAAAACTCCGATGGGGGAACGCGCCACTGCGATTTATCAGCAGTTCAATGACGCTGAAATGGGGGAGTTGGATTTTTCGGCAATTATTAAGGTGATTGCGAAACATCATTAAATTTGCAACGGAATGTGACTGGTGGGGATCCCGCATTCCGCTTCGCTCCATACGGGCTACATGATTTGATTGTGGGGCAAGTGCGAGAAGGGTTTCAATAATGCAACCATCTATTTAAAACCTCGATCAGCTCATCAACACCTTGTTTTTTCAACGATGAAAACGCTTGGACGCTGATTAAATCTGGCATTAATTCGTAAAATCTTTGTACCTGCAGCACGGTGCTTTGCACACTACCTCGGCTTAATTTATCTGCTTTGGTCAACAAAATGTGCACAGGTAATTGCCTATCAAGTGCCCAATCAACCATAGATTGATCAAGCTCTTTAAGTGGGTGGCGTACGTCCATTAATAATACTAGGCCCTTGAGGCTCTGGCGTATCTCAAGATAATGCGCTAGATTCTTTTGCCAATCATGCTTAACTTGCAGGGCAACTTTTGCATAACCATAACCGGGTAAGTCAATTAAGCGTCTGGTTTCATCGGCAAGCGTGAACACATTAATTAATTGCGTGCGCCCTGGGGTTTTACTGGTGCGAGCTAATTGACGAATATTGGTCAAACAATTTAATGCACTGGATTTACCTGCATTAGAACGGCCAGCAAAAGCGACCTCGTAGCCTGTGTCTTCAGGTAACAGTTCTGCACGCGGTGCACTTTTTAAAAACTTGGCCTGCGTATAAGGATTGGTTAACATAGTAGTGTTCCATTGAACGAAAGGCAAAAATGAAAAAAATAGTGTTTCTTCTTGCTCTATGCAGCACAATTACAGCATTTGCTGTGGGAGATTACCAGGCTGGTCAAGAAAAATCCACAGTATGTGCCGCATGTCATGGCGCTACAGGAATCAGCATAAATCCCCTATGGCCGAATCTAGCTGGACAGCATGCTACTTATTTAGTTAAACAATTACATGATTTTAAAAACATGAAAACCCGTAATGCTCCTACTATGACACCGATGGTAACTAATTTAACCGAACAGGATATGAATGACTTAGCAGCCTTCTATGCTCGCCAACCTCTGCCAGAAGGTAGCACTCCTCAAAAATATCTAAAGCGCGGTGAGCAGTTGTATCGTGGTGGGGATTTTAGCAAACACATCACCGCCTGCATCGCCTGCCACGGCCCGGCAGGGCTTGGTAATGCGCAAGCAAACTTCCCAGTGCTTTCTGGTCAACACGCTGCTTATACGGTCCAGCAATTACAGGCGTTTAAGGACAAAAAGCGCAGTAATGATCTTAATTCCATTATGCGGGATATCAGTGCTCGCATGAGCTTGGAGGATATGCAAGCGGTGGCTAATTATGTTGCGGGCTTGCATTAACAGACAAGCGCAAAATAATGAATAATAATTTCCTCGCCCATTGATGGGAAAGGAAACATGCGCGCCATTACTATAACCTTGAAAATTACAACCTTGAATGCTAACGTTGCGCCCTGGTCAGTTTAACTCTTTTTAGGTGAGTGACATGTTCAAATATATAACTGCTGTCGCACTATTTTTTACTTCTCTTATAGGTTTTAGTGCTGATTTTGTTGCTGGCCAAGATTATGAGCTGATTAAGAATAGCGATGCGGCTGGGAAAATCGGTGATGCTGTCAGTGTGGTAGAGTTTTTTAGTTTTGGTTGTCCTTGGTGTTACAAGCTTGAGCCCGCTGTTAATAAATGGGTTGCGCAACAAGGTACGAAAATTTACTTTAAAAAAATCCCGGTGATTTTTAATAATGATTGGGAATATTACGCGCGAGCTTTTTATACGGCCGAGGCTCTCTCACTGAACTCTAAATTGAACCCGGCTTTATTTAAGGCGATTCTTGATGACAAACAGTCACTCAATAGCAAAGAAACCATGACGGCTTTTCTGACCAAAAACGGTGTTGATTTAGCTACAGCACAAAGTGCTTTTAATAATTCACCTAGTATTGATCTGGATATTGCGACGAGCCAAAGAATGATGGCGAGTTACCATATTGCTGCCGTTCCTGCTTTCGTTGTGAGTAACCGATATAAAACTGATTTGCAGATGGCGAAAACTGAGAAGCGTTTGTTTGAGATATTGGATTTTTTATTGACGCAGGGGAATGAGAAAAAAGCGTGATTGTAACGCAACACGCTGAAACATCCCTTCACGTTAGCTACATGCTTGAACAGAAGGTGAATCCTAAGTTCCTCTACCATTGATGGGAGAGGATGCCCGACAGGGCAGGTGTGGGTAGATCAAAAAAATCTTTTAACCACCCCTCATAGGCCCTCGCGGGGAGAAGGAATCGCAGTTTTAAAGCTGTGTTTTTGTGGAACTACTCCTCCGAAATCCCCGGGTTTTCCAAACTCAGCATCCCCGTATTAAAATCATACGCGAAAATCTCGGCATAGCGGCCCCAGTCGATCATTGTATGCAGCACTCGATCGGCTTCTTTTTCGCTTAAGTAATCCTCAAGCTTACTTAAAAAGCGCTCTTCTGAGACACGGTGCCCGACTTTCTCATCCAAAATTTTGCGGATGTAACGCGCTAGCGGTACTTTTTCTAATAGCCCACGTGCAAACATTTGCTTACGTTCTTGTAAATCTGCTTCAGAGAATTGTTTGCCGACTTCGCTTAGATGAATATCCCCATCAAGTACCTTAGCAAAACCTAAAATCTCGAGTGTTTCTAAAATAGGGAATAAATCGTCAACGTTCATCATCAGCTCATCGGCAAGCTCTGGCAAATCAATCCTGTCTTCAAATGACTTCATGGTTTCTATCAAACCCGTTAACTCGGATGGTTCAACATCTGGCAGACGATAACCTAAATCAATCTGGCGCTGACGCTGTGCGTGTCTTGCTTTTTCGCGCGAGCCTGTGGTCATCAACGTATAAATTCTATCGACCAATGCACGAAACTCTGGCGCCTCTGTATCCCGTGGTTGCGGTATAGATACTGGCAAATCTGCACGGATATATCCAGGATCACTCCCCAAAATAACAATGCGGTCAGCAAGCATGGCCGCCTCTTCAATATTGTGTGTCACCAAGAGTATGCCATTTGTGTTGGTTTTCTTTTCTTGCCACAAACGCAGTAAGTCAGATTTTAAGTTTTCTGCGGTCAATACATCTAACGCAGAAAAAGGCTCATCCATTAATAACACGTCTGGATTGATGACTAAGGCGCGTGCAAAACCAACCCGTTGGCGCATGCCACCTGATAATTCTTTAGGAAATGCAGACTCAAAACCGTCTAACCCGATAATATCAATCGCCTCAATCGCACGATGCCTACGCTCTTCTCGACCAACGCCTTGTGCTTCAAGCCCTAATTCTACATTTTCCAACACGGTCAACCAGGGCATCAACGCAAACGATTGAAATACCATAGCGATGCCTTGCACTGGCTGCGTCACTGGTTTACCGCGATAAGATACATGACCACTAGTAGGCGCAACAAGGCCTGCGATAATCCGTAATAATGTCGATTTTCCAGAGCCAGATTTGCCTAGCAAAGCAACAATCTCACCTTTCTGTAATTTAAAATTCACATCATCAAGCACCAATAAATCTTGCGTGGCAGCTTTTTTAAACGCCTTGCGTAAATGCTCGATGGCAATGATCGTTTCTGACATAAAATTCCTCAACTGAAATTAAAGCGCTCTTCTGCCAAGCGATATAAAGGCCGCCAGATTACATGATTAAACAGTAGAACGTAGATACACATCATCGCAGTTCCCAAGGCAATTTTAGGAAAATCTCCGGCAATAGTGCTGGCTTGGATGTATTCGCCAAGACCTGTTGCTCTGAGTGTTGTACTACCCCAACTAACCCATTCGGCAACAATACTAGCATTCCAAGCACCTCCTGCTGCTGTAATCGCACCAGTGATGTAGTAAGGAAAAATCCCCGGCAAAGCCAGTCGACGCCACCATTGCCAACCTTTTACACCAAAATTATCCGCTGCTAAATATAAATCACGGGGAATTACTGACGCGCCTGCGATAACGTTAAATAATATGTACCATTGCGTGCCTAGAATCATGAGCGGCGTCACCCAAATTTCTACACTTAGGTGAAAGCTCACAATAGCAATCACAAATAATGGATAAAATAGATTAGCAGGAAACGCTGCAAAAAATTGGATAACGGGTTGAATTTTTTGTGCTAAATGCGGGCGTAATCCTATCCAAACACCTACTGGAATCCAAACCAAAGAGCTCAAGACAATTAACACGATCACGCGCAAACCTGTAGCCATTCCTAAAAAAAACACGTGCAAAATTTCGCTCACTTCTAGAACAGCAAGAATGTAGCGCAATAAGACATAGCCTCCACTCAAAATACCCAACAGCACAATGGTATTCCATAACCAGTCAATGCGCTTTTGTCGATTAAAATCAATGTCTTTAATGGCTTTCGGGGCAGAATGGCTTAACCATTTAGCGTTCACAAAGCGATCTCGCATTCGCGCTAAACCATCATCCACACGCACCATTAAACGGCTGCCACGGATTAAATCAATCAACCAAGATTGATACTCTTCTCCATCGGACGACTGCTCTGCTTTAAATTTTTCTGACCAAGCGATAAGGGGCCTAAATAAAATTTGGTCATAAAGAAAAATCACTATCACCATGGTTAAAATGGCATATCCAACCGCATATAGATCGCGATGTTCAATCGCTAAAGCAATATAAGAGCCGACACCAGGTAGGCGAATATTTTGATGGGCTACAGCAATCGCCTCGGATAACACCACAAAAAACCAGCTGGCGGACATGGACATCATCATATTCCACAATAAACCTGGCATAGAGTAAGGCACTTCAACCTTCCAAAAGCGTTGCCAAGCAGATAGCTGAAACATAGCAGCAGCTTCACGTAGATCATGAGGTACCATCTTAAGGGATTGATAGAAACTAAACGTAATATTCCATACTTGCGAAGTAAAGATGACAAAGATTGATGCGCACTCAGGACCCAATAAGCTATTGGGAAAAAGATGAATAAAACCAGTGATAGTGATTGCTAGAAAACTCAATACAGGCACAGACTGCAAAATATCAATGGCTGGAATAATGATTTGCTCAGCACGCCGATTTTTAGCAGCCAACGCTCCCACAACAAAGGTAAAAATAATCGACAAAAAAAGCGCAATGAACATCCGCAGTACGGTTCTCAGTGCGTAAAAGGGCAATTGTGTAGGACTGAGAGAAATGGGTAGCGATTCACCTAGCGAGTATGGCGTGGCCATTTGTTTACCAGCCCACCCTAAAAAAAACAGGATGGAAAGCACCAATATCAATAGCAGCACATCCCAACGATTGAGAAATCGACTGACATTTTCACGGTTGGCAAAATAAAAATGATTGCTAGCCACAAGTGATTCCTCAGGATAGTGCGTAATTAGGGACTGCCCTTCAGGATTTTAACATGAATATTTGCAAATGCGGATTAAGTGAGCTGAATCAGGTGAAGATTACTAAAAATAAGCATCAGTACCTTTGCCAACTTGAAACTCTCTGTAAATAGCCAAGACTGCCAGACGGGTCAATTTTACCCTCTGCTACTGCCTCCTCTATAGTATAATCATCATAAAGCCAAAGATGCTGTTCTAACATTTCCCTATCAGGAGTAGCTCCCCGAGTGGCCCTACCAGGTATTGGTTTAGGTATAACGCCAAAGAAATGGTATCTACGATGGTAATTAATTTGATCTGTGGACACAGTATGCTCTATACCAGCTGAATAGCCATAATCAAGAGCTTCATGATTTTTAATAGTACCATCTGGGCGCTCACTAATATCGATTATTCGCGGATCCCACGCATCAACCTCCCATAAGGAACTGCTCCTCTCTCCCTCCAAGTGGATTTTTACCTCTAAATAGGTATGATCGTATCTGGCAGAGAAAACCATTTGGATTCTTGCGACTGCACTCATAGCATTAATGTCTCTGGCAATTTCTACTAGAAGAAAATCTGCTAATTCATGACATCTCCCTAATCCAAAATGCTCAATAAGGTCATGCCTATAGATGTAGTCCTCAGGGAGGGTAGAGAGCGCTCGAGGTCGTACAAGAGAATCCAAATATTTATTTTCTTTAGTTTCTGCGTGGTATTTTTTATAGCCACTCAATTGATTCTCGGCTACTACTGTGGCTTTTGTGTTTAAAATAGCTTGAGTACATATCGCTACAAATTGTGCACGTGATAAGTAAGGCATGCAATAGTGTCTAAAATAAGCTGGCTAACCATATTATAATAACATGGGACACTTAAACATTGAAAAATGTCTACAATAACTAATAAACCATTCTCAGGAGTTATTATGCTTTATCAACGAATTGTTTTATTGTGTTTATCACTACTGGCTTTGCCAGCGCAGGCAGATGCTCCTTTGGATAATACGCAACTTGCCGTGTGGGCAAATGAGGCAATCGTCACAACGTATACGTATAACGCTCAAAATTACCTAGATCGCCAAAAAGAAATTGCTTTTTATTTTACAGCCGATGGCTGGATGGCCTACAGTAAAGCGTTGAATGCTTCTAAATTACCAGAAACTGTGCAGAAAAATGCATATGATGTCAGCGCAGTTGCGACGATGCCTCCTACGGTCAAACCTTTGCAAGGCAATTATTGGGAGGCGGTAATGCCTTTGTTGGTGGTTTATAAAAATCCACAATATATACAAAAACAGACTCTTGAAGTCACGCTTCAGTTTACTACGGCTCCATCTGGGCAAGGCGTACGCGGCCTTGCGATTACCAGCCTTCAAGCCAAAGTAGTAAAACCTATGTGTCAGTGTATAGCGGATGCACATCCAACAGATACTCAATAAAACAATGCGGAATGCGGGGATCAACATAATCGTCTCACTACAAAAACCGTGAGGTGACAATCGCTACGTGCAGCAAAAGCAGGGCTGCGATAACACCCAAAATCATATTGAGTTTCCAGGGGATTGTGGTATCAAGTACTGCCTGTTCATGGTTGCCAGGATTATAGTAAACATCAATCGCCTCTTCGGCCTTATATGCACTGACTAATCGATAAGCCAGCCCACGTGCGTGGGCGCTATGAAGATTATTGTGTGCCATATCAAGAAAAAATATCTCCCCGGTAAATTCCTGGTCGCCGACCTGATAAACATACTCTATTTTTGGCCATACGCTTTCTTCATAGGGTACCAGTTCACAATAGGTGATACGACCTTGCGTTTTAAACCATAGTTTTGTTTGCACCGTTGATTTTCGGGCACGCCAAAAATAAGCGAATAGTACGATTAAAAATAATAGCCAACCCAGATCAAGCATAGTTTGCCCAGAAATGGGGGGTATGGTTATATGCATACGAATTTCCTCTCTCATCATCCTGAGCGTAACACGGCTGCCCCTAGTTTTAATCCTGTCATACCCTCGTGGGGATGACACATTGGGGCAATTTAAACTTGGGACCGCCCTAGAACGCATGAGTACATCTTGATGACTACAAGCATCTCGGTATAATCAGCTTACTCCGAGGTGATCGTAAAGGAAAAGGAATGATTCAAAAAACGGCTTTACATGCTAGCCACCTAGCACTTGGTGCAAGAATGGTAGATTTCCATGGTTGGGAAATGCCGCTGCATTATGGGTCTCAGCTGGATGAGCATCACTACATACGACAACATGCAGGTATGTTTGACGTGTCTCACATGACGGTTGTAGATGTGTTAGGCGCTGGCGGACGGCAATTTTTACGTAAATTATTAACCAATGACGTAGATTTATTGCAGCATACGGGTCGCGCTTTATACACATGTATGTGTAATGAGCATGGTGGAATTATTGATGACTTGATTGTCTATCAACGCGCCCCTGATAACTATCGCTTGGTATTAAATTCCGCCACACGTACACGTGATTTGGCTTGGATTCGAGATAAAATCACAGGATTTTCTGCAGGATTGCAGGAACGTACAGAGCTCTGCATGATTGCCGTGCAAGGTCCTGAAGCCGTCAGTAAAACACTCAGCATTTTAAACCCCTCTCAAGTTGATGCCATATCAACCCTTACCTATTTCGAGTGCGTGGATGTGGATAGTTGGTTTTTTGCTCGCACAGGTTACACGGGTGAAGATGGCTTGGAAATTATTCTGCCTCAAGATGAAGTCGTTGCTCTGTGGTCTTCGCTATTAAATGCAGGTGTAAAGCCTTGTGGTTTAGCGGCCCGTGATACGCTTCGCCTAGAGGCTGGTATGTTTCTTTATGGCCAAGACATGGATGAATCCACCACACCTTTAGAATCCGCTTTGGCTTGGGTTGTAAAATGGCAGCCGGAAGATCGTGATTTTATTGGCATGGGTGCATTACTTTCTCAAAAACAACAAGGTTTAAAACGTAAACTAGTGGGCCTTACATTAGAAGAAAAAGGAATTATGCGCCCCGGGCAGCGTGTAGTTATTGAAGGGCATCGCGAAGGCATTATAACCAGTGGAACCTACTCTCCCACACTAGGTAAATCTATTGCATTTGCACGTGTTCCAATTGAAACAGGTGATGAAGTGATGGTCGACATTCGAGGAAAACTGTTTCCCGCTAGCGTTGGTAAACCTCGGTTTGTGAAAAATGGA
The DNA here is from genome assembly GCA_964648115.1 of uncultured Legionella sp. Lineage (GTDB taxonomy): Bacteria > Pseudomonadota > Gammaproteobacteria > Legionellales > Legionellaceae > CAZYME01. The sequence continues at coordinate 28,776 of CAZYME010000022.1, forward strand.
GAAGCTATTTAGCTGCAACAGAACAATTATTTAAATAAGGACAGCATCATGAGTGACACACCAAAAAACTTAAAATTTACTAAAACCCATGAGTGGATAAACCATGATTCAGCAGAAATGGTCATGGGTATTACTGAGCATGCTCAACAACTGCTAGGCGACATGGTGTTTGTAGATTTACCACAAGTAGGCGATGAAGTAAGTGCTGGCGATGAAATAGGTGTAGTTGAATCCGTTAAAGCAGCGTCTGACTTTTATGCTCCAATCAGTGGTGTAATAACAGCGGTCAATCAAAGCGTTAACGAAGATCCAGCCCTGGTCAATAGCGACCCATATGGCGCCGGCTGGTTAGTAAAAATTAAAGCGAGCAACAGCAACGAAATTAATAGCTTGCTGGATGCTGAGCAATACCAAAAAGAGACAGCAGAGGACCACTAACATGCCCTACATTCCCCATACCCCTGAAGACAAAGATGCTATGCTGGCAAGCATTAAAGCGCCAGATATCCAAGCATTGTTTGATGAAATCCCAACTGCACTGCAATATGGCGAGTTTAAAGACATGCCTGAAGGCATGAGCGAAATGGCCATGCTAAAACACGCTCAGCAATTGTCGAGCAAAAATCAAAATGGCATTTGCTTCTTGGGTGCGGGAAGTTATGAGCATCATATCCCTGCAGCCGTATGGGATATCGCGTCGCGAGGAGAGTTCCTCACTGCGTATACCCCTTATCAAGCAGAAGCCAGCCAAGGTACCTTGCAGCTGCTCTACGAATACCAAACCATGATAGCAGAGCTCACCGGCATGGATGTAGCCAATGCTTCTATGTATGACGGGGCGACTGCGCTTGCTGAAGCGGTGCTCATGGCAGTGCGTGTCAATCGACGTAGCAAAACCAATCGTGTTTTGGTAGCTGGTACAGTCCATCCTCTCTACAGAGAAACACTGGAAACTATCGCCCGCAATCAACACATTGAAGTAATCACGCTGCCCATTGATAAAGAACAAGGTATTACCCCCATTCATACATTAGAAAAATACCAAGGCGAAGATATTACTGCATTGGTCATTGCTCAACCCAACTTTTTTGGTTGTTTGGAACAAGTTGATGCAATGAGTGATTGGGCCCATGCGAATAACACGATAAGCATTGCTTGCGTCAATCCTGTATCCCTCGGACTATTGAAGCCGCCAGGATCTTGGGGCTCTCACGGTGTGGATATTGTTTGCGGGGAAGGCCAACCCTTTGGCTCGCCCATGGCTTCTGGCGGGCCATACTTTGGCTTTTTCAGTACACGCATGCATCACGTCAGACAAATGCCAGGCCGCTTGATTGGCCGCACGCTGGATAAAGATGGCAAAATAGGGTACTCGCTGACATTGCAAGCGCGAGAACAACACATTCGTCGAGCCAAAGCGACTTCTAATATCTGCACCAACCAAGGTTTGTTAGTCACTGCTGCAACCATTCATATGAGCATGCTGGGTGCAGAGGGCCTGGCTCAGGTAGCGCATCAATGCCACCATAATACGAGTGAGTTGGTGGCTGCGCTGACCCAAATCAAAGGGGTGGAGCTTGCGTTTAAAACACCTTATTTTCATGAGGCGCTATTGTGCTTGAATAAGCCAACCGCCCCAGTTTTACAAGCTTTACTGAAAGCCGGTATTACCGGTGGTTATGCGGTTGATGCGTATTATTCACAGTTTCCCAATGCGTTGTTAGTTTGTGCGACAGAGATGCGCACTAGCGAAGATATTGCACATTATGCCAAGGCATTAAGCGATATTATGTCGAGTGAGGGGTAATATATGTTCATCATAGAGTTAACTTATAAAACGCCGCTTAGCGAAGTCGATAAATATTTACAAGCTCATCGAGAGTTTCTTGATTACTATTACAAACAAGGTCTGCTGTTGGCTTCAGGCCCAATGAAACCACGCACTGGTGGGATCATTATTGCTCTGACCAAGGACAAGGCTCTCTTAGAATCAATATTAAAAAAAGACCCTTACCATCTCGCTGAAATTACCGATTATAAGCTGATTGAGTTTACCCCCGTCATGCACCGGGACGAGCTTAAAGACATTATCAATAAGACGGAAGGCAAATTATGTTGATCTTCGAACAATCCCGACCAGGTCGCCAAGCCACTGCTCAAGCACCGAAAGTTAGCCATAATCAGCAAAATGCAATTCCTGCTGAATATTTGCGAAAAAACCCACCGCGTTGGCCGGCATGTTCGGAGCTGCAAGTGGTGCGGCATTTTACTCTGTTATCAAAAATGAATTTTTCCATCGATACTAATTTTTATCCGTTGGGTTCATGCACGATGAAATATAACCCACGTGGGGTGCATAAAGCCGCGTCGATTCCGGGCTTTATTAATCGCCACCCGCTAGCTGCCTCTGAAGCAAGCCAAGGGTTCTTAAATGTAATGCACAGTTTGCAAGAGTACCTAGCTGAGATTACTGGCATGCCTGGCGTATCTTTAACACCAATGGCTGGCTCGCAAGGTGAATTTGCCGGTGTCGCGATGATTAAAGCTTATCATCAGTCACGTGGTGACAGCGCTCGCGATGAAATCTTAATTCCAGACGCCGCTCATGGCACAAACCCGGCCTCAGCTGTGATGTGTGGTTTTAAAGTAGTCGAAATCCCTACGGGCCCTGATGGGGATATGAACCTTGAAGAATTACGCCAAAAAATAGGGCCCAGAACTGCGGGTATTATGCTTACCAATCCCTCTACTTTGGGATTGTTTATGCGACAAATTAAAGAGGTCGCTAGCATGGTGCATCAAGCGGGAGGCTTGTTATATTACGATGGTGCGAATTTAAATGCCATTCTCGGCAAGGTAAGACCTGGCGATATGGGATTTGATGTTATGCATTTAAATTTACATAAAACATTTGCCACACCCCATGGTGGAGGCGGTCCTGGTGCAGGTCCGGTAGCTGTTGGTAAGCGATTACTACCTTTTTTACCGTTGCCAATTGTGATGAAAGAAAATGAACAATACCGCTGGGCTGATCGAACTGATTTCCCACAAAGTATTGGTCGCTTATCATGTTTTATGGGTAATGCGGGGATTTTACTGCGCGCTTATTTTTATATCCGAGTTTTAGGAAAAGAAGGGTTATTGCGTGTTTCGGAATACGCAACGTTAAATGCCAACTATCTGCTTGCTGAATTAACCAAAGCAGGCTTCACCCCAGCTTATCCTGGACGGCGTGCTAGCCATGAGTTTCTATTAACGCTAAGCCCTGAGAAAAAGAAATATGGCATTTCTGCCATGGATCTGGCAAAACGCTTACTGGATTACGGTTTTCATGCACCCACTACGTATTTCCCACTTCTAGTACCAGAGTGCTTGCTCATTGAGCCCACAGAAACGGAATGCAAAGCTGAGCTGGATGGTTTTATCAGTGCGATGAAAACGATTCTTCATGAAGCAGAAACAAACCCGGCTTTGTTAAAAGATGCTCCGCATACCTTACCAGTTAAACGCCTTGATGATGTGAAAGCAGCACGAGAGTTGGATTTGAATTATTTTAGTGATTAAAGCTTGTATGAAGAAGTTCGCTGTACTGTTGCGCGAAGCGCCACCGAGTTTAATCTCTCACATAATGTGGCACTTCGTGCGCTTGTTGGGCCGATGGCGCCAGCCTACTGAACAATTAAACGTAGGTTGGCGCCATCGGCCCAACAACTGCGCGAAGCGCCACCGAATACGGCCCTATTAAAATGGAACAATATAAGACTGTGGTTTATGGTCAATAATCCGCTGGGCACTTTCTTTACTGATCCCGGTTGCAGCCGCTAGTGTTCTTGCTGGCATGTGTTGGGCGCCGTTTAGTAGCGTGATTTCTGACACATCTTTTGAGCCTGTGAAAGACTCATACACTTCCAGATCATTTTGCTCGATATTGACGTAAGCGTGGAAAGCACCCACCGGTATAAAAATTAAATCACCTGGTTTGATGATCGCATTAAACACTTTACCGTTGTCATCCATCATGGTGAAAAATGCGGAGCCTTTGTAGACGTAGAGGAAGGTATCACTGCCTAAATACCAATGTGGTTCACGCATGGTGGCAGGTTTTAGAATGGTTTGTTGTAGTGCCATTGTTTGTAATGATGGCATTTTTGTGGCGTCTATTCTGCGAATTGCCCCCAGAGGTCCATCATATAAAGGTTGAGCATCCTTGAAGTTACTGGTGTTGGGGCTTGAAACATTGGCCTGTTCAGGTGTGGAATCAGGGTCATATTCACTCAAGCGATTTACCGTTGATTTCTTAATCGCGGCAATTTCATCTGATGTCAGGCCTACGGATTTTTCTAACATACGATCTGGCAGTGCAGCCCAGGCTGTTACAAAATCACGATCTGCTGTATTAGGCGAGTTGTAGCTGACTAAGAATGTTAATTTGTCTTTGTCACCAACATTTTCTAATACGTGTAAGGTAGCTGGTGGGATCATCCAGGTGCCGTTTTTTTCAACAGTAAATACTTCTGCTTTGCCCTTCCCTCCCCAAATGACAATCCTCATTTTTCCTTCAAGAACGATGCCCACTTCTGTGGCATTCGCGTGCCAATGCGGAACTCGCATGGCGTGGTCAAAAAGCTTGTAATAAAATAATAAACCGCTTTTGTTACCTTGCAACTGTTGCGCAGTTTCTGCTATACGAATTCCCGCGCTATTTTTAGCAACTTGTCCACTATCAGGCAAATTTATTCGGTAGGGGAATTCGGCCGAAAGCTGTTCTTGTTTTTGAGATAAAAATTGTTTGATTTTGGAGGTTTCAGCAGGCGGTTGATCTGCCCAAAGTGTGGTCTGGAGACCACTGCAGGCTACAAATATGGCGGCTTTAAAAAAATCCTTGTTCATTACTTCTCCCTTAAATCATCCAAGATAGGCGCTGTATTTGGCATGATACCATGCCAGATGATAAAAGCCTCTGCGGCTTGTTCTACTAGCATGCCCAAACCATCGACCGCCATACAACCTCGCGCTTTTGCCCAAGCAACAAAGGTGGTGGGCTTGCTTTTGTTGTAAGCTAAATCATAACAAAATGGTTTTGCTGCCATTAGTGATTCTGGTAACGCTAAACTCTTATCATCAAGGCTTGCGGATGTGGCGTTGATAATCACATCATAAGACTTGCCCTCTAAATCTCTTAAAGCGCAATATTGAGTTTGCGGAAAATCCCGTTGCAAAGCCCTAGCATTCTCAAGCGTACGATTAACAATGGTTAGTTGAGCCGGGCCAGCTGCAAGCAATGAAGCAAGTACACCGCGCGCGGCGCCACCCGCACCGAACAAAAGAACATGCTTTCCAGTAAGATTTATATGTCGACTAAGATCACGGAGTAAACCTACCCCATCCGTATTATCAGCATATAAAAGCCCCGCTTGTATCCATAACGTATTAGCCGCTCGTGCCTCCAGACAACGCGGGGTAACTTCAGCACTCATAGCAAAAGCTCGTTGTTTACAGGGGAGAGTGATGTTTAGGCCCTTTCCACCTTGGGCAAAAAAATCGGTCACTTGTTGTTCGAATTGATTTATATCAATTTGGATTTTTTCATAGTTTAGTGTTACGCCTGTTTGTTTAGCAAACAATTGGTGGATGACAGGTGATAAGCTGTGTGAGATAGGGTTGCCCATGACTGCGTATTTATTGGAGTGCATTTGGTTTTGCCTTCTATGAAATTTGTCGTCCCCGCGAAGGCGGGGATCCATCCACAAAGCTGGCAATGTGCTACGCAGAAGAATGGATCCCCGCCTTCGCGGGGACGACAATGGTAGTGTCGCTCCTCAGCAAGAATGGGTCAGAGAAAAAGTCGCATGGACAAAAAGCCCTTATCCCACCAAGCTCTTCAAAACCAATTCGCGCAAATCTCGCGACAACTCCACCGCGGCTAAGCGCTCCAACTGTTGCTTGATTAACTTCTGCCTTGTTGCGTCCAAACGCTGCCAGCGGGTAAGTGGGGTTGCCAAACGGGCTGCTATTTGTGGGTTTATTTTATCCATCTTCAACAACATATCGGTTAAAAACGCATAACCACTGCCATCTGCTGCGTGGAAATGGCGGGGGTTATTTTGTGAAAATGCGCCGATTAACGAACGGACTTTATTGGGATTTTTAATATTAAAAGCTGGATGTGCCAAGAGTTTTTTTACATTTGCCAACGTATGCGGTAGCTCACAACTGGCTTGCAAGGCGAACCATTTATCGAGTACCAATTCATTTTTTTCCCACTGCTGGTAAAAGCTCTGAATGGCCCTCTCACCCACTGGGGCTTGTGAGCAATTAACTAATAGCGCAAAACTGGTAATTTGATCTGTCATTGTTTCAGCTTTAGCAAATTGTTGCTGGCATACGGTCAATGCTTCCGCTTCGCGTGCTTTCATCATCAACGCTAGACAAACATTGCGCAATTTTCGTCGACTATATGCCTGCCCGTTCATTGCATGATCTTCTTGCCTCCACAGAGATTCGTATTTAGCCTTAAGCTCTGCAAATAAAACTCGACCAAGTTCTGCACGGTAAAAATCACGGGCGGCCTCGACTTTTTCAACATCAATGTCTTTTAGTACAGCAACCAGATCTTCAAAACTGGGAGGAGTTAACAATTCAGCACGTAATTCAGCATCTAATGATTCATCTGCTAACACATGCCGATAGGCTTCTATAAGGGCTTTAGGAATATGCCAGTCTTTACGAGGAGAATGATAACAATTGCTAATACAAGCTAGCGCCAGGTTTTGAGCCGCATCCCACTTGGCAAAACCATCTGTTTCAAAGCGTAGCAACGCTAATTGCTCATCTTGGTTTAGCTCACGATGTAACATGACTGGAGCAGAAAACCCACGTAACAATGAAACAATCGGTTTTTCAGTCAAATGTTCAAACTTAAACGTTTGTTCTTTTTCTCGTAACTCCAGAACAGAATTCTTTATCGGCATTTCTTTGCCGCTTGCATTAAATAACGCTATTCGTATGGGAATATGAAAGGGTTTTTTATCTTTGCATTCTGGCGTTGGCGGGCATGTCTGTGCAAAAGAAAGCTCTAAACAACCATCTCGATAATGACTTTTCACCGTTACCACTGGCGTTCCTGCTTGGCTATACCAGAGTTTAAATTGCGTGAGGTCAACACTATTAGCATCCTCCATCGCCGCAACAAAATCATCAATAGTTACAGCTTGCCCATCATGACGTTCAAAATACAAATCCATTCCGCGCCGAAACCCTTCTTTACCTAGGAGTGTGTGTTGCATACGGATAACTTCGGAGCCTTTGTTGTAAACAGTGGCAGTGTAGAAGTTATTAATTTCTTGATAGGAGTCTGGCCGAACGGGATGCGCCATACTGCCTGCATCTTCGGGAAATTGTGTATTACGTAAGATTTTGACATCGAGAATACGATTTACATCACGTGAACCCATATCGCGAGAAAATTCTTGATCACGAAATACCGTTAAACCCTCTTTTAAGCTCAATTGAAACCAATCACGACAGGTCACTCGATTCCCTGTCCAATTGTGGAAATATTCATGACCTACTACGCCTTCAATATCACCATAATCTTGGTCCGTTGCAGTATCAGGGCGTGCAAGAATATATTTTGAGTTAAAAATATTTAACCCTTTGTTTTCCATCGCTCCCATATTGAAATCACTGACGGCGACAATCATAAAAATATCCAGATCATATTCGCGACCAAACTCTTCCTCATCCCAGCGCATCGCGTTTTTAACCGACTCCATCGCATGTGCGCATTTATCTTCATTGCCAGGTTCTACATAAATATGTAAATCAACTTTTCTTCCAGAACAGGTGATAAATTGATCTGTAACGCATGCAAGCTTTCCAGCGACTAAAGCGAAGAGATACGCTGGTTTTTTGAATGGATCCTGCCATAAAACCCAGTGCCGGCCGTCGTTTGTATCACCTGAATCCTTCAGGTTTCCATTGGATAACAAAACTGGATAACGGGCTTTATCCGCGCTAATGCGTGTAGTGTAGGTGGCCAATACATCGGGTCTATCTAAAAAGAACGTCATGCGCCTAAAGCCTTGAGCCTCGCATTGGGTACAAAATAATTGGTGAGAGCGATAAAGGCCGGATAATTTTGTATTTTCCTGGGGTCGAATACGGGTAACTACTGTGAGGTTCACTGAATCTGGACAGTCAGTAATAATTAAATCCCCGCCCTCTAAGCGATAGGCTTTTTTATCTAGTAATTGGTCGTTTAAGTGAATACTGATAAGTTCAAGTTCATCGCCATACAAATGCAGTTCACCTGGATGCTGACGCTTCAGCTGCATACGATTGGTAACCAACGCATGATCGTCAAATAAATCAAAATTTAAATCGACGGTTACTGCTGAAAAAGAGGAAGGTTGGTAGTCTTTCCGGTAAATCGTTACATCTGACATGTTTTGGCGCTCCTAATTAAGGAAAATCTACTGATTAAAATTCAATCATTTGATTATTAATCATAATTTAATTAAAAAAATATGCAAAATAGATTATTCCTAGCGATCAAATTTCGCCTATACTGAAATTAAAAGTGATTTTCTCGCGTTTGCTCGCGAAATGCAAAAAAGGTTAAGGGATTGTTCGAAAATTCTATCGTACTTGGTGCTCAGGATTTTTGAGAGGATACAGTAAAAGGGGATGACTGAATGAATACACAAGATTTCTTAGCAGGCTACACACGCCGCTTCGTGGATAATAAAGAAGAAGAAATGAGTTTGGATGAGTATCTGGAATTATGCAAAACTGATCCAGCCGCCTATGCAAACCCTGCCCAACGCCTGTTAATGGCCATTGGCGAACCTGAAATGATGGACACCCGCCATGACCCCGTATTATCCCGTATCTTCTCCAATAAAATCATCCCGCATTATACCGTATTTGATGACTTTTACGGCATGGAAGAACCTATCGAGCAAATTGTTGGCTTTTTGAAACACGCCGCACAAGGGCTTGAGGAAACCAAACAGGTTCTGTATTTACTTGGGCCAGTCGGTGGTGGTAAATCCTCTCTTGCTGAAAAGCTTAAAGATTTAATGCAAAAAACTCCATTCTATGCCATTAAAGGCTCGCCAGTTTTTGATTCACCTCTCTCCTTATTTAACCTAGAAGAAGACGGGGAATTACTGCAAGAGCGCTTTGGCATTCCCAGCCGCTACTTGCGCTATGTTATGTCCCCCTGGGCAATAAAAAGATTGCATGAATTCAATGGGGATATTAATCAATTTCGCGTCGTTAAAATCAGACCATCTCGCATGAAACAGATTGCAGTTGCTAAAACTGAGCCTGGTGATGAAAACAACCAAGATATTTCATCTTTAGTAGGTAAAGTCGATATTCGTAAGCTCGAAGAGTTCTCACAAGATGACCCTGATGCATACAGCTACTCCGGCGGTCTCTGTCGCGCAAACCGCGGGCTGCTAGAATTTGTGGAAATGTTTAAAGCGCCGATTAAAGTGCTACATCCTTTGCTAACAGCCACCCAAGAAGGGAATTACAACGGTACGGAAGGCTTATCGTCTATCCCATTTGAAGGCATTATAGTAGCGCATTCCAACGAAGCGGAATGGCAGACTTTCCGCAATCATAAAAACAATGAAGCATTTATCGATCGGATTAATATCGTCAAAGTTCCTTATTGTTTACGTGTTTCTGAGGAACTAAAAATCTATCGTAAACTGATTGAAAATAGCTCGTTAACACAAGTCCCTTGCGCCCCTGGCACACTGGATATGTTGGCACAATTCTCCGTATTGACGCGTTTAAAAGAGCCACAAAACTCCAGCATTTACTCTAAACTGCGGGTTTATAATGGCGAAAGCTTGAAGGACACCGATCCTAAAGCCAAGTCCTATCAAGAGTACCGAGACTTTGCCGGTGTTGATGAAGGAATGAACGGGATTTCCACGCGATTTGCTTTCAAAATTCTTTCCAAAGTATTTAATTTTGACCACACCGAAATTGCAGCGAACCCTGTGCATTTACTGTATGTGTTGGAACGCCAAATCGAACAAGAACAATTACCGCAAGAAATGCACGAGCGCTATTTGAACTTTATCAAAGAATATTTATCACCTAAATATGTGGAATTTATTGGTAAAGAAATTCAAACAGCTTATTTAGAGTCCTACTCTGAATATGGGCAAAATATTTTTGACCGTTACATTACATATGCAGACTTCTGGATCCAAGACCAAGATTACCGTGACCCAGACACCGGAGAAATTTTTGACCGTGCGGCCCTTAATTCCGATTTGGAAAAAATTGAAAAACCGGCGGGCATTTCTAATCCAAAAGATTTCCGTAATGAGGTGGTTAACTTTGTGTTACGAGCCCGTGCAAACAATCATGGTAAGAATCCAAAATGGAACAGCTATGAAAAGTTGAAATCAGTCATTGAAAAGAAAATGTTTACCAATACGGAAGATTTACTGCCGGTTATCTCTTTCAATGCGAAGTCTTCTGAAGATGATAAGAAAAAACACGCAGAATTTATCGCCCGCATGGTGGACAAGGGTTATACCGCGAAACAAGTTAGATTACTTTGCGAATGGTACTTGCGTGTACGTAAATCGCAATAGGGGAATAAAGGCGGAGCAACTCTAGCAAATTTAGGTTCCTCTCCCATTGATGGGAGAGGATGCCCAACAGGGCAGGTGAGGGTAGATCAAATCAAAAACATACTTTTGTTATAAATTTTTGATCACCCCTCATCCGCCCTCTCGGGCACCTTCTCCCCTCGCGGGGCGAAGGATCACCTTGTGCAGATATGAGAGTCGCACCCCAATAAAGGTTAGGTTGCTGTAAACATCTAGGACGATGTAATGACACAATTGATTGATCGACGACAAAATGCAGGCAAAAAAAGTACGGTCAACCGACAACGCTTCCTGCGTCGCTACAAAAACCAAATCAAACGTGCTGTATCAGAGGCGGCTGGTCGGCGTAGTATCACCGAAATTGATAAAGGTGAGCAGATCACTATTCCTGCCAAAGATATTTCCGAGCCACGATTTTACCACGGCCAAGGCGGTCGAGTTGAGCGGGTTCTCCCTGGTAATGACGAGTTCATAGCTGGTGATCGCATCAAACGCCCCGGTGGTGAAGGCGGAGAAGGTGGTGGTGGCGGTGATGCCAGCAATAGTGGCGAAGGCGAAGATGACTTTGTCTTTCAGCTCTCCCGAGAAGAATTCCTAGAATTGTATTTCGAAGATTTAGAACTGCCCGATCTAGTCAGAAAAGAATTAGCACGCATCACTACCCTAAAAACCGTACGCGCAGGCGTAACAACCAGCGGTATTCCAAGCAATATAAATGTGCCCCGCTCCATGCGCCAAGCCACGGGCCGCAGGGTTGCTTTGGGGGCCCCCTACAAAAAACAACTAAAACTCATCCAAGAAGAGTTAATTAACCTACAAGCGCAACCGAATCCGGATCAAACCGAATTATCACGCTTACAAACTGAAACTGAGCGCTTAAAAAAGAAAATTCTTGCCGTACCCTTCATTGATACGATCGATCTACGCTACAACAATCGTGTGCGCGTGCCCGCCCCATCAACCCAGGCAGTTATGTTTTGCGTGATGGACGTTTCAGGTTCTATGGATGAACCCAAAAAGGACATTGCCAAACGTTTTTTTATTTTACTTTACCTATTCCTCACCAAAAACTATGACAAAATTGAATTGGTTTTTATCAGGCATCACACCTCCGCCAAAGAAGTCAGTGAAGAAGACTTCTTTTATTCACGTGAAACAGGTGGAACAGTAGTTTCAAGTGCGCTTGAATTGTTACACCAGACCATCCAAGCACGCTACCCTGCCCATGCTTGGAATATTTACGTCGCCCAAGCTTCCGACGGCGATAATTGGAATGCCGATTCCCCTTATTGCCTGGAATTGCTACAAGAAAAAATTATGCCACTGCTGCAATATTTTGCCTACATTGAAATCATGCCTCGCCATCACCAAAGTTTGTGGGAGGTTTACCAACAAGTACAAGACGCGTATCCCAATTTTGCCATGGAAAACATTGATAGCGTCGTTGATATTTATCCCGTATTTCGTGAATTATTTAAAAGGAAAACGGCATGAAAAAAAAACCGCTATCAACTGGTGCCGAGTGGACCTTTGAATTGCTCCAAGATTATGACCGAGAAATCGCTCGCCTAGCGAAAAATTTTAAACTTGATACTTACCCCAATCAATTAGAAGTAATTTCAGCCGAACAAATGATGGATTCATACGCCTCAGTAGGCATGCCAATTGGCTATAATCACTGGTCGTTTGGCAAACATTTTATGGGCGTAGAAAAAAGTTATCAGCGTGGAGAAATGGGATTGGCTTACGAGCTGGTCATCAACTCCAATCCCTGTATTGCATACCTCATGGAAGAAAATACCATGGCTATGCAAGCCTTGGTAATAGCACACGCTTGTTATGGCCATAATTCATTTTTTAAAAATAACTATTTATTTAAAATGTGGACCTCGGCAGACGCAATAATCGATTACCTTGTGTTCGCCAAAAACTATATCAGCGAATGTGAAGAGCGTTATGGGATTGATGAAGTAGAGTCTCTCTTGGATGCATGTCATGCGCTCATGAATTACGGGGTAGATCGCTATAAGCACCCTACCCCTTTATCTATACAAGAAGAAAAAATACGCCAGCAAAACCGTGCCATGTATCTGCAAACACAAGTGAATGAATTATGGCGCACCATCCCTCTTAATAAAGCATTAGATGAGCAAGGAACCAAAACCCGCTTCCCTGCTGATCCACAAGAAAACATACTTTATTTCCTTGAGAAAAATGCACCGTTACTACAACCTTGGCAACGCGAAGTGGTGCGGATTGTCAGAAAAATTGCCCAATATTTTTATCCTCAGGGGCAAACTAAAGTCATGAATGAAGGATGGGCCTGCTTTTGGCATTACACTTTATTACATGCTATGTATGAAGAAAACCTGGTCACTGACGAATTTATGTTAGAAGTTCTACAAAATCATACCAGCGTTATCATGCAACCACCTTATAACAGCCCTTATTTTAATGGGATTAATCCCTACACTCTGGGTTACCACATGATGCAAGATATTAAACGTATTTCAACAGAGCCCACGGAAGAAGACGAGCGTTGGTTTCCCCATCTTGCTAACACAGACTGGCTAACTAATTTAGATTACGCCATGCGCAATTTCAAAGATGAGAGTTTCATTGCACAGTATTTATCACCTCATTTAATACGCGAACTTAAATTGTTTCAAATTGTAGATGACGACAGACACCCCGAGTTGGTTGTAGGCGCTATTCATGATGAACAAGGTTATCAATTGATCCGTGAAGCCTTATCAAAGCAATATAATTTAAGTAATTTAGATTTAGACATCCAGATCTACTCAGTCGATTTAGAAGGCGACCGTTCTTTAACGCTGCACTACACCCAACAAAATAGAGTCCCATTAGGGAACACAACTGCGGATGTATTAAAACATTTGCATAGTTTATGGAAATTTCCGGTGATTTTGAAAGCCGTGGATACAAAAGGCCAAGTAACGGCAGAATACCGCTGCCCACCTGCCCCACCGTCTGATGATTCTTAAATTGACGCCTTCGCGCGAAGGCGGGAATGAAATATTTTCATGATATCTATATATCATTCACTATGACTCAACTCACATTATTTAAATTGTTTAATTCTTTCAATAACATACCCCAATAAAAAATCGATCCATAAAAAAACCCTTGCCCAAACACCTACCAAATGAACAATTTTACTACTAAATACTTACACCCTGCTCAATAAAATGGTAGCATCTTGCCCGATTGTTCAAATTAGCATTTTTAACCCCCCATGGAGAGCGTTATGGCGTTATTAGATACTCTACAAACCGCGGTGCAAGAGCTGCAAAAAGCTTTAACTAAAGCAGAAAAACAAAAAGCAGATAGAGCTTTGGAAACAGCTAAAACTGCAAAAGCAGCATATGACAGTGTGCAGAATGCGCAAAAATTAGAAATTCAGGAAGCAAGAAAAACTGGAAATACTGTATTAATAGATCAAGTAAACACAGTTCAAACAAATGGATCCGCTTTATACAGCCGCTTAACAGCATTAATAGAAAAACATGCTCCCTCAAAAGAAGCTAGCTCAGCAAGCAGCTCAGAAGACCAAGCTGGTGCTGCGGAGACCCTCAGTAAAGGCAAAGGTGATCTTAGCCAGGCATTTCGTGCTACTCAAGCATTTATTTCCGAGCTCGAAACTAATATGACAACCCTTCTCTCCTTAGATGCTGCCGCGCTAGAACTCGAGATTGCAGGATATGAAGATAAGTTAGCAGGAGTAGCCGTAGTTAAAAGTGGATCTCTTAAGGGTAAAGGGACGTTAGGAAGAACTTTCTCTTTAAAAGGAAAAAGTGATGCCGCTGCTGTTAGCGCAGAACAAGCTGCAGAAAACAAGCTCAAAAACTTGATTCAGAAGTTGCGAGACAAATATACTGAATTACAAACTGTGGCTGCAGCTCTTCCGATGGTTAATGCTCCTCAAGGTGATGTGCCTCCAGTTGTCGTAGCAGGTGACGCTCCTCAAGGTGATGCGCCTCCAGTTGTCGCTGAAGGTGACGCTCCTCAAGGTGATGTGCCTCCAGTTGTC
>CAZYME010000023.1:0-40580 GCA_964648115.1 uncultured Legionella sp.
AGGTCATTGCCAGGGTTTAATACTAGAAAAGCGGCCTAATAGCCGCTTTTTTTTTTTGCAAAAAATACGCTTCACTGTATAAAAATTTGCGTATATGTATCGCAAAATTTACTAAATTATCGTATTATTAGGCAAAATTTTTTGGGATGTATAGTTGTATGCTTTCTCAACAAATCGGGAGTTTAGTCGCGCTTTGTAAGGCCAGCGGTATTTCAATTGAACCTCTAGCTCCGAATTTCTTTCAAAAATTTCCTGCTCGCCAGTTTGTAGGCGCTTCTGTGGGTTCAATGCCCTCTGATGAAGAATCCCAACATTTTTTAGATGTATTTGCTAATGAAATCGCTGGCTGGGCCAAACTTGGGCAGCTGCCTCGAGACGCATTGAGGCCATTGCTTGAACTGGTCGATTCTTCTCTTACTGAAATACCAGAGACAATTTCTCCTGAATTTTTTAAAAAATTACTAAACTGGGCCAAGTTGGTAGAAAGCTCGCCTGTTGAAGATGTAAAATCTTTGTATGGACAAACTGTCCAAATTGGTGAAAAAAAATATTATTTAATAGAAATATTAACTAAATATTTTGACGGCTCTCGCTCAGTTAAAGATCACAAAATGTTTATGTTCGGCATTGCTCGTTGGCTTTGTCAATATGATGCTTCTCTAATTAGCGGGGCAAGAGAACTTGAGGAAATATATACCGACCTCAAAATAGGCCCTGCTTTTTGTCTCGATCGCTTGAGAGAGCTCCTCCATGATCTACCTGCTGCCAAAGGTAGCAATGTAAAGGCTGGGATATCTTTATTGTTGGTTTTGCTAGAAGGTAAAATAAGCATTGACGCTGATATTATGGAAGCACTTTTTGAGATCTTTCGACTGCGCTGGTCACAAATATTAAAGGATGAAAGCGCATCAACGTCTAATAGTCGCTTGCTTAAAAGCTATTTTGCGTGCGAAACAGGAGATAATCAAGCATGGATTTCTCTAGCGCGAACTGTATGTGGTGCAGGATGGATGGATTTATTGCAAGGTAAATGTAAACCAAAAGGAAATCCCGCGCATTTTAGGAATAACTATTTACGCTTGTTAATGCCAACGCTGACCCATGATGTAGATCATATAACGTTAGCTGGGCTAACCGATTATCACTTATCAGATTTAATCTTATCTCATGATCGCCGCTGTGCGGTGCCCCTTCGCAACAGTGCTGATGCCATGGCAGCAGGTGCGACCGCCTTTTATAATCATAGTGGCTGCCATCCTAGACCATTCACAGCAATAGAGATACAACGGATGAGTAAAGCGCATCCAAGATTTCACCCATATATTGCTCAGGCAAGATACGACATGAAAACGTCTGATCTTCCTATTTACAAAGAGACAGTTGATGCGCTAAAAAAGCTAGTTAACTCTTGTACATTTGTTAATGGCTTGCAGGTTGGTGAGAAATATACTGAAGAACAAATGGATGCGGCTGGAAGAGCTTATCATTTATTCTATAATTTTATGAAGCAGCTACGGGACCGTAAAGAGAGCGAGCATGATAATGAAATAGACCGATTACTCAGCCAACGCATTGTTTTTGGAAGCACGGACATTACTTTCGCTCAAGTCATTAATGATGTCGATGAAAATAGGGAAGATGGATGTATTGCAGGATGTAATCGACTTTTAGTCGCTTTGATTTTACGTTACAACAAAGACGCACAATTTAACCCGGAGATAGAGGCAATCATTGAGCGCTACAAAATGCGTGAAAGTGTGACTAAAGAGAAAATGTATCGTATTGATGATAGAGAGGCAACGCGTCGTCTTCAAATTATAACTGTTTCTATGATGAGCCATTTTTTCAAGTATTCAATGTTCGGTCACAAGGTTTCTATTGGGGGGTGCTATAACACCATGTCAGAGGTGACATATCGTGTTTTTCAGTTCCTGCAGCCAATTATAAATGGGAATAAACTTAAGCTTAAAGGTGTAGCCCGTCATGCTTATGCTGCTATTCTAGAGACTTTTGTAAAACCTGTAGTGGCGGGTATGCTCCCAGTTCGTGCTGATACCCTGCGCTGGTTTCAGTCGATAAAGGATGGCTCTCTTTTTGAACAACATCATTCTTGGTTCAAGCCCGAGATGTTGTTATCCACGTTGTTTCCATTGGCGCAAAAAAATCCAGTACTTTATTCTAAGGTAGAAGGTTTTCTTGATCAGTTGCTGATTGCATACGCGCAGAGAAGACATCCCTCTGATCTTAAAGAACTTACAGTGAATATTAAATTCGCGCAGTTTATCGAGGATTTAGATGAGAAAACACGCACGCAGCTATTAACATTATTAGTTTCTCAAAAAAATACTATTGTGACTAGTGAGGAATTTTCTAAGTTGTATGTTGATTATTTGATACGGCGCTTAGCATGCATAGGAGCTACGCCGACTGGGGGATGGGGATTTAGTCTGTTTAGTCGTACGGCGGTGCCCGATCAATTAAAGATGCCACTTATTATGGATACCCTTAGAGAGGGTAAACCAGCTTCGGTGGAAGAAACATTCCATCACTTATATACCAAGATAACAATGATGACTGCTGTAATATGTAACTCGCGGGAAAAAGAAGCCATGATAAAATATTTGGCGGAAATAAGGAGCGGGATGCTGGCTCCTACTGCATCTTCCCAACAACGTGCAAGGAGCCCTATTCCAGGAGTTACTGAGTTTTTCTCTGTTATTCCCAGTGGTTGCGGCCGCCCCACAAGCCCTCGTCCTGCCACGCCATGCCCAGGGTTTGAGGAGATTACTATTGCTGTCCGCTAATGTGTGGTAATAGGTCGGGTTGGGCTTACCAGCTACCTCTCAATTATTCTTGCTTTTATCTATTATTGGTAATCGGACCCATAGATACTGGGGTATCGTCGCTAGAATCACCCAAAACAGAATCCTCAGGTTTCGGCTCTTTGATATGACTAAGAGCTGTCTTAAATTCTTCCGTTGACTTGTATAACCCCGTTTCTCATTTTTCTATTTGCAAGCCTTTTTCAACCGCCAACAACCCAGGGACAACGCTTGGGATAATAGGCACAGCGACACCTAATAAAACCATGGCAGATAAATCACCACAATATTTTTAGAGTTAAGCCGTTTTAATAGCAGCGATTGGCTCATTTTTGCGCCAATTTAGAATCATTGACGACAGTATTCCTGCAACTAATCCCCAGAATGCTGCACCGACTCCTAATAATGTGATGCCTGATGCAGAAACAAGGACGGTAATCAGGGCAGGTTCTCGCTGAGTTTCTTCTTCTAAAGCTACTTTTAAGCTAGTACCTATAGTGCTCAATAAGGCTAATCCTGCTATTGCTAATACCAGCTCCTTGGGAAATGCAAAGAACAAAGTGACAATAGTGGCTCCAAATAAACCAATTAAGAGCCAACAAAGACCAGCAAAAATAGTAGCTTTGTAGCGCTTTGCTGGGTTGATGTCAGCTTCTTTACTGCTGCAGATAGCGGCAGTGATTGCTGCTAAGCAAATTGAATAACTGCCAAATGGTGCTAAGAGAAGATTGGTGAGGCTGGTGAAAGTAATGATTGGCGAAATCGGTGGGTGAAAGCCTGAGGCATTAAGGACCGCAACACCAGGAATATTCTGTGACGTTAGGGTTACAATGAATAATGGAATACCGACACTCAGCAGCGTCGATAGAGAAAATACCGGAAGCGTAAATATAGGATAGGCTAGTGTCAGATGAATATTGTCTAAGTGAAATAATCCCTCAATTTCAGCGATAAAAATGCCCACCAACAAGACAAAGATAATAACATAGCGCGGGAATGAGCGCTTTCCGATTAAGTAAGTTACTAACATTGCTGCTATCAAAAGGAACTGTTGTTGCATTGCAACAAATATATTGAAGCCAAAGTGAATCAGAATCCCAGCTAACATGGCTGAAGTAAGTGAGCGGGGAATATGCTTTACAGCTTTCTCAAAGATACCAGTAATACCAGTTAACACAGTGAGTGCTGCTGCAAAGATAAATGCTCCAATAGCCTCAGGCATTGAAACGCCTGTGAGGCTTGTCACCAAGAGGGCGGCTCCAGGAGTTGACCAGCCTGTTAAAATGGGCACGCGATAATAAAGTGAAAGACCAATGCATGTAATGGCCATACTCATACCCAATGCAAAAAGCCAGGAGCTGATTTCTGCAGGTGAGGCGCCAGCGGTAGTTGCTGCTTGAAACACAAGAACGGCTGAACTTGTAAAACCAACCATTACAGCCACAAAACCAGCTGCCATGTTGGCAAAAGAGAAATATCTAAGCATGAAAAGTCCTAAGTATTTATTTTGCAAATTGCGTGGATATTTTAACATAATTTTCATAACGATTGCGGGCTATTAAATTATTCTTAACAGCGGCGATTATTTCACAACCGATTGTGTCGCGGTGGTTGCAGTTACGAAATTTACATTGAGATAGGTAGGGTTTAAATTCACGATATCCTTTGGCTATTTGATGAGCAGGCATGTGCCACAAGCCTAATTCACGGATACCAGGAGAATCAATTATGGCTCCGCCAGTTGGCAAATGATACAAACATGAGCTGCTGGTGGTATGTTTGCCTAAGTTGCCATGTTCGGAGATAGCAGCAGTTTGTATATTTGATTCATGTGGTAAAATTTGTGAAATAAGCGATGATTTACCAACCCCTGATTGTCCGACAAACACGCTAGTTTGATTGTCTAATATATTTTCTAGAAGCTTGCAGGACTTTTTATCGCCATGGTGGGTAAATAAAATAGAGTAGCCTAGAGGTTCGTATTGTTGAAGTAATTGACTGCGGAGTTGCTCGCAGGGTAAATCGGTTTTATTTAATACAATACACACACGTAACTTCAAGTATTCCGTCATTACTAAATAGCTATCCAATAGCGGCCAAGAAATTTCTGGCTTTGGTGCGGCTACAATCATTACCTGACTGATATTAGCCGCAACAGGTTTTACCTGCCCTTGTTTATCAGGGCGACCTAGAACGGATTCACGTGGGTAGCGGCTAACCACCACACCTTGACGTTCACCCTCTGTCTGCCATACAACACGATCACCAGCAACCAAGGAGTCTATTGTGGGTCGTATGGAGCAGTGTGTGCGTGACCCATCATTTGATTCGACAATGGCATGACGACTAAAGCGCCTGATGATAAGGCCATCTGTTGTCGCAGTAGAATTTTCTATTTCAGCCGGTTGGCGATAGCGTTTTTGTTTCTTTTCTATACGCGCCGACTGTTGATCGTTGATTCGTCTTTTACTCATGGGTAAGTAATATACTATAATCGCAGGCAACTATGTAATTTATGAAAAGATTTGCAGAGAAAAAGTTCCTCTCTCATTGATGGGAGAGGGTGCCCGACAGGGCAGGTGAGGGTAGATCAAATTAAAAAATACATTTTTTATAAATTTTTGATCACCCCTCATCCGCCCTCACTATCATTAGGTTAAAGAAAGCCTGTCGTCCCCGCGAAGGCGGGGATCCATTTCTCCCATGGCTCCTAGCCCGAGTCAGGGATGGATTTCCGCCTTCGCGGGAATGACAAAATCGCTTAACTTAATGGCAGTGTCATCCGCCCTGTCGGGCATCTTATCTCCCTCGAAGGGGGATGGGATAACTCTGCAGACACTGTGGAGTATTTGGAAAAAAAATGAATGTCTACTTGGTGGGAGGCGCTGTTCGCGATAGATTGTTAGGTTATCCTGTCAAGGAACATGATTGGGTGGTGGTTGGCACTACACCTGAACAATTGCTTCAACAAGGCTATCAGCAGGTTGGGCGAGATTTTCCAGTTTTTTTACATCCTCAAACGCGAGAAGAATATGCTTTGGCTAGAACGGAACGCAAAAGCGCCCCGGGCTATCATGGCTTTATTTGCGATTTTAATCCACAGGTTACCTTAGAAGAAGATCTCGTGCGGCGAGATTTGACAATTAATGCTATGGCAATGGATGCAAACGGGAATTTAATTGACCCCTACCACGGCCAAGCTGATCTACAGGCAAAATTATTACGGCATGTTTCCCCGGCTTTTGTTGAAGATCCGGTACGCGTTTTGCGTGTAGCACGGTTTGCAGCACGTTATCATCATTTAGGATTTAAGCTTGCAGATGAAACATCTGCGCTGATGTATGCAATGGTTAAACGGGGTGAGTTGGGACATTTAGTTGCGGAGCGCGCCTGGCAGGAGTGGCAGCGGAGTTTAGAGGAAAAAAATCCTGAAATTTTTATTAGCACCCTCAGGGCATGTGGCGCATTGCGAATTGTATTGCCTGAGCTAGATGCTTTATTTGGCGTTCCAAATACACCACATTATCATCCGGAAATAGATAGTGGGGTGCATACTTTGATGGTATTACGTGCTGCTGTGGAAATGTCTAAGGATCCAATGATTCGTTTTGGGGCGTTAGTGCATGACCTAGGTAAGGCATGTACCCCAATGGTGGATTGGCCCTCACATCACGGCCATGAAAAATCGGGTTTAGCAGTGATAGAGAAACTCTGCCAACGTTTGCGAATTCCTGCCGATTACCGTAAGTTCGCTCTCTTGGTTTCGATGTTTCATTTGACCGTACATCGCCTGTTTGAGCTGAAAGCCGCTACAATCGTCAAACTTTTCGAGCAAACAGATGCGTTTAGGCGTAGAGAAAGATTTGAGCAGTTATTAATAGTTTGTGAAGCGGATGCGCAAGGTACGGGCCGAAAAATTGATTATAAGCAAGCGCAACATTGGCGAGATTTATTGGATGCGTGTGCAAAAATTAGTGCTCAACAATTAGTAGCACAAGGACTTCAAGGTGAAGCTATTAAATTGGGCTTGCACCAACAGAGAGTAGCTTGCGTCAAAGATATTATAAATTTATGGGAAAAGCATGAAAAATAATCAAAATTTGATTTGGATCGATCTAGAAATGACGGGTCTTTTGCCTGAGCACGATCGTATTATTGAAATTGCGACGGTGGTTACTGATACGCAGTTGAATATTCTCGCAGAGGGCCCGGTTTTAGCCATTCATCAAAATGAGGCAAGGCTCGCTGGTATGGATGAGTGGAATACTCGGCAGCACAACCAATCTGGTCTGGTGAAACGGGTGCAAGAAAGTACCGTTACAGAGGCACAAGCAGAGAAAGCTACCATAGAATTCCTGCAACAATACATTGATAAAGGTAAGTCGCCCATGTGTGGTAATAGTATTTGCCAGGATCGACGCTTTTTGTGTAACTACATGCCGGAGCTTGCTGCGTTTTTTCATTATCGTAATTTGGACGTGAGTACTCTAAAAGAGTTAGCAATGCGTTGGCGTCCTCAATTGTTAAGTGGGATTACTAAGCAATCAAAACATTTGGCGTTGGACGATATTAAAGAATCAATAGAAGAGCTTGTCTACTATCGTCAGCATTTTATTAAAGAGGATAAAATATGATTGAGCGTGAGCAATTAGAACTACCTAAGGGCGCGGATAAACTCTTATTGCATTCTTGTTGTGCTCCATGTTCTGGTGAGGTCATGGAGGCATTACTTGCATCGAATATTAATTTTTCTATTTTTTTCTACAATCCTAATATCCATCCTGTGCAAGAGTATGAGATTAGAAAACAAGAAAATATTGCTTTTGCAGAAAAGCATAACATCCCATTCATAGATGCGGATTATGACAAGGATAATTGGTTTGAGCGCGTGAAAGGGTTAGAGTGGGAGCCTGAGAGAGGCAAACGCTGCACAGCTTGTTTTGATATGCGTTTTGAGCGTACAGCGCTTTATGCTCACGAGCATGGTTTTCCAGTGATTAGTAGCTCGCTAGGTATTTCCAGATGGAAGGACATGAACCAAATCAATGCCTCTGGTATTCGTGCCGCTGAGCGTTATCCTCATATAGAGTATTGGACATATAACTGGCGAAAGAATGGTGGTTCTGAGCGTATGTACACTATTGCTAAGCGCGAAAATTTTTATCAGCAAGAGTATTGTGGCTGTGTGTATTCTTTACGAGATACCAATAATTGGCGCAAACAAAATGAGCGCGACCGTATTAAAATCGGAGTGAATTATTATTGTAGTATCCCTACAGTTGAAAAACAGGGCTAATAATGACCGAATCTCATCAGCATGAGCACAGACATGCGCATCTGGCACCAACCTTTAATAAAGCTTTTTTAATAGCGATTATTGCCAATGGCCTGTTCGTTATTTGCCAGATTATTTTTGCACGTATGGCCCACTCTACCAGCTTGCTGGCCGATGCCGTCCATAACTTTGGTGATGTCTTAAGTTTAATCTTTGCTTGGATTGCTCAGGGTCTACTTAAACGGGCGCCTACTGAGCGCTCGACATATGGTATGAAAAAAACCTCTATTTTGACGGCGCTGGGTAATGGCTTATTGCTAGTTTTTACCTGTGGAATCATTGCAACGGAAGCGGTATACAAATTTCTGACGCCCTCTACCGTGGATGCCAGTTCGGTGATGGTGGTTGCTGCTATTGGAATTGTTATTAATGCTGGGACTGCGGCTTTGTTTTTGCGAGGTGCAAATGATTTGAATATCCGTGCTGCATTTTTGCATCTAGTATATGATGCGGTAGTGTCGGTAGGTGTGGTTTTAACCGCGGGTCTTTTATATTTGACAGGGTGGTTATGGCTTGATCCACTGGTTGGATTATTGATTGCTGGTATTATTCTCAAAGGGACGTGGTCTTTATTTTCTGATAGTTTTCGTTTAATAATTGATGGCGTTCCACGTGGTATTGCGTTAAATGCAGTGGGTGAGTTGTTGAAAAGCCAGCCCGGCGTGCGAGGTGTGCATGATCTACATGTTTGGGCATTAAGTACGCAAGAGAATGCTTTGTCAGTGCATTTATGGATGCCAGATGAGCAACTCACCGACGATGCGCGCCAAGTGCTTAGTCGTCGCTTACAAGAGGAGCATCAAATTCATCACACTACGATACAAGTAGAACGCAGCCAAATTTCTTGTGCAGAGGGATGTGCACTTTTTTAACTGACGTGGGTTCCGAGCCGCGACCGTAAGGAAGCGGAACAGTTGGCTTACCACTGATGCCACAGCAACTGCTCCGCTTCCTTACGGTCGCGGCTCGGATTTTATTTAGGGAGCTCCATGCGTACCAACCGGATTTTTATCTTTTTTTTCTTATCAATAGTATCGTTTTCATTATTTCCAACCTCAGCTTTTAAAGGTTTTTATCTGGGAGGTGCGGCAGGTGGCTCTTTTTTGACAGCGCAAGAAAATACATCTTCGCAAATAATTGTGGATTTCCCCTTGGATACCTTAGGAAACCGTGTGAGGACGACTGTACCTGCGAATTTGGAGGCGAGCTTAAGAGATAATTCTGGTATGGGAGCGTTATATGTAGGTTATGGCCTAGACATAAATTTTTTATATTTAGGTGCAGAAGCGTTCGTTAATTTTGCTAGTTACAAGCTGCATAATTCTGGAAGTTTTAGTACGGAGCAATTTTTGGCCCTTAATATTCAGACTTATAGCGCCGCTAATAATTGGGAGGAGAATACTAAGTTCAGCCAGACTCAATATGGTTTAGATTTTCGTCCAGGTATTCTTATCAAACCAGAAATGTTGCTGTTTGGGCGAGTCGGATTCGCAAGAAGTGGAATAACTCAATCCAGTGATTTACAGGGTACGGTGGTGTATGTAGCGTCGAGAAGTGAGAGTAACAATTTTTTTGAGTTGAGCTCTTCCACTACTATCAACAAAATTGCTCTGCGTTTAGGTGGGGGATTTGAATATCATTTTAGCCCTAAATACTCACTAAGAATGGATTATATACATGTGGATTACGGTAAGATTAGTACAACGGGTGTGACAAATAATGGTATTACTTCGAGCGTAGGGCTCTTAGGTTATAGGCTTAATAATGGCACACTGTCAGTTACCAATGCTGCAGCTCTTAGATCAATTTCTTCCAATGCTGTGACCATAGGTTTGAGCTATTATTTTTCGTAGCGACTGCTCCAGGCTACGATCTACACGATAACGATCGTAGCCTGGATGGCCGCAAAGCGGATATCCGGATTTCCACAACCAAAGATACGTTAACCTGGTCAACTAAAAAAAGGATTTTGACCAAAAGTGTCATCTCCAGAAGCGGCATTTGAATCAGGAAATGAAAAATCTAAAGTCACACCATTCATCCATGACAGAATTGGAGCGCATAGGCGTCAACGTAAAGAAGCATTGTAGGGTGGGTAGAGCGAAGCGCGCCCACCTGGGTCCTTATTGTTTTGTTGCCAACAGCAAACCTCGACGGTATGCATCACACGCACCCGTGGGATCGTTCAGTTGCTCAAGAAGTTTTCCTAACTCCATATAAGTTTCCGGTGTTGCTCCAAATTCAATGCTTTGCTCAAAATACATTTTGGCCTTACCCCATAAATTTTGAATTTTGCCTAAACGACCCAAGCATAAAAACAAAGCAGCAGAATGAGATTGACCTTTCAATAGTGACTCAGCAAAACTGAGTTGCGTATCGTTGCAATTAATTTGGCCATAGATATCAATCAGTTGTTCATTAAACTCGTTGCTAAGGCAGCGCCGCAACAACGCTTCTGCTTTTGCATCTTGATTTTTATTTAACAAATAGCGACTGTACTCCGCCATCAATTCATGGTCATGACTTAAATTTTTAGGTAATGCGGCGATGTAATCGATGAGAGCTTGTGATTGATCTTGTTTAATGAGATCGACAAGGCCTTGAAGATACGCCTGATGTTGCAGCCGTTGATAAGCATTCCCTGACACAACCTGGTTGCGTTTTAACTCAGGTAAAAGTGCAATTAATTGCGGCCAATCTTTCACTTCTTCATAAAGTTGCATTAATAATTTCAGGACATACGGATGATGAGGGGCTAAGTCTTGTAAATGCCGCAATGTTGCCAGGGCTTGTTCCCATTGGTGGTTGGCGAGTTGTAATTGGGCTTGGGTTAACTCCACGGCTATTTTTGCTTCAGGCATGGATTGTTGCGCTTCTCGTAAATAATCATCACGAAGCTTATTATCGCCCATCTCTTGGGCTGCTCGAGCGGCAGTTAAATAGTTAAGTAGCGGCGTTTCTGTATCAGGCAATGCTTTAATCAAGTGGTTTTTAGCTTGTTGCCAATGTCCCTCACTAAACTCAATAAGGCCTTGTCGTGTTGTGGCTTGAGCATGTTGAACACGACGTCTAGCCCGCCAACTGCTCCATGAAGCGGGAAGATGAATCATCCAATGTAACCATAGTAACAGCGTATGTAAGACAATAAACACCAACATCAAACCCACAATGGCGACCCAAACAGTCGTTTCAATAGTCCAATGATGAATTGCTATCAAAAGATAGCCAGGGTCGTGTTGTAATTGTATACCTAGCCATACTGACGATAGCAATAATAGAAAAATCAATAAGGCTCGAATCATTATGGGGTTTCTCCTGCTGCGGGCACCAGTGTATTTTTGGATTCAATGAGCTGATTCAGTAAGGGCAATGACTGCTCTAGAATAGGTTTTTGTTGGATAAGGTGTATCTGTTGTAAGCTTTGCAATTGTTTAACAAGTGCATCGCTCACTGCAGTGTTTGGCTCAAAGGCTCGGTTAATATTTTTAAGCGCTTGAGCTAATGAAAATTGGTAAATAGCTTCGTTGTTTTGTAATGCTGCCCACTGTGCTTCTTGCAAATTTAAACGGATACCTTCGCGTAGCATAGATTCATATGCTGGTGAGGGTAACGGGAGAATATCTTCATCATGACGACGCACAACAACGAGTTTTTCAAGTAATCCAACACTTTCTTTCAAACGTTCGCGCCAGGCTGAGGAGGTTGCCTTGGGAGTAGTAATTTTTTCCGCTGCAGCGATGGTGGGTTTAAGTTCTAAATTAGCTATCACACTTTGAGCAGCATCTAACTTGCTAAGCAAGCCTGCGGTATCAATTTTAGGCATGGTTTGTAATAGGGTTATTTCTTTGCTGATGGCTTGCCTTACGAGAAAGGAGCGTTGATCGTGCACATCGGCCAATAGTGCATCAGCTTGCTGTAAGATGGCCACAGTTGTATCCGTGTTGTCACTCCAGTGAGCGTTAATTTGTGCCAACTCAAGACAATAACGTGCTTTAAGGAGCAGCCAATCTTTTGTTTGATATAAGCGCTGCTGAACAGCATTTTGTAGGCTTCTATCCAGAGTATTTATTTTGTTATGGAGTTTCTCTTGCGATGCGTTGACAACTTTCATCGTGCTGTCTATCTGTGTTTCATTATCGTTTTGTTGTTGCTTCAAGGTGTTAATTTGACTGAGTAGAGTATTTATTTGTTGAGTGGTTACCTGGCGAAATTGCAGATTCGTATATATGGCATAGATGGAGCAGGCTACTGCGATGACGATGATCACTGCGCTTATGAAACACCGGTGTTTATTATTTTCACCACAGGCTTGTGGTTCTGTAGATGACGATGGAATCTTCGCATCAGTGCTGTTTGTCATGGGTTAATCCTTGGTTGTAAAATTCAAGTGCACTAACTATGGTATCGTAGTGGCTAACTATAATAGTCTGTATACCTAGTTGCGAAGCCTCTTCAGCTAAACGTTCACTGATAACCAAGCATGGTGTTCTGCGAATCCAGGTGTGGGCATCCTCTTTCAACAATATAAAAAGATTGTTCATCGCTTGTTGGCTTGTAAACAGTATAATATCCACGACGTTATCATGCCACAGTGAATGAGTATATTGTGGGTTGGCAGTGGGTAAAATGCGGCGATAAACCTCTACCGAGATCACGTTTGCATTGCGCTGCAGTAATGTATTTGTTATCTCCTCTCTTCCTCCTTCGCCCTTGATTAACAATATAGTCTGATTCCTCACGTCTTGCAGCGAGTCTAGTTGCAAAAGATGCTCACTGTCAGCCTTAGAAGGAGTGTTATCAACACGTATACCCCATTTTACTAATGCTGCAGCACTCGCTTTGCCGATGGCAGTCGTTTGTATTGTAGAGGGCCATCGTAATCCTCGATCCTTTAATTTGGCGCAAAAGTGCTGAGCTGCATTGCTACTAATAAAAATGGCATGTTGCACCTCGGATAAACTCGGCAACGCTTCTAACCAGTCAGTGGATACGGGTTCAATGGCTAAGGTAGGGAAGTCTACAGACGTTCCACCAGCTTCATGAATTGCTTGGCTTAAGATCTTGCCTTGTTCTAATGGCCGAGTATTGAGAACGCGCAAGCCCCGGAGCTTGTTATGCCCGCTCATGATGAGGGGGGAGCAGCTAGCAACTCTGCGGCCCCGCTCGCTAATAAAGCGCTTGCGCATTTATCGGCTAAGCTTATTGCGTCTTGTTGAGGACCACATTGACGATTGCTAATGACAATTTTGCCATCCATTGTTGCTACCTTCGCACGTAATAGTAGCTGTGCATTTTCTACAAGGTTGCAAAAGACGGCGACGGGTACATGGCAATTACCACCCAATAATGCATTCACATGCCGCTCGGTGTTGACACAAAGCGCAGAAATAGCATCATTTAAAGGACTAATAAATTGTTTTAACTCCTCATCTTCTACACGGCACTCAATTCCTAGCGCGCCTTGCCCGCAAGCTGGCAGCATCACTTGCGTGCTAAGGATTTCCGTAATCATGGTATCCATTGCCATGCGCTCAAGACCTGCCACTGCGAGAATAATGCCATCATACTCACCCGACTGCAGTTTAGCTGCTCGTGTTTGAATGTTGCCGCGCAGTGTTTTGATCTTTAAATCAGGGCGTACAGCAAGCAGCTGTGATTGACGACGCAAACTTGCGGTCCCAATGGTAGCTCCAGAAGGTAAATTATCTAAGCCTTTATAGGCTGGACTCACTAGTGCATCTAAGGGATTATGCCGGGTACAAATTGCGGCAAGGCATAGGCCTGGGGGAAACGTTGCTGGCACGTCTTTCATCGAGTGCACTGCCAAATCTGCACGTTTGTCGAGCAGCGCCTCCTCTAGTTCTTTAACAAATAACCCCTTACCACCGGTAGCTGATAATTTTTCATTGAGAAATTTGTCTCCAGAGGTCACCATAGGTATTAACTCTATATGGAGCGACGGCCAATGTTGCAAGAGCAATTCGCGGATGTGATTGGCTTGCCATAAGGCCAGAGGGCTTTTACGTGTAGCGATACGTAGTATTTTTTTAGACATGAATGACGATACGCCAGTTTTAGACGTATTATAATAACATGGCTACTCATGTTCATTGGAACAGATCGAGATGAAATCTATAAAAAAAATAGTGAACTACCTTGACCATTCGATGCAACGGAGTCTCTCTAGCTCCTCCCATCAGCTAGTTGCAGTAGGTGGCATGGCGTTTTTGGGTTTCCCACTCTTCTATTGGATTTGGTCTGTATGGTTCCCCCAGCCTTATGAAAATTTATGGTTACGATTAATAGGCAGCTTGCTGGGTTTGGGTTTGATCTTAACACCATATTGGCCTGCTGCTAGTAAGCCATATATGCCTTGGTATTGGTTTTTAACTATTCTTTATGCTTTACCATTTTTTTTCGCACATTCCTTTTTAATGAACCAAGCTAGTGTTATTTCTGCTATGTCATTATTGTGCAGTATATTTATTCTAGTGTTGTTGGTCGATTTTTTTAGTTTATCTATTTTATTAGTGTTAGGTTGGGGGTTGGCTTTTCTCTGCTATTACCTAACCTCTCCAACCATCTATTTTGGCGATGAGCACATAGAAATAGGTTTAATAGTTGTTTTTGTTGTGGTGGCAGGCACGACAGTTAACTACAAAACAGCGATGCTACAGCAGCAACGTCTAGCTGGGATGGCTGCTGCTGCTGGAATGATAGCACATGAGCTACGCACACCTTTGCTGGGAATTAGAAGTGGAGCACAAGCCATGGCAACTTATTCACCCATGTTGTTTAGTGCTTATAATTTG
Organism: uncultured Legionella sp.; assembly: GCA_964648115.1. GTDB lineage: Bacteria > Pseudomonadota > Gammaproteobacteria > Legionellales > Legionellaceae > CAZYME01. The sequence continues at coordinate 14,970 of CAZYME010000023.1, forward strand.
GCCAAAGAGCATGGGATATTAACCGCATCTATTCGTGAAAATCGCTTGCGCCAGCTTGAAGGTGTTAGTGAGCGCATTATTAGCGAAATCGATTACGCAAATACCATTATAGACATGTTACTTATCAAGGCTGGGCGAGAAAACACCTTGGAAAATTGTGTATTGGAGCCGTGTTCTATGGCTGAATGTTTGAGCGAAGCAATCGCTAGGTATCCTTTTCAATCGGCTAGTACACGTGCCCTTGTAAATTGGCAGGGAGATTTTCAATTTAACGGGTCCAAGCTATTGATGCAGCACGTGTTATTTAATTTACTGAAAAATGCTTTATATGTAATAGCAACGGCTCAGCGCGGTGAAATTACCATTTGGACAGAACAGGGGAAGAAACACAATTACCTATATTTTCAGGATACAGGAAAAGGGATGTCACCTCTGCAATTATCGCGATTGTTTGATCATTTTTATACAACTACCTTCATGGGCACAGGAATTGGTCTATCATTTTGTAAACTGGTGATGAAACGGTTTGGTGGAAATATAGACTGTAAAGCTGAGGAAGGAGCGCACCCATATACAAAATTTATTCTATCGTTCCCGCTGTTTGAATATAGTACATGATTGTGGTATTTTATAATTAATGTGCACAAGCGGCACAAGCTCAGGAGGAGCTATGCAACATTTTTCGATTCCCACTTGCTATTTTCCTAGTACGGCGTTGTTTCTTGATGACAGCCATGATTTTTTATTGAATTTTGTCTTGCAGCTAGATGAGGCAGTAGCCTATCGAATCTTTGATGCTCCGCGCAAAGCGTTAGATTACATTCATAATAAACGTTGCGAGCTAGAGCTGGTTAGCCAACATTGCTTGAGTGAATACACGGAAGCTAAAAACAGCCCTTTGACCAACCAAACGATTAATCTTGATTTGGCCGCTATCCATGCGGAGGTCTATAACCCTCATCGTTTTTCTGAGATTTCGGTAGTTGTTGTAGATTATGCTATGCCTGGCATGGATGGATTGGAGTTCTGTCGTCGCATAGAAAATGCCAACATAAAAAAAATTCTTTTGACGGGTCAGGCAGATGAAAAATTGGCTATTGCTGCCTTTAACGAAGGATTAATTGATAGATACGTTAAGAAAAGCGATATCAACGCAATAGAGCAAATCACTAAAAGTATTTATGATTTGCAGTTACAGTATTTTCAGTCAATGTCCGACATGGTTGTTCGCATGTTGTCCGTGACTTCACCTGGCTGTTTGCACGATAAAGAATTCGGTCATTTTTTTCGCCAACTTCGAGAAGAGAAAGGCATTATTGAATATTATCTTATCGATAATTCCGGTAGCTTTATGATGTTAGATGATGATGCGGATGTCAGTTTCTTAATTGTTAAAAGTGAAGAAGATGCTCGTTTACACCGGGAGTTTGCATTGAGTCATGGAGCAAGCCAAGAACTCCTTGATCAGCTCGCAATGGGTGAAAAAATCCCTGGTTTTTGGCAAGCAAAAGCATCCGTACCGCAATGGAAAGACTGGTCCGATTGTTTGGTGTCAGCTAACCGATTTGTATCAAATGAAACCTATTACTATGCTTACTTAAAAGGCAAAGCGCCATTTGATATTCGCCAGCAAAAGATACTCTCTTATAATCGTTACTTAGAAGAGCTAGATGCAGAAGCACTTTTAATGGACGAAGCTTAGGGCTTGTTTAAAAGGGGTTAGTTACTGCGATAGTTTGGTTATTAAGATCAGAACACACACTAGCAAGGGTTTGAGCTTGGTGGTGAGCACCTTTTGAGCGTGAGGCAAATATCCCTATAGCACCTACAGCACACAATGTAACAGCGCTGACAGCTGTTGCTAAAACTGGTACAGCAACTGCGGAGAGTGATACTAAAGCCAGGAGTGGATAGGCTGCCAAAGCGATTATTACAGCTGCTCCTAGCACCATTAAGCTTATTCCAATACCTTGGATCAACTTGTTCGGATGGCCTGGCAGGTCTTTTATGTCACTTGCAAATTTTGAGTGTGCGGCCTGGCGGGCTGTTTTCAGTGCCATATCTATTTCTGGTATAGAGGAGTTTTCATCTGCCGTTTGGGCAAGTGTTCTAGCGTACATAAAGAGACTATCCATGGCTGTAACTACTACCTGCTCTCTTTTTTGAGCAGGTGATAAATCATCAAACTTTTTCTTGAGCGCTTCAAATGTTTTTGCAGGCAGAGATTCGTCATCTATAAATACGACAGTATTGAGTCGATTCCTTGCTATGCTAAATGGGTCAGATTGAGGGCCTGCAGCGGCAGGGGGGGCAGCTGCTGCCGTGGGCTGCACAGGGGCACGGGGTTTTATCGGTCTGGCTGTATGTAATGGATTAGGGTCTGCAGCGGCAGGGGGAGCAGCTGCTGCCGTGGGCTGCACAGGGGCACGCTGCTTTATCGGTCTGCCTGTATGTAATGGATTTTGTAACCACGGGTCGCCTTCACGCATGCCCTTTCCATTATTGTAGGCTTCCAAAAAATCCTTATTATTATCCTCTGATAATAGTTCTAGCCTACCTGCTTCAGGTAAGACAATGAAGTCAGCTAATTGATCTAATGCTTTGGTGTAGTGGTTTGCAAGGTTAAGGTTGTCAGCAGTTTGTACCCCACCCCAAAAACTGGGTTCATAGTCGCTGTTGTGTTTTAAGCCTGCATTAAAATATACTTTATTACGATGCGCTCTAACTGGAAGAGCTAAACTATAGCCAGCGCCTATTGCACGATATAAATCTGCAATAGCTGCTTTGACTATGCGCTGTTGTAGTGCATTATTACTCCATTGCTCCATACCAGTAGTTGGTAAGCTTAGCGTAGGGTAACCCGCATTACCAATAGCTGCTGAAGCTTGGGCTAATCCAGCACCCTTTTTAATCGAAAATAATGTTTCGTCTGCGCCATGGTGCCCTGAATTGCCAGGAAATAAGAACACAACGCGTTCTGGAGGCAACTGGTTTTCCTGGCAGGTTTTTCGATACAGATTAACAGTAATTATTCCCGATAAGTATATAATTGACATATGAACCTTGCGAAAAATAATGGTCAAATTTTGCATTATACAGCTAATGATTGGAGATTTATACAAGGCAAAGCGTTCCCACCATATAGATAATTGGCTATAAAGCGCAGTAATTAATTGAATATGAAATATTTTATGTTCAAAAATTTGGTGCTATTACTCTGAGAGAATTATTTTTGTATGGAAATGGAAGACGCTTAACGGTATGATTTTATGATGAACTCGCTTTCAGGTTTTCTCATGCGCATCGCGCTCTTGGGGTTGTTAATATCGACACCGATGTATGCAGTTACCGATTTTGATCGCGAACAAATTCAACAAAGGATAAGCCCTGTTGGTAAGGTGCGTGTCGAAGAGCCGGCGCAAGCTGCTAATACTGCTCCTCCTCCAGAGCAGGTGGAGGTTACACCCCCCCCCGGGCAAGCAACTTATGAGCAATATTGTGTCGTGTGCCACCGAGATGGCGTAGCGGGTGCGCCTAAATTTCGTGACGAGGCTGATTGGAAATCTCGGATGGCTAAACAGAATTTAGATTCCCTAACCGCGTCAGCTATCAAAGGGCTTAATGCCATGCCGGCGAAGGGAACATGTCAAGAATGCAGCGAGGCAGATCTCAAAGCTGCTATAAAATATATGGTGCCGCAATGAATGAAAAAACGTATCGATTAGTACAAGGTCTTTTATTGTTGTTAAGTATTTTGGTGTTGGGGACAGGTTTTTATTTGCAATATGCTCGTGGATTACAACCTTGCCCATTATGTTTAATGCAGCGTTTTTGTATATTCCTATTGAGCTTATTCTGTCTCATGGGGGCATGCCTATCCATGTTAAAGCGCGGCAGGATGGTAGCTGTTTTGCAAATGCTGGGAGCGATTGTTGGGTTGTTTTTTGCCGGTAGACAACTGTGGTTACAATCTTTACCTGTAGGCCAAGCCCCTGCTTGCATACCCGATTTAGATGTTCTGATCCGCTATTTTCCTTGGAAGGATGTCTTTCATGCACTGGTTTGGGGGGCCGGAGATTGTGCTGAAGTGACATGGAAATTACTAGGGCTTTCTATGGCTGCCTGGGGCTTTCTGTATTTTTTAGCGATGCTGATTGCAGGTGCAGTAGTTTTCTTTCTATTGAGCAAGTCATTGAGGCAAGCCCATCGTAAACGCTGAATTTCTGTACAAATTACTAGCGAAATTAAAGCGTCTTGGCTATCATGGCCCACTAATTTTAATGATTGCATAGACCATGAATTCATTTCACTGTGAAGTTATTCACCGCCATAGCCACACACAAGCGCGCGTTACTCGTGTTACCACGCCTCATGGCGCTTTTGTTACTCCCACCTTTATGCCGGTTGGCACTCGCGCTGGGGTAAACAATATGATGCCTCAGGAGTTAAAGGAGGCAGGCAGTCAAATTATTTTGGGTGGTAATACGTACCATATGCTTTGCGCGCCAGGAATGGATGTGATTCGGCAAGCTGGTGGTATGCATCCATTTATGGGCTGGGATGGACCAATGCTCACCGATAGCGGTGGTTTTCAGGTTTTTAGTTTATCGAAAAACAAAGAGATCTGTACTATTGATGAGACGGGTGCTCATTTTACTTTGCCAGGCTCACAACGCCTCATCCATATGACACCAGAAATGTCATTAGAAACACAAAAAATCATCGGTGCAGACATCATCATGGCCTTTGATCAATGTACCCCCGATAATTGCACCCGAGAACAAGTACAACATATCATGGCTCGAACTCATCGCTGGCTTAAACAATCGGTAGCTTATCATCAGCAAAACCCTACTTCCCTCTATGGCGCACAACAGGCATTGTTTGGCATTATTCAAGGAGGGGCTTATGAAGATTTGCGTCGAGAAAGTGCTGATTTTGTTGCGGCAATGAATACTGACGGTATTGCCATCGGCGGTGAGACGATTGGTTTTGATATGAAGGCGACTGTTGATGTAATTGGTTGGGTTCGAGAATTTTTACCTGAGGGTAAGCCACGTTACACAATGGGCGTTGGTATGTCACCACAAGATTTACTTGATGTGGTTGCAGAAGGCATCGATATATTTGATTGTGTTGCTCCTACTCGTAATGCCCGTCATGGAGCCTTATATTGTGGGGAGGTAGTGAAAGAGGGGCATTGGTTGAGATTTGCCAGTGAGCATGAAAATGCGCGTATTCAAATTAAAAAAGCCAGTTATGCGCATGATGAATCGCCTGTAATGGAAAGTTGTCAATGTTATACGTGCAAACATTATTCGCGTGCTTATCTGCATCATTTGTTCAAACAAAAAGCGAATTTGTTTACAGCGCTCGCGAGTATTCATAACGTGCATGTTTTACATGATGTGTGTGCTAGAATGCGACATCTTATTAGCAGCCCCGAATAAGTGGTTTGCTGATACAGAAATGATTACTGAATAATTGGAGATATTATGATTTTAATAAGCACATCTAAGGGTGACATTCGCCTACAGTTGGATGAGGAAAACACACCCGAAACTGCGGCTAATTTTCTTAATTATGTGCGCAGTGGTTTCTATAATAATACGGTTTTTCATCGTGTCATTGATGGTTTTATGATTCAAGGTGGTGGTTTAACGTCAGATATGCAAACAAAGCCCACTGGTTTCCCGGTGAAAAATGAAGCAAAGTCTGCCAAGCCCAACAAACGTGGGACAGTATCTATGGCAAGAACCATGGACCCACATTCTGCAACAGCCCAGTTTTTTATTAATGTCGCTGACAATGCATTCTTAAATTATAGCGGTGACCAGGCACAAAGTTTCGGCTATTGTGTATTTGGTGAGGTTGTGGAAGGTATGGATGTGGTTGATATGATCGCAAAAGTAAAAACAGGCCAACGCATGGGCCACGGTGACGTACCTTTAGAAGAAGTCGTAATTCATCAAATTAGTGAAGTATAGTTATCACAATGAGATTGCGCAGATAGAGAGTCCTAGGTTCCTCTCCCATTGATGGGAGAGAATGCCCGACAGGGCAGGTGAGGGTAGATCAAATAAAAAATAGGTTTTGTTATAAATTTTTGATCACCCCTCATCCGCCCTGTCTGGCACCCTCTCCCCTCCCGGGGCGAAAAAACCACTTGTTCCGCTTATAAATGCTCAAATCTTGACTATAATGTAAGCATTAAACACTTTTTACAGTGCAAAATGAGGTGCATTATGGTGAAGCATATCATTGCAAGTACACTGGCCTTGTTTCTCATTGCCGCGAGTCTGCCCGCATTTTCTGACAAAATACTAATCACGGGTAAGCCGGTAGCCCTAGAATTACACCCCGGATACTTTACTTTTCCAAGAATGTATACCGATCGTAACCTTGGATATTACTTTGTAACAATCATAGGCACCAACAGAGTCTGTTACCTAAAGCCACAACCCGAATTAGCGAAATTGGATACCATCCAAATAGTAATTGAAAAGAAAGGATTAAAGCTCCCATGGAATTGCTATCAATTTAATACAAATTTTTTCCAAATCGCATATTAATAATGGGAAACGCATAATAGACAAGGGCGCTGTATGCAAAAATTACATGGATATATGGTTTGGTTTATAGCAACTCTATAAAAAAGTCGTTAGGTATCGTGCTTAAAAACAAACAAATTATCTTATGCTCTATTGCCGCAGCTACTTCCTTCGGGGTGCTATTAGCCTACGCCGATCTTTGGTATGTTGACGTTCAAACCTTATCGTCATTGATGCAGATGCCACACCTTACCTAAAATATCGCCATTAAACTGTCACGGATATTTTTGAGCTCCTTTTTATCCTCATGACCTTAGGTTCGGAAGAAAATATCAAGGCGACTTATATTTATGGTAATCCAGTGTATGAATCTGCTGAGTCAAGCCTGTAGTCTGGATGGAGCGCAGCTATGCGCCATCGCGGGAACGACATGAATATCAATTTAGCCCGTATGGAGCGAAGCGGAATGCGGGAATGGCCCAGCGGTTTAATCCCGCATTCCGCTTCGCTCCATACGGGCTACGATAGTGTATATCCTTGAATCTGGCTATGAGCCATGATTTCAAGAACACTAGGCCAATGACCTATAGATCCAATATAATCAGCGCCCCATGGTCGAGTGCGTTGGGGATCAGTCACGCCGAAAATACCCAGCGTGTTTGCGCCCACAGCAGCGGCGATGTGCATAGGGCCACTGTCGTTGGCTATGACTATTTCAGCAGCAGCCAGAACAGCCGCATATTCACCCAAATTTAATCCAGTTAAGACGGTCGCCTCGGGAACTAATTCTGCGCACAATTTTTCTTCGCTTTTCCCCGGGCAAACAACCAATTCATGGTGTAACTTGGCTGATAATTCACGCCAGTGTGGCCACATTTTTGACTTACCATCTTTCCCTGTCCCATGAGCAAAAGGGCACAACACCCAAAATGGTTTGTCAATTTTTGCTTGATGCAATATTTGCTTTGCACTTGCGATGGACGAAGGACTAAGAGGCAAAGTTATTCTAGCGGGAATTTCCTGTGGCCATTGCAACGATGGAAACCAATGCTGACTCGCGAAACGTGCAATATCCCAGAAATATTGCACTTCATGTTGCTCAGGTTGTTTAGCAACGCTGGCTTTCAACAACAGTCCACGACTATCCGTTTTATAACCTATAGGTGCAATACCTGCTAAACGAGTCATCAATGCACTGGAAAAGCTATTGGTGAGTAACAAAGCCTTATCGCTGCTTTTTGCTCCTGCTAAGCGTTTAGTTGACTGCCAAAAACTCTTGCTTAACGGGAGGAAGTGCACACCGGTTGCAGCTAATAAATCGCCAGCCCAGGCTTTGCCATGCAAGAGCACCTCAATTCCACTATCTTGCATTGCTTGCAAAGCGGGTAACGCCATAACAACGTCGCCTACCCAGTTAGGTAAGCGTACTATCAACGTGGCTTTTGTCACAGTGTTGCTTCTCTCAATAATCCACCTCTATTCTGTGTACTAATTTTACTGGTTTGAGCTTGATATGACTCAATAAGCTCCCCTAAACACAGAGCGCTAAATACAATGAATAAATAACCTATATCAGAGTGAAGCAGTTGTGAGTCAGATAAATTACTCAGGAAAAAACACGCCAATATACCCAACATGACAGGTTTCATTTCATGTAGGCGAAAAGCACTTATTACGAGGGTTGTGAAAAAATAAAATAACACAGCGAGGCCTAATAGCCCAAATTCAGATGCTACTAGCCAGTATTGGCTGTGTGGCTCCATGATGGAGCTATATGCTGGTGCGGTATTGACTGCCTGGTACAGACGAGAAAAACTTCCAGTCCCATGTCCTATCCAGGGGCTAGATAGAAACATTGATTTTGCATGTTTGTGAAACACCAACCGCATTCCAACCGATGTTTCCTTCTCGCCTTGCTGGTAATGATCTAAATCGACTACTGCCTCATGTAAGCGGTTTTGCAATGTTGTGCTTTGATAACTACACAAAGCAAATAATATACAAAAGCTCGCTGTCCCTAAAACGACATATTTCCAGGAAAGGGTTTGAGCTAAAAGCATTAACATCAGGATAAAATAGATAATATATCCGATGCGTCCGGTATTAATGAAAATTACTTGATAACTAAAGAGTAATACTAATGACAAGAGCATAACACGCCTGAAACCAATGTAATTAGCTGCTAGGAGCCCTGATAAATAAGCCGCAAAAGCCATCATACAACTGGTACTAATATGATCGTGAAATAGGCGGTGATCGGGAGCTTCCATATGCCCAAAATTTCTAATCAAAGACACGACGCAAGTAAAAATCATCGCTAGTAGGAATATGCGAACGCCTATCCTTCGAACCTCGGGGCGTTGAAAAGCAAGTGCAAAAAGAGGCAAGTAAAGTAATTTACTGTATTTCTCTATAAAGAGAAAACGCGTCTGGTAATCGGCCGGGCTCCAAAGACAAGCTAATAAAGCCACAAGAAAGAGGGCGATTGCAGCTTTACACCAATGTTGAATAAAAACAGAGGGCAGGGCATTTCTATAGGTAGGTGTTAGCAATATCGCTATTGCTGATAGCACAATGAAAATGCTTTTTAAAGACGAACTAATTGGAATAAAGAACAAAGCTGCAACCAAAAAATATGGCACACACTTTTCCCACTGTTTGTTTTTTAGGGAAACCCCCATCATAGGCCCGCTCCATTACGTAGGCTGTGATGATAACAGCAATTGTGAGGTAAGCGAAATAGAAGCCCTGCAGCAGATCATTGCAGATCAATATGGAAAGTGACATGATAAACCAGAGTTGTCATTTTATAAACGCACAGATAGGAAATTGCTTATAAGAAAATTAGATATCCTCTAAGGAGACAAGGCTATGACTTACGAATTAACTAAGGAAGGGTTATTCAGTTACTTTGATCCATTAGAGATAAGCAATATTATTGCATTACCCTTGATTCAACGTCATTTGTCCGCCCACCAGTTCAATCTATGTAAAATGGCGTGTAAAACATCACCGTTCCTCCCGTCCTCACCGATGAAAAAATATGCATCTACAGAGACCGTGCTTGATTTCGAGGCCTTACAACGAGCTTCAATTAAAGAGGTGACGCAGTATTTAGCGATTCCTGGTGTTAGAGCAGCATATTTAGAGGTTTATAAGGATTATTTTACATTCTTTGAGTCTCAAGTTATTGCCTCAGGCAATCAAGCATACAGAAAGTGTGGTGATTTATTTCCCGTAATTGATGAAATTAGCGAAAAAAAACTTATCTTGTCCATTAAAAGTGCTACGGGTTTGCCTCTACAGGTTTTTAATAATGCTCTTCTGCAACAAGATTTTCTTTTGCAGGCGATTGCTTTGACTTTCGTTAAACAAGCGTCAAATGCACAGGAATTTATTGCTAGGGTGCAAGAGAGGGATATATTGTTTAAAGAGGGTGTAATAAGTCTCGCGTTTTCGTTTGTAAAATTGGGTCTTAGTGCAATAAATGCCGGTGAATTATTAAATGTTAGTGCAAGGATTTCTGAGCTAGCTTCCTCTGCATTTGAAGAGATTGAAGCTAGGTTTTCTAGCTTGGTTTTAGATGTTCAAAATTTGGTTGTGAGCACGCATTATGGCGTGCTCGTAGAAGCAGAGAAAGGGTTATTTTCTACGGTGTTACCAAATGATATAGAGTCTTGTTGGGCGGAGTATCGTATTCGGATATTTGAAAAGGCAAATAGCGCGATCACTGATGTTTTAAAAACATGCATTGCTAATGATGATTTTTTTCGATGCATCATCAGAGAAACTCTCTGTCAACATAAAAACTTAACCCATGATATGCTTCTTATTAAGGCAACAGAAAAAGCGGAGCAATATTTCAAGATTATTGCCCAAGGCTTGCTAGCTCAGGTCGAAAAAATCCGACGTATGAAGGAAGCTGTAGTTTCTGATGAAGGCCGTCAAAAAATAGAGTGCTATTATCGAAAAATAAGCTTAATTAATTACGCAAAGCAACATGAAGATGCCACGGGTATTACGCAAAAATGGCTTACTAAGAAGTTAGGGCATAAATTATCTTACTATTTTCCAGAAGTATTTCAAAAAAAATGGGCACCAGTAACGCTTTTTACAATATTTCATCATCCTGTAACTTACTGTAAGCAACGCATACCGCCTGAAGAATATCAGGCTAGAAAAAGGCAGGCAGAAGTTGTTTTGGCAACAGTCGGAAATTCTGCCAGAGTTAAAGAAACACTCTTTATGTATTTCGATGATCAAATTCCGCATCTTAGTGATCGACTTATTAAAGAGCTACAGGAGCAAAATATCCCTGTTGTGTCAGATGATGCGCTTGTCGGAGATGGTCATAAGTCACTCAGAAAAGCTCGCTATAGTTTCAAACAACGCCAGCGAGTTTTTTTTGATTTCTCTGATACAGAAAATTCGAGGGTTACACCCATAGGGCAACCAACTAGCTCCCCCCCTATGACACCTGTGGTCTTAATGCACCATCGTAGATTATCAGATTCATGATGAGGTGTGGATGGTGTTATTCCTGCGAAGGCGGATAGGCGTCAATTTAAGAGAGACTGGTTAAAAATCAACCGTCTTTGCGAGCTTTAGCGAGGCAATCCAGGCACACTGGGTTCCTTCACTGCGTTCGCAAAGACGACGGGCAGATTTGTGCTCGCGATCCAGGATCTACATTATGCTTTTCTTAAAATGGCTAATATGTTGATATGCCTCATTGATTCGGTCTTCTGGAATCTCTCCAGACGCTACTTTTTTCTCAATAATATCGATAATTTCCTGAGGATCTTGTTTGGTTTCGTCTAATTGATTACCAAAAATAAACATGTCTGCTCCGGCATTAATTGCCAGAGTTAGGGCTGTCTCCAGATCATAATTGTCAGCGATTGCTTTCATTTGCATGTCATCTGTGACAATTACACCATCAAACTGAAGTTCATGGCGTAAAATACCAGTTAAAATAGTATGAGAAAGTGTTGCTGGAACACCTGATGCGTCAAGCTTTTGATTGACAATATGGGCCGTCATTACCATTCCACAATGATTGGGCTTCGCTAGTAATTGTTGATAAGGACGCAACTCCTGCTCGTGCCACGTGTCAGTCACGTCAACAAAACCAAGGTGGGAATCTGCTGTTGAACTACCATGCCCGGGGAAATGTTTATATGCACATTGCACACCATTTGTTAAAAATTGTTTTGAAAATAAATAGGCATATTTTGCAACCACATCAGGATTGCTAGAAAAACTACGTTCAAGTTTTCCAATGACAGGATTCTCAGGATTAGTGTCTACATCTAAGACAGGTGCAAAATCCAAATTAAAACCAGTTGATTTTAGTGTGTTTGCCATTGTATGCGCTATTGTATCGACATCTTCGGAGGGCATATTTCCCAATACTTTTGCCGATATTGTTGCGGGGAAACCATATTTTTCTTTAAGTCTGGTTACCTTGCCTCCTTCATAATCTACAGAGATTAAAAGAGGTAAATCTTTTCTGTGGTGTGCAATATTAGCCGCGCGACTAACGGATTCTAATTGCTTGTTCAATATTCTAACTTGCTCGGGGCTTTCTATGTTTTTATCAAACTGTTTTGTTTGAGGATTGTAATCAAATAAAATGACACCACCAATGTTATTCTGGTCGAGCGCTTTTACAATAGGGGAGCTCATATCGATTGTTTTGCCATCGAAGCCGAGAATCAACATCTGACCAATTTTATCTCTTAAAGTAGGTTCAGTGGCAAGAGAGAGCCCACACCAGCATAATAAGCTTAATGATAATAATTGTTTAAAAAAAGTCATTTTATTTCCACTTATGATTAAATAAAAATCTTGTTGATCATAAAATAGACAGTCATTATATTTACAAACGACTAATAATGCAAGTAATCTCTCTGATTTGGGTTGCAACTCTTATATAGGCAAAAATTTACTAATTTTGCACAAATAGTGGATTGTAGATTCCTCTCCCATCGCGGGGGAGAAGGATCACTCTGCCTAGTATGAGAGCCGGGCTCCTCTATTCTTGAGGTACTTATATCGGCATCATGAAAATTATTAACGAATTTGACAAAGCGCGGCAGCTGTTGGCAGAAGGGAAAATCATTGCGTACCCAACCGAGGGAGTATATGGTTTGGGTTGTGACCCATTCAATCAGCAAGCAGTAGAGAAACTATTGGCGTTAAAACAACGTCCAGTTGCTAAAGGCCTAATTATGCTGATATCCGATTGGTCTCAGCTAACACCATTAATTAGCGCAGTTCCTCATAGTGCTCTGGAGCAAGTGCGAGCTACTTGGCCTGGTCCGGTCACATGGGTTTTCCCGAAAGCGGCTAATGTTCCTGAGTGGTTAAGTGGAAATTATCCAAGTATTGCTATTCGAATGACCTCACACCCCATTGCTCGAGGGCTCTGCACAGATGGGCCACTAGTTTCCACTAGCGCCAATATAAGCGGTCTGGCCCCAGCAATTGATATGGCGGGTGTCTGCGCACAGTTTCCTAATGGCGTTGACGCGCTAATAACGGGGTCATTAGGGGGGATAAACCAACCTAGTGCAATTTATGATGTGTTAAGCGGGAAGCGTCTTCGCTAAAGAAATCAAAGCATTTAGCCCGTATGGAGCGAAGCGAAATGCGGGAGCACACTGTCGGCCACTCCCGCATTTCGCTTCGCTCCATACGGGCTACATTAGATTTGCCGTATCTGTTCGTGAGCCTGCGTTTTTATTCCATTATTGGAGAATTTTGCGCTACCGCATTAACATCATCAGGTCCTTCTACCTGGTCATTGCTTGCATTGTGAATCCGCTGTGCTTCGATAACGAGTAAGACGAAATAATCATAAGACATATAAAAATTCCCATGATCACCTACTTGTTCACCCCAAGAGTTACGGAGCGTCAACAACCCTTTGTGAGGACGGCCTTTGTCATCAATGGCGACAGCATTGTCGTCATACCCAGTAATTAGCATTTCATGGCCACCAAAAAACGGTCTTAAATAAACGTCTCTGGCAATTTCAGGGGTTAACACCCATGAATCGTAATTAGCCCCTTTTTTGCCCACAGCACCCATAATGCCCTGCTCAAAATCGAGGAGGAGCACACCAAATGCTACACGATCGCCATTTAGCAGCGATTTTTTTACCTCAGCAAGCGTTGCAGAGGTATCTATACGCTCGTTGACCACATCAAAGACATCTAATAATGTCCACCAGCTAACAGTCTCATGATCAAAAGGCTCACTGATTTGGTGATACTCGTTTAACGTCATTGCCGATTCTGGATCTTCTCCGTTGGTCGGGTATTCAGTTAAACCACCACAGCCTTGAGTGACTTGTTGTTGCTTACTAACAATACCGGTGGATTCCAGTTGGCTTAAGACAAAACGCCCAATAGTGCCATCCCAACCACTAGGAGTATAACCATCAGCAGCAAGGTAATTACCTACTTGTAGTTGGCATAATTGGCTAATGTAGTCCCCTTTGTTTAATACGGCATCGATTCCGGCTGTTATTGCGAACATAGCGCATGAGCCGTGGTTTCCTTGATTTAAAACAGGAACCCCGTTCATTCCCAACTGTACCTTTGCAGGTAATTTTTCGGAGACCCCGAAGGCGCTATTTGAAAATTCATCTCTATGTGCTAAGGCATCGGTAGCTTTATTTGCAAAAATTCGTTTTGATTTTTCAGAAAGCTCGACTTTCAGGAGCTTTATTTGTTTGGTTTTTTCAGTCGCCGCTACTTGTGGAGCTCGAATGTTTGAGGAGCGCGCTACTGGTATTTTTAAAGTGCGCGAAATGGTTCCTGAAATATTAATATCTTGTGCTTGTAAGCCTCCGCTTATAACCATCAAACCTATGGCCATTTTTAGCAATTTCATTAAAATCTCCAAAAAAAACCACCAGATTTAGTGGTACATTGCACTTTACTATATGGCATAAATTTATTCAACTTGATTTTATTTAAGGGTATCGCGCTAATAATGCCTGTTTTTTATACGATTATTAAGGTTTTCTTAAGGTAATCGCTTTATAATAAATACCAGTTTGTACTTGAAAAAGTTAATGTGTAAGTCCATTCTATTTTCTCTTGTGCGCTTAGTGATTTTTACAAAGAAGGACGATAATGACCCATAAAAAATATGCGCTGACCGTATTCACTCTCACTATGATTACTGTAGGTTCTGTTGATAGTATTCGTAACTTACCGGCCACTGCATTGTTTGGTAGTCAATTAATTGCATTTTTTATTTTGGGTGCGCTTTTTTTCCTTATTCCTACAGCCTTAGTTTCAGCAGAGCTTGCCTCCGGCTGGGCTCAACAAGGTGGTATTTACATCTGGGTTAAAGAAGCATTTGGTAAAAAAATGGGATTTCTTGCCATCTGGCTACAATGGATTGAAAACGTGATTTGGTATCCCACAATTTTATCGTTCGTTGCGGGAACGATTGGTTATTTGATTAATCCATCCCTCGCGAGTAACCCCTATTTTTTATGGATGGTTATTGTGAGCTCCTTTTGGGGGGCGACATTTGTAAATTTGCGTGGTATGCGTTCCTCTGGATTTTTTAGTACTATTTGCACCATTTCAGGTCTGTTATTGCCCATGTCCTTGATCATAGGTTTGGGGGCCGTATGGATTAGTGATGGTCATCCGGTGCAAATTCAGTTTGATACAGCCAGCATTCTGCCTCATTGGCAAGACCGCTCAATATGGGTATCGTTGACAGCTATCATCTTGTCTTTCTGTGGCATCGAAATCGCTACTGTCCATGCTAATGACGTACAAAATCCACAACGTGCTTTTCCACGGGCACTTATCTATTCGGTCTGTATAATTCTAAGTACGTTAATTCTCGGCTCGCTTGCCATAGCTGTAGTATTGCCCCATCAAGATATTAATCTGGTTGCGGGTATTATGCAGGCATTTGACGCATTTTTTGCTCAGTATCAACTGTCTTGGATGATGCCGATCATTGCAATCATGTTGGTCATGGGTGGTTTTGGAGGGGTTAGCAATTGGATTATTGCTCCAACGAAAGGATTATTAGTTGCAGCGCAGGATGATAATTTGCCCCCAATATTTCAGCGTGTCAATCAACAAGGAGCCCCGGTAACAATGCTGGTCGGTCAAGCCATTATCGTTACTGTGCTATCAAGCTTATTTTTGTTTATGCCTAGTGTGAATGGGTCCTATTGGCTTTTAACAGCGTTGGCCGCACAGCTTTACATGTTGATGTATCTCGTAATGTTTTTAGCAGCCATTAAATTACGCATTAAAGCTCCCAACCATCCCCGCGCATTTCGTATTCCAGGCGGACTATTAGGAATGTATGCAGTTGCCGGTGTTGGTATGATTGGTGTGTTAACGACATTGGTTGTGAGCTTTATGCCGCCAGAGGGTATTAACGTGGGCAGCGTTGGCCGCTATGAATTTACATTAATTTTGGGGTTGCTCCTCATGTGCTCGCCACCTTTTATTGGTAATTGGTTGCAAAAAAACCGGGAGAGCACATTGGTTGAACTGGCTTAGGGCATAAAATACTATTTATGCCGGTAACTCATCACCCAAAATAGGTTCATGATTAGCTGTACTTAACAACGATTGGGATATACAAAGTACTAAAATACTTAATGGTAAAATACAGACTAGGTCGATTGGGAATTGCAAAAGGCCTATTCCACCAAATGCACCAAGATAGGAAATAAGCGTTAAACTCCCCATATAAAATAAAAACCAATATAAAACATTGCCACAAGCAAAAAAGCTTTTACGATGATAAGAAAGACAAACCGCCAGACCAATTGCCAATGCAATATCAAGCTTCCATATAATAGAAAACCCACACCAATACAGCATTAAATTACAAAAATAAAATGCAATGTGAGATAACATAACCGCGCATGCCAGTTTGAAAGGGCGGTGTGTTTCAGGTTGTAGTTTGCGCATTGCTAAGAGACAAATGGGGCCTATCCCATAAGACAGAATGCTTGTCGAGGAAAGAAATGCAACTAATTTTTGCCAGCCAGGAAACGGTAAAAATGATAAAATACCCACTAAAAAATTTACATAGAGTGTTAGGTAGGGTATTCGATGACGATTGGTTTTGAGAAATATTTTGGGCAAATGATTATTTAGTGCCATACCGTACACAATACGAGAAGTTGCTGCAGTATATACAAGGGTTGTGCCAAACGGCGAAAATGCGGCATCAATCATTAACAACGTGGCGACGACCCCAAGCCCTAATATAAGTGTTAAGCCCACCAAGGGGCCGCTGTCCCCCGGGTAGCTCAGTGCGTGCCATCCATGGGTCAGATATTTTTGTGGTATTGCTGCAAGAAAACTAAATTGCAGCATAAAATATAAAATAGCCCCAATCAGCACCGCTCCTAAAATAGCAATCGGAATATTACGCTGTGGATTTTTTACTTCACCGGCCAATATCAAACCATTTTGAAATCCTGCAAAAGCGAAGGCAATCCCCCCAGCAGAGAGTGCTGTAAAGATTTGCACCCAACTTTCTTTCTCCGATAAATGGAGCTTGATATTTCCTAAGTTTGGGGCGCTTTTTAGCAGGGCAATGATTGCAATGCTAGGTAAGATAAATTTAATGATGCTTGCATATTTATTGCATTCAGCAAGCATCTTTATGCCATAAGAGTTGAGTATGACAACAAAAAACATGATGAGGATTGCTACTATGTATCCATAGGCTGAAAGGGTGAGTGCGGATGTATCGTTTATAACCAATATTGGAAAAAAATGGCTGGAATATTGCAGGATGGCTTGTATTTCAATGGGTGTCATTACCACATAGGAAAGCCAAGATGCCCACGCAAATAAAAAACCTATCTCTTGTCCATGCGTATAGGTGGGATAATTAGACATTCCTCCTGAAACTGGGAACATGGCGCCCAGCTCACATAATGGCAAAGCTACAAACAACATAAAAATAGCCGCGATGATCCAGCTGATAAGGGCATTACTGCCTGCCATTTGTGCACTAATAAAAGGGCTAAATAGCCACCCTGAACCAATCATTCCACCAGCAGAAACAATTATGATATTGGTTGTTGAGATGTCGCGCTTTAGCATCAATAGGGTTCCTTGTACTATCTGGTTGCGCAAATACGTGGGGGTTGGTTACAGGGGCTTATCAACCATTGAATTTCAATGCGTCGATTGTACGCACTGCCACGAATCCATTTGTTATCACCAATGTCATGTTTATCAGCATAGCCTTCAGCACGGAGGCGTTGAGCATGGATGTTGTTGGCCCACAAAAAAGTAAGCATGGTTTCAGCTCGGGCTTGGGATAACATTTGTTTATGGTGGCGTGATCCCACGTCGTCAGTGAACCCAGCCACAAAAATAGGGGAGTCCGGGTAGTATTGGAGCAACCTGACGACATTGTTCAGGCCTCGATAGCATATATCATTTAAGTGAGGGGTATCGAAGACGTAATAACGATCTGTTGGTATAAGCAGCGTTATAGTGTTTCCGTATTGTGTGTATTGTATATCCTCGTCTTTTATTGCTTTAATGAGACTTCGTTTAGTATTGTAATAAAGACCAGCAGCTCCGCCTGCTACGCCACCAATTACAGCACCTGCTGGCGCATTACCCGCTATTGCCCCGATAACAGCACCTGCACCTGCGCCGATTACTGCACCAGTTGCCACCTGTCTTGGGCCAGGATTATAAGGATTAAAATTATTAAAAGGTGGGTGGAAGCAGCCACTTAAAGTTAAAGCAAGTAGAACGCTTGCCGCAAGTTTGGCGAAGGTTTTGACCAACATCTCACTCCCCTAGCAAATCAATTTTTTCAGTATAAGTGAATTTGAATTGCTTTGTAAGCATGTGATTGATATCCTTTTTTTATCCAATTAAATAAGGTTTAAGCTTGATTAAACGGGTTGCGTCTGAGCGTCAAGCGATCTTTCCCCTTTCTTTGGCGGCTCTTGGCGTTGTTTTTGGTGATATCGGTACAAGTCCTTTATATGCTTTTCGTGAGTCGCTTGATGGGTTGCCGATTAATATAGAAGGTGTATTGGGAGTTCTGTCCCTTATTTTTTGGTCGCTTATTTTAGTTATTTCTATCAAATATTTAGTTATTTTACTTCGTGCAGACAATGATGGTGAGGGCGGAATTCTAGCTTTGTTGGCTTTAATAAAACGCGCTACTGGAGATAGGTCGTCCGTATTTTTTATAATCGGTATATTTGGCGCAGGTTTGATGCTTGGGGATGGTATGTTAACCCCAGCGATTTCTGTCCTCAGTGCTATTGAAGGGTTTAATGTAATTCTTCCTAGTCTTTCCGATTGGATAATCCCATTGACGTGTGTCATCTTGATCGCCTTATTTTCTGTTCAATCTTTCGGCACAGAAAAAATTGGGTTCATTTTTGGTCCTGTGATCCTTGTCTGGTTTGTGACGCTGGCAATATTAGGTATATCGCAAATTCTCTATAACCCCGTTGTATTGAAGGCTATTAATCCTATTTATGGGTTAAATTTTTTATATCAAAATGGCTGGAGGGGTTATGTGCTTTTAGGTGGGGTCTTTCTTGTCGTTACAGGGGGTGAGGCATTATATGCTGATATGGGGCATTTCGGTAAACTGCCAATCCGCCTAAGTTGGTTCGCTTTAGTATTACCTAGTTTATTGTTAAATTATTTTGGCCAAGGGGCCAATTTGTTGGCTCATCCAGAAGCAATTATCAATCCTTTTTATTTGTTAGCTCCACAGTGGTTTGCTTTTCCGCTATTGGTTATGGCGACTTTGGCAACTATTATTGCTTCTCAGGCGGTGATTTCAGCCACTTTTTCTTTGACTAAACAGGCTGTTTTGTTAGGTTTATACCCACATTTACCTATTGTGCAAACTTCTAAGGCCAAAATTGGACAAATTTATATTCCACAAATGAATCTTATTCTTGCTATTGGTACCCTGTTTTTAATTTTAAATTTTAGAAGTTCAGCTGCTTTGACACATGCTTACGGCATTGCTGTGAATGTTGTTATGTTCCTTACTACTATATCTATTATGTATTTAGCTCTTAAAAAATGGCAGTGGAATGGGGTAATTACGGTATGTTTGTTTTCAATTTTTGGGGCAATCGATTTTGTGTTTTTAGTCGCTAATCTTCAAAAACTAGAGACAGGGGGGTGGCTTCCTGTGACGTTTGCAATGGCATGTGCGCTGGTAATGTATACTTGGCATACAGGGCGAGCATATTTACATAAAACCTATGCTATGAAACAAAGTCAGCTGTCAAAAATTCTCAGGCAGCTTGATTATAAAAGTTTGCATCGACTTCAAGGGGCCACAGCAATTTTTATTACAGATGTTTATGATAAAAGCGGAGGGAGTTTTCTGCATTTTCTTAAATTGAATCGTGCTTTGCCGGAGCATATTTTAATCCTGAGCTATACGGTAGAGAATATTCCACGTGTCAAGTGGCCTGAGCGATTTCAAATATCCTGTTTGAACGAAAATATTTCTGAGGTAACGCTTCATTATGGTTTTATGGATACGATATCGATTCCAAGGGCCTTAAACAAAGCTAACGAGCAGGGAATTTTACCTTTCCCTGTGGATATTGATACCATCACTTATATGCTTGAAATTCCCAACGTTGTTGCTTCACGCGAGAGAAAATCTTTGCGTTTTTTCTGGCAGGAGAAATTGTTTGCATTTTTAGTCAGAAACTATTCTGCAAATTTGAACATCGAGTTTTACCAATTGCCCTATCATAGAACGATCGCTATCGGTACTTATTATATGATTTAGGGGGGGAGCAATTAATGGCCTTTAAATGCAAGCTTTTTTCCTTCTTGCTTTGACCTCATACATTTTCTCATCTGCATACTGAATTAGCGAATCTGCCTCTAACTCATCATCGGGGTAAATAGCACAGCCTATGCTTGCTTTGGCAAATAATTGGTTATTTTCTATTTGAATCATGGATGTTTCAATCTCAACAGATAATTGCTTACTAAATTCTAAAGCTGCTTTTTTTGATTGAATATTAGAAAGTTGTAAAACAAACTCATCTCCGCCAAATCGAGATACGATATCGGATTCTCTTAGTTGAGCTTTCATTAAATTTGCAACTTTACATAAGTACTCATCACCAACTGCATGACCAAATTTATCATTGATTTTCTTGAAATCATCTAAATCAACAAATAAAACAGCCAATTTTTGCTTATTGCGTTTAGAGAGCATCAACGCTTGTCTTAACTGTTCTTTAAAAAACAGGCGATTGGGCAGGTTCGTTAAAGGGTCATAATAAGCATAATGTATTACCTTTTCCTCCTCTTCTTTCTTGAACGATATGTCTGAAAATATCGCAATGTAGTAAAGAGGCTTATTGTTTCTATCTCTAACCACACTGATATTGATCCACTCGGGAAATAGTTCGCCTGATTTTTTTCGATTCCATATTTCCCCTTCCCAATAATCTTTTGACTGAAGTGTATCCCAAAGTTGCTTATAAAATGTTTTATCCTGTTTACCAGAGTTCAGAACATTCGGATTTTTACCTACGACTTCATCCCATGTGTATCCAGTAATTTCTGTGTAGCGCTGATTTATAAAAATAATTTTATTTTCGTGATTTGTAATCAACGCAGCGTTGCCTATAGCATGTAAAATCCGATAGGTAAGCTTTGATGTATTTGAGAGGGTATTTTTTTGTCTAAGAAAATAGGCAACACTAACGCCGCAAAGAAGCAACAATATTGTAACAAGAAATCGCATCCACAACTCATTTTTATTCGTAGGGAATAGTTGCGATAGAATGGATCCAGAAAGAAAAATATAAGCATGGATGAGTGATTCAGTGAGCCAGAATAAAATGCACAGGATAAAACTTACTATCAACGCACTAAGATAGTAACCACGTGCCTTATCATTGGGTTGAATTACATCATTAGGAGAGAATTTTTTCATTTTGCCCCCGCTCTCTATATTCAATGGCTATATCAGTTTTCTTATGTTGATAGGAGCAAGTTGGGCATCTCGTTGATTCCCATATCCTTTTCCAGGACAACAAAGTCCTTTTATTCCTGAGTTAGTATTATTTAAGAAGTTTAATTGGCTATATTTCTTTAAATAATAACTCAAATATAGGTTGAATTACAGAAACGTGGCAACACAACTTGTATATTAATACCTCGAATAGTAGGACTTTTTAGCGCGTCACGTAGATACTGTATCAGAGGTACATCAACCACACCCTTATAGGTCGATGAAGCTTGGCGAAAAATCAAGGTTCCATTTTTCCAGAATACAAATCCTAAATGCGATACATTGAGATGTGTGCCCATTTCTTTGGTGAGATCCCAGTTAGGGCGGATAATTTCAACAATGGCTGCATTGGGGATTTGTTTAAATAAGTATTGGTTGGCATTTCCAGATTTATCAAATAAAACGGTGAAAGGTATATATGGCGTAGTAGAAACCTTGGTGGCCAGTTGGTTTCCTTCACGTTTTAATGATTGCAATCGTTGGGTTTGCTTTGTGGGGCTAGCATTATTGAGTCGGATGTTCTTTGTAGTCATGTGAGCATACCAGCTGGGTTTATTAACTAGGGCGTCTGCAAATTTTACTACGGGTTGATTATTCTGATTTCGTATAGTTGCAGTGATATCTTTAATAAAGCCTTGTCGTTGATTGTTTTGGTTCCAGTCCAAGCAAGTAAAGTGGTTGCGATCAATGAATGAAACATGACCATCTCGATAGCGCACATGGTTGATGCAACGTTTGAATTGATCTGGGTTATTTGTAAAGGCTAGCGCTAATACAGTGTCAACCAAGGTTTCACAGTCAAAAGCATCGGTGCGGTATAGGGGGAATTGATCATAATCGCCAGTTTCACCTTCGCCTAACGCCCCTAGCAGGTATGGTTTCCCTAGGAATCGTGCGCTGATTGTTTCAAGACGAGATGGCATATCTGGTATCGGCTTGCTATTTAAGCTGTGATAGAGTTGTTGGAGTGTCTTATTTGTATTTGTTTCACTAGGATTGTTTTGAATTGCGATACAGGGTAGTGATAACAAAGTGAAACAGCTTGCAAGAAGAAGTCGCTTGCTAAAATTGAGACGACGCATTACTTTCCTCGATGAAATATTGAAAAATAATGTGTGGCGAGGATTTAGTCAAGACAGATATGTTTTTGGATGGCACTCTAAGGAGAGTAATACGTGCTTAATAAAATTTGGTTGGGAATGATATTTCTTGCCGTTATTGTCGGCATTATGCAAGGTCGTGTAGATAATGTAGTCGTTGCAATCACCGACTCGGCAAAATTAGGCTTTGAAATTGCCTTGGGGCTAACCGGTATTCTGGCATTGTGGTTAGGCATCATGAATATCGCAACAGAATCGGGTTTGGTGAATCGGTTCGCGCGTGTTTTGCGACCGGTTATGCGGCGTCTTTTTCCTGAAGTACCCGTTGACGATCCAGCAATGGGGGCGATGTTACTAAATATTGCGGCGAATATGTTGGGGCTTGGAAATGCTGCCACACCCTTCGGGTTACAAGCTATGAAAGAGTTGCAACGATTAAATACCCATGTGCATACAGCCAGTAATGCAATGTGTACGTTTTTGGCGATTAATACCTCCAGCGTACAATTAATTCCAGCAACCGCCATTGCATTTTTAGCAGCGAATGGTAGTTTGCATCCTAGCAGTGTGATCTTAAGTACCTTAATTGCTACCAGCATATCAACTATTGTGGCCATTATTGCAGTGAAGCAGCTGGCTAAATTACCTTGCTATCGCATGAAGGAAGCGGATAATTTATGACTTTTTGGGCTAATCAACTATCAAATTGGATTTTACTTGCTTTTATAGCTGGTATTCCCTTGTATGGAATGATCAAAAAAATTGATGTATTTGATGCATTCATAGTGGGCGCGAAGCAAGGGTTTGATACCAGCATTAGTATTATTCCTTATTTAATAGCCATGATGGTAGCTATTGGCATGCTGCGTGCCTCAGGTTTTTTTGAGTTGTTAGCGGCATTGCTGGGGCCGTTATTGGCCGCGATTGGAATGCCCCCAGAATTACTTCCTCTGGCATTAATTCGGCCTTTTTCAGGGAGTGCCTCAACGGGGGTGATGGCTGAGTTAATCCATGAGAATGGAGGCAATTCATTTATTGCGAAAGCCGCAGCTACATTGATGGGAAGTACGGAAACAACATTTTATGTAGTTGCGGTGTATTTTGGCGCTGTGGGCATTAGACGAACTCGCCATGCAATTCCAGCAGGCTTGCTAGCTGACCTGGCTGGGATTATAGCGACAGTAGTCGTTTGCCGTTATCTTTTTACGTAGGCTAACTTATGGTTCCTTCTCCTCTCGCAGGGCGTTGTTGAATAATTAGCTCCGTTCGTGCTGAAGAAGGCCCCACTGTCATTATGTTAACGAAGACTGTCGTCCCCGCGCAGGCGGGGATCCATTTCTCCCCTGGCTCCTAGGCTGAGTCAGGGATAGATTCCCGCCTGCGCGGAAATGACAAAGTCTTTTAACTTAATGCTGTGAAGAGGAACAGAGCTAATTATTTAAAAACGCCCTGCGAGGGGGGGCATAAAATTTATAACTACCCTGCCGCAATTGGCTTATTACTAGCAGACGCAAGACTTGCAGTTTCGTAGAGTTTTAATTGCGCAAGAAGCGTTCCAGCTTTAGCCTTAAATGAAGCCATTTCACGGGCAGGCACTGGCGATGCTCGAGGTAACTCTACCGTCGAAGGGTTTTTAGGCTGTCGATTCACATGGAACTCATAGTGACAATGAGGGCCATCGGCTAATCCTGTTTGCCCTACATAACCAATGACCTGACCACGTTTCACATGATCACCCTTAGCCAAGCCCTTTTGGAATCTGAGTAGATGGGCGTAAAGAGAAGAATACAGCTTGCTATGAGCGATTTTGACCATATTTCCATAACCATTGTGGCGGTCAATAATTTCTACACGCCCATCGCCAGTAGCATGTACGGGTGTGCCAATAGATGCAGCTAAATCGACCCCTTTATGTGGCCTTCTATAATGAAGAACGGGGTGGTATCTCGAAAGACTATACGTTGAGCTAATATGGCTGAATTTTATAGGATAACGTGAAAACGCTTTTTTTAAGCTAGTCCCTTGAGGGGTGAAATAATCATAGTCACCGTCCGCGTTAATATGATGTATAGCTTGATGTACAATGCCGCGATTAGTGGTATAGGTTACGGCGATGATTTCGCCCGTGTTAACTAATTTATCGTCAATATAATAGGCTTTATAAACAATGCTGAATTGATCTCCAGAGCGAACCTCTCTCGCAAAATCAATTTCCCAGTTGAAAATTTCCGTCATTTGCTGGATCAATTTGTAAGAGATATTCATTCGTTTAGCAGTACCATATAAAGAACCGCGAATCGTCGCTGTTAAGTAATCATCGTGACTGTCCATTTTTCGAGATTTTATTTTACTCGAATATTCTTTACCTTTACTGGAAACAATTAAATGCTCAGTATTTGATACGGGAATAATTAATTTTTCTAAATCTTGGTCATGAATCAATAACCTTATCTGTTGATCAGGTTTGATGCTGGCAAGTGTTTTAGCATAGGGATTTTTATACAAAATGGCCTGTAAAGTTTGTCGCGAAAGGCCTGCGCGCTTAAATATACTTGCTAATGAATCCCCAGAATGAGTGGTAATGATTGTCCATCCATGGTTCTCTTCTGAGGTATCTGACTCAGCTTTTTGAGGTTCAAGTTTTGGTAGCGATAACGTTTTATTGGCATAATGGGCTTTATGTTTGTGAAACAATGTAGCGACAAGAGAAATAGATAATACAAAAGCAATAACAACCAGCAGTGCGATGAATGCTAATGATTTAGATGGTTTTTTATACGATCGATTGGATTGTTGAACCATTTTTTACCTTTACTGCTGGATTTTTAATAGCGCAATCATGCTGGGCCCTAGCAGGAACAATTTATCCGGGCTAAGATACCCGCTGTAAGAAGTTAGGT
>CAZYME010000024.1:0-35547 GCA_964648115.1 uncultured Legionella sp.
CACGCCTGTTGCCAGCCGCGCGGTGCGCTCTTACCGCACCATTTCACCCTTACCCATATACGCTCGCTAGATAAACCAGCAATAGTATGTAGGCGGTATATTTTCTGTGGCACTTTCCGTAGACTCACGCCTCCCAGGAGTTACCTGGCACTCTGCCCTATGGAGCCCGGACTTTCCTCCCTTTTGCCGGAGCAAAAGAGCGATTGTCTAACCGACTTTGTAGGGAATAGTATCAGAGTGACTATCAGAAGACCAGCGATAAAACGTACACGGGACTGTAAAAGTTACTTTTTACAGCCCCCTAAGCTCAGGAAGAGCTGCGTACATTAAAATTCACGAGTACCAATAAATTCGTCATCAAAATAACGCTTTAGTTTAGTGCGCAATGTACCACGGCTTACGCCTAAAACACGGGCAGCTTTTGATTGATTGTAACGCGTCATTTCCATTACTGTACGAAATAAAGGCGCTTCAACTTCCTCAACAATCAGTTGATATAAGTTAAGGTTCGCATCTTTATTGCTGACAGCATTCAGATATCCTTTAACAGCACCAACTACTTGTTGTGATAAAGCTTCGTTATATTGTTGAACATCCTGCATTACAACGCTCATTTTTTTCTCCAAAAACTACTTATTAATTGTCTATTAGCCTATTCGATCATAGATTGGCCGAACATCGTGTGTGATATAATAACAAATATCTCAAAGAGTGTAAATATTGTTTTAATGCTATTCATTTATTAAGGGAAGATTAAGCGCGTATAATTTTGAATTATAGGCATTATTTTTTTAATAAATTTGTGTATTCTTAGCAATAAATGCCATGTTTTTGTGAATTTTTGCTACTTATAGGGAGATGACTAACTATGAATAAAACGATTTATTCCACCAATAAACACATTGTTCTACCCTTGATCTTATTACTTGCTCCACTTTTATCCGAAGCAGCAGAAAAAAATCATATGCGAGGGACTCGATACTGTGAAATTATCGTTAACAAAACACTTACAAGTTACGCTGTATACAATACATGGGGGCTTAATGATTGCCCTGAAAAAACTTGGAGCAACATAACGGTTGCCGAGGTTAAAAAAGAAACTGGAGCTTCTTTTGCACGTTTAAATGGGCCGCGGTATTGGGTTATTGATGGACTTACAAACTCAAGCCTAATTAACCCCACTAAGAAGACCCTGGCAGGGCTAGAATTCCGAGAAGCAGGCATCTTACGTATCCCCATGATTGATTTGCTACGATCTAACTCACCTTACCGCCAACACAAAGTTGATCGTCACACAACCTGGATCTATCAATCTAATAAACCCATTTATGAGCTTATTGACCCTAAAGGCAATGTATTCGTCATGCAATCTTACAGCATCGAAAAACAGCCTCAAACTAGCGGCTCACTTTCTCAATTGGGCTCAAAGCTTTCGCTACCTAAAGGCTGGCAGTTTAAAACTGGGACACTCAAAAAATCGGCCATACTGCAAGCTATTAATGACCATGCTGTGGTCGTTCAGGACGATTTTTTAAACACGTATCAAATGGCTACGGAGGATTTTCTTAAGTAAATATAAAGCACTTCTTTGCCCGTATGGCGCGGAATGCGGGATTAAACCGCACGTCCATTCCCGCATTCCGCTTCACTCCATACGGGCTACATTAAATTTATGGCTTCAATTGATTTTCCAATGTGGCGGGTAAGAACCCTTCCTTGGTATCCGGGGTCTTTTGGGGCGCTGGATAGGTTATCCCTGGGGCTGGATTTTCGAGGGCTTGGGTTAATGTAATAAATTTATACCCATTTTGCTTATACATTTGTATCACATCATTTAATAGATAACTGTTAAGCAAATTCGCGTGAATCAACAGTATTTGTCTAACAGGCTGGCCATTGGCGCGTTTCTCGGCCCTTAGGGTTTGTTGCCAAATATATTCAAGATAACGCCCTTTCATCTTTCCTATATAGCTTTCTCTGGAACGGTAAGGAACGTGATAAAGCTGTTCGTTAAATCGAAAATCTTTACTGTCGATCGTTACAGGCGCGACAGTGTAATTATTTGCCGCCAGGTAATCGAGAACCTTAGGTTTTGATTGCTGATTGCCCTCAGCAAGATAGGGATAACGAAAATACTTTGGCTCGGTCAATAAAGGAGATAACACTTTATCTGCACGAGCAATATCAGCAATATAGGCGTCCGCACCTATTTGATTTAAGCTTTTATGGGAATATGTATGATTACCAATCGACAAACCTGCGCTACGGAATTGCTCTAAAAATTCCCACTGGCCCTTTTCTATCGCCCCACCAATCACAAAACCAGTAGCGGGCACTTTATTGTCCGAGAGAACCTGTACCATTCTCATAAAACGTTCTGTAGACCGTTGCTGATTACCAGGTGTATTCATTTTTGAACCGACCAATGGTAAATCATCAATGGTAATTGCAATCTCACGATCTTGAGCAAAGCAGTTAGATGTACAAAATATCAACAACAAATAATATAGTTTTCGCATGAATAATCCCTTATCAGCTTATACCTATAAAATCAGTGTAGCAGAAAATAACTATAACTCTTCAACAGTGAAACTTTCTCCGCAACCACATTGACCCGTTTGATTTGGGTTATTAAAAACAAATTTAGAGTTCAACCCTTGCTTCACGTAATCTACAGCCATACCTTTAAGATACGGATAGCTTTTTTTATCAATACAAATCAAATAATTTTCTGCAAGCGGCAAAACCACATCATCCACCAAGGGCGCTTTAACATAATCGACAACATAAGATAACCCAGAGCAACCGGTTTTTTTGACCGACAATCGAATCCCTTTACTATCGTTCTGTTTGCTTAAGTACGACATAACATGATTAGTAGCTGCTTCACTAAATGTTATAATTGGCACAGAAGATGCCAATTGTTGGATAACTTCGCTCACTACAAACTCCTATATTTTAACCACTACATATATTATAACCCCAATAATGGTTTTTTTATTGAAACAAAAACAAATGTTACATGTTAAACAATATTTAACGAAGGGAGGGCTCCTGTCACGCGCAGCCCTGAGGCTCTTGAAGGAAGAGCACGACGGGATACCTGCAGCGACAGGTCCCTGAGACACCCGAACCCGCTTTCAGGCTTCGTTTAAAAAAGAGCTTGCCCCAGCCCTAAGCACCTCAATCTGTCGACAAATAACAGCTGCAGCCCGATCTACTTGTTCCTCAGTAGTAAAACGCCCCATCGACAAACGCACAGCACTTTGTGCCAATTCTTTACTTAAACCCAAAGCACACAAAACATAAGAAGGCTGCAAACTAGCGGATGAACAG
Source organism: uncultured Legionella sp. (assembly GCA_964648115.1). GTDB lineage: Bacteria > Pseudomonadota > Gammaproteobacteria > Legionellales > Legionellaceae > CAZYME01. Next base: position 3,337 of record CAZYME010000024.1, read on the forward strand.
GCTGACGTCGTGGAAACAGCCAACTCACTTAATGCCGGCAAAAGCGCCCCCCCATCAATACCACTAAAGCTAAAATTAAGATTGCCCGCAATACGCTCATCAGCACTACCATTAAGACAGATACCAGGTAAATCACGAATACCTTCCCACAGTTTTTGTCGCAGACGGAATATACGAGATTGCTCATCAAGACGCCCTGCCTCACTTAAAGCAAACGCCTCACCCATGCCGACGATTTGATGCGTAGGCAGTGTACCCGCCCGCAAGCCACCCTCATGCCCACCGCCAAAACTCTGCGGCTGCAATCGAATCCGCGGTTGATGCCGAACATACAAAGCCCCAACTCCTTTAGGCCCATAATTTTTATGCGCTGAAAAAGACATTAGATCCACTGGCAATTCACGGAGATTGATAGCCAACTTGCCAGCACTTTGTGCAGCGTCAACATGAAAAATAATCCCTTTCCCTTTTAACAGAGCACCTATAGAGTCAATATCCTGCACCACACCGATTTCATTATTAACATGCATAATGGAAACTAGCACCGTATCTTCTCGCAGAGCCTCTTGCAATGAGGCCAGACTTAATAACCCATCGCTTTGTGGCGACAAATAAGTCACCTGAAAACCTTCCTGCTCCAACTTACGACAACTATCTAATACTGCCTTATGCTCTGTTGTCATAGTGACTATATGGCGACCTTTACGCTGATAAAAACGTGCGGCCCCTAAGATTGCTAAATTATTTGCTTCCGTGGCTCCCGATGTAAAAACCATATCATCGACTGTAGCGCCCACAGCATCCGCAATCTGAGAACGAGCCCGCTCAACAGCCAAAGCCGCCTCTCTTCCATAAAGATGTGTTGCTGAAGCTGGATTACCGAAATGGCCTGTGGGGCCCATGTATTGAAGCATAACCTCAATTACACGAGGATCAACCGGTGTGGTTGCCATATAATCGAAATAGATGGGTTGCTCATTCATATTACGTCCTCGCTTTTCGCAATGCCGTTTGAATGTGGGTTAATATCCCTCTTAAAATATTAACCTCCATATGTTCAAGTCTAACACGGTTATATAATCGGCGCAGACGCTGAAGGAGCTTGCGCGGATTTGATGGCTTAAGAAAATCAATCTCCACCAGCACCTCTTGCAAGTGCGTATAAAACTGCTCAACCTCTTCTACGGTAGCCTGGCTGTCGCGACTTACTCCAACGTCTATTGCGGGTGATAACAATTTCATCCGTAATTCGTAAGCCATGATTTGTACTGCCTGAGAAAGATTCAGTGAGCTAAAGGCAGGATTACTAGGAATATTGACATGATAGTGGCAATGTAAAAGCTCATCGTTAGTCAATCCCGCGTGCTCACGGCCAAAAACAATAGCAATTTCTGTTGATTCTGGAGTTTCGGCAACCAACTGGGCAGTTGCAGCAGGAGTCAATCCTGGTAAAGTAATTTCTCGTGATCGGGCACTGGTAGCAAATACTAACTGACAACCCTTAAGAGCATCTTTTAACGAGTCAGTGATAACTGCTTGGTCCAATACATCATAAGCTCCTGCCGACATCTCATGAGCACGTGGATCGGGAAAAATTTTAGGCGAGACTAAATAAAGACGATGCAAACCCATCGTTTTCATTGCTCGGGCTGTTGACCCTATATTCCCTGGATGTGTAGTTGCTACTAAAATTATGCGGATTGTTTCAAATTTCATATCATCATTACTAGAGTGTGGTACAATTCTTGGTTTTGTGACGAGCATAACACATGCAACCTCTTTTAAATATTGCCATAAGTGCCGCGCGTCAAGCTGGCGATATCATTGTACGCAATTTAGAACAGCTTGACCGTATCAAAATTACGGCTAAAAGTAATGACGAGTCCTTTTGCGAAGTTGATATTAAAGCCGAACAAGCCATTATTAATTGTATTCACAAAGCCTATCCAGATCACGGTATTATCGCCGAGGAAAGTGGCATGCACAATGCCGACGCTGAATCAGTATGGATAATTGATCCGCTAGATGGCACCAACAACTACCTGCATGGTTTCCCATTTTACGCAGTTTCTATAGCGCTGCGTGTAAAAAACCGTATTGAACACGCTGTTGTCTATGATCCACTACGACACGAATGCTTCTCAGCCAGCCGCGGCCATGGCGCACGCTTAAATGACCGCCGGCTACGTGTTTCAAAACAAACTCAACTTAGCGCATCAATGTTGGGAACCGCTTTTCCAATTCGTAACACTACCCGAACACAGCGTCATCTACCCACAATTGAGGCATTATCAGGAAAATGTGCTGGAGTGAGGGCCACAGGTTCAGCAGCACTGAATCTAGCTTATGTAGCTAGCGGCAGGCTCGATGGCTCATGGGACTTTGGTTTACGCCCATGGGATATTGCAGCTGGTTGTCTTTTAGTCCAAGAAGCAGGCGGCTTGGTGAGTGATTTTCAAGGCAGTGAAGATTACCTAAAGCATGGTGATATCATTGCTGGCACACCTAAGGTTTTTAAAGCCTTGCTGCAAACACTTATGCCTGTAGCTAAATAGTATCTAGCTTTCCCCGATTATCGATAAAAAAATGTAGCCCGGTTGCTTGCAACCAGGCTGCGAGTGCAAAATTTGCATTCTATCCACCGAGTCACCTATTTGGCGCATCTTCAACGAAGGGTGCCGCGGAAGGGAGGGCTCCTGTCGCGCGCAGCATGCGAGCACGACAGGACCCTGAGACACAAGGGCCACTTTCAGGCCTCTTTTGTAAAGGAACAGGGGTTTATTGAATTCCTGGCCGCATACCCAAAGCTATCGGCAACTGATCAGCCATTGCCGTGCCAATGTTTTTTGCCACACGCTCCATCACGCTAGGCTGATAGGTATAATCAACGGCTTCTTCGATTTTAATAATATCTCGTGCTAATTGACCACTGCTAGCTAAACCATCAATCAGCCCTCTTTCTTTTGCTTGTATACCAGTCCAAAAGAGGCCGGAAAAGGTGTCGCTATCAATATGTAAGCGTTTCCCACGGCCCTCTTTTACTTTGCTAATAAATTGCTGATGAATGATGTCTAACATGGTTTGTAATGTTTTCTGCTGGGTAGGGTTAACTGGTGAAAATTGATCCATGAACCCTTTGTTGCTTCCAGCCGTTTGCAAACGACGGGTTACTCCCAATTTTTGTATGGTATCAACAAAACCGAACCCGTTGTAAATCACACCAATTGAACCTACTAAGCTAGAAGGATTCGCATAAATTTCATCAGCGGCTGCAGCCACATAGTAAGCAGCAGAAGCGCAAATATCGACGCACACAGCATAGATTTTAATATCAGGATGCTTTTTACGATAATAGCGCACGGTATTATACATATAATCACCTTGCACAGGGCTGCCACCAGGGCTATCAATACGCAAGATAATTGCTTTCAACCCTTTGTTTTCATAGGCTTTTTGTAATCCTTTTATGAAATTATCCGCGCTTGCTGACTGACTATCAAAAATAGTGCCCTTCACATCGACCAAACCCACATGAGGCTTAGCTCGAAAGCTCACTGATTCGGCTCGCATCAATAAAAATAAATATACGCCGCATAAAATCAACAATGAAATGACAACCCGCTTTATCCAGCGCCAAAAACGCTTACGTCTTTGCTCTCGCATGTATTCAACAACAATCTGGTTTAATAACGCTTGTGAATTTGAACTATCAGCTGCAGAATTATTATTTGTCATACCGTCTACTTGATTTTACGAAATTTAACCGCATTTTACGGTATGTACTAAACAATTAAAACAATAGGTGCTGTTATGCGAATGGATAAACTTACCTCTAAATTTCAAATGGCTTTAGCTGATGCACAATCTTTAGCACTGGGCCGAGACAATGGTTTTATTGAACCCGAGCACTTGATGAAAGCTTTGCTCGACCAGCAAGGAGGCAGCTGCAGACCACTTCTCTCAAAAGCCGGGGTTAATTTATCACAGCTTAGAACATTAATAGACCAAGCACTGGAACGATTACCCAAAGTGTCTGGAACGGGCGGAGACATCCATATCTCTAATGCGTTAAACCGCTTACTCAATCTCACCGATAAATTATCACAGCAGCGCAAAGACAATTATATTTCTAGCGAGTTATTTATTTTGGCCGCCATTAATGAAGATGGTGTACTTGCAAAATTCTTAAAGCAAGCTGGCGGTGACGCGAAAGCCATTGAAAAAGCTATCGAAGAAATAAGGGGCGGTGAAGGGGTAAATGATCCAAATGCGGAAGAGCAGCGACAAGCCCTAGAAAAATATACCCTGGATTTAACCGAACGCGCCGAACAAGGCAAGCTTGATCCCGTGATTGGTCGTGACGATGAAATCCGCCGAACTATTCAAGTATTGCAACGCCGAACAAAAAATAATCCTGTGCTCATTGGAGAACCTGGCGTAGGTAAAACTGCCATCGTTGAAGGACTAGCCCAGCGTATCATCAACGGCGAAGTACCAGAAGGCTTAAAAAATAAGCGATTACTCTCTCTTGATATGGGGGCCTTAATAGCAGGGGCTAAATTTCGTGGAGAATTCGAAGAACGTTTAAAAGCTGTATTGAACGATCTATCCAAACAAGAAGGGCAAATTATCCTCTTTATTGATGAGTTACACACGATGGTAGGCGCTGGTAAAGCGGAAGGTGCTATGGATGCTGGCAACATGTTAAAACCAGCATTGGCGCGTGGTGAATTGCATTGCATTGGTGCTACCACGCTTGATGAATATCGCCAATACATTGAAAAAGATGCAGCCCTTGAACGACGATTCCAAAAAGTCTTGGTTGATGAGCCTAGCGTTGAAGACACCATTGCCATTTTACGTGGATTAAAAGAACGTTATGAAGTTCATCATGGTGTAGAAATAACTGACCCTGCTATTGTTGCGGCGGCTACCCTATCTCACCGCTATATTACTGATCGGCAATTACCGGATAAAGCGATTGATCTGATTGATGAAGCAGGTAGCCTAATTAGGATGGAAATTGATTCCAAGCCCGAAAGCCTTGATAAACTCGACCGCAGACTTATTCAATTAAAAATCGAGCGCGAAGCATTGAAGAAAGAACACGATGAAGCATCCAAAAAACGTCTTAGTGATTTGGAAAAAAGTATCAAAGAGTTAGAAAAAAGCGCTGCAGATCTAGAGGATTTATGGAAATCTGAAAAAGCGGTATTGCAAGGTGCTACCCACATTAAAGAAGCATTGGAACAAGCGAAACTAGAGATGGAAACAGCAAGGAGGGCTGGTGATCTTACACACATGTCTGAATTGCAATACGGCCGAATTCCAGAGCTTGAGAAGCAATTGGCTCAAGTAGCAAGCTCAGAGCCTCAAGACACCAAACTTGTGCGTAACAAGGTCACTGAAGAAGAGATAGCTGAAGTAGTCTCAAAATGGACTGGAATTCCTGTAGCAAAAATGCTGGAAGGTGAAAAAGAAAAATTATTGCAAATGGAAGAAGCATTACACCGACGCTTAATTGGCCAAAATGAAGCAGTTGATGCTGTAGCTAACGCTATTCGCCGCTCACGTGCTGGGCTATCTGACCCCAATCGACCCATTGGCTCTTTTTTATTTTTAGGCCCCACAGGCGTCGGTAAAACAGAATTGTGTAAAGCCCTTGCTGTTTTTCTTTTTGACACAGTCGATGCAATGGTGCGGATTGATATGTCAGAATTTATGGAGAAACACTCCGTAGCCAGGTTGATCGGTGCCCCACCAGGTTATGTAGGGTACGAAGAAGGAGGATACATTACTGAAGCTGTGCGTCGTCGTCCTTACTCAGTTATTTTGTTGGATGAAATTGAAAAGGCGCATCCAGATGTGTTTAACATTCTCTTGCAAGTGCTTGATGATGGGCGGTTAACCGATGGACAAGGACGAACTGTTGATTTCCGAAATACAGTGATTGTGATGACATCGAATTTAGGTTCACACTTGATTCAAGATATGGGTGAGAAAAATAGTTATGAGCAAATCAAAACAGCCGTGATGGAGTTAGTTAGCCAACATTTTCGCCCAGAATTCATCAATCGTATTGATGACAGTGTGGTTTTTCACGCATTGTCCAAGGAACAAATTGCCAATATCGCATCCATTCAAATTGAGTATTTGCGACAGCGGCTACAACAGCAAAACATCACCCTGCGTGTCACACCTGAAGCATTAGCCCATTTGGCTGAGGCAGGGTTTGATCCTGTATATGGGGCAAGGCCTTTGAAGCGGACTATACAACAAAAACTTGAAAATCCATTGGCTCAAGCGCTCTTAACAGGCCTGTTTAAACCCGGGGAGTCGATAGTGGTCTCGTGGGCGGATAAACAGCTGCAGTTTAAGCAAGAATGATAGATTAATGTGGCGGTAGGACTCCCGCACCGATCCCACTGATAATTTTTTTATCTACTATTAGATTCATTTAGCCCCTATGGAGCGAAGCGGAATGCAGGGATCATACTGCATGGCCATTCCCGCATTCCGCTACGCTCCATACGGGCTACATTTATAGGCCAGCACTAATGATAATTTTTCTGCTTAACCATTAGCCAAAAATTCATGCTCGTCAACAATAGGAATACAAAGAAAACCAGCGGGCTTTTTAACATACCCTGTTGGTTGAAATACCCAAAAAGACATATAAATGCCAAATATAAAAACATGCTCCAAGAGGAACAACAGGCTTTGAAAACCCTGCTTACAACCCAGTGGTAATGGCTAAATGCATATACCAAGAAAAATATAATATACAAAATTAAAGCGACAACAAGCGAAAATAAGTCAATTTTGAGAAGAAAAAGGGACAAAACCAGAAAAATAATATAACTAAATACATTGCCCATTTTAACCCGATAAATTCGTCCCAAATGGGAACTGCTATAGCGGAGTTTTGTAAACGCAATAGGTATAGAGCTACAAGATATCAGTTGAAACACACTAACTAATATCATTAGCTCACGCCAATTTCTAAAAAACAATAACGTAAAACAACACATAAGCGTCGTAAAAACGAGGGAGCGATGTGAAATCTGGAATATTTGTGGCATCTGACGAGCCTCAGCCATACCCGTTATCGTTTGTGCCGCAGAGTTTAAACAAATAATTGCTGTGCCAGATGGGCTTACTACCGAATCCATGTATAAAGCCACCGCCCATAGACTGAGCAGATGAATATCCAACAAGATTAATAGTTGCGCTAATGGTGATGTAAAATTGAGCTGTGACCACCCTTTAGCCACCATGCTAGTAGGTAAGCTACCTATAAATGCCGTTTGTAATAAGCAATAGATAATAAAACAAGTTAATACAGAAAGAATTAATGCTCGGGGTATATTTTTTTGGGGATCTTTCAAATCCTTACCGTACATTGCCACTAAAGAAAAACCATAAAAAGTGTAAAAAATACCGCACACAACCACTCCATTTAAAATATGACGGTATCCGTAAGGAGCAAAACCTTGAGAAACAAAATTGCTGGGATGAAACGATGCGGCCATCAAAATGACTGCTGTTAAAATAGGAACAATTATTTTAAAAATCGCGAGTGTATTACTGACTTTGGAAAATACCCGCATCCCCCAAAAATTGAATATGGAATAGATGAGCACAAGCCCAACAATACATACTGTTCCGAGGTAAGTGTGATGTTGATCAACCATAAAATAGCTCTCGAATACAGGAAAGGCTGTACTCAAATACTCAACAGTAGCAGAGGCCTCTGTTGGAATAACCAGAACTAAACCCAACCATCCCGAAATAGTAACAACAAACCCAAAATCAGCATTGCCATGGCTAACTGTGACTAAGCGGGTAAAAAGTGCTTTATCCTGAAACATGCCTGCTATTTCAGCCAAAAGCATCGCTAATATCAGAGCTAAAACAGCACCTATTCCCCAGGAAAAAAACGATGCAGGCCCAATGTATTGGGCGGCATAATAGGCAGCAAACAACCAGCCACTTCCTATCATGGAACCAACCCCAATCCCTACAGCAGTGAATAGTCCAGGTGGGTTTTTAACGATAACATCCACGACACATCCTTGTCCTGATCTTCATGTTGCACTGAGTGCGCTTCTTGGGCCATGGCCCAACTTACATCTAATATGTTATCAGATTAAACTACTTGGATCAGCCGAATGACCCTGAGCCTGGCTTTGTTGACAGCTTAGCCCCCTTTTCCTCTAGTGAAGCCGCAAATTTAGCAAGAACAGTAGTAAATAGACCTAGCCGACCTGGTCCTTTTTGGGCTCCTACTGCTTCCGCAGGGAGTCTAACACCCAAATGAACACCTGCAGGCTGAACTTGCTCTTCTAGAAGAGCTGCGGCATTTCCGATTTTTTGCTCATGCTGTCGCTCCAAAAATTGCTGTATACCGTCTAACAAGGTTGGCAATACCTCTTTCCAAAAAGCGCTCAGAGCAGGATTAACTTTATCTAACAACTCGCATGATGCAAGGCCAAAAGCAAGATGTGCATTTTCAGGTGAGAAACCTACCATTGCAGCCATATTATAAAGATCAATACAGTGTACACGCCCCAATATATTTAATATTTCATTTACCTGACGACGAGGATCCCATATTGCATCCATAAAAAATGGAGGCTTGGGCAATGAGGCGTCTTTAATTCTTTGAGCCTGAATTTTTGCGACGTCTAGAAGCATTTCTAATACAAAAGGTGTCGCAAATGCTTGGTCCGGAATAGGATTCTCAAAGATTTCTCTCGTTTCTTCAATAGGCTTTCCAGCAACACCCGGGAATAACATTGATAATTTTAATAAGCTTAGATATTCTGACAAAAAAGCAAAGTTAGATGGGCCTTCAATAAGAAGATCTTTCAGACTTGTAGAGACTACCCCAAAGTTAAAAGCGCTTGTCCCCGCAGGCTTAGCACCTTGTAGACAATTGAATATGTTTCCATATTGCTTTGGTGTAAACAAAGCTAAATACGTGCGTACAGTTGGAGCGCTTAAAACATTCAATGAAACTTGCCCATGTGGCTGTTTTGAACATATGTGAATGTGATCAATCATTTGTTTTGCTAAAACACCAGGTGGAATCGGAAACTTTTTAGACGCAGATAGAATCCTGGCATTTCGTTCAATTGCTTCTTTAAATTCCGGTGTTTCAAGTAGAGAGATTTCCCCCTCGGTTATAGTGCAACGCAAAAAAACTGTTAAGTCCTTAATCTCACTTATGTGTATAAGCGTAGACTTTGCCCAATTCGCTACAGTTTTATGCTCGTCGCTGCTTGATATTTTTTCTTTTATAGCCCGTGTTAAATGCTCGGGGATTTGCTGCTGTGATACATAAGATCCCCCAAGCAATGTATGAACACTATGAGCACGAGGCATAGCAATTTTAAGGGTACGTTCTAAATATAAAATTTGTAAATCACCCGCTTCCGTTTCCCCTAATGTCTTATTATCTTGCAAACCATCAGCAAGCACGTAATTTACAACGAGTGAAGTGGGTATAATTATTTCGGCGTCCTTAATCTCTTCCTGTTTTTTTAATTGCCGCAGCACATGCCGCTGACGTTCTTCTGTGTTGATACAAAGTACACCATCATCAGTAAGACCATAACAAATCAATAATTCCGCAAAAAAATTGCGCTTTTCAGGTGACCATTGGTCCCAGTCCTCTCGTGTCAGCGGCATAGTATGTCCAGCAGTAATGGTTTTTGTTTCATAGTGAACATTTTTAATCTGCAAAGTTGATAATTTTTATAAATTGCGCTTAATTAAGCCACAAAATACGCGATAAATCAAGATGTAATGGATAAACAGTAGTAGTTGTAGAGCTTGGTATTTCGTCATCGCACTAACGTTGTTGCATAAATTCCTGTCATTCCCGCTAAGGCATAGGCGTAAACTTAAGGAAAATTGCCGTCATTGCAAACGTTAGTGAAGACGGTTGTTTAAAAAATCTTCCTTAAATTGACGCCTATGCGCGAAAGAAATTAAAACTTCGTATCAATGCGTTCTACTAACTTCTGATGAATATTATCAAAGCCTCGGTTACTCATAACCAATACCGCATCGCCTGCCTGTACCTTATCAGCCACAGCATCTATAATGGCATTGGAAGTGGGTAATATTTGATAAGGACAACGCCAATTCCTTGTAACTTCGGCCAGAGAAAAATCATTAGGATTTAATACATAAGCAATATCTGCGTCCGCTAATGCTTGTGCCATTTCCTCTTTATGCACCCCGGTACGCATGGTGTATGAAGCAAATTCCAATACAACTAAAACGCGTTGATGTCGTTTGCTGTGTTTAAGTGCGCTTAGAGTCTTGCCAATAGCAGTGGGATGGTGCGCAAAATCATCATATACCGTCACTCCATGACGATTCGATTTTACTTCCAAACGACGTTTAACAGGTGTGAACTGCTCCAGTGCTGCTGCAGCTACAGAGGGTTTAACCCCGGCGTGGGCACTAGCCGCAAACGCTGCCAAGCCGTTTTCAATATTAAACCGACCTATTAGTGGCCAATTAATTTCCGCAACTGCCTCACCTTTGTGCCAAACTCTAAACGATTGGCCCGTTTCATCCAGCACTTCAGCACGCCATGTTGCATCGCCGGTGAAGGCCAAGTCTTCCAAATTACTATACTGGCCCCTCGCCAACACTTCGTTTAAAGCAAGATCATCGCGTGGTTTAATCACAACACCAGTGCTTGGAATCGTTCTTAAAAAATACTGAAATTGTAATTGGATAGCAGGTAAATCTGCATAAATATCGGCGTGATCAAATTCTAAATTATTAAGGATCGCTACTTGTGGGCGGTAGTGAATAAATTTAGGCCGTTTATCAAAGAAAGCGCTGTCGTACTCATCCGCTTCAATAACAAACCACTTGCCCTGCCCTAAACAAGCACTTGTGTTGAAATCGGTAGCTACACCGCCGATTAAAAAACCTGGTTGTAAGCCGGCCTGATGGAGAATAAACGCTAACATTGATGTAGTAGTGGTTTTTCCGTGAGTTCCTGAGACAGCTAGCACACGGTAACGAGGTAAGATATTTTCTGCAAGCCACTGCGGACCTGAAGTATATGGCTTGTTTGCATCAAGAACAGCCTCCATCACCGGCATACCGCGCTTGATAGCGTTACCAACAATTACACAGTCAGCTTTTAACGCCTCCTTACTATCCTCATAACCTTCAGTAAAGGCAATTCCTTGAGCCTCCAATAAATCACTAACAGGTGGATAACAGTTACTATCACTCCCTGTAACCTGGAAGCCCGCCTCTCTCGCCAATATTGCTAAAGCACTCATAAATGTGCCACTTACCCCTAAAATATGTAAATGCATATCATCCCCAACATCTATCGCCAAAATGAAACAACCAAAATATTACAAGCTACCAAACCAAAACTTGCTAATACCGCTGGAAAATACTCTATCCCTAGTGCATGTTTGTAAACATGTACAGTTATCATAAATTGCCATATCGTCAAAATAAATGTCAAAACTAGGTACACTACTGCCACAAGCAACGCTAACGGTTGAATCATTTTTGCATCGGCAAACCAGGGTGCCACCAAAAGCAAGGGAAACGCAAACAAATGCACGATGGTATGGCCGGCCAAAAGACACGTTAAAGTTTGCACGGTACGATTAGGCATGCGAAACAAAAATAATAGAGCAAATGTATATATCCCATAAGACATAAGCAATGTGCCCGCAGCCAACATGGATGTTTTGAGGGTAAATATTTCTTCAATATCAGCAATCATCCATTGGATGACTACCAGGAGAAAGAAAAACAGGGCAATAGCCCCTAACAATAATGATGAATAAGGCGTATTAGCAGGCGTCTCTTTAAAGATACTCACTTGCCAATATCGCTTGATTAATGCAACCCACATAGGCGTCCTATCCTTGCGTTTTCTTCTTAAAAATATTCACTTGTTGCACAACAGGCTTTCGCCATGGACCTGACACTTTATATGTATAACCCGTTACCGTTTGCATGCCTTGATTAATAATTTTACTTGCTACCCAGGTTGCTATACCAGCAATAGGACCTCCAGCAATGGTTGCAACAACAGGTAAGCTTGCAGTGATGTGCGGCGACACATGAAGATCGACGTCATACAATTGCCTAACCACATCGAAATCACCTTTAATGCTTGCATATGCAACGGGACCATCAATATAACTATCTGCGGTCCGCATTACGCCTTTTTTGAGAATAAAATTACCTTTAAATGTATCAAAACTATAACCATTTTGAGATAAATCACTAAAATCTAATTTAAGCCGGCGTGGAATGGTTTGTAAACTTAAGATACTAAGCAATTTACCCATACCTAGTTTTTCTTCGACTTCCTTACTGAGATTACTAATACGGCCATCATTAAGCTCTATATACACGTGCCCATTTGCTTTTGCTAATGAAAAATCATTAATAGCGCCCGGCCAACCACCAATAAACTGCATATCCCCTTTATGCGCCCCTAAAACCGGAGTAATATGCCAACTCTCCAAGATATCCTCTAATTTCCCAATGTGCAGATTAGCTTGTAAATCGGTAGTATTTTTTCCGTCACGCTGCAACCAATCTCCTTTCATCGCCAATTGATAGGTGGGTGATTTGATATTGAAATAATCAAGATGCCATTGAGCATTAGTGCTAGTGCTTTTAATGGCGGCATTACCTAAATCTACCTCACCCAATTTAAACGCATCAATGGTCAAATTTAAATTGGGTAAATCCATAGGTTTGAGTGTGGATGCTGAATTATTATTTTCCTGTTTAGACAAGATAGATTTATTCAAATATAGGCGCGGAAAACGGCCTGATAGTGTATTGGAAGCCTGTTGATAACGCAGATCGCCCGCAATATCCCGTTGCTCTAAAAGGATGGACCACGCACCCTTGTCTAATCTGTTAGCTCTTATGCCCACTTTCTGATATTTCTGACCCCAAATTGCTATGCCACCAAACTTCATATCCACAAATTGGAGACTATCTAGTAATTTTGGAGAGGTAAGATCTTGGGGAAGTTTAACGAGAGCGTCCTGCCAAGCTTTATAATTAAACATTGGAACTGAACCTGCTACCTGTATGCCAGGCCGTTTATTCCACCTAACGGGTACATTTCCCACTTGAACGGTACCGTTTTTTAAAGCAAAAGTGCCTTTAGTGCCTGTAAACCAAAAATCACTACTGAGCCTATTATCATAGTTAAAACGCATTCTGAGCGCTTTATCAGGATTAAAATCAACATCAATCGTCAATGGCGCAGCTTCTTCAGAGACTTTCCCTAAAGGGGCAGGTAAATCAATACCCACACCTTTTAATGGGGTACTAATTTGCATGTGGTCCAAATCATTCGGATTATCAGTTAAGGTTAATTGCCCGGCAACACTTAAATGCCCCTCCATAAAAGAAAGCAGCGGTAAATCAAATTTTTCACGTAATAAATCAATTGTCGTGTCACCCTCGATATTCACCAACGTGGAAGGTTGTGGCACACTTACCGATTGGAGATGAATGGCAACTGGATCCCCTAATAGCCTCGCGTTTAACTTACTATCGATAATGCCGTGTTCATTAAACTCTAACAATCCAGAGAGGTGGCTAACTACCACGTCATTCAAGACATGATGAAATGTCGCTTCATTATCATTAAAAGTAATGGCGCCCAACGCTAAAACCTCATCATTTTGAGGATAAAGTGGTATTTCTAGACGTAAATCCAATCCAAGCAGGCCACTAAGATCCAGCTTTTCTAATTTTGAAAGATGCGTTTTAACCGGAGAGGTAAGAATATAATGCTTCAGTATACTAGCTGGTACATCGACTTTCCCATGGAGTAATAACGTTTCCTTATCCATCCCGAGATCATCTATTCGCAAATTGGCTTGAGAAGCCAATATCCCACTTAGATTGGCATGGAGAACATCAAAATCCAGCGTCCGCTTATTAAGAGTTATATTCGTATCAATATCACGAATTATGGGCCACTTTTTATGGAACAATAGGTCCATACCCGTAACACGACTTGCGATAGAAAACTCTCCAGGCTGTTTATCAAAAGGAAAGTCAGCCAATGCGCCATTAATAGTTAATTCTCCACTTACTTTATCAACGCGCTTTATAGCGTGCTTTAACCAGTGATCCAATTTAGGTTTCAGATATTGTGAAGGAATATAGGCAAGCCATTTTGCTGCATTGTCTGCTGAAAATTCGCCCGTTACCTGTAAATGACGCGAAGCTGGTTCAAATGGCTCATCCAGTGCACCTCTAGCGCTAAATATAAAATCAGGATGACTCAGTACCAAACGCTCCATACTAATCCGCAATCCATGGCTTAATTCTTTCCATTCAAATGCAGCGTTTGCTTGGGCAAAATTTACTGGCGGCAGGCCTTTGGGCGTTAGAGTGGTATCCTCTCCGTCAAGCTCCAAACGCCCTCCAGTTGGCTGCCAATTTAGAGCGCCAGAAATATTGTTGACAGCAGGGAAAGCCCCCTGCCCTTGCCAACTCAAATCAGAAAAACGGCTTAAAACATAATTCACTTGCCCATGTTGAAACCCAATTTGAGTATCCTGTAGCCGACCACGCGGATGAACTGCCAATACCGGCTGCATTATTTCAGGCCACTCAATGTCTTTAGCCAATATGGGTTCTAGCAATAAGTCTTTTATAAATATCCGATAATTTTGTTGCGATTGCTGATAATTCACTTGCAATGAATTTACAGGCCATCGCACCCCATCCGCGCGAAGTTTAATTTGATCACCACTCAGCCTCCAGCCACCAGGCGTATGGTTCCAAGCTAGGTTTGCCCCAAGAAACTGGATAAATTGACTCTTAGGATTTCCATCTTTATTCCAAGCAATGCGACGAAAATTAAACTTGGTCTGTACTCCAGAAACTTGGCCCTTTAATACATCAAGCCATACTTCAAAATTTCCTTTGCCCCCTTCTAAGTGATAAGAAGATTTAGGGAAAAAACCCTGCCATTGCATAGGTAAAAAATTATGTAGAGAAAAATATGCATGCCCACTGCCCTTGTTTAAAGCATTCGGGTCTAGTTTCAAATCAGCAAAAACTAATAGAGAAGTAGGCGTTGTTTGGGCTAATTTCGCCATAGCTTTCAATCGATATCGGCCATTATTGTTTACCGCGGTTAAATTAAGCCCCGTCACTGGTAGCAAAGTACCATTATTCAAATGCACCAAGGCAGAAAGATTTTTAACAACTATTTTTTGCTGCCCCAAAAGCCAGCCTAATACCGGCAAGTAAGCGTCGGCATCTAATTTTGGTATCGGCTCATCATGGCGTAAGCCATCAATTTCCCAACTATCATCAATCTGATGCAACGTTAGATGAACATCGTCAACATACAAAATACCGGGTTGGATATGCCAATTCCATAGTGAACTAAATAAATTGATCCCCACCATCAACTTGTTCAATGTTAAAACTTGGTCTTTGCGATCCGAAACCGTTACCTGATTCAGCTTTAACACCGGTTCAAACCAATACCAACTTGTTTCCATACTGCTGATTACGACAGGTTGGCCAAGAAGTGTTGATAAATGCTGCTCAACCTCTCCTTTGTATTGTTTGGCCCAAGGGGTGAGCGCGCGAAACAAGCTAAACACGATTGCTATGGTTATCATAAAAATAGCGAAAGGAATCCAGCATTTTCTCATCAATGCTGAGCACCGGTGCATTATCTTTTGTCCTGCTGCTATCATACCTATATGCCTATTTATAATTACTCAGACCTCTTTCCCTGTGCATCAAGCTTGCGTAAAAAAGTCATTTTTTCAGCAATTTTACTTTCCAAACCTCTATCTACTGGCTGGTACCAATGTGGATCTGCCATACCCTCAGGAAAATAACTCTCTCCTGCTGCAAAACCATGGACTTCATTATGAGCATAGCGGTAATTCTTCCCATGTCCCAATTTTTTCATTAATGATGTAGGGGCATTGCGAAGATGTATAGGCACCTCTTGGGACCTTTCATTTTTCACAAACGCACTAGCTTGATTAAAAGCTAGATATCCAGCATTGCTTTTAGCAGCCACTGCTAAATAAATAATGGCTTGTCCTAAAGCAAGCTCTCCTTCAGGTGAACCTAAACGATCGTAAGTGGCAGCAGCATCGTTGGCTAATTGTACGGCGCGCGGATCAGCTAATCCGATATCTTCCCAAGCCATTCTAATAATACGTCGAGCAAGATAACTGGCATCCACGCCCCCATCAAGCATGCGGCATAGCCAATACAAGGCAGCATCTGGGTTAGAACCCCGTACAGATTTATGTAACGCTGAGATCTGATCATAGAAGTAATCACCACCTTTATCAAAACGGCGCGAATTTAACGTAAGTGTGTGTTGAATCAGCTCATAGCTAATCGTAGTGATATCTTGGGTAACCGCTGCCACATTGATTTGCTCAAGTAAATTCAATAAGCGACGGGCATCACCATCTGCATAAGAAATTAAGCTTTCCTGCGCTTTTTCATCAAATTGTAAATGTGCTATGGCTTTATTTTGTGCACGTAATAGCAGTTGTTGAAGCTCGGTATCGGTTAATGATTTCAACACATAAACCTGAGCACGAGAAAGCAATGACCGATTAACTTCAAATGAGGGGTTTTCAGTAGTCGCTCCAATGAACGTCACCAAACCTGATTCGGTATAAGGGAGCAACGCATCTTGCTGGGATTTATTGAACCGATGGATCTCATCAACAAATAAAAGAGTATGCCGTTTCATAGCTTTGTTTGCTTCAGCTTGCTCGACCGCAGCACGAATATCTTTGACTCCCGCAAATACGGCAGAAAGGGCAATCCATTCACAATCAAAGGCCTTTGCCATCAACCTGGCTAATGTTGTCTTTCCAACACCTGGAGGACCCCACAAGATCATCGAGTGTGGTCTACCTGATTCAAAAGCCAACCTAAGTGGTTTCCCAGGCCCTAATAAATGGGACTGACCAATGACCTCATCGAGAATAGCAGGCCTCAATACTTCGGCCAGCGGTGGCGCGATGAGATTGTCATTCATTGATCCACCACATCTACACCTTTTGGTGTCTTAAATTTAAATAATGCCGTCGATAATGTGGGATTATGTTTGATATTGCTTAAATTGACATCGGTATGTTGGCCTAATTGATCATACAGCTCCATACCTTTAAGCATTTCACCAACAAATATCAATTTTACGCGTTGAAAATTTGCCTTGCTCGATTTGGCATGTAAATCAAAATATTGTTTGTCACCTTCTTTATACGTGGTTACATCAAAATCACGCGCCACTGTATCGTCATAACCGCTTAGAAATAGCCCGGCCGTACCACCTACTCCTTGCTCCTGCTTTTTGACTGACACTTGCTCAAGATCGACATCATAAATCCATAAACGCTTTCCATCGGCAATAACAAGCTGTTCCATTGGCTTTTTTGTTTCCCAGCGAAACCGCCCTGGGCGGAACAAGGCCATTGTTCCTGATGAGCGCGAAACCTCATGTTTTTTTGCCTTAACTACCTGACTGAAAGATGCATTCATAGTTCGGATTGCATTTAACTTAGCCTGCAAAGTAGTGCTTACTTCATCACACCATGCATGTTGTGACATAAGTAATAACAAAGTAGGTGCTAAAATTTTTAACAATATCGTCTTTGCGAACGAAGTGAAGCAATCCAGAACGATTTTCAATTGGAATTCCGATCTGGATTGCTTCGCTAACGCTCGCAAAGACGGGTTTTTAGCTATTTTTTTCATCATTACCCCTCCGTCACAGCTGACACCAACACATCTCGAAAACCACCGTCCAAAGGCCCTACAACCCCTGTACGCTCCATTTCTTCAACGATACGAGCTGCACGATTATAACCAATCTTCAAACGACGTTGCACAGAAGAAATACTTGCCTTCCGTGTTTGAATAACAAATTCAACAGCCTCATCATACAATGGATCCATCTCTTCCGTAGTTTGCCCTTCTTCACCGAAACCACCCTCCCCGTCACTAAGATGTTGAGTAATTTCGTCAATATATTCTGGTTTGCCGCGAGCCCGCCAATCATCTGCAACACGGTGCACTTCTTTATCATCAACAAAAGCACCATGCACACGCAAAGGGGCACCGGTCCCTGGTGCCAAAAATAGCATGTCACCATGGCCCAATAATTGTTCGGCACCTTGTTGATCAAGAATGGTACGTGAATCGATTTTTGATGAAACTTGAAATGAAATACGTGTGGGTATATTAGATTTGATAAGACCCGTTAATACATCCACCGACGGGCGCTGCGTTGCTAAAATGAGATGAATACCGGCAGCCCGTGCTTTCTGTGCAATACGTGCAATCAGCTGTTCAACTTTTTTCCCAACCACCATCATCATATCGGCTAATTCATCAATCACTACCACAACATAAGGCAATGATTGTAGAGTAGGTGCTTCTATATCCATTGAATCCACCGGTTTCCACAGCGGATCAGTTATAGGCTCACCACGGCCGACAGCTTCGGTGACCATCGTATTAAATCCAGCTAAATTACGAACGCCTAAAGCCGACATCAGCCTATAACGCCTTTCCATTTCAGCTACACACCAGCGCAAAGCACTCGCGGCTTCTTTCATATCAGTAACCACAGGTGTTAATAAATGTGGGATACCATCATATACGGAAAGCTCCAGCATTTTTGGATCGACCATAATTAAACGGACTTGTTCAGGGGTTGCCTGGAATAACAAGCTTAAAATCATGGCATTAATACCAACGGACTTCCCAGACCCTGTGGTTCCGGCCACCAGTAAATGGGGCATCTTTGCCAAATCAACCACCATAGGATGTCCTGCAATATCCACCCCTAATGCTAACGTCAATGGCGAGTGGGCTTGCTGGTATACATCCGCGGATAACACCTCTGATAGAGACACCATTGCCCGGTTTTGATTAGGTAACTCAATTCCCACTACCGTCTTACCGGGGATTATTTCAACGACACGCACACTGGTTACGGATAGAGAGCGTGCCAAATCTTTTGCAAGAGCAGTCAATTTGCTTACTTTTATTCCCGCAGCCAACTGTAATTCAAACCGAGTAATTACCGGACCTGGATGTACTGCAACCACATCAGCTTGAATCCCAAAATCCAACAAATATTGTTCAACATCTCGGGACAAGCTTTCTAATTCCTGATGAGTATATCCACCCATGGGTGCACCTGGTTTGCCTTTATCGAGTAATGACAATGAGGGTAACCCGTCTGTTTTTGGCGCAGTGAAAGTTGATGACTCTTTTACGGCTTTTACCGGCACAGGTTTTACTACCACGGTAACTGGGGGTAAAAGTGGTACTGATCGTTCTCTTTTAACTTTGACTTCACCTAGATTAATAGTAGCTCTCTTTACTACAGGTACCTTGGTATCACTTGCTGGAATGCGCGCCACTACTGCTGAAGCTATTCGCGCGCTGATACGTGTTACATGCACCGCTAGACGCGCAGTTACCCAAGTGTAGTAACCAATTAACTCTGTTGCACGAACCCAGGAAAGGCCGGTGAGCCAGGTTACTCCGGCTAACAACAGGGCAAACAATAATAATGTTGCCCCTTGAACATTTAAGGCGCTATTTAATAGAAAAGAAGTTGCCTTACCCACTATCCCACCTGCAAAGGGCGTAATGGCTTGAGAGGTAGTAGGCATTGCTAAACTTAGCAAGCCGCAACCGCCTATTAACATAAAACCCATCCCAACAGTCCGCAGCATTAGCATCGGTTTATTCACAACCCGCAGAGCACGATGATCCTTCAAGATCATCCCTGCAACATAGGCAAAACAAAGCGGCAATAAATATGCGAGATAGCCGAATGCGAAGTAAAGTGCGTCAGCAATGTAAGCACCTACCTGCCCTCCTGCATTACTTATACTTTGAGTATGCCGGCTTACGTGTGAAAAGCCTGGGTCATTACTGTGGTATGTCACCAAGGATAGCAATACAAATAAAGCGGTGGTCAGCACTAAAATAAAGCTGCCTTCACTGATACGTTTAACTACGAAATGTGGCAAGGCTGTTTTAGGGGTAGCCGCCTGAAAACCCGCTCGCTGTTTTACCATAAGTATTTTAAAGCTTCGTTTTTTGTCATACTATTCGCCATCTTAACATAAGCCATAAAGGTAAGGCAGAGAAAATGAGCACTAAAAATCACCATCGTTTGATTATCCTTGGCTCAGGGCCCGCCGGCTATACTGCTGCAGTTTATGCCGCGCGTGCTAACTTAAACCCCTTTCTCATCACCGGCATGCAACCTGGTGGGCAGTTAACCACGACCACAGATGTAGATAACTGGCCAGGAGACGTAGAAGGATTGCAAGGTCCGGCTTTGATGGAACGCATGCAACAGCATGCTGAACGTTTTCAAACCAGCATTACTTTTGATCATATTACCCAGGTTGAGCTACAAAAAAAGCCTTTTGTTTTACACGGCGATAGTGAAATTTATACTTGTGACGCACTCATCGTCGCTACAGGCGCTTCCGCGCGCTACCTAGGATTAGAATCCGAAAAGGCTTATCAGGGTCGCGGCGTGTCAGCCTGCGCCACCTGTGACGGATTCTTTTATCGCAATAAAGCTGTATGCGTAATTGGCGGCGGGAACACAGCTGTAGAAGAAGCTCTGTATTTATCCAATATCGCCGCATCTGTTACACTAGTCCATCGCCGAGATAATTTGCGCTCCGAGAAAATTCTTCAAGATAAATTATTTGAAAAAGCCAAAACAGGCAATATCAAATTAGTCTGGAATTGTACGCTTGACGAAGTGCTTGGGGATAACATGAAAGTCACTGGTGCTCGTATACGCAATGTGTTGACTGATCAGTCCGAAACGCTAGCGGTTGACGGTGTTTTTATTGCTATTGGCCACACACCCAACACAGAGTTATTCAAGAACCAGTTAGACATGAAAGATGGCTATCTAACGATTCAATCAGGTTTACAAGGTATGGCGACAGCAACTAATATTCCGGGCGTATTTGCTTGCGGAGATGTAGCGGATCATGTTTACCGACAAGCCGTAACCTCTGCAGGTTTTGGTTGCATGGCAGCTTTAGATGCTGAAAAATATTTGGATGCCCTATAAAGCATGCGTTGATGGGCACGACTTGGCCCATCAACTCAGACTTGATTTTTTCATATATTATGTTTAATATTTACTCAATTTAATCATAGCAAAACCCATTATAATTAAGAGAACTACATTGTTTAAAAAATACCTTTTACTAGCCTTAGCATTAATTAGCCTCACCAATATCAGTTTTGCGCAAAAAAGATTGCTTGCCGTCACGATTGATGATCTTCCCTTTGTCGGAGATAGTAAAAATTTTCATTTAAATATGATTATCGATGCAATAAAAGCTAGCTCCGTTCCCGCAACAGGTTTTGTCATTGCCAAAGAAGTCACCGCGAATAACTTGCCAACCTTGCAGAAATTCCATGATGCTGGATTAGGGCTTGGGAATCACACCATGTCGCATGCTAATTTGAATCGATTAAGTGCCGATAGATATATCCAAGAAATCGCTGAAGCTGACAAAATTTTATCGCCCGTTCTTACAGAGCCTAAATATTTTCGCTATCCCTACCTGGTAATGGGCGATGGATTCAAAAAAGAACGCGTGATGCATTATCTTTCATCAAAAAATTATCAAATTGCACCGATTAGCATCGATAGCAAAGACTTTGTCTTTAATCAGCTTTTATTATCTGTGCCAGAAAGCGAAAGACGTCATTTCTTGACCGTCTTGAAGCCTTGTTATTTAGATTTCATATGGCAACAAACGCTAAAAGCAGAAGAACACAGCCGCTATATCCGCAAACCTTCTCAAGCTCAGATTTTGTTAATCCACGCTAACTTGCTGAACGCTTACGTTTTACCCGATATTATTAATCTTTTTAAGCAAAATGGCTTTAGTTTTGTGAGCCTAGAAGAGGCTTTAAAAACTGGTGACGATGGTATGAAAGTAGCTCGTGAAGAACGGGTAATTCCTAGGGAAGCACCGAGCAATCCTGAAACGTATATGGCCTGGGATTAAAGTTAATGATCCCCGCATTTCGCTTCGCTTCATACGGGCTACATGTTTTAATAAAACCTTGAAGCAGTTAGGATTAAGGATTATATAGCGGGGAATAACATGAAAATCGTTATTAAAGTTGGCACCCAAAGCATTTTAGCTGAGGATGGCACACCCTTTGAGCCCATTATGCGGCATCTGGTTGAGCAAATCGCCCTACTGCAAACAGCAGGCCATCATATTGTTTTAGTTAGTTCAGGCGCGGTTAGTTCTGGCCGGAAAGTCGCACATCAAATGTTAGGACGCCAATATGGTACGTCCATCGGTGAAAAACAGGTTCTAGCGTCATTAGGGCAGCATGAACTTATGCGTATTTATGCTTCCATGTTTAAAGAACACCATATTCTTGCCTCACAACTATTGCTTACCAAACAAGACTTTCAAACCCGAAAACATTATTTAAATATCGCAAGATTGCTTCGTGAAATAGTCCATCAAAAAAATATCGTACCTATCATCAATGAAAACGACAGTGTTGCAGTAGAAGAGCTGATGTTTACGGACAACGATGAATTAGCGGGCCTCATCGCGGCACAAATGAATTCTGACAAATTAATTATTTTGAGTAATGTAGAGGGCGTTTATACAAGT
The DNA here is from genome assembly GCA_964648115.1 of uncultured Legionella sp. Lineage (GTDB taxonomy): Bacteria > Pseudomonadota > Gammaproteobacteria > Legionellales > Legionellaceae > CAZYME01. The sequence continues at coordinate 26,082 of CAZYME010000024.1, forward strand.
CATCCCAACAATCCTGATTCAAAATTAATCCCTCTAATCACTCCAGAAAAAAACTGGCCTGAAGTCTCATCAGATAAAAGTACGCATGGCCGAGGTGGGATGATAAGCAAGCTTGGAACCGCTCGTAAAATGTCAACGCTGGGCATTACAACCCATATAGCAAGTGTGAATCAACATTCCGTTATTACGCGCATAGTAGAGGAAGAACAATTGGGCACAACCATTTTGCCCAGTAAGAAAAAATCCAATATAAAAAGATGGATAGCTTACAGTGATAAACAAATGGGCTCGATTTCAATTAACGCTTGTTTACTTGAAATTCTAAAAGAAAATAAACGTGTGATTAGCATATTACCGGTGGGTATAGAAAAATGTGCAGGTGATTTTAAGAAAGGTGATTTAGTGGAAATTCTGACGCGTGATGGCCAAAAAATTGGGGTAGGCGTTGCTAAATACGATGCAACTAAACTAGCTGATAATTTAGGGCAGAAATCCAAGCCAGAATTTATTCACTATGATCATTTACATATTTTCTGAGTGATTAAAACGCTTTTTGGGTCAATGACCCAACCTACATATTATTGAAACCCGCCATTTTTTAAGGATCGTTGTGATGGATGAAGTTACAAAACATCTTATCTCTGCTAAAAAAACCAGCTACAGCCTATCCGCGCTAGGTGTGGACAAACGTAACCAAGTACTAATAAGCCTGGCAAATAACTTACGTAACGCTTGTCACCAAATCATCCAGGAAAACCAAAAAGATTTAGCATTAATGCCCAAAGAAGATCCGCGATATGACAGGCTTTTATTGTCCGAAGAAAGGATTAACGCCATTGCAAATGATGTCGAGCTGGTCGCATCCATGCCACATACTCCCGACTGCATACTTGATGAAAAACACATGCCCAACGGATTACGAATTCAAAAACGCTCCGTGCCTCTAGGCGTGGTAGCGGTTATTTACGAATCAAGACCAAACGTAACCATTGATGTTTTTAGCCTATGCTTCAAAACCGGCAATGCATGCGTCTTAAAAGGCGGTAAAGAGGCCCATCACAGTAATCTATATTTAGTATCGCTTATTAAAAAGGCATTACAGGAGCATGGGGTAGATGACCACGCAATTTGTTTGCTTCCCTCCAACCGCGAAGCAAGCAATACGCTTTTACACGCCGTGGGTTTGGTAGACGTGTGCATCCCGAGGGGAAGTCAATCTCTTATTAATTTTGTCCGCGAAAACGCGAAAATACCCGTCATCGAGACAGGCGCAGGTATTGTCCATACTTATTTTGATGCAAGCGGTAACCTAGAGAAAGGCCGTTTGATTATAAAAAATGCTAAGACCAGGCGGGTAAGCGTATGTAATGCGTTAGACACATTAATTATTCATGAAAAATGCTTGAGGAATTTATATCGGTTAGTGGAGCCCCTGGCAGAAAAAAATGTTGAAATTTATGCTGATGAATTAAGCTACTCCGCCCTTGCATCTTCCTATCCTAAACAGCTTCTATATAAAGCAAATTCTGACGACTTTGGTAAGGAATTTTTATCTTATAAGATGTCCATCAAAACCGTAGACTCTGTTGAAAAAGCCGTTGAACACATCATGCATTATACATCAGGCCACAGTGAAGCAATTATTTCAGAAGATGAAGTGGCAATTACCTATTTTCTAAATCATATCGATGCAGCAGCAGTCTATGTAAATACCTCAACCGCATTCACCGACGGCGGGCAATTTGGCATGGGTGCTGAGATTGGTATTAGCACCCAAAAATTGCACGCTCGCGGTCCTATGTCTTTGGACGCATTAACCTGCTATAAATGGATTATCTGGGGTAACGGACAAATCCGAGGATAATTAATGAGTTCAAATGGAGCCCGTATGGAGCAAAGCGGAATGCGGGCTACGATAACAAATTAGGGACAACAAAAATGCTAGACATACTAAAGGGATTCCTTCCATGGATTGTGTTTTTATTGTTATCTGGCCACTCAGAAAAGAAATTAATCATAGCAATCATTGCAGCCTGCATTACCTTTGTAATTTTCCAAACCAAAGATTTATTTAAAGGATTTATTCTTTGCTGGGGCACCTTTTTATTCTTCTTTTTCATGCTCATTTTCGTGGTAATTTTACACAATGTCTGGGTAGCTAGGCATACAGGTGTATTCGCCAACGGGACACTTGCTGCTGTAGCATGGTTTTCATTATTGGTGAGCGCCCCCTTTACCCAGCAATATGCTAAAGAACGTGTTGAAAAAAAATACTGGGATAGCATTCCCTTCATCCGCACCAACCAATACCTAACAGCTATTTGGGGAGCAATTTTCCTATTTTGTGTAATGCTAAGCCTGCTTCAATTATATTTCCCCATAACCCACCCATGGATATACGAAGTAGCATCCGATGGCGCAACCTTACTCGGTATCTGGATAACCTCCTGGTTCCCAGAATGGAATAAAAAACGCCTAGCCAATGGATAAAAAACTCAATATGCCATTCGATGTTCGAGCTTTGGATAACAACCCTATTCCCCGGCTGCCACTAACGCGTCAACCAGGCTACGATCGCTATCATGTAGACCGTAGCCTAGATGGCCGCACAGTGGACATCCGGGTTTTCATAACTAAAACATACCCCTTCTTAGAATTAGGCCACCCAATTCAGTACCAACAATTGCCATTTTTCTATTTTTAGTGCACTATCTGCGATTTACTGGTTTGACCCCTGAGAGATCTAATGGCAAAAGAAGAACATATTGAAATGCTAGGCAAAGTTATTGATACCTTGCCCAATACCATGTTTCGTGTCGAACTTGAAAACGGGCACATCGTTACAGCCCATATTTCTGGTCGCATGCGTAAAAATTACATTCGTATTTTAACTGGCGATACAGTAAAAGTAGAATTAACGCCCTACGATCTAACCAAAGGACGTATCATTTTCCGCGATAAAAACTAACTCCCTGCAACCATCATTTGCTCAATTAATACCGAGCCACAACGAGTCGCAATGTTAGGATTAATATCATTACCAATAGCAGCAATTGCGCGAAACATATCTTTTAGATTCCCCGCAACGGTAATTTCTTCGACGGGGTATTGAATCTTACCCCCTTCGACCCAAAAACCACTGGCGCCTCGTGAGTAATCACCAGTTAATCCATTCACCCCGTGCCCCATCAACTCAGTCACCAGCAATCCTCTATCCATTTTTTTCAGCAAATCATTTAAACCACCTGCCGTGGGGTCAACCGTTAAATTAAAAACGCCTCCGCTATTTGCCGTGGTTTTCAAACCCATTTTCCGCGCAGAATAACTACCAAGGACGTACTGACAGAGTTTGCCGTCTTCTACCCAAACGTTATTGCGTGTCAACACCCCTTCGGCATCAAATGGTGAGCTACCCAATGCTCCGATTAAATGAGGCTGGTCATAAATGCGCACTGATTCAGGGAAAATCTGTTGCCCTATTGTATCCAGTAAAAATGAGTTTTTACGATACAAATTAGACCCGCTAATTGCACCGATGAAAGATGAGAATAAACCACTGGATAAGCGTGATGAAAATATGACCGGAATTTTTTGTGTTTTGATTTTTTTGGCACCCAAACGGCTCACCGCTCGCTTCACCGCGCTATCAGCCAGTAATTCAATGGCAACCAAGTCTTCTGCTGCTCGAGCTGTTGTATAATCATAGTCTCGTTGCATTGCGTCACCCTTTTTAGCTATCAATGAACAGCTAATACTATGACGGCTACTATCCACCACACCCGCAAAGCCATAACTATTTGCATGACCATGGCTAAACGTATACGTAGACAAATTTACCCCATCCGAATTGCTAATCCGCTTATCCATAGCTAACGCTTGGCGCTCGCAGTCTAACGCCAGTTCAATTGCTTCTTTAGGAGCAATCGACCATGGATGACAGAGATCCAACGCAGGGAATTGAGTACTCATCAACTCTTTATCAGCGAGCCCAAAACAGGGATCAGCGGCACTTACATTCGCAATATCAATCGCTGCTGAAACCATCGCCTCTAAAGCTGCCGGGGAAGTATCCGTGCTGCTAGCTCCACCTTTGCGATGCCCTTTATAGACAACCACACTGACTCCATTGTCCTCGCTAAAAGCGATGGTTTCCACTTCACCCATGCGCACGTCAACGGAGAAGCCACAGTCATGGTTAACAGCAACCGACGCATCGGTTGCTCCTTGTTGGCGGGCGCGTGCCAATATATCTTGCATAATTGATAATAATTCTTCAGTTGACTTAAGCTGGCCTCTGTTGGTATTTTGCGGTAATGTTCGCATGATAGTTCCACAGGTTTGAATGTATGCACACAAGGATACAAGATTAATATGCGAAGGCAAGCCATAGCTTATTTTCAGCGCTTTTTAGCACCTGTTTTGCTTCTATTATTGTTATTTTCTGCTCTTTCTGCCAAAGCCAGCGAGTGGAAAGAGATTGCACCAGGCCTAGAGTATGTTGATTTGGGCGCCAATCTATTAACGCCATGGTCTCATATACATGCCTTTCGTATTGATCTTAACAAAAATCAATTAAATTTAGTGATGGCGAAGGCCTTATCCCAGAAACATGCCTCTGTTGAAGAATTTGCGCATCACAGCAATGCATTGGTGGCTATTAATGGTGGTTTTTTTGACCATAACTACCACTCTTTAGGTTTACGTATTGGTAATCAACAGCAATACAGCCCGCTGAAACGCATCAGTTGGTGGGGGGTTTTTTATACAAAAAACCACAAGCCTTACGTATCTAGCCTGCGGAAATACAGCGGCGATCAACAGATCGATTTCGCGGTACAAAGCGGCCCACGTTTGCTGGTTAATGGTCGTATTCCTGCTTTAAAAATAGGTCATGCTGAGCGTTCAGCTTTAGGAATTGCTCCGGATGGGCGTGTGATTATCATCGTAACAGAGGGTAACCCCCTGACCACCACTGCATTGGCTGAATTGATGCAATCCCCTCCACTGAATTGCAGTGATGCTCTTAATCTTGATGGTGGTAGTTCAAGCCAGCTTGTCGCACAAGTGGGTTCTTTTAATATCAATGTACATGGCTTCTCGAATGTAAGCGATGCGATTGTTGTTCAGCCGCGAAAAGAAGTCGGATAAATTAATGGCAAATAGTGAATGAAACACCTTCGTAGCGAGATCAAACAGCGCGCCTATTCCCGCATTGCGCTTCGCTCCATACGGGCTAGATTGATCTACCCATCCTATCTTGGACTCTGAGCAGTTATTATCAAGATTCCCACACTTTATCCACAGCATATTCCCATACTTATTCTCTTGAAATTTATTCCAAAACACATTATCTTGTTAGTTAGTCGCTTAAAATAACTATATATTGTGTTTTGCTATAATTAGATCAAAGTGGAAGATGTCATAAAAATAGGCGTTGTTCACACCTCCGGAGGAAATATATGTCAGAAATTCTTGAGCCGATAGATGCTATGTCACGTGTCAGCCAAATAGAAATAAACACCAATGAGCCAGGTTTATTAAAAACCATCAAGCGCAATGGTAAAGTTGTTCGTTATGATGCGGAAAAAATTAAAGTAGCCATTACTAAAGCATTTATCGCCGTCGAGGGTAGCAACGCAGCAAGCTCAACTCGTATTTATCAACAAATTGATGAGTTAACACGCCAAATTACGCAAACCTTCAAACGCCGTTTACCAAGTGGTGGCACGATCCACATTGAAGATGTACAAGATCAAGTTGAACTAGCCTTAATGCGCCATAGCGAATATAAAGTTGCTAGAGCCTATGTTTTGTATCGAGAAGAGCGTCGTAAAGCACGCGACTCAGAAGTAAAACAACAGCCTCGTGACAGTAAAACACCATTGATTACCATGCCGAATGGTGAATTAAAACCTTTGGATACAGCACGTGTTGACACCATTGTTGCTGAAGCATGCCGCGAATTAGCTCATGTAAAAGCAGCACCTATTATCAAAGACGCTCTGCGTAACCTTTATAATCAAGCAAAACTAGAAGATGTTCATAAAGCATTGATCATGGCTGCTCGTGCATTGGTTGAAACGGAACCCAACTACACTTACGTCAGCGCCCGGTTGTTACTTGATAGCCTACGCAGCGAGGCATTAACCAAATTAGGCATGCAAAGTGAAGCAACTTTCGATGAAATGGCGACGCTCTACCCAGCGTATTTTAAGCTCTATCTAGCTCATGGCATTCAACAAGGTATGCTTGATCCAAAATTAGGTGAATTTGACTTAGAAAAACTTAGCCAGGCGTTGCTACCTGAACGCGATATGCAATTTACCTACTTAAGCTTACAAACCCTCTATGACCGCTATTTCATTCATGATAGAGGGGTTCGTTACGAATTACCCCAAGCATTTTTCATGCGTGTAGCGATGGGCTTGGCTATTCGTGAACAAAACAAAGAAGAAAAAGCTATCGAGTTTTATACACTACTATCTTCCTTTGATTACATGTCCTCTACACCGACTTTGTTTAACTCAGGAACCTGTCGCCCACAATTATCCAGCTGTTACTTAACAACTGTACCTGACAATCTAGATGGCATTTACAGTGCGATTAAAGACAACGCACTGCTCTCAAAATTTGCTGGTGGCTTAGGTAATGACTGGACACCAGTACGTGCAATGGGTGCTCATATTAAAGGCACCAATGGTAAATCACAGGGTGTTGTGCCCTTCTTGAATGTCGCTGATGCCACAGCTGTTGCTGTAAACCAAGGGGGCAAACGCAAAGGCGCTGTCTGTGCTTATCTTGAATGTTGGCATCGTGACGTGGAAGAATTCCTAGAGCTACGCAAAAACACAGGCGATGATCGTCGACGTACGCATGACATGAACACCGCTCTGTGGATCCCCGATTTGTTCATGAAGCGTGTTTACGAGGAAGGTGAATGGACATTATTTTCTCCTGATGAAGTGCCCACACTACATGACCAATATGGTAAAGCATTTGAAACCCTATACATGGACTTCGAAGAGCGTGCACGCCAAGGCAAAATCAGGAATGCCAAGACTATTCCTGCTATTAAACTATGGCGTAAAATGCTATCCATGCTTTTCGAAACCGGCCATCCTTGGCTCACTTTCAAAGATGCATGCAACTTACGCTCGCCCCAACAACATGCCGGGGTTATTCATAGCTCCAACTTATGTACGGAAATTACGCTCAATACGTCACAAGAAGAAATTGCCGTCTGTAACTTAGGTAGTGTGAATCTTCCAGCGCATATCAAGAATGGCAAGTTAGACAAAGCCAAATTGAAACGTACTATCACGACAGCAGTTCGTATGTTGGATAATGTGATTGATATTAACTATTACTCAGTGCCACAAGCACGGAACTCCAACTTAAAGCATCGCCCAGTTGGATTAGGAATAATGGGATTCCAAGACGCACTGTACGCACTTAGCTTAGATTACACCTCTAAAGGAGCTGTTGAGTTTGCAGATACGTCCATGGAGTTAATAAGTTACTACGCAATTGAAGCCTCCTCCGATTTGGCTAAAGAACGTGGCCAGTATTCAAGTTATGAGGGTTCATTGTGGAGCAAAGGCATTCTACCCATTGATTCCATCAATCTGTTGCAGCAAGCTCGGGGTCATTATCTCGAGCAAGATCGTTCGCAACAATTGGATTGGGAAGCATTGCGTATCAAAGTGCGCACGCAAGGTATGCGAAATTCCAATACGATGGCAATTGCACCAACAGCCACGATTTCCAATATTTGTGGTGTCTCGCAATCAATTGAGCCTACCTACCAAAATCTGTATGTGAAATCGAATCTCTCCGGAGAATTCACGGTGGTAAATCCCTACTTAGTAGCAGACTTAAAAGAACTGAAGCTATGGGATGAAGTCATGGTTAATGACTTGAAATATTTCAATGGTAGTGTGCAACAGATAAACCGCATACCAGCCAAATTGAAAGCACGTTATGCAACCGCTTTTGAAATTGATCCTATGTGGCTAGTAGAATCAGGTTCTCGTCGGCAAAAATGGATAGATCAGGCACAATCTCTGAATGTGTATATGGCAAAACCATCCGGTAAAAAACTGGATGAGCTTTACCGCCAAGCATGGATACGTGGCTTAAAAACAACCTATTATTTACGCAGTTTAGGGGCCAGCAACGCCGAGAAATCGACCGTTACTGATGGCGCGCTGAATGCCGTTAAACTAGACGAACCTCAGGCCTGCTCTATTACTGATCCAGATTGTGAAGCATGCCAATAACAACAGACATGAACTCCCTAAGGAGAACCGTATGACAAGTGCCACTATAGAACGTAATAACGAACAGAATGCCGGTGCAACAGGTCTTGAGCTATTGGAAATCGGTGCTAGTCGCATACACGTGGATGATAAGGCAATTATCAACTGCCGCGCTGATCTAAACCAATTAGTTCCTTTTAAATACTCCTGGGCGTGGGATAAATACTTAACCGCATGTGCCAACCATTGGATGCCCAATGAGATCAACATGAGCGCTGATCTTGCTTTATGGAATGACCCTAATGGTTTAACAGACGATGAACGTTTGATTATAATGCGTAATTTAGGTTTTTTTTCAACAGCAGACTCTCTGGTAGCGAATAACTTGGTATTGGCCGTTTATCGCCATATTACCAATCCTGAATGCCGACAATATTTATTGCGCCAAGCATTTGAAGAAGCGTTACACACGCATGCTTATCAATATGTTATTGAAAGTTTGGGGTTGAACGAGGCAGAAGTGTTTAATATGTACCGTGAAGTGCCGTCGGTTGCCACAAAAGCCTCTTGGGCTTTACCGTTCACTCAAAGCTTAGGCGATCCCAATTTCCACACTGGTACTCCAGAAAATGATCAACGCTTATTGCGAGATTTGATTGCATTTTATGTGGTTTTTGAAGGTATTTTCTTCTACGTTGGCTTCACCCAAATACTCTCCATGGGTAGACGCAACAAAATGGTAGGAACGTCAGAGCAGTTCCAATACATTTTGCGAGACGAATCTATGCACATGAATTTTGGGATTGATGTTATCAATCAAATCAAAATTGAAAATCCACATTTATGGACCGCAGAATTCAAAAACGAAATCATTCAATTGATTAAAGATGGTGTGGAGATGGAATATCAATATGCCAAAGATACAATGCCACACGGCATTCTCGGCATGAACGCTGAAATGTTTGAGGAATATATACACTTCATTGCCAACCGCAGACTTACGCAGATTGGGTTACCAGAGCAATACCCTGGAGCTGAAAACCCATTCCCGTGGATGAGTGAAATGATGGACCTCAAAAAAGAGAAAAACTTTTTCGAAACACGGGTTATTGAATACCAAGCTGGAGGAACATTGAGCTGGGAGGATGAGGATTAGGGTCTGTTGACAATTCATATTCTCAAATTCTCTAAAGTGCCTACGTACCGTG